>DSCS01000064.1 GCA_011048995.1 Bacillota bacterium
TCAGAGATGTCCCCGTATTTCAGCGCAAAAGCACTTCGTTTAAAGTCCATATCATATCCGAATCCCGGCACGAATGATTGGTAACCGGGTTCAAAAAAGCCTGTCTGGAAAGGAATATATTCCCTCTCTTTGGCTGTATCCCGAAAAGCATCCACTCCTGCAGCAGCCATCTGTTCGTGGATCCTTCGCGCTTCCTTCCGGGCCAATTCGAAGGCCTTCTCTTTTTTGACCTGCTGAATGATATTATTCCGCACAGTTGAATTGCTCAGCGGCAGGACATGGCTTTTCTCTGCATGCTTGACTTCAGCCACGATTAAAGCGTCCCCGGCAGTGAAGGGCCCGGTCAGGGTACGAAGAGGAGCAGAAAACAGAGTATTCACGATATGCTGATCTGCAACGAGAACTCTCCGGGTTTCAGCTTCTGTCAAAAGCCCTGTCTTTTCAAGGCGCATCCCCGCTGTCTGTGCAATCTCTTCAAGGGACAGCCCGGCTTCAATCATCTTATCGATGTCTTCGGCCCTGTGTTTCAGTATCGAAGCTCGTTTTTGTTCTTTCAAAGCTCTGTCAACATCCATTGCCACGGCGGCTTCATCCAAGGAAGGGTAATGGCTCTCCTGACGGTCCTCCAATTTAATGACATGAAATCCGTACTGCGTTTCAACAAGTCCGGAAATTTCACCGATTTTCATTTTTTCAAATACGGTTTTATCGAAAGCCTCAACCATATCGCCTCTTTTAAAATAGCCCAAGTCCCCGCCTGCCTGTCCGGTAGGCCCTTGAGAATACTCTGAAGCCAGTTGCGCAAAATCTTCTCCGGCTTTTGCTTTTTCCAAGACCTCCCGCGCCTGTGTTTCAGCTTCTTTTTTCTCTTCAGTTGTTGCATTAGGGCCTACGGTGAAGAGAATATGACGGGCTCTGGCCCGCTCAGGCACTTTGAATTCTTCTTTATGGGCTTCATAATAAGTCTCACGTTCACTCTCGGTTATGGCGATCTCATCATCCAGAGATTCTCCTTCTAAAAGGGCATAGCGCAGAGCAATGCGTTTCCCTTGGTCAAAATCTTTCTGATGATCTCTGTAATATGCTGCGATCTCGTTTTGGGAGACAACTGTTTTTTCCGTAAATTGAGATACAGGTATTTTAATATACTCGACATTAACTTCATTTTCGCGCTGATAGTTCTCCTTGTGATCTTCGAAATATTTCCGGGCTTCCTTATCTTCAACAGTATAGGGCTCTGTCAATTGGGACGGGTTCACCGGGACATATTTCACCATGATCTCTCGCGGGCGGCGCCAATTCTCTTTTTTTGCCTGATAATAAGCCCGGAGATCGTCGTCTTTAAGATTCACAGATGAGGTAAAATCATTCAGATCGGCATGGGCATAACTGAAGCTCACCCGGAGGTTCTGAGCCAGATAATAATCCTTCACTTCCCGTTCTGTCACTGTGAGACTCTCTTTCATATAGCTCAGTGCTTTCTGCGCTAAAATCTCACGGGAAAAAGAGTCCTCGATCTCGGCCAAACGGTCTGCAGGCATATTCTGGACCCACATTTTCCATTTCTCTTCGTCAAAGCGGCCGTCGGTTTTAAAGACATCGTGTTGACCCAATGCCTCCTTGATCTCCCGGGCCGTCACGGTAAACCCGTTCTTTTCAGCATACTGAAGCAGAAGATGCTGATTGATCAGCTGAGACAAGGCCTGTCCCTTTGCCTGCTCATGAATAGCTTCTTTTTGCTCTTTGGTTATTGATCCGTAATAATTTTCATAAAATTTTGCCATCTGTTCATAGGACTGCGAGTAGTATTGATAAAACTCTTCATAGGGGATCTTTTCCCCGTTTAGTTTGGCGGCAACGCCGGGCGCGCCCCTGTTTTCAGCTCCTGAGCCTGTGCCCCAAATAATGAAAGCCGGCGTGATCAGGATCACTAAAAACCAAAGTATTGATTTTTGTTTTGACCTCAACGTATTAAGCATGGTTCATCAACCCCCTTGTTATTGTCAAAACGGGACAAAGAATAACCTCTCCCGCTGTTTTTCACTGGGATTATATCAGTTTTTCCCCTGAAATAAAGTGAAAAGTTCTTCCTTTCGGGAGCGGCGGGACACTCCTTTTCAGGAATCTGCCATCAAACAGGCCAGAGCGATACAATAGAATTTTGATAACGCTGTCTCACTGCGCGACATCACAACCACAGGTTTTACTGTGCCTCGGATCAGCCCGGCCAATTCGCCCCCTGCAAAAAGCATAAGCCCTTTATAAAAAGCATTACAGGCCTCCAAAGAAGGGAAAATGAGGACATCGGCACTTCCTTCTAAAGGAGAGTCAACCCCTTTCACTGTCAGGCTTTCGGGATCGCATGCACAAAATATATCCAACGGCCCGTCGACGACACATCCTGAGATCTCACCTCTCTTGTTCATTTGTGAAAGAAGAGCGTACTCAAGTGTGTTGGGAAACTGAGGAGATACTTTTTCAGAGGCTCCAATAAGAGCAACCCGGGGTTCGCTTATGCCGAAAGCCCGGGCCATCTCGACAGAATAGTCTATCATAGCCCTTTTTTGGGCAAAATCAGGAAAAGGCAACACAGCTGTATCTGAGACAAAAAGAAGCTTGTCATAGGCCGGTAATTCTAAGGCACAGGTATAACTCATCACGGCTCCGGGGGTCATAAGCCCCTTCTCCTTGTCTAAAACGGCTTTAAGAAACTTATCCGTCCCCACTAACCCTTTCATAAGAATATCGGCTCTGCCCTCCTTTACCGCTGCCACGGCAGTCCGGACAGCTGCTGCAGGATCATTCTCCGGGATAATCTCAAATCCGGAAAGGGAGACTTCGGCCTTAAGAGCTGCCTTTTCAATTCTCTGAGGATGACCGAACAACAAGGGAAGAATCAGTCCCTCTTCAACCCCGCGGGCCACTGCTTCCAATGTGTTGGTGTCTTCTCCACAGGCGACAGCCACTTTCTTCTTCCCCCCCCTCTCTTTCAAGAGAGGAGGAAGCTCAGAAAGTTTCCTTAATGGTTTCACGCCATGCCCCGGGCCATCATGGCTGCCAAAGCAATGGATGCCATTTTGACTTCGATGCTGTCTCCTCTGGATGAAAGTATTGCGGGAACACGGGCTCCAACGACCACAGCCCCCAAATTCGCATTAGCCAGCTTCGTATTCGTTTTGTAAAAAACATTACCGCTCTCAATATTAGGAAAGAGGATACAGTCGGCATCTCCTGCAACGTGGCTTTCAATGCCTTTCAGTTCGACAGATTCCGGATCGATACAAAGATCCATGGCTAACGGGCCGTCAACAAAAGCCCCGCTGATCTGTCCCCGTTCAGCCATTTTTGTGATAATGGCCGCTTCAGCATTGGCCGGAATTTTCGGCGTGACCGTTTCCGAGGCGGCCAGCAAAGCGACTTTGGGTTTTTCGATGCCTAAAGCATGAGCCGTCTTTATCAAATAATTGACAATAGCCACTTTTTGTTCTAAATCAGGCAAGGGGATAATAGCCACATCTCCCACGATCATCAGTTTATGATAATTCGGATTTTCCAGCACCGTAACATGGCTCAAAACAGCCTTTTTTTCCATAAGCCCGTTCTCTTTGTTCAAGATCCCCCGCATGTACTTATCGGTGTTGACCAGCCCTTTCATCAGCAGATCCCCTTCTCCGTCATTGATGAGAGATACGGCGCGGGCCACGGCTTTCACATCATCCTCTTCATGAACGATCCTGAATTTGGATATATCGATTTTTTCCTGACGGCAGATGCTTTGAATCTTCTTCTCATCACCGACTAAAACTCCCTCAATGAGGCCCAGTTCCGTGGACTGGTGAACAGCTCCGATGGTATGGCTGTCATTGGCACAAGCGGCAACAAGGACCTTCTTTTTTTCATTTCTTAAGACATCAAACATGTGTTCTAATTTTGTAATCATCTCAACCTCCGTTAGATCTCAGCCATAAATCTTACTCTTCTCGATCCCTGTCATGACCCGATATCCTGCATCAGCCAGGGCCTCCATCTCTTTCTCCCCGGGATATTCGATCTGTTTTCCCAAAAAGCTTAAATGCTTCCTTAAATAAGGCATAAGGATTTTTTGAGCATAAACCAGCCCTCCGGTAAAAATAACGGCATCGACATTTCCGCAGAGAAGGGCCGCAGCACCACCGGCCTCTTTCACGATCTGATATCCCATGGCTTCCAATGCCATTAATGCGGTCTTATCTCCCTCTGAAGCTCTTTTCTCCAATTCAGAACCGTTATCAGTCCCGGTATACGCGATGAGCCCGCTTTTTTTTGCTAACTTTATTTCCAACTCTTTTTTAGAATATTCACCGCTGAAACACATAGCAATAAGATCCCCGGTAGGCAGCGCCCCTGCTCTCTGAGGCGAAAAAGGGCCCATTCCCAAAAGGGCATTATTGACGTCAATACAACGGCCCTCTTTGACGGCTACCACGGAGACCCCTCCCCCCATATGAATAACAACAAAATGGCAGGTTGAAAAGTCTTTTTTCAATTCTTCTGCTGCTTTCCGGGCACAGGCACGAACATTGAGGGCGTGGAAAAGGGATTTTCTTTTAATTTCCGGCACTCCGGACATACGGGCCAGATCGCACATCTCATCGACAGTCACGGGGTCTGTGATAAAAGCGGGTATTTCTGCTTCATCTCCGATGGCTTTGGCTAAATACGCACCCAGATTGGACGCATGCTCACGCCCCCAGAGGGTTTTATCGGCCAAATCGTCCAGCATCGCCTGATTGACCGCATAGACTCCCCCTTCAATGGGTTTCATCAATCCGCCGCGGCCTACGACCACATCTAAATCGGTCAAATCCATCCCCCGGCTTTTTAAAGCGGAGGTGATAAATTTTTTCCTGAATTCAAACTGATCCACTATTTTTTGAAACTGTCCGATCTCATCAGCATCATGTCGGATCGTCTCCTCAAATACCGCTTCCCTATCTTCAAAGACCGCGATTTTAGTGGATGTAGACCCGGGATTAATTGTTAAAATCTTCATAAGACCCCCTTAATAGTTTTCAAGCATTTCATCCAAGATCCGCCGATGCTGCACAGCTTCAGCGACATGGACATCCTCAATGACATCCTGTTCTTCAATATCTGCAATAGTACGGGCCACTTTTAAAATCCTGTGATAGGAGCGGGCAGAAAGCGCATACTCTTTCACGGCTGATTCCAGCAACCGGTCAGCTTCATCTGTCAACGGGCAAAACGTTTTGACTAGGCCCGGAGGCATTTGGGCATTAAAGGAAAACCCGCGTTTCTTAAAACGCTCTTTCTGAACAGCTGCCGCTTTAAGGACTCTTTCCCGGATGGAATATGACGATTCCTCTTCCCATCCCCCCTTGAGCTCCCGATATTCGACCCGGGGAACTTCCACCTGTATATCGATACGGTCAAGAAGCGGTCCCGAAATCCTCCGGCGATAACGGTAAATGTCAGAAGGGGAACAGCGGCATTCCTTTATCTTATCTCCCAAATAACCGCAGGGACAAGGGTTCATGGCTGTCACTAAAAGAAAATCTGCCGGATACCTTACGGCATAGGCCGCCCGTGTGATATGGATCTCTTTTCTCTCCATAGGCTGGCGGAGCACCTCAATAGCTCCTTTTTTGAATTCGGGAAACTCATCTAAAAAAAGGACTCCCTTATGGGCCAGACTGATCTCCCCGGGTTTTGGGTGATGCCCGCCGCCGACAAGGCCGACATCGCTGATTGTATGATGAGGAGCCCGAAAGGGACGGTTCACTTTTACAGGGTTCTTTTCCGTAAGCAGCCCGCTGACGCTGTAGATTTTCGTGACTTCCAGTGCTTCACTTCGACTCATGGGCGGCAGGATCGACGGGATTCGCCGGGCCAGCATTGTCTTCCCTGTTCCCGGAGGGCCGACCATAAGAATATTATGCCTCCCCGATACGGCAACTTCCAGAGCTCGCTTCGCCACAGCCTGGCCGCGCACCTCACTCATATCAGAAAATCCTTTATATCCCCGTTCTGCAATCTCTTCAGAATCCCCTATTAGAGGAGAAAGAAGCTTTTTCCCGTTGAGGAAGTCCATGGCTTCTCCCAGGCGGGAAACGGGAAATATTTTCAAACCCCGGATGAAAGAAGCTTCCGGAACATTCTCCACAGGACAGATCAGGTGAAGCCGGCACTTCGCTGCATGTTCGGCTAAGGGCAGAATTCCTTTGACCTTTCTGACAGAGCCGTCCAACGCTAACTCTCCGGCCACAAGAAAACGGTTCAGGTCGCCTGTTACCAATCCCAGAGCGGCCAACACAGAAAGGGCAATGGGAAGGTCATAATGAGAGCCTTCTTTTTTGATATCCGCCGGGGCCAGGTTAACAACGATCTTCTTATTCATCAATTTTATCCCGCAATGGGCAAAGGCCACCCTTATCCGCTCCCGGCTCTCTTTCGTTACGGTATCTCCCAAACCCACGACAGTAAAATGAGGCAGGCCCGGAGAGATTCCGGTTTCTATTGTTACTTCATACGGAACAATGCCGTTGACTCCTGCCGATCTTACTCTGCTAATCATGACTCCACACCATGTTATCGATCAAACGTGTATTCTCAATAAATACTGCTAAAGCGAAAAGAGTCCCTTCCGCCTCTATCTCTCCTTCAAGGTCTTCCAAGGTCTCTCCATGAGCCACCCGGGCATAATCCAGCCGGGCGGAGGGAGAGGAAGCCACAGTTTCCTGCATTATGGTCTGAAGAGCGTGTCCCGAACGCTCACCTTTTTCCAAAGCGTCGCGGACATCGTCTAAGGCTTTTTTGAGTATCAGCGCCTCCCGGCGTCCTGCCGTTGATAAATATTTATTACGTGAACTCATAGCCAATCCGTCGGCCTCCCTGACAATGGGGCAGGGGACTGTCTCCACAGGGAAATGCAGATCATGCACCATGCGCTGAAGAACTTTAAATTGCTGATAATCCTTTAAACCGAAATACGCTTTATCCGGCTGAACGAGATGAAATAGTTTGGCCACTACGGTGCAGACACCTCTGAAATGTGTCGGGCGGGATAAACCGCAGAGATGACGCGTCAATTCTGTCACTTCGATAAAAGTCTGATATCCCGAAGGGTAGATCTCTTCAGCCGAAGGAAGGAAAACAGCCGCTGCCCCTTCCGCTCTACACAAGCGCATGTCACGTTCAATATCTTTGGGATACTTCTCCAGATCTTCAGAAGGCCCGAATTGAGTCGGATTGACAAAAATCGAGACGATCACATGATCGTTCTCTTTTACCGCTTTTTTAATCAAAGAAAGATGCCCTTCATGAAGAAAACCCATTGTCGGAACAAATCCCACACCCCCCTTGCAGCGGCGGCGCCCCTCTTGTAATTCTGCAATGGTCATCCACTTTTCCATAATATCCTTTCAGGGCCTCAGCACATTCTCTTCCCCGGGGAAAGTCTTGTCTTTTACCGCCCGGACATATTTTTTTACCGTACGGGACACAGAGGTCCCGAGATGCGAAAAAATACGCGTATGCTTCGGCACAAAATCGGGATAAAGGCCTAAAACATCGTAGAGAACCTGGATCTCTCCGTCACAAAAACGCCCCGATCCGATTCCGATGACAGGTATGCGGGTTTCATTTGAGATCTGTTTCCCTAACGATTCAGGGACAGATTCTAAAACAACTGCGACAGCGCCGGCTTCTTCCAGCTGAAAAGCGCTTTCCATAATGCGCTCTCTCTCATCCAAAGCCCGTCCCCGGACGATCTCCCGCCCGAAAGCCATGACAGATTGAGGTGTATACCCTAAATGGCCCACAACAGGAATTCCGCATTGCGAGAGCCGTTTTGTCAACTCAATATGCGACCCTTCAATTTTTACAGCTGAAGCTCCCGTGGCGCTCATGAGTCTTCCGGCATTTCGAATCCCTTCTTCCATAGAGACCTGAAAAGACATAAAGGGCATATCCACAACGACATAGGCCCTTTTCGCTCCTCTGCAAACTGCTCTCCCGTGGGAGATCATCTGATCCATGGTCACCCTGAGGGTATTCGCCTCTCCGTAGACGACCATTCCCAGAGAATCTCCCACTAAAATCATGTCCACACCGGCTCTGTCCACCGCGTGTGCCATAGAATAGTCATACGCTGTCAATGCGGAAATACGCTCTCCGCCGGACTTCATCTTCATGATATCCTTAGAGGTCAAACGCCGTTCCATAGGTCCTCCCATGTTTTTAAGCGAGTTAATTTCCCCCCGTTTTTCAGTTTTGCGGTTTCCCCGGTGACAGGGTCCCTGAATTCTCCCATAATCTCAATGAGAGGATTCAAAACAAAGGCCCTTTCCATACGGCCCTTATGGGGCAGGGTCAATACAGCCGAATCCCTTTTCTCCGCGGCATAATAGATAATATCAATATCAATGGTCCGGGGCCTGTTTCGCTTAGCCCAATCCCGGCCCAGATCGTTTTCAATCTCCTTTAACGCCGTTAAAAGAGCTTCGGGAGATAATTTTGTCCGGCCTTTCATCACCATATTGACATAACAGGGCTGATCCGCATACCCCACAGGATCTGATTCATAAAGAGACGAAAAAGCGTCCCCATAGACGACTCTCCGTCGATTCATCTCCTGAATCGCTTTTTTAATCGTCTCTTCCCTCTTGCCAAGGTTACTCCCGAGAGCCAGGACCACAGGGAAACATTCTTCACGAGCCAATGAGCTGAAAGTGTCCTCCCCGTCATGCCCCCATCGGATTGCGGCTTCAAAATATTCGGCGGGAAGAGAGGGCATTATAAATTGGACAAGTGCCCGGGGCAGCGTATCAAGAGTGGGCTCCTGCAAGGAATTGTTTTGAAAAAAAGAATCCGTTATGCGGCTCAGCTCTTCTGCTGAAAACAAAGGAAAGCGGGAAAAAAGAGAATAATATCCCGCCTTCAAAGAAAGAGTCCCTTCTCTTTCCCCCTCGCCGAAGGGGATGATGATTGCCCGGGATATCGCGATTTCATCCATATGCCCATCATACCATATCCCACTTTGATGTCAATATGAGGGGGTGACTCAACCAAGAGCTACATCTAAAAGCATCATCACGGCAAACCCCGATGTAAAACCCAGGGTGGAAAGATCGATGTTTCCGTTTTGCTGAGAGTCCGGAACAGCATCTTCGATGACCACAAAGATCATAGCTCCTGCGGCAAAAGCCAAAGCGAAGGGCAAAAGAGGCTTTATTGCGACCACAGTCAATGCTCCGATGACAGCGGAGAGCGGCTCTACAAAGCCGGAAAGCTGTCCGAAGAAAAAGCTTTTCCGCCTGCTGAGCCCTTCATTGCGCAAAGGAAGAGAGACAGCGGCCCCCTCAGGGAAGTTTTGAATCCCTATCCCCAAGGCCAGGGCCACCGCCCCGGCCAGGGAAGCCGATGGGATGTTTTGGGGCAAAGCTCCGAAGGCCACCCCTACGGCCAGTCCCTCGGGAATATTATGCAGGGTAATGGCTAAAACCAAAAGCGCACTTTTTTTCAACCCTGTAGGCAGGCCTTCAGCTTGGCCGATGTCCAATCCCGGATGAAGATGCGGCAGAATCCGGTCTAAACCCCACAAAAAGAGAACGCCCGCCAAAAAACCCGCCACGGCAGGAACCCAAGCAGGATAGGAAAATTCCTCAGCCATCTCAATGGCAGGAGCTAAAAGAGACCAATAACTGGCCGCTGTCATAACACCTGCGGCAAAGGCCAGCATGGCATCGTTCATCTTTTGATTAACACCCTTTGCAAAAAAGACGACCCCGGCGCCCAAAGAGGTCATAAGCCATGTAAAAATCCCTGCTGCCAATGCTTGGGCAAGAGGGCTCAGACGAAGAAAAGCTTCCACATCCTCCCCTTTTTTTTATTCCATCCTGTTATGGGCGATTTCGCCGTCGATCACCGTCAATCGACAGACAGAATTCATGTCAAAGGGATCCCCGTCAAATACGGCAATATCAGCGTCTTTTCCGGGTTCAAGGCTTCCGATACGGTCGGCACAGTCACAGATCTGAGCAGCATGAAGAGTCACGGACTTCAGGGCTCCTTCTTCCGAAAGGCCGTTTTTCCGTGCAAGCCCCACCATCAGAGGCAGATAATCGATAGGAATCACCGGTGCATCCGTCATAATGGCCACTTTGACCCCCGCTTTTTCCAAAACGCCCGCAGTGGCAAAGGTAATGTCCTTGAGCTCCTCTTTGACCCGGGCGCTCATCGAAGGCCCGATAATGGCGTCGATTTTATTTTCGGCCAGGAAAGGAGCAATTTTATGGCCGTCTGTGCAATGCTCGATACGCAGCTTGAAGCCAAACTCCTTTTGAATACGGATAATCGTGATGATATCGTCAAAGCGATGCGCATGGCAGCGGGCTGTCAGTTTTCCTTCTAAAACAGAAGACAAAATCTCATTCTGCAGATCGAATTCAGGAGCTTTTTCGGGATCCTTTTTCCCTTTTTTCTTCTTTTCCATATAGTTTTTCGCTTTATAAAAGGCCTCTCTCATAACAGCGGCGTTGCCCATACGTGTTGAAGGAAATTGATTCTTTCCCACCCCGTAGACTCTTTTCGGGTTTTCCCCCAAAGCCATTTTGAGTCCTGCAGGATCCTTGACGACACGCTCATCCACAATAGAGGAACCGGCAGTCTTCATCACCAAAGACTGTCCGCCGATAACATTAGCGCTTCCGGGGCCTGTAAAAAGAGCCGTTATTCCGGATTTGCAGGCATCCTGAAACGCAATATCGTCAGGGTTGACCGCATCGATCGCGCGCAAATGGGGTGTAGCGGGATTAGTCATTTCATTCCCGTCGGAGCCGGCCCATCCGTTGCTTTCTTCCCACATTCCGACATGACAATGCGAATCGATAAGCCCCGGTGTGATAACCATACCCCGGCAGTCAATAACCCGGCATCCCTTGGGCACAGTGATGGCTTTGCCCACTTTGACGATCTTTCCTTTATCGGATAAAACGTCGCATTTTTCTGTTTTGTTTCCCAATCCGTCGTAAACAGTCCCGTTTTGCAGTAACAGCATAAAGCCTCCTTTAAGGTTTAATGGATTTCCCGGCGGCATGAAAAGCCGCTTCCATAGCCTGAGCCATATTATAATACTTATACTCCGCAAGCCGCCCGACAGGATGCAGATTTTTAAACCGGGAAGCTCGAAGTGCATATTTCTGATAAAGAGCTGCATTCTCTTCCCGCGGAATGGGATAATAAGGAACATCGCCTTCCCTCAGAGAACAGGAGTGGGGGTATTCATAAGCAACTGTTGTTCCCTTTACTATCTGGCCGGTACAATGCTTGAACTCCGTAATACGGGTAAAAGCTTCTTCATTCGGGTAATTCACAGTACAGGCCGGCTGAAAAGTATCCAAAGGATAATGAGTAAATTCAAAAAGGAGGCTTCGATAGGGCAATTCGCCATAACAAAAATCAAAAAGCTCATCTAAAGGGGCCGTAAAGTAAACGTCCCCCTGAAAGCGCTCTCCTTTAAGAAAGATCTCCTTTTGAGACAGATCCAGCCATTCCCGCCATGTGGTCTCCCGTTCCACCCTGATACGGGCATGACAGATCATCCGTTCGAAAAGCCGGGTATAACCCATGTCAGGCATCGATTGAAAGGGGTCGGTGAAATAACGCCCATCCCGGCTGATTGCCACCGGAACACGGCTGAGCACATCGGGATTAAGCTCTTGGGGCTCCATCTCCCACTGTTTTTTTGTGTAGTGGTAAAAGATCTTATCGTAAACAAATTCTCCCAACTGACGTATATCATCGTCTCCGGATTGGAGAAGACTCCAAATATCCGTGTTGGCCCCATCTCCGAAAGCTTCCTTGAGTTTTTTTTCAAGGACGGAGGCTTTATCAGAAGAATAAAGCTTGTCCAGCGAGTCCAGGTTAAAGGGAACAGGAACAAATTGGCCATTCACTGCAGCCAATACTTTATGCTCATAAGGATGCCATCCCGTGAATTGAGAAAGAAAACTCACAAGAGCCGGATTATCTGTATGAAAAAGATGCGGGCCATATCGGTGGACAAGAATACCATGCGCGTCTGTCTCATCATAGGCCTGGCCGGCAATATGCGGACGTTTCTCCAACATGAGGATATTGCAGCCTTTATCAGCCAACAAGCGGGACAGAGTACAGCCCGCAACGCCGGCTCCGATGACGACAGCATCAACGGTCATGTACTGGCACCTTCTCCCGCTGAGGCACATACCTGATGGCAAGAAGCGTGATATCATCGTTTCGCAGGCTGTTCCCGCTGAAACGGTTGTTTTCTTTTAAAAGTTTTTTAATCAGCCCTACGGCGCCTAAAGAGGCATAACGGCCGACAGCTTTCTTTACACGCTCTTTTCCGAAGAGATCTCCTTTTGCGTTCATGCGGTCGGTGATCCCGTCGGTATAAAAAAAGAGCATATCACCGGGAGAGAGCCATATACGCTGTTTTTCGGTAAAAGTCCCGAAAGAAGGGTTATCCAACAGATTAAATCCGATTCCTTTGGATACGAGGAAGGAACTCTTCTCTTTTGCATGATCATATAAAATCGGCTCATCGTGGCCGCAGCGTATCCAGTCAAAATAACCGTTCATCGTATCGATGACACCGATGATCATTGTCACAAAAAAGCCCCTTTTCTTTGTTTTTCTCAAATAGTTGTTGATAAAAAGCCCGACATCCATGATATCGTTCTCAAAAGAAAAAGCAGAATTAATAGCCCCTTTCAGCTCTGCCATAAAAAAAGCCGCAGATACCCCTTTCCCCGAAACATCGCCGACCACAAATCCGTATTTATCCTGGCCCAACGGGACAAAATCATAATAGTCGCCGCCCACGACCATGGAAGGAATATAAGCCGCCTTGATGTCCAGTCCCGAGAGAGAAAGGTTCCGTCGGGGTAGTAGCTCCATCTGAATTTTTTTGGCGATTTCCATTTCTCTTTTCATACGCTGATTCTCAATCGTTTCCGTAAGGTCTTCAAAGGAGATAATCGCACTCACCAGAGAAAGATGCTCTTCGCCCTCATAAAACCGTTTCAGATCCTCTTGCCGGGAGACAAAGGGGACAATACGGAACTGCAGATAAGCTCCCTTATGCCAAAACTTAACGGTGTAAGATTCCAATGTTTTGAAGGCTTTATCCACTGCTTCAGCCAGACGCTCCAAATCAGGGGCTTCAAAAATATCGTGGAGATCGACCAGATGCTTTCCTCTGTATTCACATTGGGTCCGATTACAGGAGTAACACATTCCCATTCCGGTGCAGATGATCCCTGACTGTTCACCCAAACCCAGAATATTACGGCCCGCAGAATTGATGTTAGCCAGAAGACTGCGGTCTACAGACATCAGCCCGAAGGGGATTCCCTCATAAAGGGCCGCATTAATATTGACAAAGGAGCGTAAAGCGCCAAAAGCACTGTAACGGATGGCGTATTGATTGACCAAAAGGGCTAACTGAACAATCTCCCTCTCAGTAATGGCATTAGCCCTTTTAAAACCGATATACATAAGGTCTTTCAAATCAAAATAAAACTCCCTGTTTTGAAAGGCAGGCTTAGAGCGAAACTCCATCCGTAACGGGATAAAAAGTGAAGTCCGGCATCCGGTCTTCTCATAGACAGCAGAAAAAAAAGAATCGGCAGAAGCATCCAGCGAATAGTGAACATCTCCTTTACCCGAAAAACCTTCGATAAAAGGCCGCATCCACTCTTCGATCTCATACCCTTTTTTTTCGACTCCGTAATGAAGACATTTTTGATGATCCATATCAAGAAGAAAAAGAGTGTCGATCCCGTAAGTATGCCGCAAAACTCCGAAAACATCCTTAAAAAAATTAAAAGCATCATCATTAAAATATATTTTAAACCGGGAAAAAAAATCGATTTTTTTCATTGATCTCTGTGAAGGACATCCTGGAAAAACTTTTGAAACGTTTCATCAGATCTTCTGAGACGGGTCACCATTTCCGTAATAAAGGAGCGATAGACCTTATACCGGATAAGCTCATGCTCTCCCAAGATGCGCTCAAAATCGCTTTTTAAGAGCACCAAAACTTCGACATCGGTCTTCGCTTTGGCATTTGCAAATCTTCCCTTGGAATCGATAATACCCACTTCGCCGAAGAAATCCCCTGCTTTAAGATCCATCACCGTCTGCCGTGGCTTTTCCCGGATATAGCGAAAAATCTCCACATCCCCTTTTTGTATGATATAAAAGGCGTCAGCCGCTTCTCCCTCTTCAAAGATCATCGTGCCTGTTTCATAGGCTTTAAGAAAAAGGCGTTTTTCAATCAAAGCCGACTCTTCAGGATCCAGAAGAGAAAAGAGATAATATTTTTCGATCATATCAGCCCCCCATATCCATCAGATAAAACATATTTAACTTATCACTGGTCGAACGGATTCTCCCGCTCAGTTTCTTTATCAGATTGTCAAGGATAACGGTCGCATAAGGAGAAGATTCTTCAATAAGCGAAAGAAAGTCTTTTCGGCTGATACGAAGCGTCTCTGTCCCTTTATGGGCAACAGCGGTGGCACTTCTCACCTCACCATCGATTATCGCCATTTCGCCCATAAAATCAAAAGGTTTGAGAATGGCCACTTCTTCCTCCCCGATATTGGGGATATTCAAGATAATGCTGATATTACCGGCTCCCAGAATAAAAATATCATCCCCCACATCACCTTGCTGAAATATCACTTCACGCTTGTCATAACTGATCTTTTCGAACAAAGAGATGACTGTGGGGAAAAAAGCTAACGGGATTCCCTTAAAAAGGTCTGTCTGTTTTAAGATTTCAATTTTTTCCACAATGCATCCTCCATTGTCCTCATTTTATCCAAAGCTTGATAATCTGTCAAATCAAACTTCAGGGGAGTCATGGAGATCATCCCTTTCATCAGCGCTCCGTCATCGCTTCTCAGATCCTCATCGGGAATCAGCCTTCCGGAAAACCAATAATACTTCTCCCCCATCGGATCCGTGCGCTCCACAAGCTCAGTCTGTGTCATACTGCTTCCCTGGTGCGTAAATCGGATTCCGCCGGTTTTTTTTATGGGGAGATCGGGGATATTGACGTTCAAGACCAATTTCTCTTTGAAAAAAGGGCTTTCTTTCCAAAAAGGAAGAAAATCAGTGATAAAACCGGCAATTTCTATAAACCGCTTTGATTGAAAGGCCGTAGAAACAGCCATAGAAGGGATCTCAGCCATATACCCCTCAGCGGCTGCCGATACCGTACCGGAATAGAGAATATTGTTCGAGGTGTTAAAACCGCGGTTGATCCCGGAAATAAGACAATCGAAGGTATACTCTTTTTTGATATGAGTCAGGGCTATCTTGACACAGTCGGCAGGAGTACCGGTCACGCCCCAACCTGAAAACCCCTCACGGCGCTGAACTTCTTCGATCCGTAAAGGATGAAAAAGGGTGATCGCATGTCCTGTTGCCGACTGCTCCTCCAACGGAGCCACGACGACGACGTCATGTTCACGGCTCAAAGCTTTCCACAGAGCATGGATCCCGTCTGAATAGATCCCGTCATCATTGACTAAAAGAATCTTCATCTTTAATGCTGAACCGGGCTTACCGAGTCGCGCTCTTTATTCCATTTCACCCATGAAGACTGCTCTTCTGCACTTTGCGTATTGATGGACTGCATGCGGACAACACGTCCCTGGCTGTCGATTCTCAGCTCCATCATTTCACGGACCAGAATGGTCCACTCTTCAAGTGTGACTTCCCGGGGGCCGGCCACTTCTGTGGGCCCGGAAATCTCTGCAGGTTCTTCAGAGAGCGCTTTATCCTTTTGGGGACCCACCGGCTTCCCGGAGACTTCCACATTTCCCCTGTAGACCTTGATCAAAGTCCCTTCATCTCCTGTGTTGATGCGGAAAACAGTTCCGATGATGGATGAGGAGACCGATGTTGAATCCACAGAAAAAAGCTCATCCTCTCCGGCCTTGTTCACATTCCCCCAGATCTCTCCTTCAGCCACTTGAATATTCGTGACGATCTGGTCTTCGGCCTCCTCATAGAGTTTATTCATATTAATGGTCGTTTTGGGGGCCAGGCGGATCACAGAACCTCTTAAAAGGGAGATCTCCGCAAAAGAATCAGGCAAGGTTCTGACCATCTCTTTGGCATAGACATCCATCTCTAAGGCTGTTTCCAACCAGTCAGCTTCAGGGGCTGTCCGTTTTTCGGCTTCCCCCTGCAGGGCTGTGATCACACCGCGTCCTGTATCCTGAGCTAAGGCGGACGCACAAAAAAGAACAGCTATAGTAAATAAAATCATACTTTTCTTCATACACACCTCCGGTTTATTGGGCCTAATGAAATCATACCATCGAAATGGATGAATCACAAGGAAGGAGAATTACTCCCCGATAATTTTTATCAAGACGCGCTTTTTCCTGCACCCGTCAAATTCACCGTAAAAGACTTCTTCCCATGGCCCGAAATCCAAAGATCCCCCGGTCACGGCAATAACAACTTCCCGGCCCATCAACTGACGCTTAATATGCGCATCGCCATTCTCTTCCCCTGTACGGTTATGCTCATAAAGAGAAGGGTCATGAGGAACTTTCTCTTCCAGCCACCGCTCATAATCCCGGTGAAGGCCCGATTCATTATCATTAATAAATACACTGGCCGTAATATGCATGGGACTGACCAGGCAGAGCCCTTCATTGATCCCGCTTTCCCTTAAGGCCTCTTTTACCCGGGATGTGATATTGATAAAAGCGATCCGGGTGGATGTTTCAAACCACAACTCTTTTCGATATGATTTCATTTGCCCTCCCTTATCTTCATCAATTTTACCTTGACAGCGAAAGGTTAAGGATTATAATTCAACCGCCTTTATGCCGAAGTGGCGGAATTGGTAGACGCGCTGGATTCAAAATCCAGTGGAGGTTAACTTCGTAAGGGTTCGAGTCCCTTCTTCGGCATTTTCAAGGCTCTCTTTTATTTCGGCTGAGATCCAGTTCTCTCATGAGGCGCGACAGATAACTTGGCTGTATCCCCATTTCGCGTGCCGTCTTTCTTTGATTCCATCTGTTTTTTTCCAGCCGGTACCGGATATATTTTTTTTTGAACTCCTGCTGCGCTTCTTTAAAGGGAAGAGCATACAATTCCGAATTCATCTGTTCGGGCAGGATTGCCATCGGATGAATATGCTCTTTCACATCATCAAGACAAAGCGGACCCTCCCCTTTATAGAAGATCAAAACACGCTGAATGTTATTGGATAGTTCTCTGATATTTCCCCGCCATTGGAAATCTTGAAGATACTCAAAGAATGCGGGTTCAATATCCGGGATAAAACCTAATTCCCGGTGTATCATATATCGGACCAGAGGAGGAATATCTTCAGGACGCTCATGGAGAGGGGGAATTGTAAGGGTGATGACATTTAACCGATAATAAAGGTCTTCCCGGAAAAGTCCCTCAGATATCATTGACTCCAGGTCCCGGTGGGTCGCAGCGACAAACCGGACATCGGCCTCAAGAGAGTCCACTCCCCCTAAACGCTCAAAGCTCTTTTCCTGAAGGACACGTAACAGTTTGACCTGAAGCGGCAGCGGGAGGTCTCCGATCTCATCCAGAAAGAAACTTCCTCCCTCGGCCGTTTCGATTTTTCCGGGTTTGCGTCCTTCAGCGCCGGTAAAAGCCCCTTTTTCATACCCGAAGATCTCGGACTCTATGAGTTTTTCAGGGAAAGCACCGGCATTAACAGCCACAAAGGGACTTTCACGCCGCATGCTGAGATAATGGATCCATCGGGCGGCGACCTCTTTCCCCGCTCCGCTGGGCCCCCGGATGAGAACCGTGTTCTCAAATGAAGCGACCCGCCGTATCAGGCGCCTCACTTCACGGAGTGCCGGTGATATCCCTATAAGAGGCAAAGGCCTTTTCAACATAAAACGACTCCCGCCTGATGATAATACTTTCTATTCAAGGGCAAGCTCTTTTTTAACATCACACTCTAAAATTTTGACCAGAAGCTTGACTGTTTCTTCAATGTCGCTCAAAGAAGCTGTCTCCGATACAGAATGGATATACCGAGTCGGAATAGAAAGGCAGCCGGCCAGAATGCCCGATTTAGACAGATTGATCGCCCCGGCATCTGTCCCTCCGAAGGTGAGGATCTCAGGCTGATGCCTGATCTTATTCCTTTCAGCGACGGCCATAAAAAACTCTTTTACTTTTTTGGGAACCAAAAGAGAGCTGTCTTTGATCTTAATGGCCACTCCGTTTCTCAACTTCATAGGCATTTTAGCCGACTCCGGCGTGTCTCCGGTTCCGGTAACATCCAGGGCAATGCCTAATTCCGGTTCAATACGAAAAGCCGCCGCTCTCGCCCCGCGAAGGCCGACCTCTTCCTGAACGGTAAAGACAAAATGAATTTCATTGGGGCTTTTCTTAAGCCGGCGGGCCGCTTCAATGGCGACAACGCATCCGATGCGGTCATCTAAAGATTTTGCCGCGATGAGATCATTCAATTCTGTCATCTCATTCAAAAAGGCCCCGAAACGTCCCTCGCCGGCCAGGGACCGGGCTTCATCTTCATCTTTCGCCCCGATATCGACATACAACTTGGAAAAATCGATCTCATTATTGTTTTTTACGGGTTCGACTCCGATGACACCTTTCACTCCGTTATCTAAAAGAACACGTTGATAAAGACAGCGGACAGGAGCGACCCCTCCTACCGGAGAAATTCTCAAAAAGCCCATCTTATCAATATGAGTTACGACAAAACCGATCTCATCCATGTGGGCGGCCACCATGACCCGGGCTCCGGCCCCCTTTTTCACAGCATGAAGGTTTCCCATGGTGTCAACGGCCAAAGAATCCACGAAGGGTTCGATTTCTTTCTTTATGATTTCTCTTATGGAATCCTCACGCCCGGAGGGGCCGAAGGTTTCCACGACTTTTTTAATCAATGTCTTCATAAGACCTCCTTAAAATTCATCAACGCCTCTTTCGCCAGACAGATGGCATTTTTATAATCTTCTACAGCCAATATCCCTTTCGGGGCATGAATATACCGGACCGGTACGGAGAGAACCAGAGAAGGGATCCCCCCTTTCATGTGAATAACGCCGATATCCGTCCCGCCGGAAACTGTTTTTTTGTATTGATACGGGATATTCTTGATTTTTGCTGTTTGGCTGAAATGATCGATCAATTTGTCCGAGCCGATAGCCGTCCGGTCCATGAAACTGAGAGCGGGGCCTTTTCTCATTTCCGTTGAAGGGCTCTCCGAGGGTCCCCGGGGCACATCTCCGGCAGTGGTCCCTTCAAAAGCAATACAATAATCGGGCCGGACACGCTCTGCAAGAATCGACGCCCCCCGAAGGCCGACTTCTTCCTGAACAGTGAAAACAGCGGTGATATGCACGGGATATTCTTCATCGTCTTCAGTCATCAGCAGCTCCGTTAAAAGGGAGCATCCGGCGCGGTCATCAAAAGCTTTGCCTAAAACCACATCCCGTTGTGATTCGAAGACAGTTTGAAATGTACCGAAAGTCCCTAACGGCACTTTTGCGGAAGCTTCCTTTTCATCTGAAGCCCCTATATCGATGTAAAGGGCAGAAAGAGGCAGCGGGGATTTCCACTCATTACGGTCCTGAAGGTGAATGGGTTTGGCGCCGATGACACCCGGAACCCTTTCTTTTCCCAGCAAGATCCTTTTTGACACCAGGAGCCGGGAATCCACGCCCCCGACAGGAGAAAAACGAAGCAATCCGTTACTCTCCGTCCCGGTCACCATAAGCCCCACCTCATCCATATGGGCGACAAGGAGGACATGGGGGGCATTTTTGGCCTTTGTTGGTTTTACGGCGTAAAGGTTACCCATAAAATCAACGGATACAGATTCCACATGATCTTTTATTGTCTCTTCAATCAGAGCCCTGATTTCATCTTCATTTCCCGAAACGCCTATTGCATTGGAGAATTTCTCTAAAATATGAATCATCCTACGACCTCCCCGTGAATCTCATCTATATGAGCGGCAAAAAGGGCTAAAAGGCGCCCTGCACGGCGAATATCCTGAAGGTCCAGAGTCTCCACGGTCGTATGCATATAGCGCAAAGGGATACTGACCTGCACCATAGGCACTCCCCGGGCTGCAATCTGCATAGAGACGGCATCAGTGCCTCCCGGCCGCGGATTAAATTCTTTCTGAAAAGGAATCTCCCAATCTTGGGCCAGTGCTATCAGCCGCTCTGTCAGCTGTGGATGGAAATTTGGCCCCACGGCAACAGCCCCTCCGCCTCCGAGCTTAGACGTCTGCCGATCGGGAATACCGGGGAAATCTCCGAAGGTCACGTCGATGGCAATACCGACATCAGGTTTTATTTCATAGGCTGTCAGCGCTCCGCCGCGTGTCCCGACCTCTTCCTGAACCGTTCCGACCATGTAGACATCCCATTGATGCTTTAGCCCTTTCAAAATTCTTAATGTCTCTAACAGGACAAGGACGCCGGCCCTGTTATCCATAGCGGCAGCTGAATAATAGCCTCCTGCCATCCGGGTACAGACATTGTCAAAAAGAACAGGGTCGCCGATCCGTAATCTGGCTTTGACATCCTCTTCTTTCAGTCCGGTATCCACATAAAGCTCTTCAAGAGCTGTCACCTTCCCTGTATCCCCGCTCTTTTGAAGATGCGGGGGCGTTGTCCCAATGACCCCGCGGATGATCTCTTTTCCGTAAATTATAACACTTTGACCCGGAAGAACACGGGGATCATGCCCGCCGATAGGGGCAATGCGAATAAAACCGCCCTCTTCAAAGGTATGGACAAGAAATCCTATCTGATCAATATGAGCTGCCATCATCACTTTCCCGGCGGACGAGGTTCCCTTTTTGATACCGATGACATTATTGAACTTATCGATAAAGGCCTCATCCGTCAATCGGGCAAAATAATTCCTGAGAAGATGCGCGACATCTTCCTCCGATCCGGATATACCGGGAGCTTCTGTCAACGCTTTCAGCATATCTTCAGTTTTCAAAATGACTCCTCCCTTTCTAATGTGCCACCTTGACACTGTTTCGATTTTATTTATAATCAGAGGGACTGTCAAGATATTAAGCAAAAGGAGGACGATTATGAAAAAGATTTTTATCATCACCGGGCTGATATTCGCAGCCTGCGCATTAGTCACAGCCCAGAACTCTACGGCTCTTTATAATGAAGGGGTCACACTGCTCGCTGAAGGGCAGTATCAGGAAGCGGTGGAACGATTCAAATCAGCCGCTATTGAAGACTCCGCTCATTTGGAAGCCCGGCTGGGACTGGCTCAGGCTTATTATAAACTCTCTCAATGGGAAAATGCTGAAATTGCTCTGAAGGAGGCTTTACAATTGGATCCCGGCAACCCCGATGCTTTGGAAATGGCTGCCAAAGTCAAATTCAAACTGAAAAAATACGATGATGCCGCGAAAGTCCTGGAAACACTGACAAAAGACACGGCAGACCCCGGCCACCTTTCTCTTTTGGGCAAGGCCTATTATTACGCGAAAAAGCGCAACTCAGCTGTCAATGCTTTTGAACGCTCTCTTGAAAACGGAAACGAGAATACAGGCGATCATCGGAAGTTAAGCTCTCTTTATTTCCAGAATTTCAAACAAAAGAAAAATAAAGCTGATCTAAAACGGTGCTATGAAATCTTAGATAAAGCTCTGGAAATCCAGGAGGAAGCCGAGACTTTTTATTTAAAAGGGCAATATGCCTATTTAGCCAAAGAGCCGGAAACAGCCAAAGAGGCTTTAATCCGTGCGGTTTCTTTAGAAGCCTCCCATGAAAATGCTCTCTATTATCTCACCCGAACACTTTTTCAGCTTCATGAATATGAAGAGGCCCTGACTTACGGGAAACAACTTCTCATGGTCGGCAAAAATTCGAAATACTACGCTCTCTTGGGTGATATTTGCCGGGAAGGCGGAGATCTCGAAAACGCTTCAGCATTTTACAGGCAGGGAGCCTCTTATTCGGATAAGACAGGGCAATATTGTGCTCAATATCTTGATTATTTGAATCAGCCCAAACAGTGAGCGAGCAAGAGGCTTGCGGGAAAATCTTCCGCAAGCCTCTTTATTCCAAGGCGTCCCGCTCAAGATTCCACTGAACCCATGGGTCTTTTTTATCTTCTTCTGCATCAAAGGGAGCGGGCTCTGTCGGGGACCCCTGAGATGAGATCGCAATCACGTTCAATTTTTCGACTATTTTGACCCACTCTTCCATGCTGACCTCACGGGGGCCTTCGATCTCAACCGGGCCATTGATTTCCTGAGGCTCCAAAAGAGAAGGATCTTTTTCGAAGACAGGCCTTTCCCCCTTGACTTCAACGCGGCCGTCGTAGACAAAAAGCCGGGCAGAATTATCTTCAAACTGATCGAGACGATACACTGTTCCCCGAACCCCGGCTGTTCCTGTTCTGAATGTCACATTATATTCATCCCGGGCCACCAGTTTTTTGACTTTCGTCCAAAAACGCCCTAATGTGACTTTTATAGAGACTTTTTTCTTTCCTTTTTCTTCTGTAAGAGATTCAAAATAGACTTTGGAATCAGGCCCGATACGCACCAAAGTCCCGTCGTTAAGGGCGATTTCAATTTTGCCCCTGTGCGTCTGAATATAATCGCCCTGCTGAACAATCTGCCGCAATTCCGCAGGAGCATAGTTCACCTGGGCATACCCTTCAATATAAGTGACTTTCCCTTTCATAGCCATGAGAGACACAGAAAAAGCAAAAACTGACAACAAAAAAATCAATAACCGTTTCATACCGATTCCTCTCTTTTTTCTTTCCACATAAACTCAATATTCCTCGCAAGCTCCTCATACCGCTCCAAAGCTGAGGGAATAAGCATCTCTGTCTTATGCCCTTGCAGGAAAAGTCCGTTTTTATACCGGGTGACAGACGTTATCTCCGTAAAACGGATGATCTCTTTGGGGCGGCCCGGAGCTGATTTCTGTATTCCCCTGTCATCTAGAATATAACGCGTTGTCGATATTTTTAAAAAGAGCCGGCTGTATTTCAATACCGGGAAGAAAATAATAAAAGCCCCGACAAGAAAATAGTCTGCAGAACTTTCGGCTTTCCCCGGGCTCCTGAAATAAAAATAAGCGCCAACAGCCAAGGCCATGGCAAAGAGCAGAGCCCGGGATAAATAGGCCATCTTGCGGACAGCCGACTTTTTGTAGGCATATTTTTCAAACATCTTTTCTCCCGTTACTCATCGAAATAATCCTTCAGCATCTCTTCTAACAGCTTCCGGGCTCGGAACAAACGGCTTTTGACCTGTCCGCTCGTAAGGTCCAGTTCTTCCCCGATCGTTTCATAACTTTTCCCTTCAAGAGCCGCCTTGACGATCACTTTACGATAATGCGCGGGAAGATCGTCAATGGCCTCCTCCACCGCCCGGGAGATCTCCCTGTACTCCATAGCCTCCTCCAGAGAATGCCGCTTTCCGTGCTCCATACGGTCCAGCGCCTCTTCAGAGTTCGGGACAAAGTGCCGTTTGACCAGATTCCGCAAATACATCTTCCACTCATTAGAGACAACGGTTGAAAGCCATGCGGAAAAAGATCCGTCCCCCTTATAGGTATTTATCTTATAGTATATCGTAATAAAGACGTTTTGAAAAAGCTCTTCTGCAATTTCTTCATCCCGCGCCAATTTCCGCACATGTTTCATCACAAATAATGTGTACCGGCACACTAATTCATCAAAGCTTTTCACATCTCCCTTTTGCACTTGCTGAATCAGTTTTTTTTCTTCCAGATCCTGCAGATCACGGCTTGTATTAATATTTTTCCAGAATTTCATAAACATCACCCATCAGATAAAAAGAGCCGTGAATGACAAGAACGTCTCCCTCCTCTGACAGCTCAAGAGCTTTATTCAACGCTTCTTTCAAGTCTTTGACAGAAAGGCTTTTTCCGGGCCCGCTCGCAGCGGCCAACTCTTCAGTCTTGGCCCCTCTGAAGGAGGAGTTTTCAGTAAAAATCAGTTCTTGTGCATACTTTTTATCCAAGGCCACCATTCCGGAAATATTTTTCCCGTGAGAATAGGAAATGACAGAAACAATCCTTTTCCCGGGAAACTTTTTATTCACGACTGTGTAAAGGCTGTCCACAGACTCCAGGGTATGCCCCACATCCAGAACCAAAAAGCGGCTTTCAAAGGGGCGGATTTCAACACGCCCTCCGACAGTCGTCTTTTCCGCAGCCCCGATCAGAGTTTTTTTATTCTTCCACATGCCGGCTGATTTCAGAGCCTGTAGAGCACAAGCACAGTTTTTTAGCTGATGTTCTCCCTCAAGAGCTAAATGTACGGGCCCGATTTTCTCTTCACCCAGATAAATCTCATCTCTGTCTACGGTAAAATCATTGCCGTAAACGACCGGAATCCCGCCGGCGTCAATGGCCAATTGAATAAGATAATCCCTTATCTCATCTTTTTGAGGCCCGATAACAACAGGGATTCCCTTTTTGACGATTCCGGCCTTTTCCCGGGCGATATGCTGCAGCGTCGGGCCTAAAGTCTCCGTATGATCCAGCCCCAATGTGTTGATGACAGCACAGCGGGGGGAGATAATATTCGTGCTGTCCAGACGCCCCCCCATGCCGACTTCAAAAACGGCCCAATCGACATTTTCCCGTTGAAAATAGAGAAAACTCATCAATGTCATCAGTTCAAAAAAGGTGCGGTAACGCTTTTCCCTGTCCGCCGTTGCCGGACGGATCGTTTCTACGAGAGAGGCAAAGCTTTCTTCACTGATCCATGCATCATCGATTCTGATCCTCTCCCTGATATTAAAGAGATGGGGTGATGTAAAAGTCCCCACCCGATAGCCCTGCACCATAAGCATATTTTTTAAAAATTCAACGACACTCCCTTTCCCCTTAGTCCCCGTCACATGAATGGCGGGATACGCGTTGAAAGGAGAGTTGAATTCTTCTGCCAATTCTCTGAAAGCTTCCAGGTTATAATGGTTTTCATTGTAGGTGATATCTTTTTTTATCTCGTAATTGATAAAAGAATTCAAATAGTTTAGAGCATCCTGATAGTCCATATCGTCCTCACCTTTAACCACAAAAATAACACAAAACGAAGGAAATGCCAATTGAAAACAAAAGAAAGGGCGGAAAAACCCGCCCAATTTTACTTAAAGGTCTCCTGGCCTGAGAAATCACGATAGAGTGTCAGGTCGTTGAGGGTCTCCTTGTCTATCCCTGTGAGTTCTCCGACAATGTCCTTTGCGGCATAATAGCCTAATCCCGGCCCCAGCATATAACCCTGGCCGCACATTCCCACAAGGTTGTAATAGTTCTTGACTTCACGGGTATAACCCACAATGGGGAACCCGTCCGGAGTATTGGGATAAAGTCCCCGCCAAGTCCGCCTTACATTCAAATTTTTCAAAACAGGCATCAAATCGATCATTCTTTGAGAGATCTGGGGCAAAAACCGGGATGTAGGACGCTCATCTGTTCCCAAAATCGCCGGAGAAGGTGTAATGCAGAAGATAAACTGCCCCGTTTTATGTTGATAAAAATAATAGTTCTTTGAGCCCGGAGCTTCTCTCATATCCACGATCATCGTGGGGAGAAGAGGCAGAACAGCATCAGTGATCCCGCCCTCATGGGAATCAGGATTGACAGGGACTTCGATCCCGGCCATTCGGGCGATTTCTGCGGCATATCCCCCGGCTGCATTCACAACGGCATCGGCTTTATATTCCTCCTTGTCTGTTCTTACAGAAACTAATTTTTCACCCTTTATCTCCATGGCAGTGACTTTTTCCTTAAAACGAAAAATCACCCCATTCTTCAATGCGTTAAAATAAAAGGCATTGACCGAACGCATAGGGGAGGCTGAGCCGTCATCGGGAGAAAAAGTTCCGCCGCGGAGCCCTTCAGGATTGATCATCGGAAATCGCTCAAGATATTCATCTCTTTCGATCCAGTCGATATTTAGCCCGTACTCTTTTTGTTTGACAAGCAATTCTTTATAAGTCTTTTCATGGGCCTCCGTATAGGCCGGATAAGAATAACCTCCTTTTTCCCATTCGATATTGTCGCCGTAAGTCTCTTCCCATGTCGAAAAGATCTCAAGGCTTTTCTGGCAAAGAAGGATCTTCGAGCGGTCAGAGTGAGTGGCCCGGATTCCTCCGATGGCTCTTTTATTCTGCCCCTGCCCGGGAGAAGGCTTTTCATCGATCACCAGGACTTTTTTCCCGTCCTGCCCTAAATACATGGCCAGAGGGGTACCGACACTTCCGGCCCCGATAATGATAATATCATAATGATTCATTTGTCCCATCCTCCTTTATTCCGGCAAAATAGCCCAGCGGTGTATCAAAAAAGAGAGGCCTTAAAGTATCCTTTGTAACATCTTTCATGTCGACTCCCTCTTCACGCATCAGACGCAAGATAATACTTTGGCATGTCTTTCCTCCGCAGGCCCCCATTCCGGCCCGTGAAACAGCTTTCAACTGGTTGATGTCCCGGATTCCCTTACGGATCAACTCTCTGATCTCTCCGGCTGTAACACGCTCACAGCGGCAAACGATCTCGTCATCTCTGATTTCCGGAATATATTCTTTAAGGGGATCGGTTATTTCCCGGTCCGCCTGTACCAGCAGACCTGCCGCTTTTTTTGCCGCTTCCGCCGGCATTTGAAATTGGACAAGATATGTCGCCGACACTTTTCCGGCCTTTTTTAAACTGACGACCTCATATTCTCCCAATGGATGGCCCTCTTTGTCTGTCACGACAGCGTTGTCCCCGACGGCAAGTTTTTTATCTCCGAATTCATAAGGCAGGGTGACAAGAGGGTGTCTGCTTTCTTTTCTGAAATCCACCAATGTGACAGCCAATCCCGGACAGATAGCCACGCATTGCATACAGCCGATGCAGCCCTTTTCTTCAATAAAGACGGGGACATCCATCATATTATCCGGATCGATATAAATAGCTTGCCGAGGGCAAACTGATGTACAGGGGTTGCAGGGAATTTCCTGGCCGCAGTTGAAGATAGGATAAACGCCTTCATTCGGACGGTCCTTTTCAGATTTTATATCTTTACCGGGCCGGCTTTTGAGTATTCCCATTTTACGGGTCCACTCTTCAGGGATCTCTTTTTTCTTCTCTTTTAATTTTCCGGCTAATTCCAATCCCTTAATCTTCCCGCTGAACATTGCCGCTGAAGCCTCGGCGATTTCTTCTGCATCACCCGCCAGAAAACTTTCCATACCAAAATCACAGGCCTGAAAATGAAACTCATTAACGGGATCCAACCCTACGGCGATAAGGAGGGTATCACAGGCGAAAGTCTTTTCACTTCCCGGCAGGACACGGAAACGCTCATCCACTTCTGCAATTGTCACACTCTCTACACGCTCTTTGCCGTTGGCACTCACCACTGTATGACGGGTATAGACAGGAACGCCCATCCGCATCAATTTATCTTTATGAACTTTATACCCGCCTACTTCTTTTTGCGCTTCGATCAATCCGACCACATCGATGCCGGCCTGAAGGGCATGATACCCTGCGATCAGCCCCACATTCCCGCCTCCGACGATAAAGAGCTTGTCAGAAGCCTTTACCAGATCCCGATTAACCAACGTCTGAAAGGCCCCGGCTCCGTATACTCCCGGCAATGTATTCCCGGGAAAAGGCAAACTTTTTTCACGGGCCCCCGTCGCGTTCAAGATCATTTTAGGCTGAACAAGAACATAACGATTATTATCTTTTAAAACACCGACCTTTTTGTCACTATAAACGGCAATAGCCGCGGTGTTTAACCAAATATCCACTTCCGAGAGTTTTCGAACCTCTTTTTCGAGAATCTCTCCTATCTCAAAACCGCGCGTTCCGGCAAACGAGTCCTCAACGGAACCAAAAAATTTATGCGTTTGGAGAACCAGTTTCCCTCCCAATTTTTCTTTATCATCGATCAGAAGGACTTTCACGCCGGCTTTTCCTAATTCCAACGCCGCAGTCAACCCCGCAGGGCCGCCGCCGATGATTAAAACTTCTGTCTTGACTTCTTCTATTTCATGAAACTCTCCCGGGGCAGCCTCCTCTGGCAAAGCCGGGAGGCCCCGAAGAGGTTCAATTCGCATATTTTGACGTAAAGGAGTCATACAAGCCTTGAGCGGCCGGCCATTGATAAGGACCGTACATTGCCCGCATTGTCCATTGGCGCAAAAAAGGCCCAAGGGAGCCCCGTCCTTACTGTGATATGAGAATGTTCGCACTCCGTTGGCAAAGAGAGCGGCGGAGACCATCTCCCCTTCTCTTCCTTTCATCTGATGCCCTTCCCAAAAAAACACAATATCATTTCCGGAATTAATATCCAGAACCGGGTGCTCCTTAATACGGTAATCAGCCATATCCCCTCCTCGTCTGTTATACCTTCGGGATTATCGATCATTATCTGAAGGATTATTTTTTCAGTAGCATTATACCAAAGGAAATTGTGTTGTAAATCACTTTTTTAGGAATACGAAAGAGAAATCCTGTTATCGAGATGTCCGGGAAGAGCTCCAATGGTTTTTTCTTTTTTTCAGATAGGCTCTGTGGCATTTTTTTCGAAAAAAGGAAAAAAAGAGAAGAGCGGCAAAAAGAAAAAAGAAAAACTGAAGGGCCGGGTCCTTTGTCACTAAAGAGAACAATCCCGTCAACAAAGCTGCAATCCCTAATCCGGCGCTGTAAAAATGCAAGCTGGTCCATTCCAGGGCCAGAAAAAAAACTCCGACAAAAATCCAGAACAGCAGTGTCATCCTCTTTCCCTTCCCGGCAATGAAAACAGAGGGGGAGGCAGGCATTTATGCCCGGCTTTTTGTATCATCAGAGCCACCGCTGTTTCAACTTTTTCCGGCTCTTCGGGGATAACACGCTCTTCAGCAAGAGGCATTCCGTAAAACATCCGAATACCGTATTCCAGTTCATCGTAGGTGTATCCGATTTCTCCTTCATCGGTTTGGCCGTTCCACAATCCTCCCGACGGAACCCGCTTTAAAATCTCTTCAGGGGCACCCAATTCTCGTCCCAACGTGATGACTTCTCTTTTAAAAAGGCCTCCTAAAGGCAAAAGATCGGCCCCGCCGTCACCGTATTTTGTAAAATAGCCGATCTCGATCTCCGTTTTATTTCCGGTCCCCAAAACCAGGTAATTACGCTTTTGGGCATAAGCATACAGCAAAGTCATCCTCATACGCGCTTTGATATTGGCTAAAGCAAGTTTTTCTTTACGGTCTTCCACATGAGTCAGGTCCGGAGCCGTTTTTCCGGAGCCTGTGAGAAGAGCAAATGGCTGAAAAACTGCGGCCAGGTCTAAAAACAAAAACGGGACATCATATGACTCACATAGACTGCGGGCTAAACGCTCATCATCCCGATGATTTCCACATGGCATGATCAGCCCCAGAATATCACGGGGGAATGCTTTCCGTGCAGCCAAAAGAGTTACGGCAGAATCAACCCCTCCAGAAACACCCAAAACAACGCCCTGTGCTCCGGCATTACGCACATGCTCATAGATCCACAAAGCCATCTCTTCGCTCAAACTCTGATAATCGATCCTAGCCTCCATGTGTCCTGATCCATCCCTTTCCGATACGTCTCTCCCAGTCTTTTATTTTATAAACAGCGCCGTGAATCCCCGGCATGGCCCGGATCTGTCTGTCCAGAGCTTCTAACGTATAACGGTATTCGTGACTGAGTTTCTCCTGCATCATCTCTTGAGAAAAGGCATAATCCCGCCGGATCTTCATAATTGTCACATCCTGCCGCTCGATCTTTCCTTTTATGTAAGCCACTCCGTTAATGACCGTAATATCCAGCAGCGAAGTCTGAAGCCCCAAACTGACAATAACTCTTCTGATCATGGACGTTAATTGAAAATCACTGATGCTCATGCCTGATATACCGCTTTATTGCTTCACGGCCCTCTTCTTCGGAAATAAGCTTCTCCCGGACCAATGATTCAAAAAGGTCTTCCAAATAGGCCTTGTCAACCATACGGATCATATCGTCCCATAGCCCTTCGATGATCTCCTCTTTTAGAAGGGGTAAGTCTTTTAAAAGCTCTGTAACACGATGTTTATCGGTTTTAGTTTTCATTGCAAAAAAGATTTGGAAGATTCCGGCCATGGGGTGTCCTTCAAGAGAGCCGATAAAGTCTTCCAAGGCGTCGGTTGCGTCCTTCACCATTAAAAGTCGGAATTTCAGCATATTAGCCGAATAATAGGACGGATTTACAGCCAGCGCGCGGTTGCAATAATCAAGTGCTTTTTCGATATTATGATCTGAATAATAATATTCCGCCAACCGATAGGCCACATCCGGCCAATCAGGGTGCTGAGCAAAGACATCCAGGAGCAATTCCCTGGCCCTGTCAAAACGTCCTACCTCAGATTCCACATAGGAGAGCTCCAACCCCATCTTATCATGATGGGGGTTTGTTTTCAGCCCTTCCCCTAAAGCCTGTGCAGCCAGTGTCAGCTCTCCCTGGCTGTAACAAAGCTGTCCCAGGGAAAATAAAAGGTCATCCTTTTTTCCCCCTGCATAAAAAGATGCAAAGAAGTAGAGAAAAGACCGTCTCCAACGGCTGTCTGCCTGAGACATATGCCCCAAAATAGAATAATAATGAGAAGCGAATTCACCCGTGAAAAAAAGCTTCTTCAAAAGGGCTTTGTTTTTCTCAAGCTGGGTCGTCACATCCAGGAACTCAACGGAAGGATAATTTTTCGGGAATACCCCGTCTGCTGCCGCTCCCTGAGCCATAGCCGCCCGGGCTCTGGTGTATAACTCATAATGATCGTTGATCCGGTTCAGCTCCTCCATATATTTTCCGGCCTCTTCTGTGGCCCCTGCACAATAAAGAAGAACAGAATACGGAAACAGAATATCAGGATACCCTTTTTTTTCCTTAAGCATTTGTTTAAAGAATACAAATGCCTCCCGTGTATCCTCCTCCACCCTTTGGGCCAGGACAGTCAACTCTTCTTCGCGAATGGGTTTTCTTATATTTTCATCCATTGTTAAAGATATCACCTGTTTCTGTACTTCTCAAGTGCTAACCCCAATAATTGAATGCTTCGCTTCATGTCTTCCTCTTTCAACACATACGCAATACGGATTTCATCAGTCCCTTTTCCGGGAGTTCCGTAAAATCCGCTCGCAGGAGACACCATAACTGTTTCATTTTTATAAGAAAAGCTTTCCAAAAGCCAACGGGCAAAATCCTCGGCATCTTCAACCGGTAATTTGACCACCGTATAAAAGGCTCCGGCCGGTTTATGAAAGGTTACACCTTCGATGTGTCCCAGTTCTTCAAAAACGACATCCCGCCGTTTTTTATACTCGAGACGCGCTTCTTTCAGATAATCATTTTTGACTTCATACATGGCTACGGCCATGACCTGGTCGATAGTGGGCGGACAGAGACGGGCCTGAGCCAAAACCATAGCCGCATCAATAAAATCCGTATTTTTTGTGATCATCGCACCGATCCGTGCACCGCAGGCCGAATAACGCTTTGAGACAGAATCAATTAAAATGACACGTCGGGCCTGGTCAGGAAAGTGCATAACACTGACATATTCACGGTTGTCATAGACAAATTCATTATAAACCTCGTCTCCGATCACTGTCAGATCATATTCATCAGCCAACCGGAAGACTTTTTCCATATCCTCACGGGTATGAACAGTGCCTGTGGGGTTATTCGGCGAGCAGATGAGTATCGCCCGAGTCTTATCGGTCATGGAACGTTTGATCTCTTCTTCGGAAGGAAGATGAAAACCGTTTTCCACTTTCGTCGTCAGCGGTTTGATTTTGACACCGGCCATTTTCGCAAAACCGTTATAATTTGCATAATAAGGCTCAGGAATCAGGACTTCATCGCCTGTATCCAAAGAAATCATAAAGGCAAAGTAGATGGCTTCACTTCCTCCATTGGTTACCATAATATTTTTTTCTGCAATATCATACCCGATCCCTTTAAAATACCCGGCCATTGCATGGCGCAATTGGGGTATGCCGTTGGAAGGAGCATATGAGAGCACCTTTTCATCGAACCTTCTCATGGCCTCAAAGGCTTCCGGTGGAGTGGGCACATCCGGCTGGCCGATATTAATATGATAGACTTTGATCCCCCTTTTTTTTGCAGCATCGGAAAAAGGCACTAATTTCCTTATAGGTGACGGGGGAATGGTACTCATTCGCTTGCTTACAGGCATTTTCATCTCCTTGTCATTAAAAAAAAGGCACGAAGATCAATGTTCTCCGTGCCTTATCCATTTAGAGTCGTAAAAACGTATCAGTGAAGGGTAAAATTGTACGTGAAACCCCACCATACGCCAATGGGAACTCCATTGTTTTCTGCCGGTTTAAACTTTGCTTTGAGAGCGGCCCTCATCGCAGACTGATCCAGAGCCGGGGAAACACCCTTAAGCAACACGACATCTTTAACATTTCCGTCGACATCGACATAGACCTTGAGAGAAACACGGCCTTCCAGCTGTGCTTTTCGGGCCATTTCAGGATATTCCGGCATGGGTTTACTCAAAGTGACCGGAGCATTAGAATACGGAATAAAGGCATCAGGCGGAGGAATCGTTGTATCCACCGCTTTTTGATCCAAGTCAAGATCCGTATCCGCAATGGTCGCCTCTTCGTCGATTTCCTCATCAGGTTCGGCTTCTACGACCTGCTTAGGCTTCTGAATGACCTGAGGCTCCGTGGGCTCCTGAATCACTTCTGTCTGTTCGACAACATCGATGTTGACATCTCTGATCTTCTTAGGCCTGTATGGAGTAGGCTTTGGGCTGGGTATGGTCCACATCATCAGAAGCATCAGCGCAAAACTTGCAATGAGCGCTATCCGCGTAATCTGCGGAGACATGTCCTGCAGACGTCTTACATGCTGTTCTGCCATACTCATCACCTCCCGCCACTTTCAACATTCGCGCCCAAAACGACCCGGAGAGCCTGAGCCTCTTTCAATTCCTCAAAGACAGCATCCACGATGCCGTAACGGGCATTGCGGTCTGCTTTGATTTGAACGATCAACTCACCGTTGGTCTCAAACATCTTTTGGTCCATAAGATTGCTGACAAATTCCAAGGGGACAAATTTGTCCTCAATGGCCACTTTTCCCTGATCGGTGATCCAGATAATAGCCAAATTCTTCATTTGCAGCTTTTCAACTTTTTCAGCCAAGGGGAGTTGCAGATCGACACCGCTGTCTACCTTGAACACCGTAGTCACCATAAAGAATATGAGCAAAAGGAATGCTATATCCGCCATAGATGAAGTCGGTATTTTGGCGTCAACGCCTTTCTTTTTTCGTTTGATAATTGCCATGACTTCCCTCGCTATCGTTTCTTATTCACTTGTAACGAAATCTTTTTCATTCCGATTTTCTTCATTTCGTCGAAGATTCGCAACATCCAGTCATAACGGGCATTTTCATCTGTTTTGATAATAACGACCAGCTTGTCATTTTCTTTCATACGCGCTTCCACATAACCGGAAATCGTCGCCGTGTCCTGCATAAGCTGATCATCCACATAGATGTTTCCCAGACTGTTAATAAAAATCTTACACAGATTCTGTTTGGGGATCTTCGCCGAACCTTGAGCTTCTCCGGGTAACATGATAGAAAGGCCTTTATCATTAAAAAAACCGGTGGTTACCATGAAAAAGATCAATAATAGGAATGCAATATCCGCCATGGATGAATCGGGGATATCTTCATTCGTTTTTAAACGGCTTTTCCTTAACATGCGTCCCCCTTCAATTATTTCGCTGCAGATTGAGTTTTCAGAATTTCAATAAATTCTCTTGTGCTTTCCTCGACACTCAAAATGATTGAAGAGACTTTAGCTGTAAAATAGTTGTAGAAAAGGTTAACAGGAATAGCAATTGCCAGACCTGAAGCTGTTGTGATCAACGCTTCTGAAATACCGGAAGCAACAACTGTCGCCTCAACACTTCCTGCCATGGCGATCGCATCAAAGGCATGGATCATCCCAAGAACAGTGCCGAGAAATCCGATCATAGGCGCGATGGTAAACCCGGTGACCAAGAAAGTCAGGTTCTTTTCCAGGAAAGCAAGCTCAGTGTTGGCTATGCTCTCAATTGATTTTTCAACTTCGACCATATTCCCGTTTGTCTGCTGGAATTTCAACAATCCGGCTCTCATAATGGAAGGCACCGGGCCGGGAGTCATCTCACACACCTCGATAGCTTCATCAACATTTCCCTGAACAAGGTGAGACTTGAATTCCACCAAGAATTTTTTTGCTGAACGTGTTGATTTGGCATAAACGATAAAACGTTCGATGATAACAAAGAGTGACATCAAAGCCACGACGGCGAGAAGATACATTACCGTTCCACCTCTTACAAAAAGTTCCATCATAATAAAAACCTCCCTGTTCTGTTTTTTTACAAGTATAGGTTCCGCTCAGGCAGAAGTCAATAGAAATATTATTCTGTAAAGGAGGAAAACCCTTTTCCCTTTCTTCTTTCATATGAGAAGAAATGAGAGGCGGCAAAAACGAAATATATTAATAATGAGAGTCTGGCTTCATCCCTTTTTGTAATATGCAGGGATTTTCCTGACGATGAGCGTAACAGCCAAAGCTTTAAGAATATCTCCCGGAAGAAACGGAAGGATACCGAAAAGGAAAACCTGTGACAAGGAAACAGGAGCTGCTAAATAAACATTTTTCATAACGTAGAACCAAAGCCCCCCCACCCCATAGACAAGGGCCACCCCGCACAAAAGCGCCCCCAGTTCCCGGCCGAAACTGGGACTTTTCGGGTAAAGGTATCCGGCCAGCCAGCTTCCTGCCACAAATCCCAACAGATAACCGAATGTGGGAGAAAAAAGATACCCGGGTCCTCCGCCTCCGGAAAAAACCGGAAGCCCGGCCAATCCCAGCAGAAGATAAAGCAGAGACGGAAGCATTCCCCTCACACCTAAAAGAGCCGGCCCGAGAAGAACAAAAAAAAGCTGAAGAGTCAGGGGCACTCCTCCCGGCAGGGGGATACGAACAAAAGAACCGGCCATGAGAAGGGCTGTCAAGACTCCGGTCAAAGCTAAATCATATGTTTTCTTTTTCATAAGCGTATCCAGGCTCCGTTTCTTTTGTCGGTCTTGTCCCGGCGGAAACTGAAGAACCCGGGAGAACAGATGGAACAGCGGGAATCTGTTGTGACAGAGCGGCAGCCGGACTCTTTCAGCGTATTCTCTAAAAATGACGGGATATTCAGATAATATTTCCCGCTTCTTTCCTCAATAAAGAGCTGCATGGCTTCGGGGATATGCATAAAGACATCTTCTTTGATCTCATAACAGCATGAACGGGCTGAGGGGAAAAAACGGGCAGAGATCTCTTCGGGGCCGATACCTTCCTCTTGAAAGACGGCTAAGCCTTTTTGGAGGATTCCTTTTGCAGCCCCGCGCCAGCCTGCATGAAGGACCATGGCGGCCTTTCGGCCCGCCCAAAGGGCCAGAGCCGTGCAGTCAGCCACCCGGATCATCAGCGTTAAACCGGGTGTAAACGTAAAAAGACCGTCACAAGACGGGTAAAGCCCTTCTTTTTCAACACGGGCGATCTCTGTCCCGTGCACCTGACAGCATAAAGCAGCCGGTTGCAAAAAAAGCGGGACCTCGCCCCCGGAAACATCGTCAAGGTGAAAACCGGTTTCAGCCACGCCTAATCCTCATATTTAGGCCAGCAGCAATGCTTATATTTTTTCCCGGAACCGCAAGGGCAGGGGTCATTTCGCCCTACTTTTGATTTCTTTGTAATGGTCCGGGCCTTCCCTCTTTCGCCCATGGCGACATTAGTCGTTGTACTGTATTCTAACCGGGCGGCTTCTGCTTCAGCCGTTTTATCTTTTTTCTCGACAGAAACATGAAACACAGCACGAACGATATAATGCTCAATGGTGCTGTCCAGTTGGGAAAACATCTCAAAAGACTCCTTTTTGTATTCAAAAAGCGGGTCTTTCTGAGCATAAGCCCTTAAGTTGATCCCCTCCATAAGATTATCAATGGCATAAAGATGCTCTCTCCAATTCCGGTCGATTGTGTCCAGCATGACAAGACGCTGAATATTACGCATGGTCTCTTCCCCGAACTCTTCTTCGCGAATTGTATAAAGCTTCCCGACACCATCCATGATCATATTTTTTAAATCGTCACGGCCGGAGTCTTTTTCAGCATCAAAAGGGAATCCAAGAGCAAAATATTCCAACAAATAATCATTGAGCCCTTCGTAATCCCAATCATAGGAGCGAATATCCGCCGGACAATAAAGGTCCAACCCTTCATCGACGATACGTTCCATCATATTAAAGATCTCATCTTTCAGAAGATCCCTTTTGTTTAATTTCAGACGCCCGCCATCGGTTTTTTCAACAAGCTCATACTTATCCAGAAGCTCCAGAAGAAGACGCTCAAAACCCAAATCCTCAACGACTCCGCGCAGCTCAGAGCGGTTTACGAAGGATTCCGTTTTTGCTGCTTCAAAAAAAGCAGCGATATAGGCTGTCTCCAAGACAAAGTTTCTGTTTTCATAGATCACAGCCCTCTGCTTGTTCATAACATCATCATATTCCAACGTATGCTTTCGGATCTGAAAGTTGCGCTGCTCGACTTTTTTTTGAGCCCCCTGAATCTGTCTGGAAATCAGGGGATGCTCAATAGCCTGCCCCTCTTCCATATGCAGACGGTCAAGAACTGAAATGATCCGGTCTGAGCCGAAAAGACGCATAAGGTTATCTTCCAAAGAGACAAAAAAACGGGAACGCCCGGGATCCCCCTGACGCCCGCTTCGTCCTCTGAGCTGACGGTCGATCCGCCGGCTCTCATGGCGTTCTGTGCCGATGACATAGAGCCCGCAGGGAACATCAGCCATACACTGCTCTATAGGATACGGAGGCTCTCCTTCGTGATCCTCGCCGACAAGGAAACACTCCCGGCATTCCTTGACTCCGGCTCCCAATTTAATATCTGTTCCACGTCCGGCCATGTTTGTGGCGATGGTCACAGCTCCCGGCTCACCGGCATTGCTGATGATCTCAGCTTCCTTCAAGTGATTCTTAGCATTCAGTACATTGGCTTTTATCCCTTTACGTGTCAGCATACGGGCTAACAGTTCTGAATCTTCCACAGATACCGTGCCCACCAGAATAGGCTGTCCTGCTTTATTTTTTCTTTCGATCTCATCAATAACGGCGTGAAACTTCTCTTTTTTCGTCTTAAAGACAAGGTCATTATAATCGATGCGCCGGACGGGTTTATTGGTCGGGATAACGATGACTTCCATGCCGTATATCTCTTTGAGCTCCCCGGCCTCTGTAACCGCCGTTCCTGTCATACCCGAAAGTTTGTCATACATGCGGAAAAAATTCTGTAAGGTGATCGTTGCAAAAGTCTGAGTCTCCCCTTCAATAGTGACCCCCTCTTTTGCTTCCAGAGCCTGATGCAGCCCGTCACTGAAACGCCGCCCGGGCATAAGCCGTCCGGTATATTCATCGACGATCAAAACTTTATTGTCCTGTACGACATATTCTACATCTTTTTCAAAAAGGGAATAAGCGCGCAAAAGCTGTGAAACGGCATGAAGGATCTCGCTCTTTTCCGAATACTCCCGCTGAATCCTTCTCTTTTCCTTCTCCCGCTCCTTTTCATCAGCCACTGTCTCATCAATATGGACGAACGCCTCCCCGATATCGGTCAATTCAAAGAGAGCCGGATTATCCGGAGAGAGCAGTCTGCGGCCGTTTTCGGTGAGATCGGCGACATGCCTTTTTTCATCAATAACATAATAAAGGTCCTCTTCAAGCACATGAAGGCTTTTATCCCTTAAATAGGCCAATTCCGTATCTCCGATCAAACGCTGAATCCCTGTATCCTGTTTCATCTTCATCAGCTGTTTATGCTTCGAAAGCCCTTTTTCTGCCGTCAGAAGCAATTTGCCGGCTTTTCGCTCATCCCGGCTCTCCATCGCCTCCTGGGCTTCCCGGACAAGACGGGAGACCCTATCCTTCTGTTTACTGACAAGAGACCTGATTTTAGGGTTAAAATCCCTGAAATAAGAATTATTGCTTCTTTGTACCGGGCCTGAAATGATCAGCGGTGTCCTGGCCTCATCAATAAGGATGGAGTCCACCTCATCGATAATAGCGAATTCCCTGTATTTCTGAACCTGTTCTTCTAAAGACCATACCATATTATCACGAAGATAATCGAACCCGAATTCGCTGTTGGTCCCGTAGACAATATCAGCCCCGTAGGCTTCTTTTCTTTGGACAGTATCCATTCCGTTCTGAAGACATCGCACTTTCAGCCCCAATGTCTCGAAGAGAAGCCCCATCCACTGGCTGTCACGCAAGGCCAGGTAATCATTGACGGTCACAATATGGACCTGCCCCTTCAGCGCATTGAGAAAAGCCGGCATCGTTGCCACCAGAGTCTTTCCTTCTCCTGTGGCCATCTCAGCGATCTGGCCGTCGTGGATGACCATGCCTCCGACCAGCTGGACATCAAACGGGACCATATCCCAGACTTTGTCATGTCCCGTAACCTGAGTCGACACTTCGTGGTCCACAAGATAGCGGCAAACTCGTTTTACCAGGCCGAAGGCCTCTCCCAACAGGTCATCTGTCGTTTTTCCACGGCGTATGCTTTCCCGGAAAGCTTCAGTCTTCTTTATAAAATCCTCAGGGGTCTTCAGCGTATCTAAAAAAACATTGTAATATCCGTTGACAATATCCACGCGCTTGCTGTATCGCTTCACAACCTTTTCCTGATAATTCCCGAATACTCTTTTGATGATGTTTGCCATGCGGTCACCTACCTTAATATTTTTAGCGGATTAATCGTTTCATTGTTAATGCGTAATTCAAAATGAAGATGCGGCCCCGTAGAACGTCCTGTAGACCCCAAAAATCCGATAATGCTGCCTTTTTCAACATAATCGCCGTTTTTCACGCTGCACAGGCTTAAGTGTCCGTACCGGGAAGAGAATCCTCCTCCGTGGTCCAGAATCACGAGATTCCCGTATTCTCCGGCCATCCCGCTCCAAAGCACACGTCCCCGCTCTGTTGCAAAGATCGGGCTTCCCATGCTGTGGGCCAGGTCAAGACCGTTATGAAAAAAAAACTCCCCGGTCAACGGATCCCAGCGTGTCCCGTAATAGGATGTGATATGTCCTCCCCTGACAGGCCACAGGGGACGCATTCCACGGTTATAAACATATCTGTTGATCAGAGTCTCTTCCTCGGCGGAAAGAACCCAGTCCAGAGCGTCCAGTTTACGGCTGATATGAGAATAGACAGCAGAAAAAGCGTTCATATTCTTGTCATGAAAAAGAAGCCTGACTTGTTCGGCGCCTGCGCCGCCCACACTCTCCTTGTTGAAAAAAGAATCCCCCCGGAGTCGGGCCACATGAGAGACCTTGTGCTCCAGATCATTGTAGCGTTTTTCAGCCTCCCGCTGCCAATTCAAGAAGACAAAAGTCACCTTCCGCAATTCATCATGAAGAGACTCGGCATTTTTCCGTAAGGCCAAATTCTGTTTTTGAAGCCAGGAATTTTCTTCAAAGACGGGAGCCGCTTCATGTTTTAATGTCCTGTAATCGGTATACCAGATCCCGCCTAAAAACAAAAGAGCCGAAAAAAGACAGATGAAGACAATCAGTCCCAGCCTCATCCACTTGTGTTTCACCGAGAAGCGTCGGATCTCTGATGTATCTTCTCCGAGAATGATGATATGATAGCGTTTATTGTCCATGGATACGAGACACACCCCTCAAGACTTTGTTTTCTTCCGGAATGAGGTATTTCAAGGGATCATCTAATTTCCCATTATGGATCACTTCATAATGAAGATGGGTCCCTGTGCTGCGTCCGCTGTCTCCCATGGTTCCAAGATATTGCCCTTTAGATACGTACTGGCCTTTTCTGACATGGATCGAATCCATATGCCCGTAACGGGTCTCATATCCGAAACCATGCTCGATCATTACGACATTTCCGTAAACACCAAACCAGCCCGCATAGACAACGTATCCGTTAGCTGCGGCTTTGATAGGTGTTGCCGGCATATTGGCGATATCCAGCCCTGTATGGAATTCCCTCTGTCCGTTGAAAGGCGATTTCCTCCAACCGAATTTTGAAGAAACCCACCCGTCTGCAGGCCAGATCGTAGGGACATGTTCCCATTTCTGAACACTGTTCTCCATCTTCTCAATCACACGGTAGAATCCTGTCTTTACCAGATTCATCTTTAACTCGACTTGTGAAAAGACAATGTTGAAATCATGGGTCATGGCGCTTTCATCGGCCTGAGAGACATCCGACATATCCGAAAGCCCGATCCCTCCCATGGAAAGGTTCTCTTTGCCCTGAAAAAGCGGGGGAAGAGAATTCAAAATCAGGACATTGTCGCAGATCTCCTGAAGTTCGACCAATTTCGCGTCAAAATCCCCTAATTTGTTTTCTAATTTCCTATAATGTGTTTTCAGATGCGTATTCTTCTCTTTAAGCAGGGCCACATGGGCTTTTTCGGAAAGATTTGCAGCAGGTCCCGCCAAATTGAGCAGGGACAGAAGAACAATTAAAAAAACTCCGATTGCAATGAACCAAAAAAGAGTAGACGGCAGGGCCACCTGAATGACACGGCGATGAGAAGGAGGGATGATTTTAACTGTAAAATCTTTCATCTTTTCTCCTTTTTATAGATCTCATTGGTAATGACCAAACCCTCCGAAGATTTCTCCACACGAAGGGGAGTGCCGGAAACTCCCCGCCCTCCCGATTCCTGAAAAAGACGAATGATCTTTTCCACATAATTGATCGTCTCCGGATAGGGAGGGATTCCTCCATAGGTCTCAACAGCCGACGGGCCGGCATTATAAGCTGCCAAAGCAAGGCGCAGATTCCCGTTAAAACGATGATACATCAGTTTGAAATACCGCACTCCTCCGAAAATATTCTCTTCAATGTCAAAAGGATTGGAAACCCCCAGCATCCTCGCCGTATCCGGCATCAATTGCATGAGGCCCATGGCGCCGACACGCGACACCGCAAAGGGATGAAAGCGAGATTCGACCTGAACAATCGCCTCAACAAGCCGACGGTCCACATCATATTGCTGCGAAGCTTTACGTATCACTTCCGAAATCACATCACTTTGACCCCCGGTCTCATAATAACGGCTATACTGATACCCGGTGGCGGATATTTTTCCCCTCGGCAATGTTTCCTCTTCAGTTTCTTTTTTGATAATAGACAATTCCTGTTTCTCCCCCCGATGGATGACGATTTCTCCGTGAAGAGGCAAGACGCTGAGGCAGAAAAGCAAAACAGAAAAAATAAATCTCATTCTTCTCCTAATGCTGTGGGTTTTAACTGTCGTGTATCGGTCACAAATGCCCTGACCATCCCTTTTTGATCACCGGCAATAACCGTCCCCTCCCAAAGGCAGGGCTTCCCCTGGATAGGGCCACTCAGAGAGCCCTTCCAGACCAAGTCCCCTTTTTCTGCTGTCAGGGCATAAAGATTCCCGTCATAGCTTCCGATGTAGAGAATGCCGTCATGGACAACAGCACCGGAGCGGACAACTCCGTTCGTAGCTTTATTCCATAACACAGCCCCCGTTTTGATATCCAGGACATATATATTCATATCCTCAGAACCAAAATAGACCGCATGATTGTCTGCGTAGATCTGTCCGGCGATTTCTTTTCCGGCGGTAAAACTCCAAAGGACCTCTCCTGTCATCCGGTTCAGGGCATATAGTTTATAATCATCACACCCGACGTAAACAGCCTCCTCCGTAACAAAAAGAGTGGAATAGATCTTGTCTCCCAAAGTCCTGGACCAAATCCGCTTTCCTGTTTTTTTGTCCAAAGCGTAAACAGTATGATCCAATGACCCGGCATAAAGCATCTCTCCCTTGATAAAGGGAGCTGTCCATACAGGGTTTTTTGTAGGATGCCGCCACACTTCCCCTCCGTCTTTCTTGCGAACAGCATAAATATAGCCATCTTCAGAACCAAAATAAATGAGCTCCTCGTCTCCGACAGCCTCAGACACGATACGTCCGCCCGTTTTGAAACGCCACTCTATCGAACCGTCTTCTTTTTTCAGCCGGTACATCAGATTTTTAAACGTTCCGATATAAAGCGCATCACTGTCAACAAGGGGAGCAGCTGCCATGCTGTAGGCCATTCTCGCTCTCCATGCAAGTTCACTCCCTTGAGCTTTATACGCGTATAAGTATTTATCTTTGGAAGCGATAAAGAGCATTTCGTCTGTTCCTACGGGAGATGCGTCAACACTTTTTCCGAATGTCTTCTCCCAGGCGATCTTAGATTCCAACGGGAGATTCTTTTGCAAATATGTGACGGAAACGGCAGAATCTCCTTTATTCGGAGACACAGGGAGATCACGAACCGGCAAGGCAGACCCCGGAGCCCGTTGACTTTTGACAGCTCGAAAAATAAAGAGTCCCAAGAGAGCCAGAGCCGCCACTGTTCCTATGACTTTCCAGGGGATGATGATCTGCGGCGCCGAAAAATCCAATGTCAATGTCAGCACCTCGGACTGTCCCAACTGGTCTTTTTCGTGGGCCCGTTCCGCCAACTCTTTAGCCGCAACCTGAATCGTATATTCGTTTAGAATATCGGAAAAAGCTTTTTCGGTTACCGCCTCAGAAATATTTTCCGAAACCACAGCGATCTTGTCGCCGGGAGACAGGATGTACTCCCCGAATTGCACTGTATTTTCCCAATGACACCGATCATTGCTTTCCCCATTGACATGCCATAACTCATCTTTTCGGGATAAAAAGGCTTTATATCTGTCCGAACAGGCAAAGTAGAGCCGTTTATGTGAGATGACACCGATAAAAAAATCACCTTCAGGGCTCAACTCTCTTAAGGTCAATTTGAGGGCCATGAGAATGGCCCCTTTCTCTGCCTTTTCAATATAACGGTCGATGACAGAGACAACCCATTCCTCCTGAATAAGAGGATTAGCAATGACCGAAAAGAGATATCCGAACCGGGACATGTCTTTACGGGTATAGACATTATGATAGTGAAAATGCTTTTTTCCGAGGGTTTCTTGCTTTAACGGAGTGGACTCCCCAACGATTACCGGATATTTTGCCATAGACACTCCCTCCCTTGCGCTATTATAAAGTAAATCCCTGCTATTTCAAGAGTTTTCCCGTCCTTCGCGAGGCTCTTTATGATATCCTTTTCTGTTGCAAAACAACACATTTTTGGTATAATCCTTTTTATGATTTCTTTTCAGTGGATATTGATTCTTCTTCAAGCTGAAGGCCTGCATGCTTCAGCTACGGGAGGGACGGATCTTTTACGCCGTGTCCCTGATTTCTTTTCTTCGGTCCAATACTCTTTGGAAAGCCGTTTTTTGGCCCTTACCAACACGATATGGATCTCCCTTTTTATCTTTACCCTGACATTGGTCGCTCTTCTCATCCTGATCAGTTGCCGCTATCTTGATACGGTGAAATTCCGGACTCTCAGAAGTTTTTATATGGATTCCCCCTCACCTCTTATCGTTTTATTGGTCAATATTCTTGCCAGTCTTGCTTTTTTCCTGGGAGGATGGATTTTTGTTTTTTTTCTCAATATTCATAATTTATCCAAAAAAGAACTCTATACCCTCTTGGTCTGGGCTCTTCTTATTTTTTTGCCTTTTGGCATCATCCTTTCCTCGCCGGGCTGGTTCGACGGATTGATCGCACAGACTCCGTCAGCTTTGCTAAGGGCTTATGACCGGTCGGATCTCTCGCATGTCCGCTTATACAGAGATGATCCCTTTATCCGTGAGAATCCCCTGTATCTTTGCCTTTTGGCTCAACACAATCAATCTTCAGGAACGGCCTCCGGAAACAAACAAAATGCAGCCCTTCTTCAAAGAGCTTTATCCGGAGGATATACATCGACAGCTGTCTATAATAATCTGGGGAACGCCATGCTGATGCTGAATTCATCTGATGCCGCTCTTTCCCATTATGACAGAGCCCTCTCGCGCGCTCCCGAAGACCCGATCGTCCTCTATAATATCTCGCAATACTATTTGTTTCGGAATGATTATGATACAGCTAAAGTCTTCTATGACAAGGCCTTCACCCTGAAAGGGCAGCTGGAACTCCCTGTCCTGGACTGGGAAAACATCATCCTGTTAGAAAAGACACTTGACCCCGATTTTGTCTGGCGTTTCTTTTTGGGCGAGACAGCTCGCCGGGAATTTCCGCAGAAAGCCTTTTCTCAGCCCCAGCTTTTCCTCTTTCCGGGAATTTCCGTTTTTCTTATTCTCCTTATTATTTTCCTCTTCCCGCTGACATCTAATTGGGCTTCATTTGTAACTTGTGAATCCTGCGGCATACCGATTATCCCCGGGTCTGCGACGTCATCCCATCAAGGCCGGATCTTTTGTTCCCGCTGCCATCTTATGCTCCCGGTTTACCTCAATCAAAAGCTGGGAAAAGATTCCATGGCGACAAAGATCGATACTTTGAAACATATACTCTTCAACCTGATTATTCCCGGGGGCGGTTATATCTTAAAAGGACACACCCTTAAAGGCCTTTTTTGGCTTCTTCTCACAACAACGGTTCTGACTTTCAGTTTTTTTAATAAATATTTTCTCATTACTGATTATTCGCTTCTGTCTGCTTTTAACAGGACCCTGGATCTTTACCCCGCTGTCTCTTTTGTATCCACGGTGTTACTTCTCTTTTGTAAAGGACGGAAATCATGAGCCCGCAAAGCATTCCTTTACAGTATGATACCTTTAAGAAAACAGTGGAAAATATCACCCTTCTGGAGAAGACCGGAACCCTTGAAGTCGTCAACCGGGCCAATAGCCGCTCCTACTTTTTTTACATAAAAAAAGGAGAGATCATCTACATTGAGGAGCATCCTGTCCGTCTGGAAAACAGGATCGGTGATTACCTCCTCAAACAGGGACTTATCAATGAGGAGCAACTCCGCCAGGCATTGGGAAAACAAAAAACGAATAAATATGAATTTTTGGGAGATCTGCTCCTGAAAGAAGGCTTTATTTCTCCCACGGAACTTCTGCAAAGCCTTACCCATCAAATTGAAAACGTTCTTTTTCTTATTTCACTTATCACCGACGGCTTTTTTACTTTTGCTGAAGGCGATACCCCTGAAAGAATGCCTCAAATCCCTTATACGATTACTCTGAGCAATCTTCTTATGATTTTCCTCAACTCTTCTGAGATCATTGTCAAGATGCCTTTTCTGAAAGAGACCTTGAACCTGGGCTTTCAGGTGGACAAAGTCGCTGTCAACATCAACAAACTCAATCCCATGGAACAGTGGATCGTCGATGCCCTGCGCAGAGGCGCTACGGTGTTCGCTATTCTCGACCAGGCGAAAAATACCAACTACATCACCCTGATGTCTGTTATCTACAGCCTCTATGACCGGAATATTATCAGAAACCCGGAACCCCAAGATTCTCCGGGGAAACAACCCCCTCCCCCCGGGCCTCTTCGACCGGGAAGAGAGTCTTCTTTTCCCAAGACATTCCCCGCTGACACTCCACCACCCCCAAAACTCCCGAAAGAAGAAAAAAAACGTCTTCCCTCCGAGCCCATCGAATTTGTCTACAGGTCCGAACCGGAACCCTACCCGTCTAAACCCAAACAACAGCCCCAGCCCTCTTCTCAAAAAAATCCTGCAGAAAAGAGCCCTGCCCGGCCGGCCGCACGACAGCCACTCCGCCAGACAAAAAAGAAAAAAACATACCGGCCCATGTCTTATGCTTTAGCGGACATTTTATCTTTTCTTGCGGTTCTTGTTTTATTGATTCTCTATCTGGGAATGCTTCGCCCTCTGTTTAAAACTCCGGTGACGGAACACTTCCATCTCATGACACCGGAAACACTGGAAGAGGTCAAAATACAGCGCACATTGAACATGGGAAAGACACTGACATCAGAAGAACTTCTGGAACGAAAAGACTTTTGGCAAAACTCTTTTTACTCAAAAAAAGGAGAAACCTTTTCCAGCGGTCCGGACGGAATACCCGATACCCCCGACGATTTTCGGGTCATGTAGGCGGCTTCTTTTCCCGATCATCTTCAATAGGGTTCATATGTCCGGCCATTTGAACGATTTCCCGTGAAAGTTTTCTTAAGCGTTCCTTCAAAATGACAGGGCAATCATAGATGCTCACGTCTTTTCCGATAATAATATCCTCTGCCAAATCATAACAAGTGGGACATCCGCACATCCCGCAATTCAGCTGGGGGAGAAGGCGGTTGACTTCTTCGATCTTCTTCATCTTTTTCAATGCCTCCTTGATATCACTATCCAGGGGGCTGATCGGGCGAGGCTTGAGGGGCATCCCGATCGAGCAGATTTCATCCCTGTCAAAGGGAAGGGGGATCTCGGGATTATCGGGTAGTTCTTCGGCAATCTTCTTGATCCTGTACTCTGCAATAAAAGCATCCTCTTTCGTAAAAACACCCCCGACGCAAGCATTATCACATGAATACATATCCACAAAATCAATATCCTTGACTTCTCCGTTTTCCAAACGCTCCAAAAACCTGATGGCATTCTGAATCCCATCAATGCGGAGATTGACCGATTCGTTAAACTTATTCTCCACATCGCCTAAAGCACTCCATCTGAGAGCAAATTTGGACGAAAGAATCGTTTCTTCCAATTCAAAATGCGCAAAATCTTGTTTTTCCATAATACGCCGGATCTCATTATACATGTCCCCCAGACTGAACACTCCGTTAAAGATCCGCTTCTCTTCCGCTTCAGGCTGATAGATAGCTACAACTTTGGCGGGACAGGGAGAGAGATAAAAAAGGCCTATCTCATCATCCAAAACCCCTGTTTGCTCTTTATAATTGTGTTTGATGTATTCTCCGGCGACATCCATCAAATTCCTTAAGGGAAGCAAATGATTGATCAGCGAGGGAAACTTCACCTGGATCAGCCGGACAACAGCCGGGCAATTGGTGGAGATATAGGGGCGGTATATATTTTTTCTGTCCTTAAGAAAGCTTTTTATAATATCCGAAATAATCACGCCGCCGGTGTCTACTCCTATAATATCGTCAAATCCCAATAATTTAAAAATACCCAGAATCTTTTTGACATTGTCGAATTTTCGGAATTGACCGAAAAAGACAGGAGAGTAGACTAAAAGTTTGTGTTTATATCCTGAAATCATCTCAAGGGCATCCACTTTGGCTGAAATGGCCTTCTGTGGACAGACACGCATGCATTCACCGCAATCAATGCATTTGTTTTCCAGGATAACAGCCTTCCCGTGGCGTATGCGCATGGCCTGTGTAGGGCAGACCCGGAGACAGCGTGTACACCCGTTACAACGGTTCTGATCCACATAAACAGCATGAAAATAATCGGACATAATAGCTTTTTATCCTTTCTCAATATAAAAGGTCATCGTGACTTCCGTCCCGTTATCGATTTCACTGGCGATCTCCATCTCATCACTGTTGCGTTTCATATTCGGCAGTCCCATACCTGCTCCAAAGCCCATTTCACGCACTTCAGGACTGGCTGTCGAATACCCCTCTTCCATGGCCTTATCGATATCAGGGATTCCGGGGCCGCGATCTGTTACTACGACTTTGACCTTAGACTCATCCATATAAAAAGCGATGGTACCACTGTAGGCATGAGCCACCACATTCAATTCTCCTTCATAGGCCGCCACAAGAACACGGCGGATAAAGGTAGGCGGAAGCCCTAATTTTTTCAAATATTCTTTGATCATACCGGAAGATTCTCCTGCATTGAGGAAATCTCCTCCTTTGATTTTAAAGTCCATCAGCAATTCCATATCTTCGCCCCTAATCATTCAATTGCAGTTCAGCCAATCCGCTTTCGATATCTTCTTCCAGAGCCCCGAGAACCTGAGGAGTACTGAGGTCAATATCTCCCATGATTTCCCGGACGATCCGGGTATCAAACTCATATTTGTCTTTCCCTTTTTTCACCATGACATAAAGATCGATTTCGGGATGTCCCACAATCAGCGAAATAATCGTGTCTGTCATATTCCCTAAAGGCGGACGGTCAATATGGGAAAGCTTCATGGTCACAGTGACCCGGGTATATGATCCCTTTTCTGACATAATGGAAAAACCGCCGTCACAAGCCTCTGCGGTCTGAATGAAAAGAGGAATTCCCAGCCCCCACCCTTTGCCTTTTTTTGTGGAAAACAACGGGTCCATGGCTTTTCCAATCATCTCTGTATCCATTCCTTTCCCGTTATCCACAACAGTGATCGTAATGGTATCGTTTTGTGTATCAATATCGATAAATAAATCCAAATGCCAGGCTCCTGCGGCAATGCCGTTTTCCATGATATCCATAATATGCATAGAAAGTTCAGGCATCATAGCAGACTCCCCGGCCTTCTCTGCCTTGTAATGCCATGCGAAACTCTTCAAAGGAAGGTGTTTGCATCTTATATGTTGTAAAAGCGCATCCGACATCTTCCAAAAGATGGGCATCCGAATTGGTCACAAAGGGCCAGTGCCCGTATCGGGCATATTTTTTTCTGGCCTGCTCCAGAGACAGATGCCGGGAGATCTCGATCCCGTCGATCTTCGAATCCGAAGGGATAAATCCCAATTGGGAGATCACACTGTAGGAATCCCTGTCAATGTGTGAAAAAAGCACAACGCCGCCCCGGCCATGCACCTCTTCAATGATTTCTTCCATTTCCATTTCAACCGATTGCAAAAGTAATTTATCCTCCATTTTGATAATCCGGTCTTCGGCATCTACAACGACCTGATCTCCAAAATATTCCGGATTATTTGGAATATCAGGCAGATAGCTGTAAAGAAAATCCCCCATGGCTTCGGCCTTTTCTCGGTTTCCGAAAAGCGTCAGCAAATGAGTTTCCGAAGCGCTCTGTATTTCCAACCCGAAAAAAAGGGCGATTTTTTCCAGGGCCGCATCCTCCAAAGCCTTCAAATTCCCCGCGCTGTTATGGTCTGCAAGAGCAATAATATCCATTTTCTTTTCAAGGGCCTTTTTCACAATCGCCGCGGGGGACATATCCAGCCCCCCGCAAGGCGATAAAACAGAATGAATATGAAGGTCGGCCTTCAGGTACATCTACTTCACAGAAGGGTAAAGCAAGCCGGCGCAGGTGAAGGCGTCCTTTTCCGTGGCAAAAAGAGGAACGCCGACTTTTTCGGCCGCTTCCACAAGCCCGGCCTCCGGCTCCACGCCGTTCACCACTACGATCCCCGCGATATCTTTAGCTGTCGCGACTGCAATCACATTTTTATGACGTTGAATGGTAAACCAAAGGCATCCGCTGCAGGCATGGGCCAGGACATCACTCAACAGATCCCCGGCGTAGCCTCCCTGAATCTCTGTTTTTTCCCATTCACACTGTGTCAGGGGTTTCAACCCCAGTTTATCAGCAGCCTCTTTTAAAGTCATCCTCTACACCTCACTTGCAGGGCGGTTCTTACACGGGCGTATGCCGTTTTTGTAAAGAATGCCGCTTGTTTCAAACATGGTCTTTTTCGTTACGATCATCGGGATATTGAGCCTTTTACGCGCGACTTCCATAACATCATCCGAAGGCTGTTTCCCCCGGATGAAGATAATGGCTGTAATCCCTAAAATTTCCGCTACGCGAATGACCTGCAGGGTCACCGTGCCGGTAATCAGTAAAGTATCGCCCTCTGTCAACGCCAGGACATCGCTCAACAGATCCGCACTGTACGCAGATGAGATCTCAATCTCCAGGTCATGTTCTCCGGCGATCACTTCCCCATCCAGCAAGTCAATTATTTCCTTGATCTTCATGGCCGCTCCTTCAGTTTATCGTGACAGCATAATAACATCAACGCGTCTGTTATTCGCCCTTCCTTTAGCCGTTTTATTTGTGTCCACAGGCATATCGGGACCGTAGGCAACAGAGACAATACGGGCAGAGTCGATTCCGCCTGCAACGAGATATTTCTTTACCATCTCAGCACGGTCGCGGGAAAGCTTCTCATTCACACTCCGGGCCCCTACATTATCAGTATGCCCCTCTACCCGGACAGTAGACTGAGGATAGGAGACCAATGTCGAGATGATTTTATCCAACTCTTCTTTTTGAGCTGCCGTCAATGTATACGCATTCTCTTCAAAACGAAGGCGCGCCATAAGAAGCATGGCCGGAATCGGAGGCATCTCCTGTGATATGGGCGGTTCCACCAACTGAGTCGCCTCTACCGGTACCGTTACAATCAAGCTCTCACCCGTATTCCCTGCTCTGTCTGTCAGCCTGGCAAAGATATTAAGGGAATCTCCCTTTTCCGGATATGTTCCGTCAGCTAAAATCCCGCTCCATTCAAAACGGTCCTTATGCCCTTCATAAATGATCTCATGAATTGTTTCTGTTCCCTTGGTGACAACGATTTGAGTCTTTGCGACATCCACGTTTTCATGGGGAGTCACAGTAAAGGTCAATCCCTCCCCGGGTATCAGTTTATCGGGCATCACGTTGAGTGTGACTTCCAGAGTCTTGGAACGCACGGCGACGAAAGCTTTATTGCTGCTTCCTTTATTTCCGTAACGGTCCTTCACCGTCATCACCGCTGCATATGTGCCGTCAGGTACCACGGCGCCTTTATTGTCTTTTCCGTCCCAGGTCATAAAGGGCGGAAGGCTCTTTTTGCCTTTGAAACGGCGAACCTCTTTCCCTCCCTCATCGGTAAGAGACAAGGTCCAGCTCCTGATGATCTCATTGTCTTTGCTTTCTGCCAGGATACGCACCTGGTCTTTGATACCATCTCCGTTGGGAGAAAGCCATTCGCTTTCCGCCATGATCCGGACAACCGGAGGAATCTTATACGCTGATGCCATGGTCTTCTCTCCTGTATAGGCCAAAGAAAAGGCCATGGATGAGCCGGTATACTCACCTGCAAGGGCATACCCGGCATTGACTTCGAAACCGCTGAAACGAAACCCCAGTCCGGCTGTGATCTGTCCCTCTCCGTCGTAGAGAGGATCAGTCAGCGCTCCTTCATAGAGTGCCGCCCCGTCTTTATAAAAAGTGTTCTGCAGATAACCGGCACGAAGGGCTATCTTCTTGTTCAGAAACCACTCTTCCGCCCCCACATGCAGGGCCGTGGAATTAGCATGATTCATCAAATAATCAGCTCCCAGAGAAAAGCTGGCGAGGCCCATCAGCTGATGTTCCATCTTCAAGCCCAAGCCGGCATTGATTCCCATTGTGACATCCATGGGAGCAATAACATCGGTGAGAGTCAACCCCATGTTAAAAGAAGATCCTGACTCATTCACCGGAACGACAGCTAACAGGGAAACATCCCCCCCCATCGCTGAATCCACATAAGTATCCGGAGCGGATGAACTCTGATACTCCTCTTCAAGAGAAGGCATGATATATTTGCCTGTAAAGGCAAACGCCAAATCAAAACCGCCCATATTGACTTTTCGTGTCAGGGAAAGGGCCGCCATATCAATAATGCAATCGTCGGGATCACTTTCATCGATAGCGTTCGTGGCTACATAAGGAAGAAGAAGAGACGTACGGCTTACGGTCACATTGGCTGTAAACCAATCCATCAGCGGAAAGGTCACGCCGAAATACATGTTTTTATAAAGGTCAAGATCCGTATTCAATTCTTTCATAAACAGCCCCATGCCGCCGAAGGCATCCACCCCGTAAGAAAAAGCATATCCGGCCGGGTTTTGCAGATTTCCGGAGCTCCGGCTCAGCCCGATTCCGGCACCGCCCATCCCTAAAGATGTCGCATCTGTCAGGCCGATACGGCTGTTTTCATAAAACGCAGAAGCCGGGTTCTCTCCATCAAGCGCCCAGGCAGAAACCCCCAAGGCCAGCATCAAAACGAACATTATGAATCTCTTCATAATTCCCCCTTTCAGTCATTTTCCTAAAAGTAATCTTTCAGCTAAAATATATGGTAAAGGCAGTTCGGACAATTTTTTCTGTGTCTTTCTGACATCGTAGTCAATACGGTAAAGCTGCACGGTTTTTTCTTCGGTATCCCAGATTAAAAAAGAAGGCAGATAATTTCCGTCACGGGGCTGTCCCACACTTCCGGGATTGATAATATAAGCCGAAAGGTCGTCCAAAACCCATTTCCGGTCTTCAGGCTCCTGCCCGCTCACCCGCTCTCCGTTGACTTTTTTGATATATAAATAGGGCTTATGGGTATGAGCCACAAAAGTCAGTTTCCCGGTGTGGGGAAATGATTCGCGGGCCATCTCACTTGAATCCAGATAGTACCAATTCTCAGTCATCTGGGGCGTCGAGTGATAAAAAGCAGCTCCGTTAAAACGCGCCGAGTAGGGAAAAGACTTGATAAACCGTTGATGAGAGGGGTTTAGCATCTTTTTTGTCCAGATAATAGCTTCATATGCAATGCGGTTAAAATAACTGATATCAGTGAAATTTATGACCGCGGCATCATGATTGCCCATAATCAGGTCTACGGAAAAACCCGACGCCAGAGTCCGCTCTTCATCGGAAAGGGATACTCCGGGATCTCCTTTCATCGCCATAAACAGTTCCAGGCATTTCACCGGGTCAGGGCCGTATCCCACGACATCTCCCAAGTAAATAATCCGCCGCACCTTTTCCTGCTGCAGCATCTCTAAAACGCCAACGAATGCTTCAAAATTTCCGTGTATATCGGCCAAGACGGCTATTCGCATAATTCCTCTCTACTTCAAGCTGTCCAAGTAGGCATGAAGCTTTTTGTCAAAATTCTGTGACGCATATTTATCACTTAAACGCAACCCTTCGGAAATGACCAACTTTTTGTCTGTTTTTAAAACGCGGTACTCGTAAATACAAAGAGAAATCAGCGCCTGTTCCACAAGATGAAGCTCCTCGAAAGGACCGTCGAAGGTCTCTTCAATAAAAAGAGCGATCTCATCCAGATGTCCCTCCAAAAGAGAAAGCGCTCCTTCCAAAGCTGCGTCCTGCCCTTTGCCTCCCGGGAAGAAGGTTTCCTGGTTCCGCAAATCGACCGGAAAACTGTATTTCTTCGTGAAAAGATACGTGTACAGCCACTGCAGCAAATTATCTCTCAGAGCCTTTTTGTCCCTAATGTCCATGGACTGCATCGCTTACTTCAACTTCGTGCTCAGGTCCATAAGTTCCATCAAAGACAAGGCCGCATCCCATCCCTTGTTCCCCATCTTTGTGCCGGCCCGCTCAATAGCCTGTTCTATTGTATCGGTGGTCAGCACACCGAAAGCCACCGGTATTTTGCCTTCCAGTGAAATATGGGCGATTCCCTTGGAGACTTCAGACGCCACATACTCAAAATGAGGCGTTCCGCCCCGGATAACCGTCGCCAGGCAAATAATTCCGTCATATCCGCCTTTATTGACTAAACGGCGCAAAAGGTAGGGAATCTCAAAAGCCCCGGGAACAGGATAGACGTCAATGTCATCACTGTCTCCGCCATGCCGGACAAAACAGTCTTCAGCCCCTTCCAACAATTTTCTGTTGATAAAATCATTAAACCGTCCGATGACCACAGCGATCTTTTTCTTTTCTCCCTTTAAATGCCCTTCAATAAATCTCATAAAACCCCCTTAAATCTCATCAATAAGATGCCCCATCTTCTCTTTTTTTGTCTGAAGATATTTTTTATTATAAACTGATATTTTACCGTATATCGGAACACGCTCCACGACTTCCATCCCATATCCCGTGATTGCCACCATTTTTTTGGGATTGTTGGTCAGAAGCCTGATTTTTTTGACCCCCAGATCATGAAGGATCTGAGCACCGATACCGTATTCCCGAAGGTCCGCCGGAAATCCCAACGCAAGATTGGCTTCAACGGTATCCATCCCTTCATCCTGAAGATGATAGGCGTGGATCTTATTAATAAGGCCGATCCCCCGCCCTTCCTGGCGGAGATAGACGATGATCCCCCGCTTTTCCTCTTCGATAAGTTCCATGGAACGGTGAAGCTGATCGCCGCATTCGCATTTGAGACTCCCCAGGGCATCCCCGGTAAGACACTCGGAATGGACGCGCACCAGAACCGGCTCTCCGCCGCCGACATCCCCTTTCACTAAAGCGATATGCTCTTTGCCGTCTATGCGGTTTTCATAACCGTAAAGGGTAAATTTTCCGTAAGAGGTGGGCATAACCGCCGAAGCCTTGCGAACGATAAAGGGTTCGTTTTCCAGCCGGTATTTGATAAGATCCGCAATGGTCAGAAGAAGAAGATGATGTTTACGGGCAAATTTTTTCAATTCCGGAAGACGCATCATATGCCCGTCATCACTCATGATCTCACAGATGACACCGGAAGGGTTCATCCCTGCCAGGCGCGTCAGGTCGATGGCGGCTTCCGTATGGCCGGCCCGCTCCAGCACCCCGCCTCCTTTGGCTTTCAACGGAAAGACATGCCCGGGTTTGACAATATCGGCCGGAGAAGCGTCGGGCCTGATAGCCGTCTGCACCGTTTTAGACCTGTCAAAAGCCGATATTCCCGTCGTTACACCATGCCGGGCTTCAATGGATTCGGTAAACGCTGTCTCATGGCTCGACTCATTGGCCTCTGTCATCATCTTTAACCCCAACTGTTCCGTCTGTTCTGCTGTCAGAGAAAGACAGATCAAACCGCGTCCCCGGGCCGCCATAAAGTTGACAGCCTCAGGAGTCGCTTTCTCCGCAGCCATGAGAAGATCCCCTTCATTCTCTCTTTTTTCGTCATCGACGACAATAATCATCTCTCCCCGGCGCAAGGCTTTGAGAGCGTCCTCTATTGCACAAAAATCATTCTGCTGATTCACCATTCCCGCAATGCCTCCTCAAGAGAAGAATTCTTTGTCATAAAAGAACTCCCCTCTAACATTTTTTTGACATATTTGCCGATAATATCATATTCCAAATGCACTTTATCTCCGGGCTTCTTTTCCTTTAACGCTGTATATTCCAAAGTATGGGGGATTAACCCGGCCGAAAAATAATCAGACCCGACAGAAGCCACTGTCAGGCTGATCCCGTCCACGGCCACAGAGCCTTTTTCCACCATAAGGAAGGCTTTTTCCGGGGGAAAAGCGACCCTCATCATGAGCGATTGTCCTTCCCGGGAAAAGGAGCGGATCACACCGATACCGTCCACATGACCCTGCACAATATGGCCGTCAAACCTTCCGTTTGCAGGAAGAGCCCGCTCCAGGTTGACCGAAGCCCCGACCGGCATCTCTTTAAACAAAGTCCTGCGAAGCGTCTCTTCCATGACATCGAAAGTCAGCATATCTTTTTTGCGGTCTGTCAATGTCAGACATACCCCGTTACAAGCCACAGAATCACCTTTTTTTATCTCATCCAGGCCTTGGGCCCGAATCTCCACTGTAAGCAGGGATGACTGCAGCCTTTTAAACCGGAGCTCGCCCACTTGCTCAATGAGTCCTGTAAACATCCCGGAAAAATCCTTTCATCATCATATCTTCGCCAACCTTTTGCCATGACGTCTCAAGCAGCTTCCGGGCCTGTTCAATGGAAGCAAAACCTTTCTCCCCTGAAGGGGAAAGCCCTCCTCCCAGCAGTTTGGGCGCGATGAAAACGACGACTTCATCGACAGCATCTGCTTCAAACATCCTGTGGATCGTAAAGCTTCCCCCTTCCACAAGAAGCGAGGTCACCCCTTCTTTCCATAAGACTTCATAAAAAGCCGCCCGGAAAGCGGCAGGGTCCTTTGGGAGAGTATAATTTCTAAACCCTTCTCTATCAAGGTATTTTTCCCCTTCTGTAAGAATAAGAGCCTCTCCGCTCAAAGGATGCGAATGCCCGATGAGATCACCCCTGGGATCATAAACGACCTTACGGGGCTGCCATCCTTCAGGGTCAACCCGGGCCGTAAGCCGGGGTTTATCCTGTATTACCGTTCCCGCTCCCACCATAATCCCTTTGACGTTATGGCGGATCAGATGGACTTCTTTGCGGCTTTCCTCACAAGAGATCCAGCGTGAATCACCGTTACAGGAGGCAATGTATCCGTCTGCAGTCATCGCATATTTAAGAATAACATAAGGCTCTTTGTCGAGAATATTTTTAATGAAGACCCGATTCATCTTCCGTGCTTTCTTCTCCTGAAAGCCCGCTTGCACCAGGACTCCGGCCTCTTTCAGGCGCCGCAATCCCTGTCCGGAAACCAACGGGTTCGGATCCTTCATGGCTGCATAGACTGCTTTGACTTTCTTTTGAATGATCAATTCTGTACAGGGCGGGGTCTTTCCGTAATGATTACAGGGCTCCAATGTCACATAGAGTTCACACCCTTCTGCTAAGTGGCTGTCTATGGACAAAGCCTGAACCTCGGCATGAGGCCCGCCGAAAGAGTCATGATAGCCTTCTCCTATGATCCGCCCCTCCTTCACAGCCACTGCTCCCACATAAGGATTAGGCTGTACAGCGCCATCCCCCCGGGCAGCTAACGCGAAGGCCCGTTTCATAAACAAGGGGTTATACGACACCGGTCAGCCTCCTGAATTCGTCCAGGGCGAACCGGTCAGTCATGCCGGCAATATAATCCGCAATGGCCCGCCGGGAAGATGAAAGGGACATCTCCTTTTGATAACGCTCAGGAAGAATGTTCGGATAGCGTCCATAAAGAGAGAAAAGGGTTTCAATGCAACCTTCCGCACTGATGCGCATGCGCTCCACACGAGGATGATTATAGAGATGCGTAAAAAGATACTCCTTGAGCTGGCTTCTTTTCATGTCCATTTCCGGACTAAAACCGACAACGCGTATGTTCTTATCCTTGACAGTTTCAGGAGTCCGCACCTTTTCTACGGTGATCCGTCCTAATGTCGACTCCACCAAGTCATTGATAAAAAAAGCGATCAACGTGCTGATCGTCCTGTATTTCAAGACTTTTGGAGACAATCCCGCTCCCTCTCCCTCGACGGCGTCATTCAAGGCTTCCTCCCAAATCTGCACTTCTCCGAGTTTCTCCCACTCTAAAAGGCCTGACTCCAGGCCGTCATCCAGGTCGTGATTAAGATAAGCGATTTCATCGGCATAATCAATGAGTTGTCCTTCAATTGTCGGGACAACATCCAAATCAAAGATATCCTCCAGATCTTTTGTTGAAGGTTTGTCATAAGGAGTGGAATGCTTGATGATTCCCTCCAAAGTCTCATAGGAAAGATTCAGCCCTTTAAATCCTCCGTACCGCTCTTCCAGATAGGTGACGATGCGGTAGCTTTGTCGGTTATGCTCAAATCCTCCGGCACCATCCATAAGACGGTTAAGCACCTTTTCTCCCGTATGCCCGAAAGGGGTATGCCCCAGGTCATGGGCCAAAGCAATGGCTTCTACCAGCTCAATGTTCAGCCCCAGGCGCTTGGCCATACTTCTTGCAATCTGAGAGACCTCCATGGTATGGGTAAGACGGGTGCGGTAATAATCCCCTTCGTGATTGACAAAGACCTGCGTCTTATATTCCAATTTCCGGAATGCTTCACAGTGAATGATCCGATCACGGTCTCGTTCATAGATCCCCCGGTTATCGTGAAATATTTCTTTATTCAACCGTCCGCGGCTTTTTTCATCTTTCATCGCATAATTTGCATATAATTCCATAGTTAGCCTCCTTCCTGAGGATAACATACCCCCTTTTGTTTTGCAATGATTTCTCGATTTTCCTTGACATTAATCTTTAAGCCGATACCATTCTTTTAGCAAAACCGGTCTTGTTTCGCAAGATTTAACCTTAAAAGGAGGGTTTATGAACGCTTACGTGAAACGTGTTGCGGAAAACCTGCAAAGCAAGTATCCTTGGGAGAAGGAATTTTTGCAGGCGGCTACCGAGGTATTGGAGTCTTTGAGCCCTGTAATGGACAAAGAACCCAAATACGAAAAGTACGGCATTTTGGAACGCATCGTTGAGCCTGAACGCATTATCATCTTCCGTGTTCCGTGGAAAGATGACAAGGGAAACCACAATGTCAATATCGGGTTTCGTGTCCAGTTTAACAGTGCTATCGGCCCCTATAAAGGCGGCATCCGTTTTCATCCGTCTGTTAACTTGAGCATCCTGAAGTTCCTGGGCTTTGAACAGATCTTTAAAAACAGCCTGACAGGACTTCCTATGGGAGGCGGCAAAGGCGGCTCTGACTTTGATCCCCGCGGAAAATCTGATAATGAGATCATGTCTTTCTGTCAGTCTTTCATGACAGAGCTTTTCCGCCACATAGGCAATGACACCGACGTTCCGGCCGGCGATATCGGCGTAGGCGCACGCGAGATCGGATACCTCTTCGGACAATACAAGCGTCTGGCTAATGAGTTTACCGGCGTATTGACCGGGAAAAACGTCAAATGGGGCGGCAGTCTCATTCGTCCCGAAGCCACCGGCTTCGGCGTCGTCTATTTCACACAGGAAATGCTCAAGACAAAAGGCGATTCCCTCAAGAATAAAACCGTGGCCATTTCAGGCTTCGGCAACGTAGCCTGGGGAGCCGCCACAAAAGCCACGGAGTTAGGTGCTAAGGTCGTGACCATTTCAGGTCCTGACGGCTATGTCTACGACAAAGACGGCATTGCCGGTGAAAAGATCGACTATATGCTGGAAATGCGCTCTTCGGGCCGCGATAAAGTCCAAGACTATGCCGATAAATTCGGTGCCGAATTCCACGCCGGGAAACGTCCTTGGGAGGTCAAAGTAGATATCGCCCTGCCTTGTGCCACACAGAACGAAGTCAACGGCGACGATGCCCGCAATCTCATCAAAAACGGGTGCATTTGCATGACTGAAGGCTCGAATATGTCATCCACACCTGAAGCCATTGAAGCCTTTTTGAACAATGCTGAAAAAATCATGTTCTCCCCCGGGAAAGCTTCCAACGCCGGCGGTGTTGCCACATCCGGACTTGAAATGTCACAGAACAGCATGCGTTACAGCTGGACGGAAGAAGAAGTCGATGCCAAATTACAGCAGATCATGAAAAACATCCATAAAGCCTGTCTTGACGCTTCTGAAAAATACAGCAAAAAGGGCAATTATGTTGACGGAGCCAATATTGCCGGGTTCCTCAAAGTCGCTGATTCCATGATCGAACAAGGCCTTGTCTGATTTTTTTTCTGAACAGGCTGATTATTTTGGGGGCGCGTTAAGCGCCCCTTTTTTTTCTTGCCTTTTTAGCGTTATGTTTATATAATTATAACGCTAAAGGAGGTCACTATGCGTCGTTTATTTATTGTTTTTTTAATGCTGCATTCTCTTCTTTCTGCCTGCACACAAGCCGGCCGGGCCCCCGAAGAGAAGACCCTGAATATGATCCATGCCGGCAGCCTTTCTGTGCCCTTTGCCGAATTGGAAACACTTTTCGAAAAGGCGAACCCGGGAACTGATGTCCTCCGGGAAGCTGCGGGAAGCCGCAAGTGCGCCCGTATGATCTCAGAGTTGGAAAAGGAGGTCAATGTTTTCGGAAGCGCTGATTATATCGTCATAGAAAATCTGCTCTTTGATTCCTATGCAGACTGGAACATCTCTTTTGTCACCAATGAGATGTCCATCATGTATTCGGACAAAAGTCTTTACCATGATGAGATCAACGCTGAGAACTGGATGGATATCCTTCTTCGTCCCGAAGTCGGTGTGGGACGCAGCAATCCCAATGCCGACCCCTGCGGATACCGGGCTCTTCTGACCTGGCAACTGGCAGAACTTCATTACAACCGTCCGGGCCTTTATGAAAAACTTTTCAATAAAAAGAAGACTTTTATCCGGGATAAAGAGACTGACCTCATCGCCCTGGTCGAAACAGGCGAGCTGGATTACCTTTTTATTTACCGCTCCGTTTCGCAACAGCACAAGGCTCCTCATGTTATCCTTCACGATGCTGTCAACTTGAAATCTCCTGAGTATGCAGACTTTTACTCCAATGCTAAAGTCGAAGTCAGCGGGGCAAAGCCGGGAGAGATCATTACTCATCAGGGAGCTCCCATGATCTATGGTATCACGATCCCGAAAAATGCTCCCAATCCCGCATTGGCGGAAAGATTCATCCTCCATCTCTTATCTGATGAAGGGCGTTCTCTTATGGAAAAGAACGGCCAGCCTTTCATCTATCCCCCGATAATCACAGGGGACAGGGGGAAAGTCCCCAAAGCCGTCATAAAAGCTGTTGACAAGTTAAAACGCTGACTTAAAAAAAGGCCGGCATCTGCCGGCCTTTTTTCTTATTCTCCTTTTAACAGATCTTTGACAAAATTAGGCAAAGCGAAAGCCGCTTTGTGAATCTCGGCGTTATAATACTTCAGGTCGGAGACAAAAGAAGGTTCTTTTGTCACGGTTTCAGGATGGCCTTTTTTAGCCCCGAAACCGAAAAGCCAATGGCCGGAAGGATAGGTGGGAATAAAGGCCTGATAAAAAGAAAAGACCGGAAAGATCTTTTGCATCTTCTGATTGATGCCGGTTACCCATTCGGGGGAGTAGTGGGGATTTTCGGCCTGATTGACGATGATTCCTTCCTCGCCGAGAATATCAAAACAGGAACGGTAGAAATGTGTTCCGAAAAGTCCCTCTCCCGGCCCGACCGGATCTGTCGAATCAACGATGATCAGGTCATAAGGCTCCCCGCTATATTCTTCGATATAAGAGACTCCGTCTCTTAACATCAAATTGACCCGGGGATCATGATTCCCGATTGTCAGAGACGGAAGATAAAGCTGGGACAATTCCACGACTTTTCCGTCGATCTCCACCCAGTCAATGGTTTTGACTCCCGGGTGACGCGTTAATTCTCTGATCGTCCCTCCGTCTCCGGCTCCGATGACCAGGACCCTCTGAATGCCGGGGCAAACAGAAAAAGCCGGGTGGACGATCATCTCATGATAAACGAATTCATCCCGTGTGGTGAGCATGGTAACGCCGTCAATGGCCATAACCCGGCCGAAGAAAGCATTCTCAAAGATCAAAATCTCCTGAAAAGAGCTTTTTTCACGGCAAAGGACGTTATCTATTTTGAACGAAAGAGACGCCTGATGGCGGTAAGTGGACGCTTCGGTGAACCATTCTCCCATAATACTTCCGAAAACGATCAAACGCTGATTTCTTTTTGAGGCTTATGAGTCAATTGGACCTGATTAATATGAGAATATTTTTTTACCTTTTCCACGATTCCGCGGGAAATTTCCTGGGTCTCTGTGTGTTCAGCAGCGAAAACCTCTTTTAAATACTCAAATCCGGTCCAGGGGTTCACTTCATCACCGCATGTAAAAATATCCACAGCGGCGTACTTATATTCCGGCCAGGTGTGGATACTTAAATGAGACTCGGAAATAACCACGACTCCGCTGACGCCCCAGGGTTCAAAAGTATGAAAATTTGTCCCGATCACCGTAGCGCCTGATATCCGCGCAGCTTCGGCCATGGCCGACTCAATAAAACCGACATTATTCATAACACTCTCGCTGCAATTATAAAATTCTGCAAGGATATGTCTTCCCAGCCTCATAGCCGCCTCCTTTCAACAGGGAGATAATGACATGCAAGCCGTATACAGCGGATACTGTCCGCACGGCAACTCTTCAGCGATGGACAAAGCAACGACATCTCCGATGGAAATATCTGACGTCAAGCCGATTAATTATAAAAAGCAGACCCCCACTGTCAAGTTAAAATTTGACATCATAGCTTATTATTTTTGATTATTCGCTTTTATTCACCGAAAACGGCTTTACTTTTTTAGAATCAGCCTCACACCGGGCTCTTCAAACGCTTCTTCTTCCAACGATGCGGCATCATAGCTCCAGACAAGCGCATTGCCTGTCTTGTTTTCTTTATGCTTTCCCGCAGAACAATTCACTTCTTCGGCAGTGCATGCTCCGGGGTCATGCAGAGTCAATGTCTGAATCGCGTCCTGAGCGGTCTCTCCTGTCATGAAAAGATACCGTAATGAGCCTGATTCCAAAGAGAGCTCCCATTGAATATCCAGTATCCATTGAGATACGCCTCCTTTAACAAGAAGTTGGACAAACGGCAGCCCTCCGGACATATCTTTATCATGGATCACTTCATAACTAAACCCTTCCAGTCCTTTATTATTCAGAAAAACAATGTCCCGGCTTTCAGGGTCTCTTCGAAGCAGGCGGAAATCTGTCAGACGGAAATCGTTAAAGCCATAGGCATGTACATCGGCCAGAGGATAAAGGTGAAGAGTTTCTTCATTGAATATTTTTATGATAAGGCGTCCCCTTAAAAGAAAACCCGATTCAAACTGAGGATAGATGCTGCATTCCCTGGCCATTATAGCATAGGAATAAGCTCCCCCTTTTTTTACACTTGCCCCGGCCCGGGCCGTAAAACAAAGGATAACAGCAATAAGCGTCATAAGGGTTCTTCTTTTCATGGCTGAATAATAACAGGGCGAAAAAAAAAGACAAGTTTTCATTGACCCTTTTTATCAAAGGCTTATACTTTCATCGTTCAGAAGGGAAACGGGTGAGAATCCCGTGCTGCCCCGCAACTGTAAACGGAACGAAAACCCGGACGAAGCCACTGTGTGTGATACACGGGAAGGCGGGCAAGTAGGCAGCCGTAAGCCAGGACACCCAATGAACAGAGGCTATCACATTGAACCAACTCGAGGGGGTTGACTATGCGTATGTTTTTTTGTGTTATTGTGTTGTTTCTTTTTGTCTCCCGCACACCGGCTGAAGAATACCTGATCACTGCCAATCGGGTTCCCGAAGACCCGGCGAAATCAACTGCGGACATCACCATCCTGGACACAGAAGAGCTTGATGAAAAACAAAGTGAGGATTTGAATGCCCTTTTGACCGCCCTTCCACCTTTTTTGGTGGCGGAATACGGGTCATGGGCCGGATCCTCCATCCGTCTGGGAGGCAGCTCGTCAAAAAACCTTTTAATCCTTCTTGACGGTATTCCCCTGATCAATCCCACGGGCATCGACCGGGGTTTCAGTTTGCCGAATTTTTCCATGAGCGGCATCCGGCGCGTTGAAGTCGTTCGAGGAGCCAACAGTGCACTGTACGGCTCCAATGCCGTGACGGGAGTCATTAATCTTATGACTTCCACGGAACGCGACAGATCCGGGCTTTCACTGGGATTCAAAGGAGGGAGCCACGGTTATTACATGGCCGATGCTGAATGGATGAAATCCTACGACAGAGGCTCTTATATCTTGAGTGGAGAATATATGCAGGTGGAAGGATACAATATCTCTCCTGCCGGAGATGAAAAAGACGGGGCCCGGAGCCATACTTTATCGGCCTCTGTCAATCATGCCTTGTCAGACAACTTTTCAATGACAGGCCGCTGCCATTTAGCCTTCTCCTCTTCCGATTATGATGCATGGACCCATCAGGCTGCCGATGCCCCGCTGACTGATGAAAACATCAATTTTTTAGCCGCTCTGAAAGGAGAGGGAGAATTATTTTCCCGACATCGCAGCTCATTTTCTCTCAGCTTTAACCGGGCCCGTCGCCTTTACGAAGACAACAAAACTGAGACGGACCGCTATGAAGGAAATACCTTGAGGCTTTCTTTTCAAGATGATTATGCCGTCACCTCCTCAGTCACCATCACTGCAGGGAGTGACCTTTCCTGGGAAAGTGCCCGGCAAATCACATCTTATGATTACAATATGGAACGCAGGAGACTTTTCATCCCGGAAGTCTTCACAGGGATCTCTGTTCACATTTCCGAATCTCTTTCTCTCAACGGAGCTCTTCGATACCTTCACTCTGATACAGGAGACAAAAAAGATACCTTTGTCTACAAGGGAGGCCTGCATTGGGATCTTCCTTTGTCGCTATGGGACTCCTCGCTGGCGCTCAATTACGGGACTTCTTTTAACCTGCCCACGCTTTTTCAGCTCTACGGGAAAGCCCTGGACTGGATGACATCTTCTCCCATCACAGTAGGAAATCCCGATCTGAAGCCTGAGAAAGGACAAAACTTGAATATTTTGTGGAAAAACGCTCTCATTGATGATCACGTCTTTTGTGACCTATTTTGGAGCCGTGAAATATTTGAGGATTATATCGCCATGGACTATTCGGCTAATACCTATGTCAATCATCAAAGCGCCGAGATTGAAAATTTCGAGATCCGCCCCACCCTCGTCATTCGCCCGGGGAAATGGGAGCTTTCTCTTTTCAGCCATCTTATCTTCACTCAGGCCACAGACACCACAGACGGATCAAAAAAAGACTTGCCCATGGTTCCGGAACAAACCTCTCAAATTGGAATCCGCGCCGCGCATAAACCCGTCTCCGTCTCTCTTTACTGGAATAGGACAGGGCAGCGCTTAGCCGGATATCCTGTCCTGGAGATGCCGGCCTACTCCCTCCTAAACGCGGCAATGACATGGAACGTCTCCTCACAGGTCTCTTTGCAGCTCAAAGGGGATAACCTGGCCGATGAAAAATATCGTCAAACCGTTGAACTTGTAGACTCCGGCTACGGACCTGTTCCGACGATTACTGAAGTCAGCGGCTATGTTCATTACCCCGGCTATCAGACACCCGGACGATCCTTCCAGGCAGGGATCACATATTTTCTTCCCGTCCGATAATCCAAGGGGGCTCGACAGCCCCCTTTTCTCCCTCTTTACTTTCACCCGCCCTGTGATAAGATAAAACAATGAAACCCTTTGACTCTGTCATCGTAACAGGCCTTTCACCCAAAGGTTTTTTCACCGGCACAGGCCAAACAGGACGTGAGTTTTACTGCCTTTATACGGATATCGGCGAAACTGTCTCAGGAGAGGCTTTTCGTAAAAACCGCAAAAATTATCTAAGGGCTGATGAAATCGAGAAAGCGCCCTCTCCTTTCCGTATTCTGCCTCCATGCCCCTATTTCACTCAATGCGGAGGCTGTGACCTTCAACACCTTTCAATAGTCCGTGAAGAGGAGCTGAAGACAGAGATCGCTTCCGCCCTTCTTAAGAGACCCCCTGAACGCCTGATATCCTCTCCTTTGACTTACGGATACCGCAACAACATGGAATTCACCTATACATCGGATGCTGTGGGCCTTCATCGAAAATTATCGCGCAGGCTTTTGGATATTCCACAATGTTCGTTGGCTGAGGCCTCTATTAATGAGGCCTTAGCATCCTTTCGAAGCCGATCCCCCGAAGGAGAGGGGGAAATTCGTTTCATATCCACAGATCACGGAGTCTTGGAGCGCATCTATCCTAAATATCAGTCAAAAGAAACAGATATCGAACAACTGATCTACGGGACAAAGACTGTAGACGATATCATTTACCACGTTTCTCCCGACACCTTTTTTCAGTCCAATGATTCTATTCTCCCTTTGTGGCTGAACACTCTTTTAGAATGGTCTCGGGAGGTCGCTTCTCCTGCAGATTCATGTCTAGACCTTTATTGCGGATCGGGGACCATCACATTAAAACTGGCCTCTTTTTTCAGCCGGGTAACGGGAATAGAAGGAAATCCTCTTTCGCTGTTTCTTTTTGAAAAGAGCCGGAAAGCCAACGGCTTGACTTGGAGAGAGATCCATTTCATTCAGGGAGACCTCTTCACCCATGACCTGAAAAGGGTATCCGGGGACCTTCTTGTCGTCAATCCCCCACGCGGGGGGCTTTCCGCCCTGGTCAAGTCTTTTATCCGCGAAAAGAATTTCCCTTACATTCTTTACAGCTCCTGTAATGTTCAGACTTTTGCCCGTGATCTCGCTGAGCTGCCTTCTTACCGACTTGAAAAATATCTTATTCTGAATATGTTTCCCCGGACATTCCACTTTGAAATTGTTGGACGTTTAAAATTGAAGGAGGATTAAGCGTGGTCGAAAAAACATTTATCATGGTGAAGCCTGACGGGCTTCAGAGAGCTCTTGTAGGTGACGTGATCACCCGCTTTGAGACCAAAGGCCTGAAACTCGTTGCCTTAAAACTTCTGCTTTTGGACAAACCCACGGCTGAACACCACTATTCTGTACATGCCCAAAAAGAATTTTATAAAGATCTTATCGAATTCATCACTTCAGGGCCTGTGGTCGCCATGGTCTGGGAAGCCGATAATGCCGTTTACATCGGGCGCAAGCTCACCGGGCCGACGACACCCAACGAAGCCCCTCCCGGGACCATTCGCGGTGATTATTGCCTGAATACTCAATTCAACGTGATTCACGCATCAGACACAGTGAAAAACGCCCAAAGGGAGATCGATATATTCTTTCGGCCCGAAGAGATCCTCCATTATGATAAAAGCATCCGACATTGGCTGGGATTAGACGGTTTGGAGCCGGCCCGTTAGGGCCGGCAAACCGCATTCACTAAAACATCAACAGATTGATTCCGGCGCGGAACATCAACCCCGAAGAGTTCAATGTGGTATAGTATCCGCCCTCTTCGTCTTTATTGAATTTTGCTCCGTTATAAAGTATTTCTCCAATGAGGCTGGATCGGGACCCGATGCGATAAAGGATTCCGCCGCCTGCCTGCCAGACTAAACCTGTATAGGTCAACGATTCTTTCTGAGCGTCTCCTCCGCCGTCTGCCATATCCGTAAAGGAGATATGCGTATACCCCACCCCCAAACCGGCAGTGATGAAAGGCTTGATCGACGAATAATGGTCCAGAGGTACAGCTATTCTGATTTTCGCTGTCAAAGGCAAATGAAAGCCCTTCCATTGGCTCAAATAGCGTCCGGTCTCCAAATTGACGCCCACACTTTCGGTGTCACCCAGGTCTTCTTTGTTGTCTATGGTTTTCCAATAAAGATCCGCTCCGAAAAGCAACGCCACGTTCTCATCAACGGCATATCCGTATTCCATCCCCCAGATAACACCGGCTTTAAGATCCGCCGGCGCATAAAGACCCGCTTTGAAAGTGAGATTTTTACTGGCAGAAACTGAAAGGACTCCCGAAAAAAGAAGAATTAAAAATAAGCTTAACCGTTTCATTGTTTCCTCCTTGTCTTTCTAACAGAGTATAACGATGATTTTTTGAATCGGCAAGCCGGTTACTCTCTTTTCTCTTCTTCGGGTTCCCGATTCTTAAATGCACATCCGCGGGCGAAGGAGCATCCTTCACAGGAAGCACAACGCCCTTTTCTCCGCCTTATCATCATGTAAAGAAGGACTCCCGCCATGAGTCCTGTGCCGGCAATGAGCAGATCGGTCATAAAACACCCCATCCCAAAAGCAGCCCCCCCTGATAGACAAGAAGAGAGACGATCCAGGGGACAAACAAGGTTAAGAGGAGAACATAAAAGAGCATTTTCCAGCCGAATTCATGTTTTACGGCTGCTAAGACAGCCACACAGGGGACAAAAAGGAGTATAAAAACCATATAGGAAAGAGCAGAAAGAGGCGTGAAATCATTTTGAATGCGCTCCGTCAGACCGGTTTCTTCCTCTTCGGGCATCTCAAACGCTCCAAGGGCGTGAATTCCGAAAATCCCTTTAACAGAATCTACAGCGGCACGGCCGAATCCGACAGCCTCATCAGCAAAATCACGAAGGGGAGCCAAGGCCTTTTCTTCTTCTTCCTCTTTTTCTTCTGTTGTGGCATGATACATCTGGCCCAAGGCGCCTACGACAACCTCCTTAGCCACAATACCGGGAATCAAGGCTGCAACGGGTTCGACACGGGCAAAACCGTTAAGCTTAAAAGCCGGCGTTATCAATCGGGCTCCCCGCCCTAATACTGTCTCTTCGGCAGGGGTTCCGTAAGGCAGATTCATCATCACCCACAGAATAACCATCGTCACCAAAATCAGAGTCCCCGCTTTTCGGACGAAGGACTTGGTCCGTAAATAGATAGAATTCCATATCATCTTCCCTGTCGGAATGCGATATGGGGGAAGCTCCATGATCAGCGGAGCTTCCTGGCCCCGAACAAAGAAAATTTTATAAATAAGGCCTATCACCATAGCGATGACAATGCCCCCGGCATAGAGGCCAAAGATCACCGTGGTCGCCGTTTCCTTGAAAAAAACAGCTGTAAAGAGGGCATAAACAGGCAAACGGGCCGCGCATGACATAAAGGGGGTCATCAAAGCTGTCAGTTTCCGCTCTCTTTCGCTTTCCAAAGTCCGGGAAGCATAGATGGCAGGAACATTACATCCAAACCCGATGAGGAGCGGAACAAAAGCTTTTCCCGGCAAACCCACAGAACGCATCACCCGGTCCATGACAAAAGCCGCCCGTGCCATGTACCCGCTCTCTTCCAAAAGCCCTAAAAAGAAGTAGAGAAAAGCCATAAGCGGAACAAAGGATAAAACGGCTCCGACACCGCCGACGATACCGTCTCCTACGAGCGACCGCAGCCAATCTGCGGCACCCAATGCACCCATCCCGGCGTCGATATAGCGCCCCACAAAAGATGTCAGGAAAGAATCGGCCCAATCAATGAACGGCGCGCTGCCCTCGAAGGTAAAGCGAAACATCACATACATCATCAAAAAGAAAAGCGGGATCCCTAAAAAAGTGTTGAGAACCACGGAGTCGATGAGGTCTGTCCATTGACGTCTTATTTTTCCGGTCTGTTTATAACAGGAATGAAGCAGCCCCTTGATATATCCGGATCTGATATCCGAGATGACATCAGGCACGCTTTGTTTATGATAGTTGCGGATCGCCGCCCTGAGAGGCTCAAAACTGTCTTCAATCTGACAGCGTTTCAGCCGCTCAAGGGTCTCCGTATCACCTTCCAGAGCCTTCACACTCATCCAATGCAGCGGATAGCGCCCCTTCAGCCCGCAGGCCTCCAGGACACGCGAAGCCTCTTTGACTTTTTCTTCCACCATGGTATCTGTCATGTGTTTATACACGGGAATTCGCGGAATATAAGGGTTCTCGGCAAGTCTGACGGTTTCACGAATGAGCTCATCCACCCCATCACCGGAGCGCGCCACGGTCTTTACAGCCGGCAGGCCGATCTCTTTGGAAAAAAGGCTGACATTGAACTCTCCCCCTAAATGGGTGAACTCGTCCCACATATTCAGAGCCAGCACCATGGGAATCCCCAACTCCATCATCTGAAGGGTAAGAGAAAGATTTCTTTCCACATTGGTCATATCGATGACATTGATGATCAAATCGGGCCGTTCTTCCAGCAAGAAGTCACGGGCCACCTTTTCTTCAAGCGAATAGGGCGTTAAAGCATAGATTCCGGGAATATCCACTCCTCGGAAACGCTTCCCCTCCCGGGTAAAGACAGCCTCTTTTTTTTCAACTGTCACTCCCGGCCAATTCCCCACCTGAAGAGAACTCCCGGAGATGGTGTTCATCAGTGCAGTCTTCCCGACATTGGGGTTCCCTGCAAAAGCAATGACAAAATCTTTCATGATGACTCCCTGAAAACTCAGACAAGACGACAGATAATCTTCATCGCCTGTTTATAGCCTAATCCAATGCGGCAATTATCCACTTTGACAAGAAGGGGGCCCGGGCCGCTTTTGAGAATTTCAATTGTTTTACCCCGGGACAATCCTAATGCTTGGAGCCTGTAGATGAATTGACAGCCCCCTTGGATTTCTTCGATCATCAACCGGTTTCCCTTTTGAAATTGAGATAAAGGGGCCATGCTCTCGCCTTTCTTTTCTCCCATAGGGTGCTCCTTAAATTATCCAAAGCTAACTTTATGAGTCAAGAATAACACGGCTTCTCCCGTTGTCAAGAAGAATGTTAGAAAAACAGGCCTCTTTAAAAAATATCTTCAGGAATTCCGCCGTAAACGTCATCTGCCGGAATTTGAAGCAATGTCCCTTTCCCGTTCTCTTTCAAGTCTATTCCTGCCTGCTTTAAAAGCTGATACAGCTGAGCAGCGGCCTTGTCATCATCGGTGATACCGAAATAGACTTTATTATACCGTCCCCGTGATTTTCCGAAACCCATGGCCGTAAAATAAGAGATCAACCCCAGGCTGCCGCTCAGGTTGCGTCCCTGTAATTCCGTTACCAGTCCGACACCGATCTCTGCAAAAAAAGATGAGATCTTGGCTTCCTCAATATCCTCGTTCAGGCTCAGAAGGACAAAGAACTTTTTATCTTTGTTGTTTTCGACATTGATATGAAGAGAATATTTTTTTACGGCATGTATGATGTCCTCTTTGATCTCAGAGCGCTTTATTTCATCTAAGAATGCCGTATTGCTCACAAGACGGGAAATCGAGGCCAAAAGCTTCAGATAATTTTGATCTCCTTCGGGCACACCGATATAAAAGACGATTTGAGCCATTTTCCCTTTGGCCCCGTCATAAGGGATTCCGTCAGTATCATAGGCGACAAGGACAAAAAGCGATTTCACGAACGGGCCGCGGGCATGAGGCAAAACGATATGGGGTTTCAGCTCTACAACCCCTTCAGCTTCTTTTGAGCGTACGCTGTCGTTCATCTCCTCGACAGAAGTGATCCACCCTTCATCCAGGGCCTTGCGGGCCATAAGTTTAAAAAGAGCCTCTTTGTTCTCCGTTTTTGGCCCGAAAAAAACCTTTGAAACATCCAATAACCTCTGGAGCATATGATCCTCCTTTAATCCCTAAACAGAAATTTTAACAAAAACGGTGTAATCACAGCGGTCACAGCGACCATAATCACAACAGCGCTAAAATGGGACTCAGTGAAGTGAGCACCTTTCATCTGAGTAGCAACGAGAGATGCCATAACCAGGGCCACCTCCCCACGGGGTATCATACCCGCCCCGATAGAAAGAGAGCGGCGCCAGCCGAATCCGACACCCTTCGCCGCCAGCCCCGATCCCAGAAGCTTTCCCCCGACAGCAGCCAATAAGATGATAATAGTGAAAAGAATATTAAGATTGGCGACTTTCAGGTTCGTCTCTACTCCGATAAAAATAAAGAAAAGTGAAATAAAGACCGTATGTCCCACCATTGAGACTCCTTCTGTAATACGATGACGAAAAGGTGTCTGCCCCATAAAGAGTCCTGCTAAGTAGGCCCCCGTTATTGCTGCGATCTCAGCCTTTTGAGCCGCCCAGGCAAAGCAGAAAAGCAACGCTAAAGCGATGGACACCACCGGCCGTTCAGCTTTCATTTTACTGGCGAAATTTAAAATCCCCGGAAAGAGAAAAATCCCAAAGAGAGCCGCTCCGATAATATAGAGAAAAATAATGACAACCGAAGAAAAAACACCGCCTTCTGATGCTCCCGAAAAACCAAACAAAAAAGTCAGCATCAAAATGCCCAGGATATCATCGATGATAGCTGCCCCGAGAATAATATTTCCTTCAACGGTCTTGAGTTTTTTCATATCCATCAGGGTCATCACGGTGATGGAGACCGACGTAGCCGTTAAAATGACTCCCATGATCAAAGAAGTCATAACAGAGTGATAAAAGAGATAGGTCACTCCGACCCCAAGCCCCAGGGGGACGAACACCCCGGCCAAAGCGACAGTAAAGGCATTTTTCCCTACTTTTCTCATCTGCAAAAGATCCGTTTCAAGCCCGGCCATGAAAAGGAGTATCGTCACGCCGATATCCGCAAAAAACTTGAGTTTATCATAATCGGCTGTTTCAGGAGCGATAAAAGAAAAGCCGCTGGGCCCGAGAATAAGTCCGATAATAATCATCCCTAAAACAGGAGGAAGATTGATCTTATAAAAAAAGTCTGTCAGCAGTTTTGAGAAAAAAATAAAAATTGCCAGAAGGATCAATGCATTACTCACGAGTTCTTTTCCGCCTTTTTTCCGACATTATATCCTTATTTGGCCAAAGGTCAATGGAAGAGAGGGCTTGGATTTCGGTCACCGGCACATCCGGTCTGCCGGGTTCAAAAAAGTAAAGCGGGGATCCCCCCGCTTTACAGGATTAATTCCCGGCGGCTTTTAAAGCCTTTCGGACAAGGCCGGGTGATGGAATATAGGGCAGTGTAATATGGTCTTGTCCCTGAGACTCTTTATTATAATCCATGCTGGTTGCAACAGCATTTTCATTCCGGGCCCAAGCTCTTCGGGCTACTCCGCCCATGACATCCCAGGGAATAGCATTACGGATCACACGGTCTGTTTTTTCGCTACCGTCCAAAAGAAGCCCGAACCCGCCGTTGATAGCTTTCCCGATACCCACACCGCCGCCGTTATGAAGGGCAATAAGAGTCATGCCGCGGGCGGCATTGCCGGCAAAACAGTTCACAGCCATTTCAGCCATAATATTACTTCCGTCTTTGATATTGGCTGTTTCCCGGAAAGGAGAGTCTGTCCCTCCGGTGTCGTGATGGTCACGCCCCAAAACGACCGGCCCGATTTCTCCCTTCCGGACCATATCATTGAATTTCAGAGCAATATTCATGCGCCCCAGGGCATCCTGATAGAGAATTCGCGCCTGTGTTCCCACAACAAGCCTGTTTTTATCGGCATCTTTGATCCAGACATAATTATCTCTATCCTGATAACGCCGGGCAGGATCTATACAAGAAGCTGCGGCGGCATCTGTCTTCAGAAGATCCTCTTTCTTTCCGGAAAGACAGACCCAGCGGAAAGGCCCGTATCCGAAATCAAAGAGCTGCGGCCCCAGAATATCCTCCACATAAGAGGGAAAGACAAACCCGTCTTTTTCATCAATGCCGTTTTTGGCGATCTCTTGCACTCCTGCATCAAAAACCGCTTTCATAAAACTGTTTCCATAATCAAAAAAATAGACTCCCCGCTTTACTAATGTCTTGATATATTCGTAATGACGGCGGAGCGATTTATCCACAAGGCGGCAAAAAGCCTTTTTATCCGTTTCCAGGAGCCGGGTCCTTTCTTCAAAAGTCACTCCTTGAGGGCAGTACCCTCCGTCATAAGCGGCATGGCAGGATGTCTGATCCGATAGAAGGTCAATATGTTTGTTTTCTTTGACCGCATATTCCAAAAGATCCACAATATTACCGTGATAGGCGATGGAAAGGGGGGTTTTCGCTCTTACAGCCTTTTCTGCCTGAGAAAAGGCTTCTCCGGGCTGATTCGTCACTTCCGAGACCCAGCCCTGAGAATGGCGGGTCTCAATGCGGGAAAGATCTACTTCAGCGAAAATGCCCACTCCGTTGGCGATCTCAACAGCTTTGGGCTGAGCACCGCTCATTCCGCCCAGGCCCGACGAGATAAATACTTTTCCGGCCAGATCTCCATCTGCGGGTATACCCAGTTTTAAACGTCCGGCATTCAAAATTGTGCTGTAGGTCCCGTGGACGATTCCCTGTGGGCCAATATACATCCAGCCTCCCGCGGTCATCTGTCCGTAATTTGCAACTCCTAAAGCTGCTGCCCGGGTCCAATTATCCACATCATCAAACATCCCGATCATTAAAGCATTCGTCAAGATAACCCGAGGCGCATCAGCATGCGAATGGAAAAGTCCCAGCGGATGTCCCGATTGCAGCACTAAGGTCTGGGTGTCTGTCATCTCCTGAAGATAACGTTTGATGAGATGGTACTGCATCCAGTTTTGACAGACCTGCCCGGTCTCTCCATAGGTCACTAACTCATATGGATAAAGGGCAACGTCAAAATCAAGGTTATTGTCGATCATCACCTGAAAAGCCTTTCCGGCCAAAGTCTTACCGGGATACTCCGCGACCGGTTTTCCGTAAAGACGCCCTTGAGGCCGGAAGCGGTAGCCGTAGATCCTTCCGCGGGTCATCAGCTCTTCGGCAAATTCAGGAGCCAGCTCTTCATGCCAGTTTTCGGGGATATACCGAAGAGCATTGGTCAGGGCCAACTCCATGTCATGCGTCGAAAGCCGTAGCTCTCTTTTCGGAGCCCGGCGTATCCCTTGTTGAAATGAGGCCGGGGGAGGCAATTCCTTGAAAATAGCGTCTAATTTTATGGTCATTCCCTGAGAGACATCAGAATTTGAAAGCATACAGACCTCCTTCACTTAAGGTATCAAAGGTTTTTCCATCACCTTTTCGACCTCTTGAACAAACCCGTCAGAATCCAGAAGCCGCCGAACAGCATCGATTTCGGGCTTGAACCACCTGTCCTCCGTTAAGGGAGGCATAATAGCCCTGATCAGAGAAGCCGCAGCTTCCACGCCCTCTCCGCCTCGTAATGGGGCCCGGTACAAAAGCCCCTGAGCAGCAGCCATAGATTCGATAGTATAAACAGAATAGACATTCTCGGTTATCATCATAAGTTGGCGAGCCGCAATGGTCCCCATGCTGACATGATCCTCTTTCCCTGCTGAAGTGGGAATAGAGTCGACTGATGCCGGATGGGACAATACTTTATTCTCAGAGACCAGGCTGGCCGCTGCATATTGCGGGATCATCCATCCGGAGTTCACCCCCCCTTTTTCTGTAAGAAATGCCGGAAGGCCCCGGTTATAAGCCGGATGGACAAGACGGTCAATACGCCGCTCAGAAATATTGCCCCATTCAGACACAGCCGTTTTCATAAAATCCATTGCTAAAGCCACAGGCTGTCCATGGAAATTCCCCCCGGAAATCGCTTCATCTTCAAAGATCAGAGGGTTATCCGTGGCACTGTTGATTTCCGTTTCAACAACATTGAGAGCATACCGGAGAGCATCTTTAGAGGCTCCGTGAACCTGAGGCATACATCTCAGAGAATAGGCATCCTGAACCTCATCACAATCACTATGGGCTTTGCGGATGGCACTTCCGTGGAGCAGAGCTCTCAAATTTGAAGCGGCTGCTCCCTGCCCCCTGTGAGGACGCAAAAGATGAATACGCTCGTCGAAAGCCTTATCTGTCCCCATAAGGGCATCTACGGTCATAGCACCGATAATATCTGCAATCACAGAAAGTCTTTTAATTTTATAAAGGGCGACAGCCCCGATTGCTGTCATGACCTGGGTCCCATTGATGAGAGCCAATCCCTCTTTGGCTAAAAGAGTATGAGTTCGGATACCGGCCCGTTTCATGGCTTCTTTTCCTCTTAAACGCTCCTTTTTATAATTTGCCTCGCCTTCCCCCATGAGAACGAGCATCACGTGGGCCAAAGGCGCCAAGTCCCCGCTGGCTCCCACAGAACCCTGGGAGGGCACGACAGGATGTACTCCCTTGTTGATCATTTCTATCAATGTGTCCACAGCCTCAAGAGTGATCCCCGAAAAACCCAAAGAGAGGGCATTCACCCTAAGCAGCATGACAGCCCGGACGATCTCTTCAGAGAGAGGCTCTCCGACGCCGACAGCATGAGAAAGAATAAGATTTCTTTGAAGAAACTTCAGCTCTTCCAATGAGATGCGGACATTACTGAAATTTCCAAAACCGGTGTTGATCCCGTAAACCGTTTTTTTCTCTTTCAGGATTTGCTCCACCCTTTGCCGGGACTGCAGGATCTTTTCGCGGGTCCCGTCATCCAGGGAAACCTCTTCCCCCAAAACAGCCACTCGCCACACATCTCCCACTGTCAACGGTTTTGACCCGATTACGGCCATAGATTCCTCCTTTATGATGACATCTGATTTCAGGGCTATTCTATAACAGAACACTCAGTGGGGCAACTGAAAACGAGACATTCTCTCAAAAATAAAAGGAGAATCCGATGGAAAAATAAGCGGGGTTAAGGGAAGCATGTCCCAAAGAGCCCTCAGAGTCAATAATATCATCAAACGAGCGGAACAAGCGTCCTTCCAGCCGATAATGGTCGTCAAGAAGAAATTGAAAACCGATGATCATCCCGCCGTACACGTCCTGTATGTCTCCTTTGTTTAACACAGCCTCACTCTCAGAAACAATATATTCACCTCGTGCAATATAATGCCACTGAGCTCCCCCGCTTACAGAAAGAAACGAAAGAAGAAGGACTTTCCCTTCAGCGGAAAAAGACGGGCCGTAAAGACGCAACTCCTCATCAGCATCTGAGGAAAGCCCGTAGCAGGCCAAAGAATAGCCGCTGCTCAATGAAACTGCAATGCGGTCTGTCAAGGCTTTTTGAAGAAGCAGCGCCGCTTCTCCTCCCGGCTTACCGCAGTCACTGTTCCAAAGGGCCGAAAGCCGCAGGCCAGGAGCCAGCCCTTCAGAATGGACTGCATGAATAAAGACCATCAGAAAAATAAAGACGGTAAGCCTCTTCTTCATAAAACATCTCCTTTTTTATAGTATAAGGATAACATGAAGCACGAAGATTGAAAAGAAAAATCCAGCACTCAGTTTGCATACAAACTGAGTGCTGGAGAGATAATCAGGTTCTTCAGAACCGATTAAAAGAGATACCCGACAGTGAGAGACATGGTCCTGGATTTGATCTCCGGAGCATCTTCTTCATCCGGGATATCTGTCAGGCCCATGTTGTAACGGGCATCGATTACGATGTTTTCCATCGCCATGAACTGGGCACCGAAATTAAGGGAGAATTCTGTGGATTTAACAAAATCCTTGATGTCATCACTTCCTGCGGGGGATTCTTCTTCTGCAGCCATGACAAAGCCGAAACCGGGGCCGGCATACACACCGAACGCATCCGCAAAGGCATATTTCATCAAAGCGTCAAACTGAAGATAATCAAGCTTCATAATACTTTCATGGCCTAAAAATTCGATTTTTACGCCTTTCTGAATATAGGCGCCTTCGCCGATAAAGACCATGTTGTCACTCACGGGCATATGCATCATGGCACCAAAGGTTAAACCCATGCGCATTTTCTTATCAGCTTCAGAAGGCATGCCCATATCTTCCACATCTTTATTGACATTACCCAGCGTCAACCCGGCCTTAGCGCCGAAACGCATATCCTGTGCCTGAACCATTCCCGCGATTAACACAAGAGCCAACACAACAAATACAATCTTTTTCATATCGACCTCCTTTGATATGTCTCCCTTCCTATAATATATCAATAATAAAAAAAAATATCAAGGGAAATCCAAAAAAAGCTGTTTGGGAGACCTTTATAATAAACGGAGCCCTGCGTCACGTTTCGCAGGGCTCCGCATTCGACCAGCAGGTTGCTCTAAAAGATTAAAAGAGATACCCGACAGTGAGAGACATGGTCCTGGATTTGATCTCATCCGGATCGTATTCTTCATCAAAAATATTCGTCAGTCCTAAATTGTAACGGGCATCCAGCAGAATATTTTCTGTCGCCAGGAACTGGGCACCGAAATTCAAAGAAATTTCTGTAGACTTACATTGGTCTTTAATATCAATGCTCCCTGATTCATTAACAGGAGGCGAAAAATCAATTGTAAAATCATACTCGTTTTCAGCACTCAAAAGGAGCCCAAAACCAAGACCGCCGTAAAGACCGAGGCTCTCTGTGGCCAGATATTTGAACAAAGCATCGATTTCCAGGTAACTCATTTTCATAATGTATTCAGCATCATAGTCGATTCCTTCATAAGTCCCGTCGCCCTGATACTTGACTCCTTTTTGCATATAGGCGGCTTCACCGATGAGAACAATATTATCCCCCATGGGCATATGCATCATACCGCCGAACACAAAACTCAAACGCATTTTTTTATCCAGCTTCGGCCCGCCTTCCAGA
>DSCS01000025.1 GCA_011048995.1 Bacillota bacterium
TACATCTACAAGTGCTTCCTTAGCTACGGCAAAGGAGAGCATCAGGAGACATAGGATTAATACGAGTGTTATTTTTTTCATAAACTCTCTCCTCCCTCATTAAAAGGACAATTCAACGCCCAGGCGGATCTCACGGGGCATCCCGTAAGCGCCGAGCATTGTTTTATTTTCCCGCATCTGCAAATAGGCTAATTCGCCCATTTCTGTATCCGGGAAATCGTCGCGTTTAATGCTGTTTTCTCTCACGTCTCCGGTAAAACTGCTGACGCTGTCAATATTTGTCCAATCCAAAAGATTATCCACTTCTACGATAAGGGCCGCTTTGAAGTTTTTGTAGACATGGAATCCTTTGGAGAATCTGAGATCCAGATATTTGGTCCAGGGCATACGGGCACCGTTTTCCTCGGAGATGGCATCTCCGGAGATATTGGAGCGTGTATAGGGAAGCCCGGACTGGCCGGTAAGCCTCAGAGACAATTCTGTGTTCTCAATGGGCTTGACACCGAAAAGCTCGAACCCTTCGCCTTTGCCGAAGGCCATGGCGAAGCTGGCAGCCACTGTATGGCGGCGGTCATAATCCAGATAAGTCGTCCGGACAGGCTCGATATAATCCGGTTCTTCCAGCTGAGATGCGTTCTCTTCCGGAGAAGAGGCCGAACCCTTAGCTGTCGAGAAACCGTATGTCAGATCATACGAATAATGATCGGCGAATCTTTTACTCAACGTAAAATCCGCTCCCAGTATACGGCTGAAGTCCTTATTGACGTACTGATAGAGTTTTTTCCCTTCATAGTCATTCAGGGTCACACTCAGCACATCCGATGTCTCTTTGAAGTACCCGACGATGCTGAAAGAGAGGATATCGGAAAGGCCCTGCTCAAAACCGATCTCATACTGAATCGATTTCTGTGCATCCAAATCGGGGTTTCCGTAATAATCCTGATCCACGGGGCGTTCGATATGAGAAAAAACCGCTCTAGCCTCAGGATACTGATAGAAATGTCCGTAAGCAAAACGGAACACGCCGGTGTCACTCAGAGGATAGGAGATACCCAGACGAGGCATAATATAGGTCTTGCCTTCAGCGGAGATCTTCCCTTCATCCGTGTAGGTCCCCTTAAGGGGATTACCGGAGGAGACTTCTTCCAAATGATCCTTAATGGCCAGGCCCGGATTTTCATAATAATCCACATTGGGATTAAAATGTTCCAGACGGGCACCGACATTGATGATCATATCTTCCACTTCGATCTTATCCTGGACATAAGCTGCTAACTGATAGGGCTTGACATTGTACATGTCAGCACCCAGAAGTTCAGCGCGCAGGGAGTTGTAGTATTCATATTCGATATCGGCCTGGTTAAAGTCCACACCGGCTTTCAGCTGATGAATACGGTCCGCCTGCCAGGTCACATCAAAACTGGCTTTCATTGCAGTGTCCGTGTAATGGAAATAATAGGGAGCAAACCCTGTGTACATCAGCCAGGAGTAATCATAGACATTCAAATAGCCCAGATTGACATTGGATGAGTAGACAGAATCAGAATCCCAACCTTCAAAATCAGTGTAGTGAATCCCGTTATTGTCAGTCTCATTCTTCTTCTGCTGATAGGAAACGCTCAAGGTGTAATAGAGGCTCTGGTTGAGGGTATGAGTCACACGGCCTGTGTAGACATCATCAAAGGTAACGGTATCGAAATGATCCAGATACCGGTATGAAGAATGTCCGCCGTATCCTGTCGTCCAGGGAGAGTAGTTGTCATAGCCGTGATAGACCTGTTTGTTGGCAGAAAGCGCAACTCTCATGGTCTGGACAGGACGGAAAGCGATATTTCCGTAATATTTCCATGTCCTGTTGAACTCTTCCGGCCGGAACCCGCGATAAAAAGGCTCATAGCCGTTATCGATGAAGAATGTCGCCAAACTGTTGCCTTCATGACCGGGATCATTGTAAATCTCGACCATCGTGGCCATTCTTTCCGGTGTGTACCAGAAATTGGCTTCGGGATGATAGAGATAATACCCTTCGTCCATCTCCTGTGAGTAGGAGAAAGCGAAGGCAGCATCCCTCAGGAAGGGGGCCGGAATAGGACCGGAAATATAGGCACTCATGATATCATGTTTGACATCGTCGCCGTATTCAGTCACATAACGGCTTGTCTTGTAACTGGCTTTTCCGGAGAATTCCTTCTGGCCGCTCTTTGTGGTGACTTGAACAATACCGGACATCGCTCCGCCGTATTCAGCGTTAAAACCGCCTGTAACGACTTTCATCTCTTCAATGGCATCAGAAGAGAGGTTGAACGAAGAGGTCCCGTAAAGGGTCGAGTTCACCAATACACCATCCACAACATAAGCGACTTCATTGTCACGTCCGCCTCTGACGTGAAGCTCGCCGCCGCCGCCTTTAACAACACCGGCTTGCTGCTCGAGAACACCCGTAACCGTGGGGTTGACAAGCTTGGCAATCTGTGTGTTATCAAAAGTTTTAGATGAAGAGGTGTTATCTTTCTGAACGATAGGCCTTTTGGCCTGAACAATGATTTCTTCACGACCTGCTACAGTCGTTTCCATAGCAAAGTCAACTGATGTCGTTGAATCAACAGAAACAACAACATTCTCTTGCGTGTAATCACTGTAACCCACGATCTGACATTTTACCGTATGGATTCCCGGAGGAACCTGAAGGATAAAATAGTTACCGTCGGCCTGCGTGAAAGCACCAAGAGATGTTCCTTCGATCATAACTGTTGCGCCAGCCAGCGGTTCGCCGGTGGCCTCATCCACAACTCTACCTCTGATCTTACCGGTAGTCGATGCGAATGCAGTAACAGTTAAGAGCAACATAATAATCATTAGCGCTCTAAGTTTTTTACAAACCATACCGCAAACTCCTTTCCTTTTCATAGAAAAAACAACCAACCCAAATTTTTTCATAAGCAATTGAACCTCATCACCTCCTTTTGCCAAACAATCACTTTCACCATTTACACAGTGTTTTATATAGATTAGACTAATGAATTTCCAATGTCAAGATAATTTTTCCCATTCTTTTGAAGAAAATTAGGCATCTGCCTGATTTCCGCTTAAAATCGGGGCGTCTTCTTCCGGGAGACAGAATCATTTTCACCGGGGGTTCGATTTTCTAAGCCTGCCGCCTCCCTCTTCATCATTTACAGGAGATATTCGCCGGCCCTGTCGAGCAGGGCTTCCAGGCATCCGTATTCTTTTCCGCCGAAACGGGCCATATCCGGCCGGCCGCCACCCCCGCCGCCTAACTGCGCAGCCAGCCGTGAAGCAATATCACCGGCTTTAAAACGCCCCTTGATATCCTCACTGACCATGACCACACCGTTCACCTTGCCCCCTTCAATCCCGGCGAGAATGATCACCGCCTGAGCTGCGGCCTTGTCTTTGATCCTCTGGGCTGTTTCTGTCAGGACTTTCATATCCCCTGCGGGAAGGAGAGCCGTATAGAGAGAGATTCCTTTCTCTTCCCGTTTGGCCGCCATGATCCCATCAATATCCGAGGAGGCCGATTCCATCTTCATTTTCTCGATCTCTTTTTGAAGTTCTTTCTCCCGTTTGAGCATCTGCTCCATACGCTCGGGCAACGCTGTCCGGTCTGCTTTCATCAGCTGTGAAAGTTCCTCCAGAATCAGACGGTTATCCCGGATAATACGAAGAGATTCCTCTCCGGTAACCGCTTCGATGCGTCTCACTCCGGCCGCAAGGCTTCCTTCGGCGACAATGACGAAAGCGCCGATATCTCCTGTCCGGCTGACGTGGGTTCCCCCGCATAGTTCCATAGAGATGCCTTCCACAGAGACGACACGGACTTCATGGCCGTATTTTTCCCCGAAAAGAGCTACGGCCCCCTTCTCCAGGGCTTCGTTCTGCTTCATCGTTTCAACAGTGACAGGTTTGTTGGCCATAACCGCCTTGTTGACAGCTTCTTCTACAGCAGAGATCCCTTCTGTGGACATTTTTGAAAAATGGGTAAAATCAAAACGCAGCCTGTCCGGCCCCACATAGGAGCCGGCCTGATTGACATGGCTTCCTAAAACCTCTTTAAGGGCCTTGTGAAGAAGATGCGTAGCTGTGTGATTCCGGGCGGCTTTCAAACGAAGCGTTTGATCAGTTTGCAGGCGATACGCTTTTCCTGTTTCCAGTATCTGTCCGCCTTCCTTTATTTTATGAATATGAACGCCGGCAGTCTTTTGAGTGTCATAGATATAGAAGCGCTTTTCTCCGTCGATGACCCAGCCCTGATCGCCGGTTTGCCCCCCGGATTCTCCGTAGAGGCAGCTCTTGTCAAAGACAAGTTCCCAGCCCTCCGGAGTTTTTTCCTTGTGAAGAAGTGTTCCCTCTTCTTCTCTTTTTCCGTATCCGGTAAAAGAAGTCGCCGGTAATCCCTTCTCCACTACATAAAGGAAACGTTTCTCACCGGAGCCGCCCTGCCATGAGGCCCGCCCCCGCCGGCGCTGGCCTTCCATGGCGTCCCTGAAACCCTTTTCATCCAGAGTGTATCCCTGTTCGGCCAGGATGTCGGCTGTCAGGTCCGCCGGGAAGCCATAGGTGTCATACAGCTTAAACGCCGTCTCCCCGGAAAGAAGGGAATCTCCCTTTTCCTTAAGCAAGCGGCACTCTTCTTCCAAAATCGCCATGCCGGCGTCCAGAGTATCCAGAAAGCGCTCCTCTTCCATTTGAATCAGATGCTGGGTATGCTGCGACGCGGGAACCAGCCCTTTATAAAACTCCCCGTACAGGGAGGCCACATCTCCGGCCAGCCTGTAAAGAAAAGGCTTCTTGTATCCCAGGATACGGGACTGTCTCAAAGCCCGGCGCAAAATACGGCGGATGACATAACCTCGCCCGTCATTGGACGGAATCACGCCGTCCGACAATGCAAAAACAAGGGCCCGGATATGATCGGCAATAATGTGAAAATGAATCTCCGTTTCTTTATCATAGTCGACGCCGATATAACCGGAGGCCGCTTTGATCAACGGCTGAAAAAGATCAGTATAAAAATTATTCGTCTTTCCCTGAAGGATGGCGGCCAGGCGCTCCAGTCCCATCCCTGTATCGATGTTCTTTTTACGTAAAGGCGTCAGGCTTCCGTCAGGCTCCTTATTAAATTGTGTAAAGACCAGGTTCCAGAACTCGACAAAGCGGTCACATTCACATCCGGGGCGGCAAGCGGGATCTTTGCAGCCGATTTCAGCTCCGTAATCGTAATAAAGCTCTGAAGAGGGGCCGCAAGGGCCTGTCTCCCCGGCCGGGCCCCAGAAATTATCGTTGTCGCCCAGAGAGACAATACGCTCGTCAGGGAGATATTGAAGCCAAAGGCGGCGAGCTTCCTCATCATCATGATGAACAGTGGCCCAGACCCTGTTTGTGTTTATTTGCATCACCTTGGACACAAATTCCCATGCATAGGAAATCGCCTCCTCTTTAAAATAATCGCCAAAGGAAAAATTTCCAAGCATTTCAAAAAAAGAATGATGGCGAGCCGTTTTCCCGACATTTTCCAAATCGCTTTTCTTCCCGCCGGCTCGCAGACATTTCTGGCAGGATGCCGCCCGGGTAAAAGAGAGGCGGGAGACATCCCCGGCCTGAAAATATTCTTTGAACTGGACCATCCCTGCCGATGTAAAGAGCAAAGTCGGGTCATCTTTGGGGATCAGCGGAGAGGAATCTACAATCTTATGCCCCTTGTCTTTGAAAAAATCAATAAAAACATTCCTGATGTCTGCGGCTTTCATCTCAGCCCTCGCTTTCCCATTGATCTAAAAGAGTGTTCACATCCTCAATATCGAACCCTTTGCCTGCTAAATACCGAAACAGGGCGGGGCGCCAATCCTCTTTCCCTTTAAGAGACCTCATCTTTTTTTCCGCAGCCCTTTTAAGCGCTCTTTCCTCCCGGGACCTCACAGGGAAATCCCCGGCCAAAAGGTCAATAAGTTCTCCGGAGACACCCTTTTTTAAAAGCTTAATCCGCAACGCCCTGAGGCTCTCCTTTTCATTGTATCGGAGATAATCCCGGACAAGCTCTGTATCATCGATAAAACCGTACGCCTTAAGCCTGTCCACCTCAGCCCGGGCCATCTCCTCTGAATACCCTTTGGATATGATATAGCGCTCGACTTCTTTTTCGCTTTTCCGGTAGCGGCTGACAAGAGCCAACGTCCGGCTGTGCAGCTGCTCGCGGGCTTCAATATCGCGAAGCTCCTCCAGAAAATCCTCTGTCACTTCTTTTCCCACATAAAGGTTCAGAAGCGCAACAGTGTTTTCTTCCACCCCTTCGAAAAAGAGGCCGTCTACAAAAAGATTGTAGCGCTTTTTATTCTTCTTCTGCGTTTCCAGCGCCGTAATTTTCATGTTCTTTGCCAAAAAGCTCAGCCCTGACTTTGTTCTCGATCTCCTCCAGCATCTCCGGAGCCTCTTTGAGATATTCCTCCACATTGCTTTTTCCCTGGCCCAGGCGCATATCATTATAGGAGTACCAGGACCCGCTTTTATCCATAATATTGAATTCAGCAGCCAAATCGATGACTTCACTTACCCTGGAGATACCTTCACCGAAAATAATCTGGACATGAGCGATTTTAAACGGAGGAGCCAACTTGTTCTTAACGACTTTGACCTTGACTTCATTTCCGATATCATCGGTCCCGTTTTTGATGGATCCGGTGCGGCGTATATCCATACGCAGGGAGGAATAAAACTTCAGCGCATTCCCTCCCGTTGTCGTCTCCGGATTGCCGAACATAATACCGATCTTCATCCGGATCTGATTGAGAAAGATAAGGGATGTTTTAGTCTTGTTGATCACCCCGGTCAGTTTCCTCAAAGCCTGGGACATCAGGCGGGCCTGCAAGCCCATATGGGAATCCCCCATATCTCCCTCGATCTCCGCCCGGGGAGTCAACGCCGCCACACTGTCCACAACGATGATATCAATGGCCGCGCTCCTCACCAATGTCTCCACGATATCCAGAGCCTGTTCTCCATTATCAGGTTGGGAGACCAGAAGATTATCGATGTCCACCCCCAGTTTTCGGGCGTACACAGGATCCAATGCGTGCTCGGCATCAATAAAGGCCGCCACGCCGCCCTTTTTCTGAGCCTGGGCGATGATCTGAAGAGCCAATGTCGTTTTTCCTGATGATTCGGGGCCGTAGATCTCTGTGACCCGCCCCCGGGGAACTCCGCCTATCCCTGTAGCATGGTCTATTTTCATGGATCCTGTTGAGATGACAGCCACGTCAAGGTGAAAGTCACCCCCCAGCCGCATAATCGTCCCTTTTCCGTAATCTTTTTCTAATTGCTGAATGGCTTTATCCAGCATTTTCCCTCTGGCTTCCTGATCTGACATATGGCCTCCTTTTGAATATCTTTGAGTCATTATAGCGGTTCAAAGAGTGAAATCAAGGCTCTTCTCCGGGCCCGGACACGGCAAAGAAAGAAATGGCCGGGGGAAAAGGCCGCCGGCCTCTCCCCGGCCGATCATTTAGAAACTGTACTTAACGGCCAAGCCGAAGGAATCAGTATTCGTCCATTCGGCAAAACGACGGATAGCCTCGACCTGATTATTCAAACCGCCCGCCATCAGCTGAGCGGCGACTTCTTCAGCAATAAACCCTCCGACTCCTTCATAAGGCCTCAGTGCATCGGCAATATCCGATTCCACGGTTTCGGAAGACAAGGTATTATCTTTTTTTCCTCTCAAACCGTAGTAGAAAAAAGAAAGGTCTAAACCCTTCTTCAAAGGCAGGGCATATTCAGCGTGAAAGGCATAATCCAGATGGGACACGGCATAGATCACGGAACTGTCCCCTCCCAGCTGAGTGAAATAAGGGGCCAAAGACGCCAGCGATGTCTCCGAGAGAATTCCTGCCAAAAGTCCCTTGGGAAGTCCTTGAAGTCCGTCAAAGGAGTTTGTTCCGGCCTTTGTAAAATCCGCACATAGTTTTCCGGGACCGAGGATCTTATCAGCAACGAAACCGTAAGTCCAAAAAGACCCTTTCACTTCACGGGGTTCAAAAGCTTCATTGGAGGGGACTTCGTCCCCCTGGACCAACTGAAACCCTACATAGGGTTGAAGGCCCTTATAGGTGTAGGAAAGCCGGCTGTTATAGATCCGATGTTTGTATTTTCCTTCATATTCGTAGATGGTATTGTCATTATCTGTCTCTGTCAGCTTTGTCCCCCCTGACTCACCGGCCACGAATTGAATGGCTCCGTTGAAACCGAAGCCGCCTTTTTGAGCTTCGGCCCAGAGAATTTTGTTCAGAGCGCTGTCCGGGTTCATTCCCGTTCCGATCAGAGAAATATCTCCGGCTCCCCGGGCCAGAGCGAAACCGATACCTGTTTCGGGAGTAATATGAAAGTCAGCCTGGATCATGGGAAAAGTGGTCAGGGCCGCAGCAGTATAAAAAATGAAATCTTCATCTTCAGTGTCCCCGATATAGAGATGTGTATAGGCGGCATTAGCCGTGGCTTTGACGGAATTGATCCCCACGGAGATTCCGAAAGGACGCCCCCCCTTCATCTCAAAAGGGCGGTACATCACAAAAAAATTATTGACTTCGACGATCTCTTCTGTGCGCTCCCGGTCACTGTTTCCAGGGTCGGCAGGATTGAAATAATAGTCCACATCCGGGTCATTGGCATCGATTCGAAGCTGAAGCACTCCAAACCAGGGGGATACCCCGGGGGTTCCCAGCGAAAAATTCAACAACCCATGGGCCCTGATATTCTGAGAAGCCCTGTAATTGGCACCGGCCCTGTTAAAGATCCCCATTTCGGGAGAGTCCAGAGGCGTAGCGAATCCGGTCTGACTTTTGGCAATAAGGGTAAAACTTCCTGACATCTTCAAATTGTCTAAAAACGTTTTTTGTTCTTCTTCTCCGGCTGCGGCTGTACCAAAGGCCAAAACAGCAATCATCAGGAGAAACATCATCTTCCGACTGTTCATATAAACCTCCTTCATCGGCAATTATAATCAATGGTAAAGAGGGGGGCGGGAAAGTCAAGAAAAAAGTGAACCGGATTCAGGCGACATTTCGACTCAAAGAGGAGAGATATTCAAAAGCTTTAATGCCATGAGGATGATTCCGGCGATGAGGACAACCTTAATCCAGCGGTCGCCTTTTTGCACGGCGAAATGGGTTCCAAGCCATCCGCCTGCTGTGTTTCCAAGCGCCAGAACAATCCCGAAAGCCAAATCTATTTTCCCTTCTCCGGAGAAAACCAGCAGAGACGGGATCATACATAAGAGGATGATCATCACCTTAAGGCTGTTGATCCGCACAAGAGAAAAGCTTCCGAGAAGGGAGAGTGCTGCAATAATCAGAAACCCCACGCCGGCTTGGATAAAACCCACATAGAGCCCGATAAAAAGGAATAGAACCATGTGGGGAAGTCCGGGCTTGATCTCCTTCTGATCCGCCCCCTGACGTTTCTTTTTCGGGATCAGAATCATCGAGATGCTCACCAGCATCACTCCCGCAATAATCGTTTGAAAAAGATCTTCCGGTAGTTCCAATGCGATACGCGATCCGGCAAAAGCGCCGGCCATGGCCGGCAATCCCAGAATGAGGGCGGCCTTCCAATGAAAATAGCCGCTTTTTTTAAACTTCCATACACTGGAAAGATTTTGAAAAAGAACAGCGATCCTGTTGGTCCCGTTGGCGACGTGAGGCGGCAATCCGAACATGATAAGGAGGGGGAGCGTGATAAGTGAGCCTCCTCCGGCATTGACATTGATAAAACCTCCCGCCACACCGGCCAGCAAAAGCCAAAAATATTTCCAGATCATAACCCTCCTAATCACGGCAAGAAATCCACTCTTTCGTTACCCGGATTATACCGTAATAAAAACCTGATGTGAAGCTGCTTTTGTTTGACGTTTTTTTACGTTTCGGTTATGATACCGGTATGCTTACGGAAAAAATGATCCTTAAGGATACCCAGATCACTAAGTTTTCTCTTTACGGCTTTTTCAAGAATTTAAAGTTTTTTGAGCCCTACCTTTTTATTTTCCTTATGGCAAACGGACAGAATCTTTTTCAAATCGGAATCCTTATGGCCATTATGGAGACAGTCCTCTATCTTTTGGAGATCCCGTCCGGGCTCATCGCTGACCGTTACGGCCGCAAAAGGACCTTGGTAATCTGTTTTCTCTTTTACATCATCTCTTTCATTATTTTTTTTACAGGGCACAGCTTTCCCGTTTATACCGCTGCCATGGTTTTTTTCGGCATGGGGGAGTCTTTCCGTTCCGGAACCCATAAAGCGATGATTTACCGCTATCTTGATATCAAAGCATGGGATTCCTACAAGACGCTGGTTTACGGGCGCACCCGTTCCTTCTCATTACTGGGGACAGCTCTTTCTTCTGTGGCAGCTATCGCCCTGGCTCTTCATCTGCCTGCCTTGCGGGCCATTTTTTTGGCAGCCATTGTCCCCTACCTTGCGGATATTATCCTGATTCTCAGTTATCCCGATTCTCTGGATAAAGAAGAACCGGATGCAGAGCCCCCCTCCTCTTTTTTTGCTTTTTCAAAAACCATTATCAAAAGTTTGGCGCTGAACCCGCCCCTTCGCAAAGCGCTGCTCAACTCCTCTCTCTTTGACAGTGTCTTTAAGACGATCAAAGATTATATTCAACCCATCACCTTAGCCTATCTTACCCTCCCGGCCGCGTGGAATGGGGGGTTCGACAAAGAAACAGGAGAAAAAATCGTTCTCGGGCTTCTCTATGCCCTTTTTGCCCTTTCAGGGGCCTTGGCCTCCCGATATGTTCACCGGCTTGTCCCCCGCTTCGGCCTTTCGGGGTTAGCTGACCGCTATATCCTTTGGGCGAGTCTGTTCTTTCTTCTAACCGCTTCTTTTTTAAGCCTGGACATCTTTTATCCTGTCCTGGGCCTTTACCTTTTGCTTAATGTTTTAAAAGATTCCCGGCGCCCCCTTTTAGTAGAGACGATAGGAAACCTGGCCCGTAAAGAAGGACGGGCTACCGTCCTCTCCGTTGAAAGCCAGCTCAAATCTCTCTTCACAGTTCTTCTGGCACCCCTTTTCGGACTGATGGCCCAAAAGGCCTCTATCCCTGTTGCCTTTCTCTTCCTGAGTCTCCTGATGCTTTTCCTTTATTTTTTCCTGCGCACTCACGTCAACAAAGGAGGGACTGTATGAAAAGAACCGCTGTCCTCATTTTTCTTTTATTTATCTTCTCCGGCCTTCTGGCGGCCGGCCCCTATGATTTCGGCATCGGATTTGTTCTGGGTGAACCGACAGGGGTTACAGTAAAATACTGGAACAGCGAAAAAAGCGCTTTCGACGGGGCTATAGCCTGGTCTTTTTCAGGAGAAAAGAAACTTCATCTTCATGCCGATTATTTAGTTCATTCTCTGAACGCCTATACCATCGACAAAGCTCCCTTTCATCTCTATTACGGCATAGGCGTCCGTATCAAATTTTCTGATAAAACCCGTTTGGGGAGCCGTATCCCTCTGGGGACATCCTATACCCCCACATCAGCCCCGCTGGAGATCTTTTGTGAGGTCATTCCCCTTTTGGATCTGGTTCCCGATACTGATTTTCAATTAAACGCGGGACTAGGTTTACGCTATTACTTTTGAACCGGCGCCCCTTGTTCTGAAGAACAAGGGGCGCTTATTTGATGATCAGAAAAGTCCGCTGATCTCTCCTTTTTCGTCGATATCAATGACCTCAGCTGCCGGCTTCTTGGGAAGTCCGGGCATACGCATAATAGTGCCGCTGACAGGGACCAGAAAACCGGGGCCGGCATTGACAATGATCTGGCGGATCTCCACGTCAAAATTCTCGGGACGCCCCAAAAGCTTCGGGTCATCTGAGAGGGAGTATTGGGTCTTAGCCATACAGATCGCTAAATTGTCATAGCCGTTCTTTGCGATCTGTTTCAAATCAGCCAAGGCTTCTTTGCTATAGATGACAGAGCGGGCTCCATAGATCTCGCGGGCAATGGTTTCGATCTTCTTTTCAACAGAAGCCTCCAAATCATACAGAAAGCGAAGCTTATTCTCACCGCTTTCAATGACTTCTACTATTTTTTCTGCCAATTCACGAGCCCCTTCTCCCCCTTTGGCCCAACAGTCAGCGACAATAATATCGTAGTGCATAGCCACACAACAGGTCTTGATGGCTTTGATCTCTTCATCAGTGTCTTCCGTGAACCTGTTAATGGCAATAACCGGTTTTATTCCGAATTTCACGGCATTTTCAATATGTTTTTCCAGGTTGATCAGCCCTTTAGCCACAGCATAGGGGTTCGGCTCTTTCAACTGATCTTTCGCCACTCCACCATGAAGTTTCAATGCACGGACAGTCGCAACCAGTACTAAGGCTTCCGGCTGCAGCCCGGCATAACGGCATTTGATGTTGAGGAACTTTTCTCCGCCCAGATCAAACCCGAATCCGGCTTCTGTCACCGCATAATCCGCATACCGCATCGCCATTCTTGTGGCCAGGACACTGTTGGTCCCCTGGGCAATATTGGCGAAGGGGCCCCCGTGAATAAAGGCCGGGACATGTTCAATACTTTGGACCAGGTTCGGTTTCAAGGCCTCTTTCAACAATGCGCTTACGGCTCCGGCGATCTTGAGATCCGCTACAGTTACAGGCTTTCTTTCATAATCATAAGCGACGACAATGCGGGCGATCCTCTTTTTTAAATCGGCATAATCTTCAGAAAGGCACAGGGTGGCCATGATTTCAGAAGCTGCAGTAATGTCAAAAGTCCCTTCACGGGGAAAACTGCTTTTGGGTCCGCCAAGGCCGACGATAATATGGCGCAGCGAGCGGTCATTCATATCCATGACCCGGGGCCAGACAATGCGCCGGGGATCGATGGGAAGCGTTCTCTGATGAAGAGTATTATCGATGACAGCAGCGATAAGATTATGGGCTGAAGAAATAGCATGCAGATCTCCCGTAAAATGCAGGTTGATCTCTTCCATGGGCAGGACCTGAGAGTAGCCGCCGCCTGTCGCTCCGCCTTTCATTCCCATGACCGGCCCTAAAGAAGGCTCGCGGAGGGCAATGGCCGTTTTTTTCCCTATAGCAGCCAATCCCTGGGCTAATCCGATGGTCACCGTGGTCTTCCCCTCTCCGGCTGCTGTGGGAGTCAACGCCGAAACTAAAATGAGATGCCCTTCACGCTCTTTTTTTTCCAAGGCTTTTAAACTGATTTTTGCCTTATACTTTCCGTAAGGCTCTACACAGTCCTCTTTGACCCCCAGCTCTGAAGCGATCTCTTCTACGGGTTTCAACACAGCTTTTTTTGCAATATCAATATCACTCATTCGCCCCCTCCTTTCCGTAATTGAACAATATACCGGACAAATATTCCTTATTATAACGCTGGAAATGGTCGCTGATGAGATGAACATCATTGAACTGAAAGCTGGACTGGACGATCTGTTTACATTTATCATATTCCACGGCACGGATGATTTTTTTCATTTCCAGGAGATTGGACGGGGCCACGGAAAGAGTATCCAGGTCCATTCCGATAAGAAGCAACGCATATTCGGCCATTCCCGCCATCTGTCCGCACATGGCGACCGGGATTCCGTTTTGATGGCCGTTGTTGACCGTCATTTTTATGAGTCTTAAAATCGCAGGATGAATAGGGTTATAAAGATAGGAGATCTTTTCATTGACCCGGTCTACGGCCAAAGTATATTGAATGAGGTCATTGGTCCCGATGCTGAAAAAATCAACCTCTGTAGCCAAAATATCCGAGATCACCGCAGCAGAAGGAATCTCGATCATAATCCCGACTTTGATCTCCTCATCAAATTCGGTTCCCCGCTCCTTTAACTCATCCATTGCCTCACCCAGAACCGCTTTTGCCTGGCGCAGTTCATCCACTCCTGAAATCATGGGAAACATGATCCGTATATTTTTCAGTTTTGAAGCCCTCAGAATCGCTTTGAGCTGTGTCTTAAAAAAATCCTTGTACTCCAGGCAAAGCCGTATTCCCCGGAGCCCCAAAAAAGGGTTCATCTCTTTTGGGACTTCAAAGTGCGAAATAAACTTGTCTCCGCCTAAGTCCGCAGTGCGGATAACGACTTCTTTAGGGTAGATGATCTGGGAAATATATTGATAGGTCTCCGCCTGTTCCTCTTCTGTGGGGAGGATATTGCGCATAAAAAGATATTCTGTCCTGAAAAGCCCGACCCCGTCTGCGCCGTAACTGTTCACCAAATCAGCTTCATTGACCAGCTCCATATTGATCTCTAATTTGATTCTTTTCCCGTCCCGTGTCACGGCTTCTTCATTTCGAAGTTTTTCCAGGCTTTTGATATAGCGGACATATTCACGGCGCAAGGTCTGATAGGCCTTGACCGTCTCTTCATCAGGGTCGATAATAACTCTATTACTGTTGGAATCGACAATGATCAAATCGTCCGGGCGGACCTCTGACAGAATATTCGATACCCCCACGATTGCAGGGACTTCAAGAGAGCGGGCCATAATCGCTGCATGAGATGTCGTTCCCCCGACTTCAGTGACCAACCCCCCGATACGCTTTTTCCCTAATTCCACCATATCCGAGGGAGAAATATTATGAGCGATAATGATCAAGTCTGTATGATCGCCTGCTAATTCCGGGGCCATCTGTATCCCTAAATAGTTTTTTAAGATCCTTTTCCCCACATCCAAAAGATCATTGGCCCGTTCTTTTAAATATTCATCGGGCATATTTTCAAAGATCTGAACCAAGCTGTTCAGGGTCTCCGTGAAGGCATAATCAATGGAGACACTTTCTTCTCTGGCATTTTTAATGGCTTTTTCCACTAAATTAGGATCATTGACCAGTAAAATATGGGCATCGAAAATAGCTGATTCTTCAATGCCGATCTCATGTCTCACGGTATTTTTAATCTTTTTCAGTTCCCTTTTGGTCTTTTCTACCGCTTTTTGAAAAAGAACGATCTGCTCTTCCAGTTCTTTTTCACCGGCATGAGCGCGCTTAATATTAAACCCCGTCCCTTTCAGCGGAAGGGCATGCCCGATTGCAATTCCCGAGGATGAAGGAATCCCGCGAAAAACTTTCACCCGTCTACTCTCCTTCCCCGAACTTGTCTTTGATGAGATTCTCAACAGCTTCCATAGCCTCCTCCTCATCATCGCCTTCGGTCTTCAATGTCACCACCTGGCCTTGAGAGACAGCCAGCATCATCACTCCGAGAATGCTTTTGGCATTGACATTTTGATTTTTGTATTCAATAAAGATCTCCGCATGGAACTTTGTCGCTTCCTGCACTAACAGAGCGGCTGCACGGGCATGCAGCCCTAATTTGTTCACGATCTCCACCTCTTTTTTCAGCATAGTATTCCCCCCAGAAGTAAGATAACCATTGTCAACCCCAGAATCAGAATATTGGGCATTCTTCGTATAAGAAAGATGATTAAGACAGAAGAGAGAAGAACAGGCCACCCGTATCCCAAACCTTCGGAAAACAGCCAAATGATACCCAATCCCCAAAATACACCCAGCAGCATTATAGCAGTCCTTCTTAAAAAATCCACTTTTTTCTGTATTTCAAGCTTCTTCAGGTAGATGATCAGCGAGCGTCCGTAGCGATATCCCACATCCAGCCCTTTAAAGCGAAAAGCGATGTGAATCAGATTATAACCGCTCCAATACAGGATCAAACCAATCGCGGCCCCGACAGGAGCCGGGGCCATAAAAAGAAAGATAACCGTGCAGAGGATGAAAAAGGGCTTCAACCCTCCCCAGAAGAGAGAATCTCCCAAGGCAGCCAAAGGCCCCATGAGCTTCAGCTTTATATTTTCGATTTCTGAAAGCAGCTCCTCGTTCTGAGTCATCTCATACTCTTTTTCCAAACGGAGCACCGCTCCGATGATAAAGGAAGCCATAAACGGATGCGTATTGAAATAGGTGTTGTAACGGCGCAGTTCTTTTTCACGCGATGAAGAACTCAAATGGCCTAACGGCGGGCTCAGAGCAAAGAAAAAACCTGTATTCATCATTTTATCGTAATTCCACAACAGCTGGATAAAAAAGGTGCGCAGGAATGTTATAAAATGGCCCACAAAATCCCTCCGGCAGTAAGCCCGGCCAGAATGCCTCCCACTAAATAGGGGTTATTCTTTCTGTCATTAAACCGGTCAAGAAGAAAAAGAACCGTCATTACAGGCATGGCTTTCCATATCATCAGCAGATAATGCTCCTGAAAGAAATTCTGCCATAAAGGAGCCGACCAGACAGCGATCTTATGAACACTCCAGGAGAGGAGAAGAATGCTGACCCAGTTGATAAAAACAAACACTCCTGCGGAGACAAGCCCCTGCCCCAGGAAGAAAGAATATTTCCCATGCTTTCCAAAGGCTTCAAAAGCGGCCTCTGCCCACTCATTATGCAGTTTTCGGAAAAAATGGTCGATACTGCGTCCCCAATACCCTGCAATAACAGACGGGAAAAAGAGGGCCGGCATCACCCAGGCCCCATCTCCCCGGGTCAAAAGAAAGCCTCCCCAAAAGACAGCTCCTGAAAAGGCCGCTGAAGGAGGAATAGAGGCCCCGACAGCCAGACGCCCCAAAAAAATAAATTCCAGGTTCATGCCGGCGGTTATCCCCTCTGCCGTGTGGCCGCTGACAGCCCCCAGCAAGGGAAGCATAAAGAGAGGCTCTGAAAGCATAAACTGGCCGATATAAGTCATATCAAGGATTAAAAAGGCTGCAAGAAGAGTGGAGAGAAAATAAAGTGTCATAACAATTGCAGGAAATCACTTTTTTTATCGGTGGGGACAATGCGCCCTTCTATCTTTATCCCCTGCCGGGCCAAACTTTTTATTTTTTCAATATCGGTGTCATCCAAATAAACCGCCCGGGTCACTTGCTCTTTTCCCGGGGAAAACCGCATGCCGCCCACATTTAACTCATCGATTTGAATTCCCCGTCCGACAAGATGCTCCACGACTTCGGGAGTCCGGACAAGGACGATCGTGCGGAGTTTTTTGTCCCGGGACAATGAAGGAAGTTTTTTAACTGCTTCATGCTCGCTGAAAATATTAAGCTGCAAATCATAAGGCGCGCTCATCTCCATGAGCGTTCTGTCAAATTCATTCGCTGCCACTTCATCATCGACCACAAGCAGATGATTGGCTTCCAGGGCATTTTTCCACCCTACCGCCACCTGGCCGTGAACCAATCTGTCATCAACCCGAAACAATAAGATCATATCACTCCTCTTTCCGCTCCTGCCACTCTCTCTTCATATCAATAACCGAACGAACGCCTTCTTTTCCTATCATATCCCGAATCGCTTCGGGTTTCAATGTGAACTTTGCCGAGTAAAAAGCAATGAGCATTGGAAGGTTTACGCCTGCAAAGGCATAGACAGAATCCCTGTCCAAAAAACGCATGACGGTATTGGCACAACTTCCTCCGAAAATATCCGTAAAGATAAAAAGAGCCTCCCCGCTATGGCTTTGTATATGCTGTTCCACCTTTTGCCGATAAAGGGAGATGGAATCTCCGGGATAGAACCCCAGGACATGGACATCTTCCATTTTTCCGACGATCATTTCCGCCGAAGCCAAGAGGGCTTCGCCCAATTCCCCATGGGTTAAAATATAAGCTTCAATCATGCCTCCTCCTTCCATCGCTCATACAAGAGCACAATTCTCTTCAGACGGGAAGAGACCCCTCCCTTTGACAACGGGGGACGGGCCAGTTTTCCCAGCTCTGACAAGGTCAATGACGGGTGTTCCAGACGCAGCCAAGCGACTTCCCGAAGAGGAGCCGGAAGAGACTCCAGCCCGGGGCCGTTTTTCAGTTCTTCCAAGACCGGACGCATGCGCTCATACCCGTTGACCTGGCGGGTCAAATTAGCCATGCTGTAATTCGTCAGCCGCACAGTGCTATTTTTATCTTTTTTGAAATCTCTGTATTGAGATAGTTTTTCTACCATAGCCCGACAATGAATATGAGTCAAAAAAAAGATCAGATTCTCTCCCCCTTTAATCAGAAAGCGCCCGGGATAAATATAAAATTTCACATTCCATTGATTCAATGTAGAAAGCAACATGTCAGTAAAGGGGCCGGGCTCGCGGATCTCCAGCTGGTATCCTTCTTCAAAATTAACCAGATACCCTTTATATAGGACCGTCTCCCGTACAAATTGGACAAGACAGCAGGAAGAAGAGACAGAGACATCGGGCATAAACTCATCTTCAGCAGAAAAGAGGTTCAGCTCCTGCCAAATAGGGCGAGGAGCAAAGATTTGCACCCAATACTTTTTATCATCAAAAAGGATCTCTAATTCTTTTTGTCGGGGAAAGGCGCTTTTAAAGATCCGGATCGTCCTTCTGAGAAGAGCCGGATCTTCTTTTTTAAATTCCACCATAAGCCCGCGCTTCGTAATATGAAAAGAACCATAAAGGCGCAAGGCCACTTTCAAGGCTGTGATCAGACAACATCGCTGTCCGGGTATTTCATTTTTGATCTGCTCCCTCAGGATCTCATTGGCTTTCATGATTTCTGCGTGTTTTTTCCCTGATCTGTTTCATCATGGATGTAGCCAATTTCATCGGGGTGTCATAGCCTCTTTTTTTCGCGTATTCATTTTTAGCGATGACTTCTATGACGGTGCTGATGCTTTTCCCCGGAGTCACGGGAACCGTATACATGGGAAGGTCCATCCCTAATAAGCGAAAATGTTCACGGTCGATTCCCAGCCGCTCAAAATGCTTTTTCTTATCAAAAAGAACCAAATTGACGACACAATCAACCTTTTTCTCCTCAGTGACAGCTTTTAATCCGTAAAGCTCTTTAATATCAATGATTCCCACACCGCGGATTTCGATATAATGGCGGGCCATCTCTTTGGACTCTCCCAACAGCCTGTTTTTAATGCGTCTGATCACAATACTGTCGTCAGCTACCAGACGATAGCCCCTTCGGACAAGTTCCAAAGCACATTCGCTTTTCCCTATCCCGCTCTCTCCGATAATAAGCACTCCCTGCTCAGCAACGTCGACAAAGCAGCCGTGAACCAGGGTTTCCCGGGCAAACAGTTCTTCCAGAATATCCAGAAGGGAGAATTGAAGCTCCTGATAAGGAAGGGATAAAAGAAAAAGAGGGATCTGATTTTTTCGGGCAAAAGCTTCCAGGTCCCCGTCACAATGGACGCTGTGCTGAAGAATAAAAGCCAAAGCTTTGACTTTGACGAATTGCTGAAGGACATCCGCCTTTTTTTCTTTGGAGAGCGTGCTGAAAAATGCGACTTCCCGTTTTGTCAAAATGATGAGGCGCTCTTCGGGGAAATAATCCCAATATCCTGCCAGAGCAATACCGGGTGAAACAAAAATGGGGGAAGAAACAGGCTTATTCAGCCATTCTTTCTCCCCCCGGAATTCAAAGGGAAGGTCATTTTTCTCAAGTTCGCGGTAAAGATCCCAAACCGTGACATTTTTTTCCATAATCAGAATTTAGGATCGATCAACCCGAAATTCCCGTCCTTTCTTCGATAAAGAACATTGACCCTCTTGCGGGCTTCATTGAAAAAAACCAGAAAATCATTATCCAAAAGGTCCAGCTCCAACGCGGCTTCTTCCACAAAGAGAGGTTTTTTGACATAACGGTCGACCTGGATCACATGATGCCCCCCGGAGACTTCGACTCCTTCCAGAAGAGATTTCTCCGCGATCTCGCCCAGGGACTCCCCGCCCCGTTTTTTTGCGATGTTCTTGTCTTTGATCTTCTTCAGTTTCCGGGCCAGAATATCCATACAGGAATCAATTGATTTATAGAGGTCATCTGTCTCTTCAGAGACATGCAGCGTACTGCCGGCTGTCTGCAATGTCACTTCGGCGATATGCCTTAATTTTTCGACACTGAGAATAACATTCGCAGACACAATATGATCATTAAAATGCTCCAATTTAGTGATCTTTTCTTCCAGATAATCCTTAATAGCATCGGTTACCTTAATCGTTCGTCCGGTCACACTCATTTTAACAGCCATAAGGCCTCCTTTCGACAATCGAGCATTTTATTTCCGTCACACAGGCCTGCAAGCAGGCCTCTATTCTTCATTATACACCTGCCGACGCTCCCTTTCAACGGGATTTTCAAGCCATATGAATCGCTTTTCCCAGAGCGCCCTCAGCAGCTTCGGCCACGGCTTCACTCAGTGTCGGATGAGCATGGACCGTTCGGGCAATATCGCTTAAGGTCAAATGATTCTCGATGGCCAATGCGCCCTCATGAATAAGGTCTGACGCATGGGGTCCCATGATCTCCATTCCGATGACTTTCTCTGACGCATCCCCTATGATCCGGACATAGCCCTCGGATTCCCCGACGCCTAACGCTTTGCCGTTGGCTGAAAAAGGGAACTTCCCTTCTACGGCCCCTTCTGCAGAGCCGACCACGGCAATCTCAGGATAAGTAAAAACCGCCCAGGGGATGGCATTATAATTGACGCGGCTTTTTTCTCCGGCAATATTTTCTACGGCGACAATCCCTTCTTTGGATGCGGTATGAGCCAATTGTGGCGTGTCTAAAAGATCCCCGATAGCATAAACACCGGGAAGCGAGGTCTCCATGGATTCCGACACGACGATACAGCCGTTATGGGTTTTAATACCTGACTTTTCGGTATCTATGCCCTGTAAAACGGGGCGCCGTCCGATAGCGACTAATAACCGGTCAGCATGAATCTCTGTTCCGTCATCCAAAATGATTTCCCCGCGGGATACTTTTTCTGCTTTTTTTGATGTATGGATTTCCGCGCCCTTTTTCTTTAAAATGGATTTTAGACGGTTTCCGATCTTTTTATCTAAAGTGGGCAGTAAAGAGTGCTGCATCTCGATCAGCGAGACCTGAACACCCAGCAAGGTGTAAATACTGGCAAATTCGACACCGATGACACCGCCTCCGATAATGGCCAGAGACGAAAGGGGCTTGTCATAATCAAGCAGCTCTGTGCTGTTCAGGGTAAAATCGGGTATTTGCAGAACGTCGGGAATGAACGGCGCTGAGCCGGTGGCCAGGATAACATGTCTCCCTTTGACCTGCTTTCCGTTGACTTCCACCGTTTGGGCATCGACCAGGCGCCCCTCTCCTGTGATGAGTTCTATTTTTCTCTTCTGAAAAAGCATTTCAATCCCGTTGACAAGCTGATCGACGACCTTGTTTTTCCTTTCCACCATACGGGCCACATCAAAGGAGATCTCTCCTGTGATATCGATACCGAAATGGGATGCTTCTTTCATCTTATAAAAAAGCTCGGCCATGGCCACATATGTTTTTGTCGGGATACAGCCGACATTGAGGCAAGTCCCCCCGACCCTTTTCTTTTCAATGACCGTGACATCCATTCCCAGCTGGGCGGCGCGGATCGCAGCCACATACCCCCCGGGTCCGGCCCCTATAATAATAATATCTTTCATCGTCTGCGCTCCTTCCTCGGGGGGATATGAATCAGCCCCCTGTATTTATTGACAGCCCTGCGGCTGACCTGATATCCCATTTGGTCCAGTTTCTTCGCAATTTCATCATCAGTCAGCGGTTGTTTTTTATCTTCCTTGTCGACCATCTCTTTCAGCGCTTTGAGAATAACGGTCCTGGAGACATCTTCCCCGCTTGAAGAAGAGACCGCCCCGCCGACCCCTTTAAAAAAAATACCCAAGGGAAAAAGGCCGAAATCCGTTTGAACAAATTTATCTTTAACAGCGCGGCTGACTGTCGAGGGATGAACACTCATCTGCTCAGCTGCCTCGGCCTGGCTTAAAGGTCTCAGGCCGTCTAGACCCTGTTCAAAGAAGGAAGATTGCTTTTCAATAAGCATCTCCCCCAATTTGAAAAGAGTTTCCCGCCGGCGTTCTAATGCTGTTTTAATCATCATATAATTCTGATAATACTTCCTTAAAAATTTCTTGTCCTGCTGACCCATATCGGGAGACTGCATCATACGGACATATTGAGAATTCAACGTAAAGTAGGCCTGATATTTTTGGCTGACCTCCACTCGAAACCCTTTTTCATCCCGCCAAATGAAGAGATCGGGGACAAGAGCCGTCACAGGGGTTTCTTCATCCGGAACCGGCCGGGGGGAGAGGGAATTCAAAATCCTTTCAAAGCGCTTTTTTTCTCCCGGGGAAAGCTCATAATCGTCTAAGGCTTTGTCAAAATCCTTTTTCCCGACAGCTTCAGAATGCTTTGTGACGATCTCCTCCAGCAAGGGATCCTCAAGGCCGCGGGCGCGGAGCTGAAGCACAAAACATTCTCCATGTGTCCGGGCACCCAGGCCGGGAGGCGCCAAAAGAAAAAAAAGATGAAGGATCTCTTCAAAAAATTCCTCTGTGAGTGAATGCTTTTTTCTGAGGCTTTTGGCATCTGTCAAAAAACCTTCATCATCAAGCTGTTCAACGATATCGGCAAGGATCTCTTCCTGCTGCGGTGATATCTTCGAAAGCCGAATATCCCGGAGCAGTTCCTCCTTCCAATCCCGGGGGCCGCTCAACTGCTCCAGCCACAGATCAGGACTGTAATCTTTAGGGAGATGAGAAGATGTGCTGTGGGAGTAGATCTCCCAATTCTCGTCAAAGCCGCTGAATGCCTCTTCCTCTTCAGGGAGAGCGACGCTTTCCTCATCCCGGGCGGGCTCTAAAAAAGGGTTCAATGAAGCTTCCTCTTTGAGATATTCCTGAAGTTCCAACTGATTCCGATTGAGCAACTCCAGGCTGATCTTCTGCATGACGTTAAGACTGAGCTGCTGTCTATGTTGTAAGATCAATTCATTTTTCATAATCGGAATTTTTCACCCAGGTATATCTTTTTAGCCGTTTCATTTTCAATGAGTTCACCGGGAGTCCCGGAGACTAAGATCTTTCCCTGGCTTAAAATATAGGAGCGGTCGGTAATACTCAGCGTCTCCCGGACATTATGGTCTGTAATAAGAACTCCCAGCCCCCAGCGGCGCAGATCGATAATCAGATCCTGGATCTCGGCTACTGCGATGGGGTCGATACCTGCAAAAGGCTCATCAAGCAGCAGAAAAGCCGGCCTGGTGATCAACGCTCTGGCAATCTCCACTCGGCGCCGTTCACCGCCCGAAAGCATATACCCCTTATTTTTCCGGACAGGAGTGATCTTAAAACGTTCTAATAAGGAATCTCTTTCTTTCTGAATCGTTTCCGGGTCCTCTGCCACTGTTTCCAGAATGGCTTCCAGATTCTCTTCCACAGTCATATCACGAAAAATCGAAGCCTCCTGTGGCAGATAGCTGATCCCTTTGCGGCATCGCAAATACATGGCTTCATTGGTAAATTCTTCCCTGTTAATATGAATCGTTCCGGCATCCGGTTTGATGATCCCGACGATCATATAAAAAGATGTGGTTTTCCCGGCTCCGTTGGGGCCTAAAAGTCCGACGACTTCGCCTGCCTTGACTTCAATGGAGACATCTGAGACAACCGGCCTTTTATTATAGATCTTTTTTAAATTATCCGCCCTGAGAACTTTCATATCGTCCGCTTCCATTTCAGTCCCCGCTTTCTTCCTTCTTTTCAAGCCCCACGGCCGAACCGCCGGCCTTTCCGGTAAGGAGGACCAGCCGGGGTTCATTTTCAAAAAAAGTAATGTCCATTGAATCTCCGTAAAAGTGATTTGCGGTTTCGCTGTCTTTTATAACCCCTTTCACGTCACCACGGGCCTGCACTTCGCTTAATTCATTTTCCGGGGTAAAGTACAGATACAGCAAACGGCTTTGAAGCCCCATTTCCTGATGATCACTGTTCCAAAAGAGGTCTCCATGCCCTGAAATCATCAGATAATCTATGACATCGTCGTTTTTTAAATAAAGAGTCATGGCATCCCCACCAATATAGCGCTCTTCCATAATAATATAGGGAGTTCCGTAAAGTGTCACAGAATCTCCTGAGGCACTGCGCTGAAGGCGGTCGGCCAACCCCATGTACCCATCCATCTCCAAAACAACGGTCCCGTCAAAAAGCATGGCCCCGTCAGAGAAAAGCAGCGCCTCTTTTGATTCTATAATGTATTTGTCCCCGCGGACACAGACATGGCCCTTTAACTCCGTCTTTGAATCTTCCAGGTAAAAAACAAGAGTGTCAGCAAAGATCGTCGTCCCTCCGCGATATAATTTCACATCGCCGTCCATGGTGATCCGTCCTCTATTCTCCTCATAGACAACACGGCGGCTTTCATAACGTTCAGTCCCATTAGCAAAACGGACATCGCCCAGAAAGACGACCCGGGTTCCTTCCCCGCCATACCGCACTGTTGAAGTCTCGGCATGAAGAAGTTCCCAAGAGTCTCCGGGTATCTGCCCCCCGGCTTCAGATGAAACCAAAAATAAAATAATGAAAATAAAAGTAAAACGGCTATTTTTTACCATGGGGCTTTATCATCGTGATTTCATTAGTCTTGAGATTCACCGTCATCCCTTCACCCCGGGCAAAACTTGTCCCCCGGACGATTTCCACGGGATCTCTGCTGACGACTTGATCTTCCCCGGCCTTATAATGAGCCCGCTCCGTGTAGATTACTGTTTTTTCCGGGACACTTTCCATAATGACATTTCCTTCCAAGATCACATCGTTGCTTTTTAAAGAAATCGTTCCCCGGTCACTTGTAATAATATGATCGATGTCACCATGAGTTGAATAAAAGGAAATCTTGACGTCGGCAGCCTTCACGATCCCGGTATCATCATCCTGTTGGCTCAAAGTCTCAGCCCGGATCTCCCAGACCTTTTGTCCTCTATCGGTATATGTCAGGCTCATGCCCTTTTCAAATACCTGTCCCGGCCCGGGAGCAGGAACCTCATCCTGATTATTCTCCGGCGTTCCGCAGGCCGCCAGAAGAAAAAGGAATGTAACATAAAGAATATATTTGGTTTTCATGCCTGTATTATAATGAAAAATACACACCTTTCAATATTCTTTTCCATTTCGCTTCTCAGCAGCAAGAATGAGCTCCTCTTTTCGAGTCAAACGCTTTTCTATTTGAAGAATGTGCAAGGCATCCATAAGCGCTCCAAGAGCCGGGCCCGATACATGAAAGAGACGCGCGGCCTCACGGCCGTCTATAAGCGGTGAACCGTAACAGCTAATGTCTTCCAGGCGCTCTCTCTTTCCCTTTTGGCGGGTCATAAGACAAAAATCTTTCAGGCGTTCCAGCAGCCAGGAGGATTTTTTATGGAAACGTCCGATAACGGCCTCCTCTTCGGTCTCCTCTAAAAGATGCAATGCAGCGGCAACCTCGATATCTTTTTTTGAAAATCGAAAAGCCTTCAAAAAAGAAACGAATGCTCCGCTCCTGCCATTTTCGCTGAACAGCAGAAAAAGATTGATCACAGACTCCCCCGCCGGGAACTCCGGGACAGAACGGGGATGAAAACCTGCCAGGAGATCAAAAAGACAGAGGTCACTCATATCGGAAAGCAGCCCTTGCATCGGCTTTGAGAAGATCTTAATCAGTTCATCCTTTATCCGTTCAGGAGAGATACGGCTCAGTTTTTGAACGGAGCCTGCGGCCAGGCGAAGTGTTCCTTTTTCATAACGAAAGCCTAATTGAGATGCAAAACGGAAAAGACGCAAGATCCTTAACGGATCCTGGTCAAAGGATTGCTCTGAGGTCTCTTTCAAAAGGCCGTCGGCAAGGTCTTTTTCTCCGTTAAGGGGGTCCAGAAGGGTCAAGCCCTTTTGCTTTTGCTCTAAATAGAGGGCATTGACAGTAAAGTCCCGATGCAACGCATCCTGATAGAGTCCCGATACATGCAGCGGCTGAAAATCGATGATCAATGACTTAAAACAGAGGCGAAGCGTGGAAAACCCCTTGTTGTCAAAAGGAACAGCTTTAAAACGCACTCTTTTCTGCAATCTCCCCACCACTCGGTCGATGGAGCCGCCCTTATATACAAAATCGATGTCACCGGAAGGGCTGCGCTGGAGTAATCTGTCCCGGACAGCTCCCCCCACGGCATAAAGCTCTAACCCTTCTTCACGGGCCATAGAAAAGAGAGACGGTACAATGGGGTTTTCCAACCCCTTAGATTCCCTCATATTTCTCCAGCAGTTCTGTTTCTTCCTTTTCGGTAAGATTTAAATCGGCAAAATTCTCTTCACGGGCCGAGCGGGAGCATAAAGCCTTTTCCCGGGCCGGGATCTTTTTGTCTTCGTAATACAAATCCAGAAGCACGCGGAAAGAATCGGACTCTTTTCGTGTGACCAGGGCCCAATGCCATAAAGCATAACCGCAATGATGTAATGCATAACGAGACATATCTATAAAGAAGGCCCCCTTCTCTGTCACAGCCACACTTTTTTCCGATAAAGGAAAGGAGGCTTCCAACGGGCCGGGGCTCTCTTTACAAAAAGAAACTCCGTAATCCATGGGCCGGGAACTGGTCCGGCTGAGCTCTTCCATTGTGCGCATAAGCGCCAGGAGCTTATCATCGGTGAAAGAGGATACCGGTTTTTCAGAAAAAGGAGCGGGAAGACGCTGAAGGAAGAGGTACTCTTTATTGATCAGCTGAAGATGGAAAAGAGGCTCCGGCAAAGAGGCAATTCCGCTGCGGTTTTCTCTCAGCAGGATTTCTTCAGCAAGAGGGGATGCCATTTGTTTTAAAATGAGATGCTCTTTCACGCGGTTTTTGAAAACGGTCTCAATGAAAAGCGAATAGTAGTCTTCAGCGGCAAAAAGCCTTCGGCTTTTCAGGGATTTGACCGGCGCTCCGTAGTAGACATTTAAAAGTTTTTTGATAAACGGATCCCTGATTTTATTCATCTTTTGTCCTTTTTATTTTTATGGCCTGTATACCGTATTCCGCCCAACTGTCCCTGCACAGAATCCCTGATCCGTGACAAATACTTTTCCCGCAGTCTTTTCTGTTCTTCTTCTTCGGCAGGGGTCAATCCGGAGGATTGTTTTTTATGCCATAACGCATTGATCCTTTCCACCAATGCATCGAGATCTTGAGTCATACGCCCTCCTTTGTGTTATCATAAAGAAAACAGAAAAGAATTCAATTGATATCTTTGATGAAATACGAGATAAGCGTCCCCTGCTCATAGGTCAAGGAGGCTTCAAAACGTTTCCCCCGGATCACATAAGGGGTAAAGATCCGGTCTCCCGCCCACATGGGAAGAGAACAAAGATCCCGTGCCGGAATCCATTCCAGCGCCCCTTCGGGAATGTTTTTTTTCACTTGCCCTTCGAAACGGGTGCAAAGGAAAACGAAATCCACCCACTCCCCTTCAAAGGGAGAGGCGCCTGTATCGGGAAAGTGGAGAAAACCCAAAAACTTCAGTTCAAGGGCTGTCAGCCCTGTTTCTTCATAAAGCTCCCGCCGGGCACAGTCAGGAATCGACTCATTTTTTTCCCGTTTCCCCCCGGGGGCCACCCAAAACCCTTTATGCATATCTTCGTTTCGTTTGTTTCGATGAAGCATCAGAAAACATCCCTTTTGACGGACATAGACCAAAACCCCGACAGTCGACTTCACACGTTTTCCCTTTCCCTAAGCAAAGGGGAGCTGACGCTCCCCTCCTTTATTCATTATTATAGGTCACAGACGGGGTAACCGTCCGACGGAACACCGTCGTTGTCCCGATCTGTGTAGCGGTAACTAAAATAATCTCAAAACTGAAATTCATTTTACTGGTATGACCGTAATCCACGGGGCTATCTGTATCGGCGCGGTGCACATAGAGAGTATCAGGAGGCAAATAGATCTTTTCCCCCCGTTCCCACTTAAATGGGATAATAGAGAAAAGAGCCACTTTATCGGCGATGATCCTGTAGTGGGGCGCATATCCGCTTGTCCCTTCTAAATGCGGTTTATGAAGACGTCTTACCAGATAATGCCATTTAAAACGTTTCCCGCCTCGTTGAAACCAATCCGACTGGGGCACTAAAAAATAAGAGACATGGTATCCGACAACAGCATTGACAAGGTTGGGCTCTTCCCCGTCCAGGCCGTCACCGTCTTCATCGCGGCCATCCCGCTCCGGATCTTCCGGTTCTCCGTCAACGGTGATCCTGCCGTCTCCGTCATCATCACGGAACTCCAGGAAGTATTCATCCCTGATATTCGTGTCGGATCCGGAATGGCCGGCTGCGTAATCTTCATCATTGAGGCCGATAGAAAAGGAGATCCCGTTTCGGGGGATCTCCTCATCATTGTTAAAATAGAGTTCCTTGATCACAGATTCGTCAAAAACAGGAAGCGTATCCCCTCCGTCTTCCAGCAAAAATGTCCCGTCGGCCGTATGAAAGGAGTAAGTCGTTCCGTCATAAGTCACAGAATCTTCAAAGCGAAGGGTCTGGCGTGTCGTCTTGGTCAGGGCACCGCCGGTATAGAGCCGTACCGGGACAACATCTCTCTGACCGCTCATAACAACGCTCATAGACATAAAGTCATTGAGCATGGTGTGGAAACCCAAGTCAAACTTCTGCTCCATGACAATACGCTCCTGAACACCCAGACTCTGCTTCACAAAGACATTAAAGAGATTATAGACAGCAGTAGCGATCAGCCCCATGATGGCAATTGTGACTAAAAGCTCGATTAAGGTGACACCTTTTTTATTCATCATTTTTCCTCCCTCCTCAATAGTAGAGGAAACGGACGAGGCTTTTCATCGCTTCATACCGCCAGTTCTCTGTAGAAATGGCTTCTATTCCAAAACCCAGGTAGAGCAGTTTCGTGTCCGTCTCATCAGGCTCCTGATCGATAATCTCAAAGTCCCATTCGTCAACAGCCCCCTTCCCTTTGTATACCCACACACCGGCGGTAAAGGCACTGTTGTCGGGATCATATCCGTAAACCAAAGCCTGCTTCCCGGCCATGAGATAACCGTCTGTGCCGTTAAAGTCATAACCGTGAATCGCCGGATTGGCCAAAATCCTCTTGCCGCCCAGCTTCTCATCAGCACTGAGGATATCCAGTCCCAGACTCCAGCGTTGGGGCACAGGAGAGCCCTGATTGGCATATCCGTCATAATATTCTCCCTCTACAGGAGCAAGGAGATAACGGCGCAGGTAATTACTTCCCACACTACGGGGGAGATCATTTTCGTCACTGTCCTTTTTCATCACACCCACCGTAGCTCCGAACACAGGATCCCCGATAATGGTCGTGGCGCCGGCAACCCAGAGTTCCGGATTCTGAAGGTTGGAAACCACATAGGGATGTGTGGAAAAATTGCTGTAATCCTGTTTCGTTGCCATACCCAACCCCAGCCAGCGGCGTATAAAGTACTGCTTCATATCACTTGTCAAGGGGCTGGTCGAATCAAAATTATCAAAGAAACGCTTTCCGATAAAGGCCACCCGCGGCACGTATCCTTCCCGATAATGAGGGGAGACAACGGTTTTATCTCCGGTAGAGTGAAACATGTCCAGGTCCCCGTTGATCCCTTCCTGAACAGCCGCATAAAAGGTGCGGAAATCTTCATACGGCGCCGTCATCCAGGAGTGGAGAAGACGGATGAAGTCATCGGTAAATCCCGGAGGAGAGGCTGTGGACCCGGTGTAAAAGATGATAAGATCGTAATCGTCAAAGTATCCGTCATCATCGTCATCAATATACCCCATAAGCGTGGAGGCCTCGGTGTTCTGAGCCACTTCGACAATGTTACAATCCAGGTCATTCCAATAGAGGGGTCCGTCAATGGCTGTATAAAAGGGGCGGACATTATCCAGGCTCCCTGATTCTTCTGTATCCATATCAAAGACCAAGACCCGCAGCCGCTCGACACGAACCGGGATATAATCGTTCTCTGCATCTCCCGGAGGAGTTTGCTGTTGTGCAGGCTGCCCGTCGGCATCCAGATAATAGTAGCTGTTTCCACCGGCGCCGTCTGTAACGGATATATAATAATAGAAGGTCCCGGGCTGGGATATATTTAAGTCATCCAATTCAAAACCGAAAGAATCAGCCATAGGCTGCTCCAGGATCTCCCTGCTTTTGGTAAATTTTACAGTTGTATCTCCCACAGCTGTATAGTGCAGGGTAACACTGGCGATCCCGTTTGAATCACTGGCATGCCATCCGATATAGAAATTCCTGTTGGCCTGTGTATTCCCCCCGGAGACCCAGTAGGGATTATAAACATAAGGCGGCTCCAGGTTAGGGTGATTGGCCAACTGTTGCACGGTGACTTCATCAATAAAGGGGTCATTATTGCCGGCATTTGAATCATAGGTAAAGAGCCACTCCCGGCGGGAAATGTTCCCGGCCTTGTCAGAAGCTTCAATGCCCACAAGAACGATGTCCCCTTCCGCCAGAGTCACCCCCGGTGAAAATTGCAAAGTCACGTTGTTGATATTATGCTTGATGTAGGCCACTTGGGCTGAGACATCGGAAAAACCTGTTGTATTCGTCCAATCGATGGTCGTCGGATCCCCTGTTTCCAAAACACGGAAAAGAACACGGGGATGTCCTTCTAACGGGGCCACCAGAACACCGCTCTCTGTCTCTATCCCATTGATAATCGTGGAATCCACAATACGGGCAGCCACCTGAGGGGTCGGGCTTCCTGTCTGCGCTGTTCCGGCAGGATCATAAGGCAGAAGCGGATAAATACGCGGGGGTTTGATATCAGGCTCCGAAGTCACATAGACTTCCGTTTCCATGGCAGAAGCATTGCCGGCGCGGTCTTTGACCAGGACCCGGTAATAATGCCATCCTTCAGAGACCCCTTCCAGATTGATCCCCACATTCATGGAAGAAAAGATATCAGAACTCTCCTTTTCAATAAGCTGATGCCCCATTAATTTCCAGTGATATTTCAAGTCTCCTCCGACATCAAACTCTTCCTTTTCAAAAACATAGACTCTGTCCAGTCCGCTGGTCGGTATTAACTCTTCGCCGGGAGGATTGTCCTTAACCGTGACAGCCAGAGTCACCGTCGTGTGAGGCACAAAAGTCCCAGGAGCCGGACTGATTTCTGTAATCTCCGGAGCGACTGTATCCACAATAAAATCATAAGTCCTTTTATCCAGTATCACACCTGTCTCCAGATTGGGATTTGTCCGGGCCTCTACTTCCACCGTATATTTCCCGTTGGCTGTGGTATCATGAATCACCCATCCGCCGGAATAATTGCCGATACTGCCTTCGCTCACGGCCCATCGGTAAAGCGTGTTATCGCTGTTAGCGGTAAAATGAGAGGAAATGTCCGTCACACTGCCGTCAGGAGCTGTTAAATTGACATGCAGGAGTTTGAACGGATCCGCTGAATAGACGACTCCTTCATAATGACATTGGAAATTGTTCTGCTCAAAAGCCTCATCGATAATACCGTTATTATTGTTATCGATGCCGTCGGAATCGGCTTCCAGAATATCTCCCTCGGTATAATCCGTCAGCCCGTTTCCGTTGTTGTCAATGCCGTCCCTGTCAAAGGGCGAAAGATTCTTTAAATGATTCAGGCCGTTGATGATATCGGCGTTCTTCCGCATATCAACAAAAAGGGCTACGGCGCCTGATGTCGAAACGACCATGTCGTCATCACTGATATCATTGAAATAGATATCAACGGTGGGTTTGTCACTTTTAACACCTTTATAGCCCACCGCTGATGCCCAGACATAATGAGATTCGGCAACATTGTCAAAATGTTCTGCCACAGAAACCGTTATGCGCATAATGTTCTGATCACTGTTGCTGTGAACGAGCTCATTGGTGATCCCGTCTCCGTCGATATCAGCCGTATCCTCCTGCATAAAGTCCAGATCGACCTTGATACGAAGCTTTGTTCCTTCGTCCGAGCGCAGATAATAGATCCCGCCCGGGGCTGTCTCCACATTGTAAAGGGCCTCATCGGCCATATAGGCCAGATATTCGGGGTTTGTCTCTTCCAAATAAGTCTTTAACGAGACAAGGTTCTTTTTGTTTGAGCCTCTGTAATCCCAATTCTTCAATTCTGTGAGAATGCTTTGGGCCACGTTAAAGCGGTCGATGGTCAGCTTGACCTTGCGCTCTGTCTTTCCAACGACCATGATATAAGTCATGACAGCAATGAAAACAATAGTCATGATGCTGAGGCCTAAAAGCAATTCTATAAATGTAAAGCCTTTCTTTTTCATAAAACCTCCCCTTAATATTCCTGAATGCCTTCAGGATAGGTCGTCACCACGCGCCAGCTCCAAATCGGCTGCACTTCGATCTTCAGCGTAAACGGCGGCTCATAGGTGTAGAGATTCGGGTCATAATTATAACTTCTGAATTTAAATCCGTTCCATCGAGTCTGCTGGCCGGAATCCGTAGTCACCGCGTAGATCTGCTCGTCACAGGTCGCACTCCCATAAAGGAACCAAGTCCCTTTTTTGTAAACATAATTAGTGGTGCGGGCGTAGGCATGCTCTGTCGATGAACGGGTCTCTCCATAAACCCTGTGCTTGGCATAAAAGACCCCCATGGTGAAGATATCCGGATAATCGTCTCCGCCGATGGCCCCGCTCAGCACCCCGGTCCCTTCGCCGTCGACTCGGTCGGCAATATTATTTTTATTATAAATATCATAATAATTATCCTGTTTTTTATCCGTATAATTGAACATATTTCCCGGAATGACGATGTCATGTTTTACAAAGACACCCAGGATATTCGGCTTTCCCTGATCAGGCTCTGCTCCCGCTCCCGGGTAACCCTGTTTGACCCTCATATCACTGAAATCTTTATAGGTGTAAGTTACTTTTCCGCAAAACTCCTGATAGATAATATCCCCGGCGATAACGGCATCATAATCGCTGAAAATAGAAAGTTGGCCGTCCAAAACACCGGTCAGGCCCCGGATCCCTTTCGTCTTATAGATCCCGTAACTCAGATTCGTGTGGCTTTCGTTGGCCACGGTTCCGTTGTAATATCCTTTTGTGGAGGGATTGCCGTCCACATACATCAACGGGGACTCCAGATCGGCGATGTTCACGGTGTAGGTCCCGGAGCCGGATCCTGCCTGGTTTCCGTTGACGAAGAGTGTGCCGCTGTCCAGTGTAATGACAAGTTTGCCGTCTCCGTTGACATTCAACGCTCCCGGATCCAGTTTGAGAAGTTTCACATCCCCGTTTTCCACAAGAACACCGTTATTTTTGGCTTCCCGCCTTACCCTTGAAAAGTGCTCATCCGTATTGGGGTTAATGGGAGGGATGATGGCCGGGTTCCCATTTCCCTTAAAAGAGGCCCAGGCTTTTTTTGCATTATTGGCATGAAAACCCCAGGTCTTAATATAAAAATTGTCATTCTGCAGTTTCACAGTATCGTCTTTATGAGCTTCCAGAAAAGCTTTTTGGGTGGCGATCCCCCCGCCCCCCAAGGGACTGCCCTGTATTTTAAAGCCTTCTCCCTGATCGCTGACACTGAACTGGTCATAGATCTTAGCCAGGGATTCTTCTGTTTGCTGGGCAGTAAAAATAAAATCAATATAATCGTAAGCATGAAGCTTTCCAAAGACATTGTACCCTTTTCCCACATTAATATGGCCTTTAAAGGCCCCGATGGCAAATTCGCTCACCGACAAGGAGTCCGTCCCCCGGGCGACAGCCCGGATATAGGTCACTTTGGGAGGATAATCATCTTCGATGATGTAATTGGCCCCTTCCATGCGGAGCTTCACACCCCGGAGATCGGTGCCCTTACAGAAAATATCATAGACATAGGTGTACTGGCTGACGGAATCATCCTTATCCGAGATCCGGAGCCATCCCTCGATGCGCCCCGAAGGCTTCATCCCTGATGAGGCCACGGCATAGTAATCTTCTCTTATCTCCCCGTCAGGCCAGATCAAATGATCCACCACTTTGATCCACCAGGTATTCCCGACATCGTCAACCGGAACAGCCGTGTAGACATAACCGCCTTCTGTGTTGCTGTCCGGATTGACACTTCCTGTCAACATGACATCATTAGTGGAATGTGCGGCCGTCTCATAATCGTAGTATTCATCCACCGGATTATGAGTCGCTTCATAAAGCCACCTTTTATACCCCTTCTGAATATGCCATTTGATCTCATCCAGTGCCATATTCGCATAATGAAGAGAATACTCCTTCTGCTTACTGGACCGTGTCGTTGAAACGTAAGATGAGATAAGCATAGAGAGCGCGGCGATCATAACAGCTGAAATCGCCACCATCCCCAAAGCCATGAGAAAGGCTATGCCTCGTCTATTGATAGCCATAAAAGACCTCCTTTTTTCCTGTCAAATACTTTCTATGTTATAGAGCATTATCCGTGCCAAAACAAAGATCCGCTTGCCGTTTCTTTAACTGCCCTGTTGACAACCAGTTAGACGACCTTGCTTAACACCACTTCGTCTTGCTCAAAAAAAAGTGCCCGATTTATGGGCACTTTTCATTCATCCGTCTTATCTTTTACAGGATTTCAAAGAGGGCGTGAATAAAAAAATGATGGTGCAGTGCTTCTCCAAGTCAGGACACGGCCCGGATCCGCCCTTCAGGCTTTTCGCCGACGGTCTTCTCCCCCGATCCGGACTCCTCTGGCCATTTCATGCAGGCGCGACAAGATCCGCTCATCCAGTTTATTGACCAATTCCTGGGGGGAAAGGTCGGAGATAAAGATCGTAGGCAATTTTTCCTGATATCTGTTATTGATGAGCGTGAAGACCTTGTCTCGTCCCCATTCATCCAATGTCTCAATGCCCAGATCATCAATAACCAGAAACTCGCATTCCGCCATCTCCCTCAGGCGTTCCTCCCTGAAAGAAGACTTCAGTTCCGTAAGGAATTGAGGCAAGCTGATATAGCGTTTCCGAAGTAATTCAAAACGAAGATAAAGAGGCTTTCGTATGAGCTCCATCAATACGGCCATCCCTAAATGTGTTTTCCCGGTTCCCACCGGGCCGATGAGAAGAAGGCTTTCTCCCGATTGGAGAACTGTTTCAAAAGCTGAAACATACTTTTTCATGGCTTTCATGGCGGCCTTGTTGCTTTCCTCGATAATAAACTCATCAAACCCTTTGTTTCTAAACCTGCGGTTGATCCCCGCTTCTTCCATAACACGACTGTAGAGATGGGGACACAAAGCTAAAAATTCCCGGTTCTCATTGTATCCTTCGACGACAACAACACGCCCGGTCCTTTTGCAGAGGTAACAACTCTCCTCCCCTTTGACCTGAACGGGTTTTAAGCCGTATTTTTCTCTGGCGACTTTATTGACGCCTTCATAAAACGAACGCAGCCCTTTCACAAATTCTTCCGTCGTTTCCGGTGCATTTTTCAAAAGATACCGCAGGGGTTCAGCATTGAGGAAAAACTGTTTGTTGAAAAGGGCATCGACCTGAGTCTTCTGTCCGGTCTCTGTGACGAGACGCTGATGAACAGCAGCCAAAAGTTTTTCACGGTATTGATTATAGGCTGCCGCCGGCCTCCGATTTTTTTCATGCGTATGACTCAACAGGGGGTTATATCCGAAATCTTCAATTCTCTTACCGGTGGTCAGATAATTATAGTACTCTCTGAGGGATCGAAACGCATTGATTCTTTTCGTTTTATCCTCGAGCATAAAACCTCCCCGTTATGCTGAAAGCCTATCAAACAAAGGGCTGAGCGTCAAGAAAAAAGACCTTAAGAGCCCGCCCGCCCCTCTTCTCCGATAAGGGGAACGAAAAGGCACCCTTCACATTCCTTGATGAGAAATTTCCCCTCTTTTTTACGGGCCTGCAACAGATTCTGTCCATAAGAAGGACCTACAGGCATGACCAAAAGGCCGTTTTCGGCTAATTGGGCCTGTAAAGAGGGAGGTACGGAAGAAGCTGCAGCCGAAACAATAATACGGTCATAGGGGGCTTTGGGCGGATAACCCAGAGAACCGTCTCCGGTATAGAGAAAGGGTTTCAGACAACCGATACTGTCCAAAGTCTGACGGGCTTTCAAAACAAACTCCCCGATACGGTCGATGGAATAGAGGACAGCGCAGCAGCGGGACAAAAGGGCTGTCTGATACCCCGAGCCTGTTCCGATTTCCAACACTCGCTCTTTTCCTGAGAGCTCTAACATCTCCATCATACGGGCCACGATATAAGGCTGGGATACCGTTTGCCCCCGGCCTATGGGAAGCGGCGTATCCTTATAAGCGCTGTTTTTCAAATATGCGGGCACAAAATACTCTCGGGGGACAGCACGGAAGGCTTCCAGAACAAGAGGATCGGAAATCCCCCGTCTTTCCAGCTGCTCTTCTACCATACGTATGCGAAGCCGCTCAAACTCTTTTAGTTGCCTCTTGCTGATCATTCATTTCCTTTTCGGGAAGCCCCCTGTTGTGTCTTTCATCTTGAATCTCCGTCTCCCTATGATACCATAGTTCATAGAAAGAGAAAAGGACCTTTCTTTTGTCACCTAACCTGCCAGGAGGATCTATGGGCTCCAAAACTCCCCGAGGCGAGCGCTTGAGCATCGCCCTCATCGGCCGCCGGAATGTAGGCAAGTCATCCCTTATTAACGCCTTGACAGGGCAAGAGATCGCGATTGTCGATGATCATCCCGGCACGACCACTGACCCTGTGGCAAAACCCTTCGAACTTCTCCCCTTTGGGCCTGTGACCTTCTACGACACGGCAGGCATCGATGATATCGGAGGGGTCGGGGAAAAAAGGGTCCGCGCCTCTCTCAAGATCCTTTGGAGAAGCGACATCGCCCTTTTAGTCACGGACAGCAAGGGATTAGGCCCTGATGAAAAGAACATCATCGGTCAATTAGAAAAAACAGGGATCCCTTTTCTGATCCTTTTTAATAAAAGCGATTCAGGGTCACCGCCCTCCGCTTCTCCGGAACTTTGCCGGAAAAAAAAATATCCTTTTGTTTTTCTCTCCACAAAAAACGGAGACGGCATAAAAGAAGCCCGGGAGAAAGTCATTACCCTGGCCTCTTCCTTGGCTGCTGAAGAGCGGCCGCTTATCCGTGATATCCTCCGGCCCGGGGAGACAGTCCTTCTCATCACTCCCATCGACCCGGGAGCCCCCAAGGGGCGGCTGATCCTTCCCCAGGTCCAGGTACTCCGTGATATCCTGGATGGGGATGCTCTGGCGTTTACGGCGAAGGAAACTGATATCAATCGGGCCTTAAACACCCTTAAAGAACCCCCTTCCCTTGTGATCACCGATTCTCAGGTCATCGGGCTGGTTGACAAACATGTTCCGGAATCTATTCCCCTGACGACTTTTTCCACGGCTTTCGCCCGTTATAAGGGAGAATTAGCCGTTTTGACCGAAGGCGCCCGCCTTTTGGATACCCTCAAAGACGGGGACTCTCTTCTCATTGCCGAAGCCTGCTCCCATCATGTCCAATGCGATGATATCGGACGGGTCAAAATCCCGCGCTGGCTTAAGGACTATACGGGAAAAGAGCTGAACCTTACAATAGCAGCGGGACATGATTTTCCCGATGATTTAGAGAAGTTTTCATTGGTCATCCATTGCGGCGGCTGTATGCTGACAGCTACAGAGATGAAACGACGTATGCGCCAATGTCTGGCCCGCGGAGTCCCTGTAACGAATTACGGGGTGGCCATCTCCAAAATGCATGGTGTATTAGACCGTATCGTCCGTCCCTTCGGCCTTTAAAGGCCTTTGAACAATGCCCTGAAGCAGAGACAGATAAAAGACCGGGTATCTCTTATACCCTTTATGGCGCTGACACTTCCGTTATAAACAGTTGAGATCGGAATAAAATGCGGGGCAAACCCCTTCCTGACAGCCCGTATGATATATTCGCTTTCCATATCAAATCCCGGAGCGGTCGTTTCAACGACTTCCAAAACTTCCCGGCGAAGAGCCCGATAGCCGCATTGGGCATCCTCTATGGAAACCCTCAGAAGCCAGGAAAGGATCCGGGAAGTCATCCGGTTGGAGAAACGGCGCAAAAGGGGCATAGAAGGATTTTCAAAGTCCCGCTTTCCGATGACAAAAGGATGTTTTCTTAAAGCCTCTGTGAAAGAAGGGAAAAAGCGTGGCTCATGCTGTCCGTCACTGTCCATGGTGATCACGGCTTCATAACCCTGCTCCAGGGCATAGGAAAAACCGGTGCGAAGGGCGGCCCCTTTGCCTTTGTTGGCTCCATGATGAAGAAGAGCTGCCGAAGGATGAAAAGCCGCCCAATCGGGGATGAAGTCTGAGCCGTCGTTGACGATACAAATATCAGCCGGAATTTCTTTCAGTGATTGGATAAGAGGTAAAAGGGCCTCCCAACTGTTGAAGACAGGGATGACAATCAAAAGATTCATAGGATTATTATAGAGGGACCCGGCAAAAGGGAAAGAAAAAAATCGGGGCGAGAGGATTTGAACCTCCGACCACTTGAACCCCATTCAAGTACGCTACCGGACTGCGCTACGCCCCGATGAAGTGCATTATAATGAGATTTGCCCGCATGTAAAGTATTTTTTAAAAAAAATCAGGAGGGAGATACCTTAAAGAGAGCCGTGCCGTTTTTTCCGCTTCTTTTCACTTCATACATGGCCCGATCCGCCTGAAAAAGAGTCTGTCCCGGTGCCTGAGAAAGAGAGGGATAATGGGATATTCCCACACTGACACTCAGAGCCACAGAAACATCCTTTTTATTTATAAATTTATATGTACGCAGACAATCATGGATCTGCCGCGCATACTCCTGAGCGTCTTTAATAGTTTTACCGGGGAGGAAAAGAATAAATTCATCACCTCCGTAGCGAAAACCGTAATCATCAACGGTGATGATCTTCCGTAACAATTCAGCAAATTCGATGAGAGTGGCACTACCATACTGATGTCCGTAACGGTCATTGACCGTTTTAAAGTTATCCAGATCCATAAACAAAAGAGAAAAGGGTTGTTTTGATTCATTATACTCAGAAAAGAGTTCATTAAGCTTGCGTAAATTAAAGAGACGGGTCAAATGGTCCAGAAGAGTCAGTGTGTACGTCTCTTCCAACAGATAGGTGTTTTTTATGGAAATAGCGGCATCCTCGACAAGGATTTCAAGAATATTGAGGTCCTCTTCGTCAAAGGCACTGCCGTCCTGCTTGTTGATGACCTCCACAACCCCCAAAAGATCATCACGATAGACGATCGGCACGCAAACTACACTTTTTGTCGTAAACTTTGTCTTTTTGTCGATTTTTTTGAAAAACCGCTCATCTTTCCCTGTATCCTTAACCAGAATACTTTGACGCTGAGCAGCCGCCCAGCCTACGATCCCTGTTCCCCAGGGCAGCTCCTCTCCGGTCAGCTTCTCCGAAGCTTCCCCGACGACATACTTAAAGACCAGGACGTTCTTTTCTTTGTCATACATAAAGAGTGTCCAAGCTTCCGCCCCGACAAGCTCTCCGGCATTCTGCATCAATTTCAGCAAAATATCATCCAGCTTTAAAGAAGAGTTCAGCATTTTTGCTGTTTCGTTTAACAGATTCAGTTGATAGACTTTTCGGTTAAGCTTGCCCAAAAGACGCTGATTTTCTCTCTCCAGATGATACTGGAAAAAGGACTTCTCCAAAGCTTCTATTAACTCCCGCTCGGGAAAGGGGCGTGTCAAAAAAAAGCGTATGCTCAGCTGCATGACCCTCCTTAAAGCCTGGAGAGTCGTTTCCCGGGCGATGATAATCACCGATACTGCAGGGTCTTTTTCATCCGTGATCCGTTCAAGAAGCTCCAAATGATCGTCTAAACGGTCATCCAGGTCGACAATAACAGCCTGAGCTTTCCCGCCCTGGGCCAGAGTCTTTAACTCTTTTAATGTATGGATGACTTTTGTTTGATAACCGTGTTTAGAAACAATCAGCGGAATAGCGTATAATTCCTTTTTTTCCGTAAAAATCGCCACGGTTTCCGTCATATCGCCACAATTTCCGCGTTGACATCCCTTCCGTGAACAGTCATTGTGATAAACGTATTGTGAAGAGCGAAACGCTTGTCTGTGGGAGAACCGGGGTTCAAAATCAGCCGTTCCCCCTCCCGCTTGATCAAAGGGCTATGTGAATGCCCGAAGACCAGGACGTCCCAGTCCATATTTTCAAAGGCTTTCAAAACGCGTTTTTCCAGCCCCGACGGGCCTCCCCATCCATGGACCATAGCAATACGGACCTCTTCCACACAGATCACTTTTTTCAACGGAAGAGCCGTCTCTAAAGCCCCCCGGTCCATATTCCCCAGCACTCCGTGAAGAGGCTTCCCGAAAGAGATCAGCTGCTCATAATACTCCATACCGGTAAAATCCCCGGCATGGAGCATCATATCCGCTTTTTCAATATGTGAGGCGACAAGTTTCGGCAGCGGGCCATTATGCGTGTCAGAAATAATGACAAGAGATGCCACTATTTTTTCCAGTCATTCTTATGCCTGTTCAAACGGGCTTTTTTCTTCCTTTTATGTTTGTTGATCTTCGCTTTTCTTTTTTTCTTGATGGATCCCATGCTTTCCCTCCTTTACGCTTTATTAACCCTGCTCTTTAATTTCGGCGAGGGTTTGAAAACCGGCACCGTTTTCTCAGGCACCTGAATCTGTTTTTCGGTGTGGGGGTTACGCGCCATGCGGGCATTTCTTTTCAAAGTCTTAAATGTCCCAAATCCGCGCAATTCCACTTTATCGCCTTTTTCCAAAGCTTCTGATATGGAAGATAGAACAATATCAACCATGGTCACGGCATCTTTTTTGTTTATGAAATCATAGATCTCCATTATTTTTTCGGCCAGGTCGCTTTTTGTCATATACCCCCCTTTATCTGTCACCATTCTGTTTTGTTTACTTGGTAAACATACCACACAACCCACACTTGTCAAGATAAAAGGCTCCTATTCAAGAAGTTAAACGATGTCTAAGCGCTTCAGCCAGAGCTTCCCTGCGACAGGGAAGTGACAAAACCCCGCTTTTGCGGCTTCCTTCTGCCGAATCAGTGATAACCAGGAGAGTTTTCTCCCCGTGAGACAGGCCCTTTCGGGGATCATCGCAGATGACAAAAGCAGCATTCCGGGGAATCCGCCCTTCTTCAACCAAGGCTGTTACATACCTCTTCATCATTCTTTTAAGCCGGTCGTCTTCGATATCAAATAGGATCATACAGGTCCAAAAGTTTTCTTAAAGGATGATGAAAAGGGGGATTCGAAGCCAGGATGTCATCATGGCCAGGAAACCAAGGAGCCCCGCTCAGTCGGGTGGCCATCCCTCCGCTCTCTTTGACTAAAAGGACACCGGCAGCCATATCCCATATTTTAAGATTTGTCTCCCAGTAGGCGTCAAAGCGGCCGCAGGAGACGTAGGCTAAATCCAAAGAGGCCGCTCCCATGCGCCGTATTCCGCGAACATTAAGAGTCACACGGCTGAAATTTCCCGTATTGTTATAATTGTCCGGACTCCGGTCATAGGGAAATCCTGTGGCCACGATCCCCGAACCGATCTCTTTTCTTGAAGAAACCCAAATCGGCTTTCCATTCAAAAAGCTTCCGTTCCCCATTTCGACACAAAACTCTTCTTTCCGAAGAGGATCGATAATAACCCCTAATACAGGGGCTCCCTCACGGATCAAAGCAATCGAAAGAGCAAAATGCGGGATTCCGAAAGCGAAATTATTGGTTCCGTCCAAAGGATCGACAGCCCAATAGGTCTCCCCGGGAGTAGAGGTCCCGGGACATGTTTCCTCCGCTTGTACCGGCCAGGGAGTCTGTGAAAGGTCTCTCAGCAACACTTCTTCAGAACGCCGGTCAAACTCCGTCACCAGTTCACGTTGAGATTTATGTAAAAGAGAAAGCCCTTTGGAGCCAAACCCTTCAGCCAATATTTTTGCGGCCTTACGGCCGGACTGCAGCGCAAATTCCATCACATCGCTCATAATACCTCCTGTTTCATTATACTGCGCAAAGCGGCCTTTTCAATGTATAAAAAACCCTTGATAAAGAAACAAGGTGAATTACAATGTGAGAGGGAAAGGAGTCCTACATGAAAAAAGCTTATCGCGGAACCGTGGCTATTTTGACAGGGGGCGGTGACACCTGCGCTCTCAACCGAAGTATAGAGACCATAAAGAATGTGGCTTATCTTCTGGACTATCGGGTCTTAGGAGTCTATGCCGGATGGAAAGGCCTCTTGGGGGACGGGTTTTTGGTCGATATGTCAGAACAATCCATAAACGGCCATATCGGCGGCTCCATACTAGGGTCTTCCCGGACAAATCCTTATAAAGAAGGACAGAACCGTGTCAATGAACTGTTAAACAATATTAAGCGTTACGGAATCGACATCATCATCTCTATCGGGGGAGACGATACTAACGGCGTCGCTCAAAAGCTTTATAAAGATCACGGGATCGCCGTTATCGGATTCCCTAAAACGATTGATAATGATATCAAGACCCAGACAATGCATTATCTGAGCGACGGCCATTCTGTCGAAGCCGCTCTTTGCCCGGGCTTCCCCACAGCCGCTCAGAATATTGTCCAATTGACAGCCTCCTTACGGACAACAGCGATGACTCATAACCGTATTTTTGTGCTTGAGATCATGGGCCGGGATGCCGGTTGGCTTCCTGCTTCTTCAGCCTATGGGGGAGCTGATTTCGTGCTGATTCCCGAAGTCCCCATGACCAGGGAAAGGATTCAGCACTTTTACGACCTTGTGCGCGACATGCATGACAATCAACACAATGATATCATTATCGGTGTTTCAGAAGGCGTACGCTGGTGGAATGAAAAATCCGGACAATGTGACGTGGTCATGGAGAGCCGTGAATTGGACGCTTTCGGACATCCCCGACTGGGAGGCGTAGGAGCCATGATCGCAAACCGTTTAAGAGAAGAGGGCATCAATCAGCCCCGCACTCAGGTGGCCGGATACATTCCCCGCTCAGGGCGCATATCAGAATTTGATCATCAAGTCGCCTCGGCCTTGGGGCAAATGGTCTTAAAAATGATCCTCCATGAGCAATTCGGCTGCATGCCTGTTCTGGACCACATCGCTCCCTTCAGGGAAGTCGAAGCTTATAACACAAAAATTATTTCTTTGGAGGCATTAGGAAACAAAGGGTTCGCTGCTGAGACCTATTATGACGAGACCCGTTTTAATGTTACTGACCATTACCGTAATTTCATTCAAATGATGCTGCCGGAAGGACCCAAACTACCACAAAAAATCAAATACTCAAAAATGACGCCCGGTCAATAAGAATAAAGACTCCGGTCCTCCCGTTCATAGCTGAGCGGGAGAGGACCCTTCCGGGGTTTTATAGACTTTGACTTCCCCCTCTTCCCAGAAAGTAGCGAGGTAGCGGTAATCCGACTCTCCTGAGATAATGATCCGCCCCGGCTCTTTTAAAAGCGCCTCTTCCTCTCCCGGAACTGTAACAAAATAGATTTGAACAGGAAGCCTTTTCCAGCCTTTCATCAATTTTGTTTTATATTCTGAGCAGCCACTCGTTTCAAAAGGAAAGGCACGACCTTCAAACCGTGCAGCTTCGCATTGATAGCGCACATCAATAAGGACACGGGCCATTTCAGCGCGATGTTCCACAGCGGTGAAATCCCGTAGAAAGAGAAAAAGCAAAGCGATCAACCCTATATGAAGAAATATACGGGAAAAGAAAAGGGGATAATTATTTTGTTTGATCAACCGGAAAAGGCGGTAGAAAAGCAACGCGTAAAAAACGAAAAGAACCATCCAAAGAAAAGGGCCGGGATAAAGGTGGTACCGGTCGGCGATTCCCGATCTCAAAAATGAAAAAAACCTCAGCAATACTTCATTAAGAAGAATAATTCCCCCTGCTGCAAAAAGAGCAAAAAGGCCTAAGGCCACATAGTCATTTTTTTTCTTCGGTTTTGTCAGGGGAATCCCTTTACCCTCCAAAACCGCAAAAAGCTCTTTTAAATGCGTAAACATATAGGAGTGGAGCTTGAGGACTTTTTTCCGCTTCCCTGCGCGATAAGTGATCTTGTAAAACTCCCGCCCTCCCACACGATGGACATAAAGGACCTCAGTCAAATCCGTGTACGGAATCTTTAAGGAACGCCAGCCGGTTTTATAGAGGAGAAAGCCCGTATAGACTTTGACAAAAGAGCGGATCTCACCGATAAAATGTGATAAAAAAAACAACCCCAAGCCGGCGGCGGGCCAAGGCCCGCCGAACCGATAGACTAAATAAAGAAGGATAAGAAAAAAAAGAGCCTGTATTCCAATATAAAGCGGGTGCTTTCGTGTTAAGCGTTCACCCATTGATCCCCAGCTGATACCCGGCATCAAACGCAGCAATATTCTTCTCTTCTGTCCCGGCAGGGACATTATGCCGGATGGCTTTTTTACAGGCTTCGGGGGATATCATCTGCGTCTTGGCTGAAAAAAGGCCCAAGGCAACGATATTGGCGGCCAACGGCCGGGCCATGATCCGGATCGATTCCTCCGTAAATGCTCCCGCAGAAAGAGACGCTCTCCGGGGAATCCGCCCTTCAGTCACAACTTTTCCGGTCTCAGTGATAATCACGGCATTCTCGTGAATATGTGCCAAATGGCGGTCTAAACCGGACTGGCTCATGGCCACCAGGGCGTGAGCCCGGGTGATTTTCGGGTAGTCGACCGGCTCATCTGAAATAATAACGTAAGACTCGGCAATCCCTCCGCGGGACTCCGGACCGTAATAAACCGTTTGAACACTGTGTTTTTTCTCATAGATCGAGGCTGCTTCAGCAGCAATCTTCCCGCAAAGGATCATCCCCTGGCCGCCTATGCCGCTGAATATGATTTCATAACGCATATCAGATTCCTCCCCGGGCTTTTTTTAATACAAGTTCGTCATAAGTCTCGACATATTCCGGGCGGGTTTCCTGGCGAAAAATCCCGGTAATGATCTTCCCTTCACGCTCTTCGGCTTCCATGGATTCTGCTTTGACTTTGGAGACCGACCGGCTTCTAATCCATTCTATCATTTCATAAGGCGATTTCATTTTATTTCTTTTCCCGAAACGCTCATGACAATTACTGACCACCTCAATGAGAGAAAAACCTTTGTTCTTTAACCCTTCATGGATAACTTTCTCCATTTCCCGTGGATTTGCGACGGTAGACCGGGCGACAAAGGTCGCTCCTGCGCCCAAAGCGAGTTCCACGATATCAAAAGAAGGGTCGATGTGGCCGTAGGGCGCCGTGGAAGCAAAATACCCCTTGGGTGTAGTAGGAGAATACTGCCCCCCTGTCATTCCGTAAATATTGTTATTGAACAGGATAACAGTCAAATTGATATTTCTCCGGGCGGCATGAATAAAATGATTGCCTCCGATAGCGGTGGCATCTCCGTCTCCGGTAAAAACAATAACATTGAGCTCAGGCTTAGCCATTTTGATCCCGGTAGCAAAAGGAATGGCACGTCCGTGCAAAGTATGCAGAGAATTAAAATCCAGATATCCTGTCGCGCGGCTGGAACATCCGATGCCGGAAACAGCCATGACAGAATCTTTCTCCCATCCCATCTTGTCAATTGCCCGAATGGCTCCTTTGAGAATAATACCGTTTCCGCAACCGTAACACCAGATATGCGGTAATTTGTCCAGTCTTAAGTATTCAGCATAATCAAACATTTAAAGCACCCCCTCGACCTGCCGGATTATTTCATCAGGGGAGATCATTTCACTGTTCAACTGGTTCACAGGAATCAGTTTTTCGTCAGAAATGAATTTTCGGCATTCATCGGCCAGCTGCCCTTTATTCATCTCGACAACAAGTACTTTTTTAGACCGTGCTGCCAAAGCCGACAGACGTTTTTCAGGGAATGGCCAAACAGTCACCGGACGGAAGACAGCGGCGGAAATCCCCCGGCTGTTCAGTTCCTGACAGGCCATCTTCGCACTTCGCGCCTGTGTTCCCGCAGAAACAAGAAGGATTTCCGGATTATCCGCTCCGGATTCTTCCCATTTCTGTAACTCTTCGATATTGTTCTCTATTTTACGATACATCCGATCCATGTTCTTTTGTATATTTTCACCGCTCACGTCGGGGAACCCGGTTTCGTCATGGAAAAGCCCTGTCACGTGAAAACGAAGCCCCTCTCCATAATTTGCTGTCAAAGGGATGTCGTCTTTCATCGCATAAGGGCGATATCGGCCGTCACGACTTTGGATCTTTTCCCGTTCGAAAACGGAAATATCATCCTTGATCTCAACCGATTCATTCATCTTTCCGAGAATCTCATCCATGAGGAAGATCACAGGCTGCCGGAAACGCTCGGCGAGGTTAAAGGCCCGAATAATTTCATAATAGGTCTCCGGAACGGATTCCGGATAAAGTGCAATAACCGGATGATCTCCATGAGTCCCCCAGCGGGCCTGCATAATATCTCCCTGGGACGGCCCGGTCGGATGGCCCGTGGACGGCCCCCCGCGCATCACGTTGACAACGACAAACGGGATCTCAGCCATAATGCCGTACCCTAAAGCCTCTTGCATAAGCGAAAAACCGGGACCAGATGTCGCCGTCATACTTTTGCTTCCGGCTAAAGAGGCACCGATTATAGATGCAATAGAAGCGATCTCATCTTCCATTTGAATGAAACGGCCTCCGCTGCAAGGCAAGAGCCTGGCACATTGCTCTGCGATTTCCGAGGACGGTGTGATAGGATACCCACCGAAAAAACGCAGCCCCGCCCGCATGGCGCCCAGAGCACACGCTTCATTTCCCTGTAAAAACTTAATTTCTCCCATGATCTTCCCCTCTTATTTTATTTCTTCGATTTCAATGGCAAAATCAGGACAGTAATTTTCACATTGCAGACAACCGATACATTTGTCTGCGTCAACAACAGAAGCCCGAAACTCCTTGTCAGGCCCGATGGCCTTAGTCGGGCAATAACTGTAGCACAACCCGCAGGCTTTACAGAAATCCAAATTGATCTTGATCAGAAATTCTTTTTTGCCGGCCACGTCTTCCTCCTTGTTATTCCCAGGGTCACCTGCGGCCATTATAATAGCCGAAGGGGAGAAGTAAAGGATATTTTAAAAAAATGCTTTTACAGCTTCTGCAATATCAACAGGAAGATCCACGACAGCCGCTCCGGCCTCCCGGAAGAGGCTGATCTTGCTTTCTGCCGTCCCTTTTCCCCCCTGAATGATCGCCCCTGCATGCCCCATACGCTTCCCGTCGGGAGCCGTCTTTCCGGCAATGAATACAGTCACCGGCTTGCTGAAATGCTCTTTTATAAAGGCAGCAGCCATCTCTTCGTCACTTCCGCCGATTTCCCCGATCAGAACGACAGCCTCCGTCGCGGGATCCTTTTCAAAAGCTTCCAGACAATCTGTAAACTTCGTCCCGATAACAGGGTCCCCGCCGATTCCGATAACGGTGGATTGGCCGAGTCCGGCCGCAGAAAGAGTATGGACCACTTCATAGGTCAGCGTCCCGCTCCGGGAAATAACGCCTACCGCCCCCTTTTTAAAAATATGCCCGGGCATGATCCCGATCTTTGTCTCTCCCGGAGTGATGATACCGGGACAATTGGGGCCGAAAAGCCGCACGCCCCGTGTCCGGACAAAATGAGCCGCCATCATCATATCCGCCACGGGAATCCCCTCTGTAATGCAGACAATATTCCGGACTCCGGCTTCAGCGGCTTCAATAATGGACCCGGCGGCAAAAGCCGGCGGAATATAAATAATAGAAGTATCGGCGCCTGTCCTGGAAACAGCTTCAGACATCGTATTAAAGACAGGGACTCCTTCGACATTCATCCCCCCTTTAAAGGGCGTCACCCCTCCGACGACCTTTGTCCCGTATTCCAGCATTTTCTTTGTATGAAACGAGCCGTCACGGCCGGTAATACCTTGAACGATGACCTGTGTCTCTTTATTGACGAAAATACCCATTACATTCCTCCCCTTTGGCTTCGTTGATAGACCTCTTTAAGATGTATCACAGCCTCTCTGAGGTCAGAAAAAGCGTCATATCCGATACTTTCCAAGATTTCCCGGCCCTCCTTCTCATTGGTCCCTGTCAATCGCATGACAATAGGCCGGTCGATCGGACGCTGAGAGAGCGCTTTTTTGAACCCGTTGGCGACATCATCACAGCGGGTAATCCCTCCGAAGACATTAATAAAAATAACTTTGATTTTGGGGTTCCGCATTATAATGTCGAGAGCCTCGATCACTTTTTGCGGATTCGAAGAGCCTCCGATGTCAAGAAAATTAGCCGGTTCCATGCCATAATGTTTAATCATATCCATGGTCGCCATGGCCAATCCGGCTCCGTTCACCATACAAGCGACATCGCCATCCATTTTGACAAAACTGAGCCCTTTTTCCCTGGCATGCACTTCCTGCAACTCATCATCGGGAACGCTTCGGATCTTCACAAGGTCTTCATGCCGGAAAAGGGCATTGTCATCAATGATCATCTTTGCATCCAATGCCAGAAAAGAATCGTCCGAAAGGATGACAAGGGGATTGATCTCCACCATGGCAGCATCTCTCTCCACATAGAGACGGTAGAGATTGGTTACCAAATCGGTAAAAGAGCGATACCCCTCTTTTCCCCTCTCTAAAAAAAGAAACAGCTCTCTGATATGATGTTCCTGAATTCCTGTCAGGGGGTTGACCCTGACCTTCTTAATGCTTTCGGGATCTTCCAAGGCGGTTTCTTCGATTTCAACCCCTCCCCGGGCGGAGAGCATCAGAACCGGAGTCTGCGTTTCTCTGTCATAAGTAATACTGAAATAGATCTCCTTCTGAAAAACCAGCTGCTCTTCGACAAGAAGGGAGTGCACGGTTTCCCCTTTTCCCGCAGTCTGATAGGTTTCCAAAGGTTTTCCCAAAAGGGCTTTTGCGGCTTCTTCCGCCTCTTTCGGTGTCCCTGCTAATCGGACACCCCCGGCTTTTCCGCGCCCTCCGGCAAGGATCTGAGCCTTAACGACACATTTCCCCCCGAGATGCTGAACGGGTTGTGATAACATCGATAATTCTTTGACGACAAACCCTTCAGGAACAGGAATATGATATTCTTTCAAAAGCTGTTTGGCCTGATATTCCAATAATTTCATGATGATTCCTCCCTCATGTTATAAATATCATTCCCCTGAATGTCCAATCCCACAAAACAGGGAAATTCAAAGAGCTCTACCTTGTAGACAGCTTCAGGCCCCAGGTCTTCAAAAGCAATGGGGGCGATCTTTCTCACATGCCGGGAAAGAAGAGCCGCAGCTCCCCCTGCAGTCACAAGATAGACGCGTTGAAAACGGATAAAAGCCTCCCGGGTCTCAGATCCCCGCCGGCCTTTGCCTAACGCTCCCAACATTCCATGCTCCAATAAAAGCGGAGTATAAGGATCCATGCGCCGGCTGGTCGTCGGGCCAATAGCACCGCAGATCTGCCCCGGAGGTGCAGGCGCCGGCCCGGCGTAAAAAATAAGGGAATCTTTTAACTCAAAAGGAAGTTCTTGTTTTTTCCTGATCATTTGTGCTAAACGCCGATGAGCCAGATCCCGGGCCGTAAAAACAGTCCCTGTCAATGCGAGCGGAGTACCTGCCGGAAAAGTGAGGAGCTTCTCCTTATCAGCCGGCAGGTGAATAGAAATCATAAGACCACCTGTGCATACCGTGCAGAGTGACAATTGATGTTGACGGCCAGTGGGAAACTGGCGATATGGCAAGGAGCCGTCTCAATAAAAGTATCCAAAACCGTCACCCCACGGCCGAAACCCTGTATTCCGACTCCGGACAACGTATTCACATGAGACGTGATCTTCTCTTCCAGAGCTGCCATTAAAGGATCCGGGTGTCTCTGCCTCACAGGGCGGAACAATGCTTTTTTCGCTAACCAGGGAGCATGATCGAAACTGCCGCCCATTCCGATTCCCAAAAAGAGGGGCGGGCAGGGATCCGGGCCGGCTTCTGTGACTGTATCCAGGACAAATTGCAAAACACCCTCTTCTCCCGCATCGGTATTCAACATGGACATCCGGCTTTTATTTTCGCTTCCCCCGCCTTTGGCCATAAAATTGATCTCCAGCTCATCCCCTTCTACAATTTCATAGTGGATGATAACCGGAGTATTTGTCCCTGTATTAATACGGCGCAGGGGGCTTTTGACAACAGATTTCCTTAAAAAGAGAGAAGCATATTGTGAGGCGGCAGCTTCATTTAACGCCCCCTCCAGAGATCCTCCTTCGATGACAACCGATCCCCCCAGTCGTATGTAAAAAAAAGCCAGTCCTGTATCCTGACAAAGGGGGACTTTTTCCCGGGCCGAAACATCCATATTCCTTTGAATCATTTCCAGGGAATCACGGCCGGGGCCGTCTCCGCCGGAGTCAGCGGAACGGAGGGCTTTTTCAACACCTTCCGGTAATCGGAAAGAAGCTTTTTGAATCAAATCTTCGGCCGCCCGAAGAACGGTTTGATATCCGATACTGCGGCAAAACATCAGACCTCCCCGGGATAATCATCCCGTCCTGAATAACTTTCAAAACGCCCGAACTCTTTGAGGAAAGTAAGTTTTTTCGTCCCAATGGGGCCATTTCTGTTTTTAGCTACATTGATCTCCACCGATTTATCTTCTGCGGCCCCTTCCTGGTCCTGATAATAATCCTCCCGGTAGAGAAACATGACAATATCGGCATCCTGTTCAATGGATCCCGACTCTCGCAAGTCGGAGAGCATGGGCCGCTTTTTGGGCCTGTTTTCAACGCTGCGGGAAAGCTGGGACAAGGCAATGACCGGAACTTTAAACTCTTTGGCCAATTCTTTCAGCTGACGGGAAATCATAGTGATTTTCGCATTCATGCTTTCATAATTGCCCATGGTGTTCATTAGCTGTAAGTAGTCAACGATAACCAGGTGATAATCTTTCTGAGTGAAAAGGCGGCGGAGCTTAGCCTTCAACTGAAGAGGAGTGATTCCCGCAGTGTCATCCACGTAAACGGGAAGGCGTGAAAGCTGAGAACCGGTAGAGTGAAGGCGTTTTAAATCCTCCTTGGTGATATACCCCTTCATCGCTTCATGCCCCCGTATCTTTGAGTGCATAAAAATAAAACGGCGGGCAATCTCCTCCTCAGACATCTCAAGACTGAAAAAAACGACTCCTTTATCGCCGGTCTCGGCAATATTCAGGGCCACATTAAGGGCAAAGGCTGTCTTTCCCATTCCCGGACGTCCGGCGATAATGATAAGCTGTCCCGGTTTAAATCCGCCGGTAATTTCATCCACAAGCTGATACCCTGTCTCAATATCGCTCTTCACGATCTTTTGATCTTTGATATCTTCAATATAGGTGATCTGCTGCGGCACCAGGTCTTCCAATGTGGAAAAGCTCTTTTTAATCTTTCGCTCCTGCACAATGTCAAAAATCCGCTCCTCAGCAGTCTCCAGGATCTTGTCCACGTCATAGGGCAAATTCTCAATATCATTGGATGTGGAAATCAATGCGCTGCGAAGCTTTCTGAGAATATATTTATGACGAATGATTTCAATATATCCGTCATAGTTGATATAGGAAGAACCCTTTTCCCATAATGCGCGGATTGTGTCAAACCCGCCCGCTTCATCCAGCAAAGACGAACCGTCCTTTAGAGGAAGGCCCTCAGGAGAATGTTTACGGTCACTCAGAAAATTTTTCAAAACCACAGGATCGATGGGAGAATTCACATCCTTGCGGAACAGGTCCAAAATACCGTAGTAGATCAGTTGATGCGGACGGGAATAAAACAGATCGATGTTCTCTCCCAATTCGTCTAAGACATGGGGGATAATCGTATTATCCAAAAGAAGAGCGCCCAGAAGGGCGCTCTCAGCATCAAGGTCACAGATCTCTTGATAAGTTGTTTTGTCAGAGAGCCGTGGATTACGATCCATGTATCCGGCTCCGTCTATTGGTTCTCTTCCGGTTCCACATTGATTTGAAAGGAAGCTTCAAATCCCTGTGCGAACTTCAGAAGAATATCATACTCTCCGACTTTATTGATATGATCGCTCATGACAAGGTACTTTTTATCGACCTCGACATTCTGCTCTTTCAATGCTTCAATGATCTCAGAAGGAGTCACAGACCCGAACAATTTCCCGTTCTCTCCGGCTTTTTTCCTGAAAGAAAGAACAAGCCCTTTGACCTTATCCAAAACATCCTGGTACTGTTTTTCCTTGCGTGTTACTTTTTCTTTTTGTTGTTTGACCAGATTATCAACGGACTTTTTCGTTTTATCAGTATAGGGAACTGCCATTCCCTGGGGGACGAGAAAATTTCGGGCATACCCGTCTTTGACCTTGACGATTTCACCCACTTCGCCCAATTTCGGAACATTGACCTTTAATACGACTTTCATCTCGATCACCGCCTACGACTTTCTGCTGCTTCGGTAATATTCCACCTTGAACGGCAACAAGGCAATCATCCTGGCCCTTTTGACTTCTCCGGCGATCAGGCGCTGATGTTTAGCACAGAGCCCCGAACGGGTCCTGGATGATATTTTTCCTCGCTCAGTAATAAAATTTTTCAAGACATCCACATTTTTATAGGTAATCTCTTTTTCTTTTATTTCTCCCGAGCATAATTTACAATACTTTTTTTTACGGAAGAAACGTCTTCCTCCACTGCTACGCTCAGCCATTTTTCCTCCTCTGACTTCGTTTAAAAGGGAATATCTTCATCGCTGTTCTCTTCGTACCATTCCCCGTCATCTTTTTCAACTTTTTTTTCGACTTTCCGTCGGATCTCGTTTTCTTCGGGCGAAGAATCATCAGCTTTCCGGGTATTCCCGCTTTCACTGCCGCTTCCCGAAGAGAGAAATTGGACACTGGTGGCCACAATTTCAACAACATTTCGTTTTTCCCCGTTGACTTCATAACTCCGGCTTTGCAAACGCCCTTCAACCAAAACGGGGCTGCCTTTGGAGAGATATTTATCACAATTCTCTGCCTGACGCTCCCAAGCTACGACACGGAAAAACGAGGCTTCCTTCGTATAATAGTCATTGACGGCAATCGATAGATTAACCACGGCTTTCCCTGAGTTTGTATACTTTAACTCGGGGTCACGGGCCAAATTACCGGCGACAAAGACTCTGTTCACAGAAACAGCCATATTAATCTTCCTTTTTTACAAACATGTGGCGCATGAAATTGTCGTCAATGCGCATAACCCTGGCCATCTCGTCAAGGATATCCACATTGGCCATGAATTCCATATAGGTGTAATGGGCTTCTGATTCTTTTTTGACTAAATACGCCAACCTTTTTTTCCCCCACTCATCTTTTTTCAGGATCTTACCCTCTCGCTGAGTAATGATTCCTTCCAATTTCTGAATGAGAGAATCCCGCTGCTCATTGTCTAAAGACGTACGTGTCAGAAAAACACCTTCATAGATTCTCATCGCTTCACCTCCCTTCGGCTTATAGTCCTGCACACCGCACAGAACAGGGAGACAGAATGCTCTTATTTCTTCTCTTCGGCAAACTGTCTGTTTATCTCATCAACCTTTTTGATGAAATACTCTTTATCTTGAGCCAGCAGATCTTCACCGGCCTGATTAAAGCTTTCCATGGTGTATCCGTCTTCTTTTAAGATAGCATCCACACCTTCTTCGACAACCTCTTCCTTGTCGATATTCTGATATGTAAAGCGGACAATTTTCCGGTAAGTCTCAAAATAACGCTCCGCCTCATCCTGTTCCCGGTGTTGTCCGCTGCATCCGGCAAGGACGGCCAAAATAATCACTAAAACCCATCCGGTCCTCATATCCCACCTCCGGCTCTATCATAATTAAAAAACGGGCTCTGTCAACATCAATTGTAAGCTTTTAGCTTGACACCTCCTCTCTTTTCTGTTAGTTTTCCCCTGCCAATAACTAAAAAGGAGGAGAAGACATGCCGCATATCAAACAACAGAAGAAAAGGATGAAAAAAGATATCCAGCTTCGCCTGCGGAACAGAGCATACAAATCTCAGGTCAAAACAGCCAGGAAAAAAGTCCTTGCCGCTACAAAGAAAGAAGAGGGGCTCAAGGCCCTTGAAAATTTTTACAAAGTTGTTGATTCCGTAGCGCAAAAAGGGATTCTGCATAAAAACAAAGCATCCCGCGACAAATCAAAACTCGCCCGTTTTGTCAATTCCCTGAACTAGGGCTCTGTTGCGGGAAGGTCTCCTTCCCGCTTTCCTTATCTTGATTTTATTTTTTAGGTAAAAACCGGATTCCGAGCACGGCTTCACGGGGACGGTCCATCTTGCTGGCGTCTTTGACCACATCATCACGGACCTCTCTGAATTTTTCAACGGCCGGACCCTCGCCGGCTTCCTGCCGAGCCAGTTCGAAGATATATTCTAAAATTTCGGCCAGACCCTTCAAAACGGTCTCGGGAGTTTCTGTCGTCTCGTCCCAGTCAAGCTGATCAGAATTAAAACGCTCTGTCACATTTGAATAGACGACCCCTTCCATATCCGGGTAGATCATCTTGAGTTCTTCAAATTTATCCGTGATCTCTTTCATCGGGACGGCGATAATAGGGGTATCAAGGAGAAGAACATCCAGGTAACGGTTGATCGCATCGATGAGCAAGCCCGCTGCACTGTTGACGATCTCATATTTTCTTTTTCTTTTTCTTTTGAATATCGATGTCAGCATGCTTATGTTCTTTTCGACATCCACGCCGCTTTTTTTTAATTTCTCCTCGAGCCGACGCTGATGTTCTTCTTGTGTCATCCGGATATCGATGAGATTCGCTTTAATGAGAGACGCCAAGGTCTTGCTGGCCTCGACATTATCCATACTGCTCTTGGCGATCACTTCATCCACCGTCCGCTTACCGTTGATCAAAGAGAGGACTTTCAGATCATCATTGTTCAGTTTGATAGCGTCAATATTGCTTTGCCCCTCGTCAATCAAAGTCAAAATCGCATTCCCGTCAGGAATGGTCTTTTTCACCTCCGACAACTCATCGTTACGGCGGGCAGCCTCAAGGATAAGGTTCTGCCAATCGATCATCATATTTTCACGAAGAGGGGACTTGTCATTTTCAAAGACAAAACGCCCTGTACTCCAGCCGAAGAAGTGATAAACTGCGTCTTCCGCTTCCTGGCGGCTGCCCTTAGCGGCGACGATATATCCCTCTTTAAAGTAGACTTCCCCCTGCTCTGTTTCATGTTCTAACTTCAAACAGCCCGTGCGCTGGCCCAGGCCTAACAGCTGAAACAAATCGGCAACGGAAAAATCCGCCAGAGCTCCCTGTAAGGACATATATCCCCCCCTTCTACATATCTTTTAACAGATTGTTGATCTCATCACGTAATGTGTTATTCACTTTTTTAATAGGTTTCTCCTCAATACCCGGAATCTGGCTGAGAATATCATTGATCTTCTGTATCGTCTTCTCTGTCTCTTCCCGCAAAATGCCCAGAACCGTCTTTTGCCCGAAGATAGTGATAAGAAGCAATTTGTTGCCGACCCGGTTGATATCAATATTTTCAGACAATCCTTTATGAAAAAGGACTGTAAACTGTTTCTCGCTGAGCATTCTGGCCAGGGCGACCGTCGCGGCGAAATGACTCGCCGAGAGAGAAGCCAATGCTACTGCATTGATATTCCCCGTGTAGCCCGCTATCGCAATCAACTCTCCGTTAATATCGACCAGAAAAACGCTTTTGGAGGACGTTTTCCAGATCAACTCTGACAAGACCTCTTCCAATTGCTCCATCTGTTCGTTTTCAATTTTCATTTTTATCGACCCTCACTTATCGCTTTTAGCACCAATTTGCTTATGGCTTTCAGAGTATCAAAAACGCCGATACCTTCTACGGCGATAGCTTCAAAAGAGAGATAACCCTTAGGGTTAAGCTGCTGTTCCAGTTCTTCCGATGTCATGACATTGGCCAGGTCCATCTTATTATATTGCATGACAAAGGGGATCGTCTCCGGGTCAAGATTCTGGCTGATGAGATTGACTCTGAGGTTTTCCAGGCTTTCAACGTTTTGTTCCAACCGTTCCCGCTGCGCATCAGCCACAAAAACAACGCCGTCAGCCCCTTTTAAGATCAACCGGCGGCTGGCGTCATAATGCACCTGGCCGGGGACCGTATAAAGATGAAAGCGGGTCTTAAAGCCTTGTACCTGGCCTAAGTCCAGAGGAAGAAAATCGAAAAAAAGTGTCCGGTCAGCTTCTGTGGCCAATGAGACAAGCTTCCCTCTGGCCGAAGGATCGATCTGCTTGTAGACATATTTGATATTTGTGGTCTTGCCGCCTAACCCGGGCCCGTAATAAACGATCTTGCAGTTTATTTCACGTGAAGCATAATTGATTAATGACATGGATCCTCCTCACTCAGTCTTTAAATAAACTGTCAATTTCATTCTCAATAGCCTGGGTAAACGATTCATCCAGCCTTTTTATCTGTCCGTCCGTCTTGCTTCTTTCGACCATTTCCTTTAAAACATGAGCCAGATGCTCTATGCTTTTTTTGACCTCGAGACGAACCAGCCCCAGAGAAGTCCGGGCCACCCGGAACACAACGACCATAATAATAGAACCGGCGACAATAGAGATGTGAATACTGTCCTTGACTCCTTCATGGAAAAGAACAGAAAATTCCGTTTCTCCGATAAGTTTGGCTAATTCACTGGTCGCCGCGAAGTTACCCGCGGAAAGAGAGGCAAAAGCCGTGGAATCAAATTGTTCCAGCTCTCCCCTTACCGTTATCAGCTGCCCGCTTTTATCCACTAAGAAAACACATTCTGATTTTGAATTTTTCAGTAATTCATCAATGATGACATTTATCTTCTCAAAGCTGTCCTCATACATGATCAACCCATCTTGCAGCATAGGAACCTCCCTTTATCTTTTCAAGTATAGAAGTCCGGTTTCAAAATGTCAATATAATTTCCGAAAAAAGGGGGGTTGCCAATCTATAAACGCCTGTTATCATAACCAAAAGGGGGGAAAAGTGAAATTAGAACAATGTGACCTCCATGTTCACTCTTCCTATTCGGACGGACAATACACCCCCGATGATTTAGCTGACAAAGCCATAGAAGCGGGACTGGACGTCTTTTCCGTCACTGACCATGACAGCATCGGCGCCTACGAAGGGGGCTTTCAGGATATCATAAAAAGCGTTCACATCGTCCCCGGTGTAGAGATCACAGCCGGTTTCAAAGAAGAGACGATTCACCTTTTGGGGTACTGCTTTGACCCCCGCGACCGTAATCTGGCCTCTTTTCTGCACAGCCGGCGCATCGCCCGGGAGAATTGGGCTTTCAAACTCTTTCCCGGAGAAGAAAACCGCCCCTTGACTTTTCGGGGAAAATCTCTCACGCTCAAAGATATCCGAGACGCCCTGATCCATACGTCGTCCTCTTCTGCAGCTGAATCCCTGATAAAAAAAGAAAAAAAAGCCATGGAAAAGGCTTCAGCTAAAAAAACCATTTCCGTCATCCACGAAGCAGGAGGAGTCGCTATCCTGGCGCATCCGGGACTTTATACGACCCGGGCAGAATTTCTCATTCGTCATCTTAAACCCCTCGGACTGGACGGGATTGAAATATTCTATCCTTATACAGCCCACTGCCCGCATCTCTTTCCCTCCCGGGACAAAGAACGCTGCTATTTTTCTTACCTTTTAGCATTGTCTCAAAAATACGGCCTTCTCGTCACCGGAGGATCCGATACCCATAACGGCCGTCTTCACGGCTGGCCTTTGGAAAAACTCCCTTCTCTCCCTTGTTTTTTTTGGTAACGGGATTTATATTTGTCTCATGAAACAGTGTTCTTCCCTATCAAACAAGACCCGCAAACCCCTTGAAGCCCCCTGCCCCCTTTGCGGAACGGTCAACTCATTTGTCCCTTCCCGTGAACCTTATCTTTTTTGCCGTCATTGCCATTATGTTTATGCCTGGGTCAATAAAGAGGGCATCATCATTTTTGAAAAAGAAGTCTGACCTTTTTTTCTGTCAACAAATCATTTGCTTTTCCTCTCATCCTGCTTATCCTAAAGCCAAAGGAGGTTCTTCATGGATTATAAAGTCAAAGATATCAATCTGGCCCCCTGGGGACGTAAAGAGATCGCCCTGGCTGAGCAGGAGATGCCCGGACTGATGGCCTTGCGCGCGAAATACGAAAAAGAAAAACCTTTGCAAGGAGCCCGGATATCAGGCTCTCTGCACATGACCGTCCAGACAGCTGTTCTCATGGAAACCCTCATACTGCTGGGAGCAAGCCTGCGATGGGCATCCTGCAACGTCTTTTCGACCCAGGATCATGCCGCGGCGGCTATGGCTGAGGCCGGAATCCCTGTTTTTGCATGGAAAGGGGAAACGGAAGATGAATACTGGTGGGCCATCGAGCAGACTCTTTTATGGCCTGACGGAAAGGGGCCGGACCTGCTCATCGATGACGGAGGTGACTTGACAGCTTTTGTACATGAAAAATACCCGCATCTGCTAAAGCACATCATCGGGGTCAGCGAAGAGACCACCACGGGAGTTCACCGCCTCTACCGGATGGCAGAAGAGAAAACGTTGAAAGTAAAGGCTCTTAATGTGAATGATTCCGTGACAAAATCAAAATTTGACAACACATACGGATGCCGTGAATCGCTGGCTGACGGTATTAAACGGGCGACGGACATCATGATCGCCGGCAAAACCGTAGTGATTTGCGGATACGGAGAAGTGGGCAAGGGTTGTGCCCAATCCATGCGGGGTTTCGGCGCGCGGGTCTTGATCACCGAAATCGATCCCATCTGCGCCCTGCAGGCAGCCATGGAAGGATATGAAGTATCCACTCTTGAAAAAATCCTTGATTCGGGAGAAGGCGATATTTTTGTCACGGCGACAGGCAATGTGAATGTGATCCGTTTTGACCATATGCAGAGGATGAAAGACCGGGCTATCATCTGTAACATCGGGCATTTCGACCATGAGATCGAAGTTGCGCCCCTTTTCAGCCGTCCGGATGTCACTCGCAACAACATTAAGCCGCTGGTCGATCAGTTTTTCCTTCCCGGAGGCGGTTCTGTCATCCTTCTTTCCGAAGGACGCCTTGTCAACCTGGGCAATGCAACGGGGCACCCCTCTTTTGTCATGAGCGCTTCTTTCACAAATCAAGTCCTGGCCCAGCTTTCGCTCTTTACCCATGGGGAACAATACGAGACCGGGCAGGTCTATATGCTCCCGAAATCATTGGATGAAGAAGTCGCCCGGCTTCATTTGGGGCATCTTGGAGCTTCTCTCACAAGACTCACGGAAGAGCAGGCCCGCTATATCGGCGTTTCTGTCTCAGGGCCTTATAAAGCGGACCATTACCGTTATTAGCTATCACGGCAGACTGGCGGGGCTTCCCCGCCTCGGCCGGTCACTCAGTCATAATGGCCAGCAAATCGTCAATTTCCTGTCCGATGATCTTCAAAGAAGAAGCCCAAAATTCCGGGTCTCTTGTTTCTATCCCCACAAGAGCCGCAACATCCCGGACATTCATCTTCCCTGTGGCCCGAAGCAATTCATCATATTTCGGAATAAAGGCCTCGCCCTGTCTCTGGTATTCCGCATAGAGCCCCTTGGCAAAAAGAAGCCCAAAGGTGTAGGGAAAATTATAAAAATGGCGGCCCGGCATAAAATAATGGGGCTTGTTGATCCACATGTAGGGATGAAGACAAGCAGAATCCAGTCCTTCGCCGTAGGCTTTTTTCTGGGCATCCGTCATCATCCCATTCAGTTCACGGACCGACAAAGAGGCCTCTTCTCTTCTTTTGAAAAGTTCCATCTCAAAAAGATAACGGCTGTAAATATCCACAACGACCTGGGCATATCCCGTCACAGAGCCTTCCAAAACCGTCAGTTTTTCTTTTCCAGACAACCCCTCGATAAGGGCATTTTTAACTATGGTCTCATTGAAAATTGAGGCCGTCTCCGCCAGAGGCATGGGGTATCCGGCATTGAGAGCCGTTTCGTCTTTCAAACAATGGCCGTGATAACCGTGTCCCAGTTCATGAGCCAAGGTAATAACATTTTTCAGGCTGCTGCTGTAATTCGTCAGAATACGGCTTTGCCCGATGGCATGAAGGTTGGAGCAAAACGCCCCTCCCCTCTTCCCTTCACGCGGTTCGGCGTCGATCCACCGCTCATCAAAAGCCCGTTTGCCGAACTCTCCCAGAGCCGGACTGAATGAATAAAATTTTTCAATTATCAGGCTACGCGCCTCATCAAAGGAAACATCTTTATCACTCTCCCCGATAGGGGCAAACAGTTCATAAAAGGGAAGGCCTCGATCATAACCCAGAATTTTCGCTTTCGTCAGGAAATAGTCTCTGAAACGGGGCAGTTCCTTTTCAACAGCTTTCAGCATCGCATTTAATGACTCACGGTCCATCCTTGAATCTTCAAGGGTCATCTCCAGAGGAGATTCATAACCCCGAAGATCGGAAAGCGTCAAAACTTCGCCCTTAATAGCATTTAAAGCAGCGGCAGAAGCATCCTCTATTCTCTCATAGGCTTTCAGTTCTCCTTCAAAAGCCGCTTTCCGTTCTTCGCGGGAACGGGAATGGGCCATATTGCGGGCGACAGTCAAAGGGACTCTCTTTTTTCCCCCGGCAAGTTCAATATCTGTCATTAAGTTGGCCGTAAGCAGATTCTGCATGGTACTCCAAGCCCGGCCACCTGTATTGGAAAGCTTCGAAATGAGATATTCTTCTCTTTCGCTCAGCAAGTGATCAGCCTTTTTTTTCATCTCTTCAAGGGCGAAGGCATGGGCTTTCAAAAGCGGGCTCTTCTCAATAATGCTCTGAAGATCGTTTTGCTCTTTGAGCCAACGCAGAAAACGGACTTCCGGAATCCTGAGTTCTACGCTTTTTTTCATGATCCGGTCCATGACAGATTGGGCCGTCTCATTTTTTGACTCCACACTGAGGGTGAGAGAAGCATAAGCTGCCAGCCTGGAAAAATGATCCCGCAACTCATTGGACTTCTGAATATATTCTTCCATGACTTCAACGGGAGACTGTTTCTCCGGATCTTTCTCCATCAGTCGGATCATCTCTGTGATCATATGGTCAAGACTCTTCATATCTGTTTTAAAGGCATCTGACTCGAATGAGGAATAAAGAGGAGTCAGATCCCAACGCATTTCATTCTTCATAAAGACCTCCTTTTCCTCATTGTAGCGGGCGAATGAAAGATTGCAAGTCTTACTCTTACGCCATGCGAAACATTATTCCAACAGGGCTTCCCGGCGTTCTTCCATGAACTGATTGGTGTACAGGCGATAATAATACCCTTTTTCCCGGATCAGGCTCGTATGGGTCCCTGATTCGGTGATCCGCCCTTTCCTGATAACAAGAATGCGGTCCGCATTCCTTATCGTGGAAAGGCGATGGGCGATGATAAAACTGGTCCTCCCCTTCAAGACAGCGGTAATCGCCTTTTGAATCAAAGCCTCTGTCTCCGTATCCACAGAAGAAGTCGCTTCATCCAGGACAAAAAGAGCCGGGTCAGCCAAAAGAGCACGAGCAAAAGAGATCAATTGTTTTTGCCCTGTGGAAAGGCGCGCTCCCCCTTCTCCCACTTCTGTCTGGTAGCCCTTTTCAAGGTTTACGATAAAATCATGTGCATTGACCAAGGCGGCAGCCCGACGGATCTCTTCGGGAGAGGCCTCCAAAGATCCATACCGGATATTCTCTTCGATCGTCCCGCTAAACAAATGGGGTGTCTGCAAGACATACCCCAAATGAGAATGGAGCCAGAGAAGGGACCTTTTACGGTAATCGACATCATCAATGAGGATTTCTCCCCGATCAGGCTCATAAAAGCGGCAGGCCAGGTTCACCAATGTACTCTTTCCCGAACCGGTCTCTCCGACCAAAGCTACCGATTCTCCCGCATTGACAACAAGATTAAACCCCCGCAAGACTTCCTCCCCCCGGGGATAACGGAAGGAGACATTTTTAAACTCAATTTGCCCTTTCAGTCCGGGCCAGTTTTCTTTGCGCGGAATAAAATTGTCCCCGAAAAGCTCCGTTACTTCAGGAGCATCTTTTAAAGAAGGTTCCGTATCAATCAGTCCCAGAACCCGCTCAGCCGCCGCCTGGGCATTCTGCATCTCAGCAAATATTCCGGCCATAGCTGTTACAGGTTCAAAAAACTGAATCGTATATGAGATAAACATAAAAAGCATTCCATACGTCAGTCCTCCCCGCACAACATGGCTTCCACCGTACCCAAGGGCCACTGCTGTGCCGATACTGCCCAATGTCATCACAACAGGCAAATACAATGAAGAGAGAACAGCGGCACGAACGGAAGAACGGGACATCTTTCCGGTGAGATCTCCGAATTCTCCCAGATTTTTCTCTTCAAGGACAAGAGCTTTCGTTGTTTTCGCTCCTGTGATCCCCTCATTGAACGCTCCTGTGATCCGTGAGTTCATTTTTCTGACTTCCCGGTAATTTTTAAGTATTTTAATCTGAAAAAAATAACTGGCTGCCGCCAGAAGCGGGACGACAGAAAGAGCCAATAGCGTCAACTTGAAGTTTAAAACCGTCATAAACCCCAGCATAGCCGCCATAATCGTCAGAGACCATGCGACATCCACGATACCCCAGGAGATGATCTCCCCCAGGCGTGTAATATCGGAAGTCATCCGGGCCATGATCCAGCCTGCAGGGGTCGAATCATAATAATCATATCCTAATTCCTGAAGCCTTCTGAAGGCTTTTTTGCGGATATCATAACTCAGGCCGGTCTCGATCCGCCCTGCTGTTTTTATAAAGCCCCAGATGGCCAAGGCCTGCACGGCCACCAACCCTCCGTAAGCAGCCGCATAACGACCCAACCCTGTGAATGTGTTCTCTGTTACATAATGATCGATGACGATCCGGTTAAACTGGGGGTAAAGGGCATCTGCACCTGCTACAACAGCGATAAAACCCAAAAGGGCCAACAGGGATCTCTTGTAGGGCCATATAAAGTGAATAAGTTTTTTCCACAAGGCAAAGTCCAATTGCCTTGTATAAGTCTTCTCTTTTATTGCGGTGCTCATCCTTCCTCCTTATCCGGCCGTGTCACAGAGGAGAGTTCCTGGGCTAATTCGCTTTGAAGCCCGGCAATGCGCTGATAAAGCCCCTCACGGGTTATAAGTTCCTCATGACTTCCCTGCTGGACAATACGGCCCTTCTCCATGACAAGGATCATATCTGCTTGCGCCAGTGTGGTGATCCTGTGCGAAATAATCAACGTCGTTCTCTTTTCTCTTTCACGCAAGGCTTTCCTGATAGCGGCATCGGTTTGTGTGTCGACTGCACTGAGAGAATCATCAAAGATCAAAATCGGATAGGGAGAGATAAGAGCTCGGGCAATGGCCACCCTTTGCTTCTGCCCGCCGGACAATGTCACTCCCCGTTCTCCGACAGCTGTCTCATACCCCTTCTCCATCTCCATGATCACATCGTGAATGGCGGCGTCCCGAGCAGCCGCATGGACCTCTTCTTCACGGGGAGATGAATGAACGATGCCGATATTTTCTTTTAATGATTTCGAATAAAGAAACGGCTCCTGCAGGACCAAGCCCACATGACGGCGAAGCCAGGAGCGACGAATATCATCAATAGGTGTCCCGTCGAGGGTAATCATACCCGATGAACACTCATAAAGTCCGGCAATAAGATGGACAAGAGTCGATTTTCCGCACCCGGTCGGCCCCAATAGGGCGACGGTCTTCCCTTTGGGGATGTGGAATGAGACATTTTGCAGTACAGGATGACCACCATAGGAGAAAGAAACGTTGTCAAAGCAGATCTCTCCCAAGACAGGAGGCATTTTCGCTCCGGGACGGTCTTTTTCTTGCGGCTCGTTCAGGATCTCCATAATCCTTCTGACAGAGACAAAAGTCTTTCCCATATCGGTAAGAATGCGCCCCATCTGCCTGACCGGCCATAGCAGGCGGCCTTCATACAGGACAAAAACAGCCAGCGTTCCGACGGTCATCTCCCCGCGTACAGCCAGAACCCCGCCCATAAAAAGGACAAATCCGATCTGGGCCAAACAGAGAAAATCAGAAAGCCCCCAATAGAAAGCTAAAAGCTTGATCAGCCGATAAGTCAGGCTCTGATATTCCTTATTCCTTCTATCGAAACGCTCCTCTTCAAATCTTTGGCGTCCGAACGCTCTGACAACACGAACACCCGTAACATTTTCCTGTAATGCCGTAGAGAGGCGCCCTTCAGCTTCATCGGAAAGTTTAAACGCTCTTTTCACTTTCATGAAAAAGACAAAGGAGAAAAAGAAAATCAAAGGGACGACTGCCATGGCATACAGTGTCATCCCCCGATGAAGCTGCAACATAAAAGAGAGAGTCAAGGCGACCATAAACAGGGCTCTTCCGATCTCAACGCATTGGCCGGAGATAAATTTCCTTATGGTCTCAACATCTGATGTCGCACGCTGTATCAGATCCCCTGTTTGCGCTTTTGTATGATAATCATAAGGAAGCCGTTGTATATGAGCATACAGCTCCTCACGGATATCGCGGGCCATGGATTCCGAAACGATGGCAGCCCAGCGTCCCTTGAGGTAAAGAAACAATCCCCCCATAAAGGAAAGAGCCACAAAAAGGATCCCTGCCCGGAAAAGCGTGAGCCCCCCGCCAAAGAAGACTTCCGTCCCTTTCAGGATTTTTTCAAACAGGGGGGGAGAGATGCTCTTCCCCCCGCCTATGATATCGTCAATAGCATGACGAATCACAAGAGGCGTCAGCAAACCGAAAAAAGTGGCCAGCCCTACAGCCATAACCGCTCCAGCATAGAGAAGACGCCTCCCTTTCATAAAACGGAAAAGAGAGACTGATGTACGTTCCATACAGGCTCCTTATTTTAAATTGTCAGATAAAAAAACAGCGTTAAAAAAACTTTAATGCTTAAGAATAAAGAATAATCATCGTTATGCTCCTTCAAGAGATGCAGAGGCCTTCCCTGCCCTGCGCCATAAGACAGAGAATGAGGCGAAAAAGTTTCATTTTTTTTTGTTCCGAAGATTGACGATAAGGCCCGCGACGATCAATGCTGTCCCCCAAAGAAAAAGAGGGTGGTACTTTTCCTGAAAAAGAAGAAAACTGGCCCCCATGGTCAGGGGCAAAGAAGAATAGGCGATAATACTCCCCCGTGTCGGGTGAACATATTTAAAACCGTAAGACATCAGCAGCTGCCCGGCCAATGAAAGAATTCCCACGACCATGAGAAAACCGGCCAGGGGAAAAGTCAACGCAACGGTTTCTCCCGCTGATGGAGCGGTCAAAACAAAACCGAAAACCGCTGCTGACAAATAGACGATGATTGTATTATTTTTTTCGCGTGAGCGCTGAAGGAAATGAATGGATATTCCCGCAAAGAGGGCAGACAACAAACCAAAGACATCTCCCCAAAGTCCGTAGGGACTCTGATCATGAAAAACAAACCAGACCCCCGACCCGCAAAGAAGAAGACTTGCCCAATGTCCCGGGTTCATCCGCTTTCCAAAAAAAAAGGCTCCTGCAAGAGCCACAAAAAAAGGATAGGTGTTAAATAAAAGAGTCGCCCGCCCGCTTGAAGACAAGCCGATGGCGACAAAATAGAACACCATAGATCCCCCGCCGAAGAATCCCCGCCAAAGCCAGGTCTTCATATCGCGCACCTTCATTTCTTTTTTCAACAGAAGCAATATCCCCAAAGCAAGAGGAATCTCGACACCGAAACGGATGAAAGCGACAAAAGCCCCTGAAAAATAAGAAGCTGCGGATTTGACCGCCAAAGCCGTCAGACTGAAAAAAAAAGCGGACCCGAAAAGAGCCGCTTCTCCACGGCAAGCGGGACTTTCGGCCTTCATAGTAATGACTCTCCTATGACTTCCGCCGCACAAAGTACCCCCTCGATCTGGAGGCTCAGGGGAAGGCTGGGCAAGTCCGGTTTAAAAACGGCCTGAGCCGGCAGCGCCGGGAGATGAATAAAACCTGCAGGCAAAAAGGAAGCATTCTCAGCGGCCCTCTTCATCAGACAATAAAAGACATGATTGCACAAAAAACCCCCGGCGGATAAGGAAAAAGACGAAGGAAGTGCATGGTCTTGCAGACGTTTTCTTATTCTTTCCAGGGGTAAGGTACTGAAATAAGCCGCCGGGCCATTCCGGTCGATAAGACTGCCCTGACGCAAAGCACCTTCATTATCGGGCAAATCCGCATCATCGATGTTTACGGCAATACGCTCTAATGTCAGGGAAGCACGTCCTGCAGCCACGCCCAGACATAAAACAGCCTGAGGTGCAAGATGATCCAAATAGGAAAAAAGGACATTTTCAGCCCTGTCATAAACCACAGGCAAAAGCTTCGTATGAAGGCAAAGGCCTTTCCAGTGTTCCGGAAGATTCTCAATAACCTCTTGGGAAGGATTGATCTTCTCTCCCCCGAAAGGCTCAAATCCTGTAATCAAAAGATTCATAGCGCTCCCTCGGATGGACTAAAGCCCGGGAAAGGCGATAACTCACGCGAAAGAAAGTGAGCTGAAAGCATTCAGGCTTAATGCCTTATTATAATCCAGAAACGCCCCTTCCCGGAACAAGTCATATCCCAAAGCCGCCACCATAGCGGCATTGTCAGTACAAAGTCGCAGGGGCGGGACAAAGAAAGGAACCCCATGAGAACGGGACAGCTCTGTAAAAGCGGCTCTCACAGCACTGTTCGCCGCTACGCCTCCGGCAATGGCCAAAGGCCACGCTCCCTGCTTTTTATAAAACAATTCCACTCTTTGGGTCAAAGCACGGACAGCGGCCTTCTGAAAAGAAGCGCAAATATCTTCTTTTTTTGCCTGCTCATTTTCGGAAATGACATTCCTCACGGCTGTCTTGAGCCCGCTGAAACTGAAATCCATGGGGTTGTCCCGGGGAACCGGAACAGGAAAAGCGAAGGCCTCTTCATTCCCCTCTACGGCCAGCCGATCCACTACAGGGCCGCCGGGATATCCCAAACCGAGCATTTTGGCCACTTTATCAAAAGCCTCCCCGACGGCATCATCCCGCGTCCGCCCGACGACTTCATATTCTCTGGGGCCGGAAACAAAAACCAAATGCGTATGCCCGCCTGAAATAATCATCCCTAAAAAGGGATAGGGAAGATCCCCGTAATGGAGCATATTAGCATAGAGATGAGCTTCGACATGGTGAACAGGGATCAGAGGCTTTTTCCATGCGTAGGAGAGGCCTTTGGCCGTATTGAGGCCGATCAACAGCGCACCTACAAGACCGGGCCCCTGAGTCACGGCGATGGCATCAGCCTTCTCCAATGGCATCCCGGCTTCTTTTCGAACAGCATCAAGGACTTCAAATATCTTAACGACATGGTTTCGGGAAGCGACTTCCGGGACGACCCCGCCAAACTTTTGATGGATCTCCTGGGTATGGATCTGATCGGAGAGGATCACCCGGCCGTTTTCCACTAAAGCCGCTGATGTTTCGTCACAAGACGTCTCAATACCCAAAATGATCATTTTTCACCATTTCTGCCGAACCACTCGATAGCACGGGCGACGGCCGGGTCCCCCTGGGCCATAAAAAAACGGGCTTTTTCTTCCCCCTGTCTGTTGTAAAGCATTCGATACCGAATCTGCCGGGCCAGTTCAGGCGTCAAGGCCTGAAACACTTTCCCCTCCCAATCAGCCACATGTTCGATAATCAAATCTCCATTTACGCCGTTGCCGATAAAACGGCCCTGAAAATCATATTGGATCTTTTTTAGAAATGTACGAAATTCCCGGACCAGCTGCTCATCGGGAAGGTCAAAAGAACCCTCTTGAGAAACAGCAAAATCTTCAATATAACCTCCCCGTAAAAGATCCGCCAATTGATAAGGAAGAGCCGGGCTTTCTACAGAAAGATCCGGTTCTATCCCGCTTCCGTCTACACAGAGACCCCCGGGAGTGTAATAATGAGCGATGGTCAGTTTCAGGGCTGAACCGTCTTTTAAAGAATAAATCCGCTGAACCGACCCTTTTCCAAAAGTCGTCTCCCCGATAATGACTCCCCTTTTCAGATCCTTTACGGCACCGGCCATGATCTCCGATGCCGATGCAGAGCCCCTGTCTACGAGAATAGCCAGGTCGATATCTTCATAGGGGGTCTCTTCCGTTGAAATATACTCGTCGATCAAAGAGTGATCTCTACCCCGTGTAGAGACGATGACCTTGCCCCGGGGGATAAAGAGGTCGCAGATCTCATAGGCCACATCCAGAATTCCTCCGGGATTATAACGCAGATCCAGGACAAGATTTTTCATTCCCTGCTCTTTGAGCTGTTTTAAGGCCTTTCTCATTTCATCAGGAGAGTTCTCCTGAAAGTGAATAAAGCGGATATATCCGGTCTTTTTGTCCAGCATAAAGGATCCGGAGAGGCTGGGAAGCTCAATTTTGGCCCGGATAATATCGAAATAGAGAATATCCGAAACATTTTCACGGCGGATCCCGACCCGGACTTTTGTGCCGATTTCGCCGCGCA
>DSCS01000062.1 GCA_011048995.1 Bacillota bacterium
ATGTATGTTTACTATTATTTGATTAAAACCCCTTATCTTCTCAATTACATGATCCCTGTGGTCACGATCTTCTCTGTCATCGTGACCTTACACAAACTGATCAAAAACAATGAGATCCTCATTTTTTTTAACGCAGGGCTCAGTTATCTCCGCATTGCAGCAGTTCTCATCGCATCCGGCTTTATTATCAGCCTTTCTTCTTTTCTCTTAAGCGAATTCGTAGTTCCCCCTTGCAATTACTTGATCGATAAAACAGAATCCCAAATCAAAAAACGACCCTTTGTCCGCACACAGGACAAAACTCATTTTTCCTACAGAGGGAAAAACGGGTTTATCTACAGTATTCAATCGTATCATCATAGTGAACAAAAGCTCGCCGGACTTCTGATCGAACAATGGGAAAACAACCGTATCCTTTACCGGGCCGATATTCATGAAGCCGTTTTTGTCGGCAGCGGATGGCTGTGCAGTGATGTCTATATCAAGCTTTTCGATGAAAACAGACAGGAAATCCCCGTCCTTGTGGACCAACCTGTCAAACAGCTTCTCCTCATCATACCGGAAACACCCGCTGACTTTTCCAAAAACATTAAAAAACCCGATGAGATGAATTTTGTTGAACTCAACCGCTTCATCCGGGACAAACAAAGCGCGGGACTGGATATGACCCGCTATCGTGTAGAGTATCAAATGAAATTTTCATTCCCCCTGATCTCTTTCCTTGTCACCTTATTGGGATTAGGCGTCACCATTGCAAAACCGCGGATGCCTCTCTCCACCATCATCGGATTCTCTTTGGGGATCAGTTTCCTTTTTTGGGGTATTGTCGCCACATCCCGTTCTCTGGGCTCATCCGGAAGCATATCTCCTCTCATCGCCGCCTGGCTACCTGACATCCTTCTGTTTTTCCTGGCGCTTTCACTTATTCTTATCAAGCAGCGGGGGACTTTTAAATAATATTGACACAGCACACCCCCTCAGGTATCCTTACCCGGAGGTTTTATGAAAGAGATCAAACGGCTTTTAAAATATTTGCGGGGCTTTGAGGCCTACTATCCCATAGCGATTATATTTATGCTGGTCCTTTCTGTCAGCCAAAACTTTTTGGCTGTCGTTATCGGCCAATTCATTAATATTGCTTTGGATAACCTGGAAAGCCTGAAAGCGATCATTTTTCTCGGCGGAATCAATGCCGTTATCCTCTTTCTGGCCAAGTTCGGCCAGGACTATACATTAAACTATCTGGCTGAAAATCTTCTTATCCGCCTGAAAAACGATGTTTTAGGACGCATTCTCTACCTTCCCATGCATTTTTTTAAAAATATACAGAGCGGGGATATTCTTTCGCGCCTGACCAATGATATCACCAATATTCAGAATTTTATGCGGCGGGGCGTTGTCGACATGATCATGAACTCAGCGACCCTTTTAGGGGCCGTTTACATTATGATTCGTATGAATCTGCGCCTTTTTCTTATTATGATGGTCGTTCTCCCCATTATTGTCGTCATCATCTATTTTTTGGGCATTTTTGTCAAAAAATATACGTTGATCACCCAACATCTTCTGGCCCTGACTGTTTCCGTCATGCAGGAAGTCGTTCAGGGCATTGAAGTCATCAAGATCTTTTCTTCGGAACAGCGGGAAGACCGGCGTTACAGAGCATCCAATCAGGCGTATCTTGAAAAAAAACTGAAAGAGATCCGCGTCACCGCCATGAGCCTGCCCCTTATGGAGATTCTGGGGTATACGGCGCTTCTTCTTATTTTTTGGTTCGGAGGAAAAGATGTCATCGACGGCCATATGACCCTCGGCGCTTTTATTACCTTCTTTGTCGCAGCCGGTAATGCATCGACTCCTATCCGCCGCCTCTCAAACCTTCATCTGATGATTCAACGGACAACAGCGTCGGCATCCCGGATCTTCGATATGATGAATGTGGATAATCCCATTCTTAAGACCCAGGGCATTCAGGAGAAAGAGCGGATCCTTGGAACGGTTCTCTTTGATAAGGTCGGCTTTTCTTATGACACAGGAGAGCCTGTCCTCACGGGAATTGACCTGCACGTCAAAAAAGGAGAAGTCGTGGCCCTTGTCGGCCCCAGCGGAGGCGGAAAGACGACCCTTGTCAATCTCATTCCCCGGTTGTATGACTGCACAGAGGGGGGAATATTTATTGACGGGATCAATATCCGCGACTTCAAACTGACAAACCTGCGCTCTCATATTGCCATGGTCAGCCAAACAAATTTTCTCTTTTCAGGAACCATCGCCGAAAATATCGGTTATGCCCGCGAAAAACTTCATCGGGACCTGATCATCGAAGCGGCAAAGGCCGCCTATGCCCATGATTTTATCATGGATATGCCGCACCGATATGAAACTCAGATCGGTGAGCGGGGCGTCAAACTCTCCGGAGGGCAAAAACAGCGCATCGCCATCGCCAGGGCCATTATCCGCAACCCTTCCATACTGATCTTTGATGAAGCAACGTCTGCTTTAGACACAGAATCAGAAAAATATGTTCAAAATGCCATCAACAATCTTATCAAAGACCGGACCACATTCATTGTGGCCCATCGCCTTTCAACGATCCAAAATGCCGACCGTATTATTGTCATCAACAAAGGCCGTATCGAAGCGGTGGGGAATCATGAGCAATTGATGGAAACAAGTTCCCTATACAGAAAGCTTTATTCTATTCAGTTCAATAACTAGAATTTTCGTTTTTCTTTTTTGAAAACCTGACTTTGTCATTGGGCCATTCCACATGGGAGAGATAGATGTCTTCGCAGACCATCCATGCGATGAGAGCAGCGACCTTCACAGGTGAGATCGCCTGTGCCCTGTCAAAAGAAAAAGGAAGCGCTGAACTGAAGTGTGTATCGATGATTCCGGGATAGATCTCTGAAATACGGATATCCGCCCGTCCCCTCTCCTTTCTGGCCGTCTCAAGAAAACCGCGCAAGGCAAACTTAAAAGGGACATAGCCTCCCCCGTCGGGATAACCGTGAAGTCCTGAGAGAGAGTTGATATTGATAATCCATCCCCTTGCGTTTTTTTTCATGTTCTGAAGAGCCCGGCTGATTAAAAGAGCTGGGATTTCAAAGTTATCATGATAAGAGACGCGGGCCGTTTCCGCAGAAAACTGATCGGCTTTAAAATAACAGGGTGATCCAATGGCATTGATAAAGACTGTCCCATCACCCTGATAGGCGTCAATATGCTGAAATCGCGCCTTGGGAAAAGATTTCTGAAGAGCCTGGAATTTTTCTTTGTCCCTGCCCACAATCAGAATCTCCCCCTTTGGGTAAAGCTGCTCAACGACACGGCGGCCGATCTCACCTGTTCCGCCGGCAACAGTAATACCGTTTTCAGTCCATGCAGACATAGAAATGATCACCGAACCCTTCTTTTAACACACGCCCTACCCTGTTATAGGCTTCCTGCCGCAGAACCTCATCATAACGGTAAAAACCCTGATCACTAATCAGCCCCTGAAGAACAGCAGCATATCCATTGTCCCTGATATAGCGGAACGAATCCCTTTTCATTCTCAACGTACCCATGGATATGGAAAAAACCCCCCGCATGGCCCACTCATCTCTTAATATCCGGGCCAGCTCCTCATAAGAAACCAAATCACTCTCGTTTTGAAGGATCAGAGGATCCAGATGAAAGGAGATGGGGAACCCGTTTTTGTGAAGCCTGCGGGCTTGTTTTAAGCGCTCTTCCAGCGGCGGAGTCTTTTTCTCCCATGTGTCAATGGCCCTTTGCGGTGCCAAAGAAAAACCGATACTCAGGCGGCCATGAGCCGGGGCTTTTGCTAAATGCCCTAACCCGACAGCCTTGGTCCGGAATTCACAAAACACAGAAGAATAGGGAGCAATACCTTGGGAAAACCAGGAAATATTCTCTGTCAAGGCATCATAGACACCGCCGTCGCAATAATCGCCGAAGTGAAACAGAAGAGGTTTTTTTTGCTTATGTGATTCCCGAGCCATGGCTTCGAGCAGCTCGTCCCTGTTGGTAAACAAGACCGGAGAATGATTTTTAAAATACCCTTTGAGAAAACAGTAAGCGCAATCCATGGGGCAATTATATCCGTTTATTGCTGAATAATGAGACCAGCCCGGACGGCCGTACCTTTCCCCTTTTTCACGGATCAACTCCCCTTTTTTATGAGCGATGAAAAGGGCCGAGACGTTGGGGTTATCCGGGACTTGGAAATAATCCAAATAATGTGTAATATTAAAAACTGTCCTCCCGGAAAAATAACAGCGATAATCCGATTCCCTTGAGAGGCCTTTTTCCATAAAAAGGAACGCCCTCTTTTCTTCAGGTGTTTCTCTGCACTTTTTTTCATTTACCATTTTAAGGCTTTGATACCATTGATGCCGGCGGGTAAAAGTCAGATTATTTTCCCGGCATTCACGTCCCACGGAAACAGCTTCAAAACTTTTTTCCAGAGGAAGAGAAAGACTCAAGAGGGCCTCTAAAGAAACAGGATCCTGAATAACAGGGGCCAAATATTCCAAGTCCTTTTTAAAGACTTCCGCTAAAGGATTCATATCAGGATATGAGATCTTCTCACGGCTTTCATTCCGGTCAGAGACCATCTTGTAAAGAAGAACCGGGACCCGATTGAACTTGGCCCATGAGAGGAGATAATAACCTTCCAGATCGACTAAAGAGCCCCATACCAAAGCCTTCTTGTGGCAACCCGGCTGCAGATAAGGGAGGGTGATCAGCCGGCGTGACGAAAGACCCTTTAACCCGGCGTCAATATAGGGATGCTCCACTTTTTCAGCGGCAATATCAGCCATAAGGCCGCCCTCAACGGTAAAAACAGTGCCGGGGGAATCATGTTCAGCCAGGGAGCCTGCTAATCCCCCGTTGACGACAATAGACGGCTGCCACTTATCTTTCAGCCGATAAAGGGTATGCAACAGATCCAGTCCGCCTTTGCCGTTATTTGAAAAAAAAAGAATCCGATAATCTGATTTTGAGTAAAGATACTCCCGTCCGTTTTTTTCGGTGTGGAAGAGATCCAGATAAGGCTGTAATTCCTTCTTGTGTTCAGTGACAAAAAGAATCAACGGGTTCATGGGCTTTCCGTCTCGATTATCTTTCCGTTAAATCGGGACATCGCCGCTCCAACATCCTGAGTCATTATTGTCATCAAAGCGCTCCATGCCAAATCGAAGATTTCGCCCAAATGACCCCATTCCTCATTTGAAAACTTTTCCAGAACATAATCATGCAGTGGCTGTTCATCGCCCCGATTTCCCCCGACACCGATCCTGATCCGCACAAAATTCTCCTGCCCGCCTAAAGCATTGATAATAGACTGGATTCCGTTATGTCCCCCGCTACTGCCGGAAGTCCTGATTCTTATCTTCCCGAAAGGAAGGGCGACATCATCATAGATCACCAGAATGTCTGAGGGTTCCACTGCTCCCTTTTTTAACGATTTGATGACTCTCCCGGAGAGATTCATAAAGGTCTGCGGCTTAATAAACAGCAGAGCCTCTCCTTTGATCCTTCCCGTAAAATAAGAATAATCTCTTTCTTGTTTTTCATCTGTTTTGAGATAGCGGTCACGGACATAATCTAAAAAAAGAAACCCGACATTGTGCCGGGTTTCTCCATATTGCGGCCCGGGATTGCCCAGTCCGAGAATAATCACGGGGTTACTCCCCTCATTCTTCCTCTTCTTCTTCTTTCTTCGCCGTAATAACTTCTGGCTCTGCCATTTCTACGGCTTCGCCCTCTTCTTCTTCGACCTCTTCAGCCAGCCTTGGTGCGGCCACATGAGCAATCAATTCCTCATTATCGACCAAAATCTTCAAATTTTCGTCCACATTCAGATCTTTAATGTGAACAGAATCCCCGATGGAAAGATTTGACACATCCACATCGATATGTGAGGGAAGATTTCCAGGAAGCGCTTCGATTTCGATCTCCCACAGATTCTGTTCCATCATTCCGCCTTCACGGACTCCGGGAGCCGCCCCTGTAAGATGAACCGTTACCGGTATGCGCAAAGGTTTGTCCATGGCAATTTCATAAAAATCAACATGAAGAGGTTCGCGTTTGACAGGATCCCGCTGTATGTTTTTAATAACAGCCATTCCTTTAAAACTTTTGCTTTTTAAATCAACAATAATATTCGTGCCGTCAGGGTTATTCAGAAGTTTGATAAAATCTCTGAAATTTATGGTAAACATCTTTTCTTCTTTTCCCCCGTAAAGAATCGCGGGTATTGCACCCTGGGAGCGAAGCCTGCGGTTCACGCCTTTTCCTGTTTCCCCTCGTGTCTCGACTTGCAGTTCAATTTTTTTCATGCCCATTCCTCCTTGTCAAAATATCGGATTTACCCTTTTGTTTGTTATTTTAACCCATTCCCCGTTTGTTTCCGGCCCCAACTCACAATTCTCAAAGTATCCGAACGGGCCGGCCACAGCCCCTTTTTTGAGCCGCACCTCTCCTCTGAACACGACCGGAGCAAGGATCGTGCAATCCTCTTCGCATCGGAGATCGCCCTCTAAAACGACGCCTTCCGGATGATTCACCGTAACCCCTTCGTCCATAAGCTTCTTTAACACTCTCATTTTGAAGATATGATTCGCTTCTTGCAGCTGAGCACGTGAATTGACCCCCATACATTCTTCAGACGGAAAATAATCTCCGTATTCCACCCGATGTCCGTCCCGGACAAGAAAGTGGAAAAGGTCAGTCAAGTAATACTCCTTTTGCATATTCTCTGCATTCAATAACGGCAAATAGGCCATTAGATGCTTTTTTTTAATCAGGTATACTCCCGTATTAATACGGGAGATGACTTTTTGGGCCTGAGAAGCATCCCTTTCTTCAACAATTTTTTCAAACCTTTCCCCTCTGGTGAGTATGCGTCCGTATCCTGCAGGGTTTTCCAGTTGTGTCGTAAGGATGAAAGCATCACATCGGTTACTTTGCGCTTTCTGAAGAAACAGCTGTAGCTTCTCCGGGTCAAGGAGCGGAGCATCGCCGGGGAGTATCAGCACATATTCATGGTTGAAAAGACTGAAATCAACCTGCTTTACAGCATGTCCTGTCCCCAACTGCTCAGTTTGAAGAAAAAAGGAAAGCCCTTCCAGCCCGTTCAAAGCTTTTTTGACTTCTTCAGCCTCATGCCCGATAATAACGGCTATTTCACCCACACCGGCCCCTTTTAGGCTGTCGGCCACACGCCGGATCATTGGTTTCCCGCAAAGGGGAAAGACAACCTTAGGCAGGCTTGATCGCATCCGTGTTCCTTTTCCTGCAGCAAGTATGATACCTAGCATCTTCTCTTCTCCATAAAAAAAAATGCCTGCTCGGCAGGCAAAACTGGGCTGGGTGGATTCGAACCACCGCATGCGGGAGTCAAAGTCCCGTGCCTTACCGCTTGGCTACAGCCCAATTTATTGAAACGGCCTATTCCATCTCTTCGTGAGTTTCTTCGTGAGCCTCTTCGTCTGTTCTTTCGCTGATCTGTTCTCCTGAAGCGGCAGTCTCTTCATAAGCATTGAAGACCATTTCTTCAATCATCATTCTTGTCTCATTATTGATGGGATGTGCGATATCCTGAAAAGTCCCATCCTTTTTTCTCATGCTGGGCATGGCAACAAACCGTCCTTTGTTCCCTTCAATGATCTTGAGACCCCGGATGACAAAACAATCATCAAGGGTAATGGTCGCGAATGCCTTGAGCTTGTCGTTTTCCCTCAGATAGATTTTCACGTCAGTAACTTGCATCTTCACCACCCTTTCACTTGCTCGTTGCAACAAGTTTGATCCAGTCCCATTTTCCCTGCATGGACTTTAGCGCTGCCCGGGCCTTGTCTTGTGTATCAAAAAGGCCGAATACACAAGACCCGCTACCACTCATCAATGCTGCTCTGGCGCCGTTTTTGAGAAAGTCCGATTTTAAGCGAAATACTCGAGGATGAGCCTCAAAGACAACCTGCTCAAACCGGTTAAAAAGAGCGTCATTCAAAGCATCCGGACACTTTTCTTTCAGGCAACGCAGCAGTATGGTACAGGTTTTAGGGTTTTCTGTCAACAGAAAACTTGCTGTCCTATACGCCCAACCGCTATCCACTTCTATCCCGGGATAACCGATGGCCAGTGTCATATCAAGGGATGAATTGAGCGGCTTTACCTGTTCGCCCATCCCTTCCACCAAAGCGCATCCACCCGTTAACATAAAAGGAATATCGGCACCAACAAAAGCTAATTGTTTTATAAAATCTTTTTCTAAAGGAACTTTATGAAGATGAGCCAACCCGTTGACCACGGCAGCGGCATCAGCGCTGCTTCCCCCCAATCCTCCCCCTAAAGGTATTTTTTTTTCAATATGAATGACCGCACCCGGAGGGAGTGAATAGTAATTGAAAAAGAGCATGGCAGCCTTGTAGGCTGTATTCTTCTCCTTGGGGATCTCACATCCCCGGGTTCTCAGTTCTATGCCCTTTCCGGCCGGAAGAAGGCCCAAAGAGATTTCATCCGCTAAAGAAATCGTTTGAAAAACCCCCTGTATGTCATGATACCCGTCTTGGCGCCGGCGAAGGATTTCTAAAAACAGATTTACTTTAGCAGGGGCCTGAAGCTGGATCATCATACAAAGATCACTTTAATCTCGACATTCCCATCCCGAATAAGCCATTGAAGAGGAAACTCATTATCATCTTCCCCGGAAAAAGTGATTTCAATCCCGTTCCGGCTTATGCTTCCCTCAAGAGGCTCTTCTGCGTTCAACCTGTAAAACATTTCCAAAAAAAGGGGCTCATAATCACCGCTTTCCCAGAAACGGCCGTCATTGTCTTTCACTGTCAAAACCCCTTTTTCAAAAGAGATAAAGGCGATATTCTCACCCCAGCGGGTAAAGAGAACCATGGCGAAAGATTCCTCATCATAATCCATGCGAAAATTAAATCGGTAACGATTTTCCCCGTCATCGATATAAATCCGTCCTTTTCGCCGGATCGCCTCTTCATTTCTTTTCTGGCCCAAAGAACAAGCCGCTAAACTAAGGCTCAATAAGAGAGCGAAGCTGATCCATCTCATCATCAAGGTCTTCATAATAGATCTTTCTGTTTCCTTCCTCGTTATCTATTCTCTTTAAAATTTCCAATGCGTCTTCAAAAAGGCCCTTTCTCTTCATTATCATTGCTTTATGAAACAAGATCTCTTCGTCGTCAGGGAGAGCTTTCAAAGCTTCATCAATAAGCTTTTCTCCCTTTTCTTCTTTACCGGACAAAAAATAGGCCCACCCCAGAGAATCGGCAACAGCCGGGTTTGCAGGATCAGCAGCATAGGCTTCTTCCAGTAACGGCAACGCTTCTTCGACGGGAGGCGGTTGCAAAAGAAGAAGAGAAAACCCATAATAATTGAGCAAGTCAGGAAGCCTTCCTCCCTGCTCAACAGCCTTTTCAAAATGAATATCCATATGGTCTTTGTCTTCAAGGCGGGAATAAAGGCGCAACATCGCATAATGATATGAATACCGCTCTTCGGCTGATTGAAAAAGACCTTCTACAAGAGAGCCATAGACCCGCGCCTGTTCGAGATACTCCCGGCTGACAAGAATATCGATAAAACCGGCTAAAGTGCTCCTGCTCAGGGTAGAAAAGTCAAATATTTGATACAGATATTGTGCAAATCCCGGATTTTTCTCATAGGCATAATAAAGCAGTGAAAGCTCGGCAGGCATTTCATATTCTGTTTTGCGAAAATCACGGTAATGCGCTACCAGACTTTCTTTGTCTTCTCTTTGAATGTCACTTTTCATCAAGTAGACCATGCTTTCACAAAAGTAGGGACTTCGTTTTGAGACATGCTGCAGGAGAACAGCTCCTTTCACCGGCCCTGCTTCATCATCGCTCTCCATAATATAGGCTCCGAGGAAGAAATAGAGTTCATTCTTCAAGTTTTTTTTCAATACGGCGGCCTCTTTTTCATAGATACCTTCATCTTGTGTAAGATAAAAAAGAGCAAAATAAAAGGGCGCTTTCTCTCTCATCTCCAACCGTGGAGATATTTCCTGAAGAAATTGCCATAAACCCGGAGCATCATTTTTGACAGCGAATAATTCGATGATCTTATCATGAAAATTTGCGCCCTCTCCCGGGTAAAGGTCTCTCAAGTCCAGCATTTCATTCCAGGCTTTGCGAACATAGAAAAGATGCAAGGCCCGGGCCAAATACTGTTCTTTACGGGGAAATTCGCGAACCAGCTTTTCATACGCCCGAAAAGAAGCCTTCATGTTCCCCTCGACTCCATTCAGATCGGCTAACTTTAAAAGAAAAAATTCATTTCCGGGCTCCAGCTCATGCAATTTCTCATAAGTCTTAACCGGGGATTTGCCTACAAATTCCTCCAAAGAAGCCTTAACATGAAGCATTCTCCTGTTATCAGGATAAAGGGCCAGAAAACGGTTAGCCGTTGTTAATGCCTCTTTATATTGTTGCTGATCGGCCTGAATCGCCAAAAGATCCGTCAATAGCTGTTCGCTTCGAGGATATCGCTCAAGAAGTGTGCGGATCGATTCTTCCATGCGTTCTAAATCCCGCCCTGTCTCCTTCTCTTCCAGGTAATCAATGTAAATACCGGCATCCTCAAAAGTCACATCTTTTTGTGATGTCCTTGTGCCGGCACATCCTGACATAAGCAAAATAACACAAGCCGTGATTAGCTTTGATCCTCTTTTCATTCTTTCCTGCTCTCTTAAAAATCCGATGATATTCCGAACTGAAACACCGCTTTATCGTTCAGTTTGGTATCAAGATGAGTTTTCCAGGCCCAATCAAATTTTAAGTTTAAAAGGCCGCTGAAATTATAACGCAATCCCAAACCATAGCTTCCGTAAACATCAGGGCCGAAGGCTTTCTCCCCTTCTTCGTTTTTTGTAAAAAGCCTGATATCACCATCGCGTGGCCCTACATAAGCCATATCATAAAACAACAGTCCTCTGATCTCCGGGAGCCCAAAGCCCGGAATAGCCAACAAAATATAATCCACAAGAGGGAAACGGAGTTCTCCGTTATAAAGAAGGATCTTTTCCCCCTGCAGATCCTGATAATCATATCCCCGAAGGGTGTTGATCCCTCCCATTTTAAAGGGTAATGCATTCCCCCCCCAGGACTCCCCGTAGATCACCCGCTGAGCCAGAGAGATCCTTCTTGAAATCCTTAAATAGCTTCGAAAATCTCCTAAGGCCATTCCATAATTCAAGGATTCCCCCAACGGGTAGCTTTGTTCATATGAAAACCTGAATCGATACCCCGATAACGGATGGTAATAACCCCATGACCGGGACGAATCCCGGACATAGGCAAGTTGTGTCGTGTAGGCCATAGCCGAATTTGTAATAGGAATATGCATAAACTTTAAAGTCTTTCGATAGACATGAACCGCGCCTTCAACACGGTCTTTCTGTGAAAGAGGGTAAGAAACACTCGCTGCCCCGCCAATATAATGCTCACTGTAATCATATAAAAGGGAGAAGTCGCTGAAATAGTAATCTTTCCACAAATAGAAAAAGACCCCTAAAGAGTATCGCTTTTTGAGATAATTGAAAGCGATTTGGCCGTTAATATCATCAAAGCTTTCAATCCTTGTCATATCAAGATGAACTTGAAAGCGGTAATCTCCCATTATATCCATACCCGTCAATGTGGCATAAGTGCGAAAATACCCGCTGCTGAAATACTCCATCTGTCCGGTAACAAAATCGGCCTTTAGTTTCGGGCGATAGGGTTTCCCGCCCTCAATGACCGCCGCCGTATCTTCTTCAGAGATCATCACGGGTTCAAAACTCTCGGGAATATCCATCTCGACAAGAAGGGTCTCCGTAGTATCATCTCTGTCAAGAAGAGCGACCTCGTAGCGGTCATTTTTGTAAATATTAAAAATAATCTTTTCCGCTGAGACATCCGGGTTGATAGTGGAATTCAGGGTTTCGGTTATCTGGTAAACCGCCCCGCTTTCCAGATCCAGCTTGCAGAGATATAGAGCATGTGAAAAATTCCTGTCGAAATAGAGACATCCATCATAATAAGCCATTGAATTGATATTCTCCGTCTGGTAAAGAACTTTTTTCGTCCCCTTTTTCAGGTCATATTCATAGATGCTGTCACCATACGCATCCCGTTGGACAAAGGCCGCTTTTCCCAACTCCGTGGCCGTAATGCTTTTGCGATAGTAAAAAGAGGAGTCCAAAATGCGGGAATGCCCGGTAGAAGGCTGGTAGAAGACAATGACATTACTATTACGTTTTTGTCCCAAAAGAAGAAGAGCCCCGCTGTCAGAACATTGGGTCAATCCGTGGATCACCGCCAATTCGGGTATTTTAACGATCCGGACCTTCCCTGTAATGATGTTTTTTTCGACAAGGACATCAGAATTGACTTTGCGGGCGGCAAAATAAAGCTTCTCCCCGTCACGGGACCAATGCAGGTTCGCAGGCCTGATCTGTAGATAATCATAAAGGCGGTCTGCATATCCCTGTGTCACATTCATGATAAAGCGGCCGTTTTCGGCACCGGCTAAAACAATATTCCCTTCTCCGCCGATATTGGAATAAACCGCCATGACATCCCCTGCTGGAGAGAGCTTAGGGGCATAGAGAAGAATGCGCCCCTCTCCTCCTCCAAATGAATTTTTTATCTCTGTGAGATGATAGACATCATAAGGGTTTTTCTTTTCCAATCCATCCTGCCAATAAAACTGCTTAAGCTCATGATGCCATAATTCTACAGCTCTTTTCATGGACATTCCGTATTGGGCCTCAAAAGCTTCCTCCGGGCGTATAGAGATCTTCCTTGAAAGACTTTTAAAATAACGGACGAATTTTTTTTCTCCATATCGCTGACACAAAAATTCCGTAAACGATTGGGCCAGTTTATACGCATAATACCCGTAATAGTGAAAGGTTTCATTGCTGAGGAGGGGAATTTCCAGGAGTTCACCCGACAAGATATTTTCTCTGAGCATCATCCGGCCTTCGGGCTGCCAGTCATCGCTGAAATATTCGGCCATCCCTTCCATGACCCAAAGAGGCGGGAAGGCCAGATTATAATAAAGCGAAGAGAGCGGCATATCCGAAGGAACAATATATTCATACTGAAAGACATGGACAAGTTCATGCTGCAGAATCCTTTTGAAATCGTAAATATCCCCGTTGTAGGGGAGGACCAGGCGACGCTTGGATAATTCAGTAAAGCCTCCGACTCCCTCACTGAGCGGAGCATCCGTAATATTCGTCTGAGAAAAATCTTTAGAGTGATAGTAGACGATCACGGGGACTTTATTCTTCAGTTCGATCTCCATCCGGTCCCGATACTCATCATGAGTCTTTTCAAGGATGCGTTCGATTTCAGGGATAATGTGAGCAGTCTCTTCATAATAGTGAATAATAAAATGAATCGTTTCCCATGTCTTCCATTGGAAATCACGTTCCCGGATCTTGTTGCGTCCGAACTGTCCGTTTACGGGACCAACAAGAAAGAGCAAGAGAAAAAGGAAAGAAAGAAGAGGTTTCATCTGAGATAAGTCCTCTCCAAAAGGACATCCCGCTCACGGCACCAGGAGAGAAAATCTTCTGAGGCGCTTTGTGTCATGACAATATAGGCCCGGTCTCCTTCAGCGGAGACCGAAGAAGTGCTCTTCTGCCTGAAATCTTCCAGGATCACCTGATACTCTTCTGTCTTATCGATGACCACTTTTCCCTTTTCAATATCATACAGAAGGAAACGGGCTTTCATCCGAAAAACAATATCTTGAAACGAGCGTTCTTTCCAATGCGAGTGCTGTTCAAACAGGCCGGGAGCCCCTCCATGCTCAACAGAATATGCAGGACTGAGTCCGTCATCTCCGGAATATGCAGAAAAATAGTCATAAAGCAGGTCCAGCTTAACAGAAAGGATATAGTGGGCTAACATGTTGTGTAGAAGCCCTGTATCCGGCTCCTCCCCTTGAAGAAAGCGTTGCGAGGCCTTCATTAACAGGGAATCAGACACCCCCGTAGGAATTGTCATTTCAGCATTAAAAGCATTCTCATTTAAAAGGCCCACAAGATACTGCCCCAGATCCCTGTTCAGCTGCAAATCCCGACTATAGACAATGGGGGGCAAAACAACGACCGTTTTTCTTGAGAGATCGGCCATAGGCTCGCGCCTGGCTTTCACCCGAATCGTCTCATCCCTCAAAGAAAAACAGGACGACAGCAATCCGATAACGGCCAGACTAAGGATGATCCTGTTTAAACTTCTCATAATTATCCTTCAGGGTTTTTGTCTTCTTGAGCCCCATTCCTTCACGGTAATAGGCATCCGCCTTCTCGTGATCGCCCAAAGCTTCATAGCATAAGGCAATATTATTTTTGATCCGGTAATCTTCTTCTTTCGCATCCGCTTTTAAGAGGTAAAAAAGAGCTTCTTTATAATGCTCCGTTTTAACCAGATAGAAGGCATACTCGTTATACAAGAGAGCTTTCCGGGATGACGTACATCCTGAAGAGAAGGTGAAACATATCAAAAAGATGAATATCCATTTCATAGTTCACTATTATACCAAGAGACGGAAGCGTTGACAAGGGAAATAAAAGCTCCCCCCTCCTATTCCATCTTCAGCACGCTTGTCAGATCCTCTCCGGTGATAAGTCTGTAGGCTTCTAAATATTTACTTCGTGTTTTTTCGATGACATCCTCCGGTAAATGAGGAGGAGCAGATTCTTTGTCCCAACCGGACGAAGTGAGCCAATCCCTCAAATACTGTTTGTCAAAACTCTCCTGGGAGCGGCCTGTCTCATACCGGTCCGCCGGCCAAAAACGGGAGGAATCAGGCGTAAGCAATTCATCTATAATGATGATTTCTCCCCTGTAAATGCCGAATTCCATCTTTGTATCGGCGATGATAATACCGCGCCGGGCTGCATATTCCCTGGCCCGAAGATAGATCGAAAGCGAAATTTCCTTCAGCTTATCCGCCGTTGAACTGCCGATCAGGTTTTTCATCTCTTCAAAAGTGATATTTTCGTCATGCCCTTCATCAGCCTTAGTCGTCGGCGTAAAAAGAGGCTCCTCTAACTTTTGACTTTCCCGAAGCCCTTCGGGAAGAGCAATACCGCAGATCTCCCCGCTTTTACGATAACTGGACCAGCCTGAGCCGGTTATATAGCCCCGTACAATGCATTCTACCTTTATGGGTTCAGCTTTATGAACGATCATGCTCCTGCCATAAAGTGTATTTTCTTCATTGCGGATCTCTTCAGGATATCGGGAGAGGTCCGTTTCAGCCACATGATGGGGTATCAGGTCTTTCATCATGTCAAACCAAAAAAGAGAAAGGTGGTTCAAAACCATCCCTTTATGGGGTATAGGCTCCGGAAGGATATGGTCAAAAGCAGACATTCTGTCTGTAGTGACAATAAGGAGTTTTTCTCCTAAATCATAAATATCCCTGACCTTACCTCTGGAAATCTTTTTAACGTTTTTCAACTCACTCTCTTTGACGATCATCTTTACCCTCCTTGATATAATTTATAATTGTTTTGCAGACTGTTTCTCCATCTTCCTCTGCATCGATCCATATCGTTTCTTGTTCCTTACGAAACCATATCAGCTGACGCCGGGCAAAATGACGTGTTTTCTTTTTTATCGCATCAGCTGTTTCATCCAAAGTCATCTCCCCTGACACATAGGAAAGGATTTCTTTGTATCCCACAGCCCGCAGTGCCGGGGCGTCTGTCGGAATTCCCTGAAGTAAAAGCTCCCTGACCTCTTCCGTCCAACCCCGGGCCATCATCATGTCGACCCTCTGATTGATACGCTGATAAAGAACGGAGCGGGGACGATTCAAAATAAAGTAAAGCACCCGGTATCTTTGTTCCTTTTTTTCTCGTTCCCTCCAATGCGAAAGGGGTTTCCCTGAGACCTGATACACTTCCATGGCTCTGATAATACGCATATGGTCATGGGGATGGATCTTCGATGCTGTAAGAGGATCGCATTTTTTCAACTCATTGAACAAAGCAGCGGCTCCCTCTTTTTGAAGCCGTGTTTCCAACTCTTCTCTGACAGCGCGATGACACCCCGGTAAAGGGCTTAAACCGTAAAGGAAACGATGGATGTAAAGGGGCGTCCCCCCGGCCATGATCGCCGGTCGTTTTCTGTTTTTGATCTCTTCCACCGCTTTATCTGCACATGCGACAAACCGGGCCACATCAAACTGCTCTCTCGGATCGGCCAGGTCGATACAATGGTACGGGATAACTCCTGTACGCGGTTTTGCTGTTCCGATATCCAGTCCCCGGTATACGGCCTGTGAATCTGCGGAGATGATCTCGGCTTTCCATTGCTCAGCCAATATCTCACAGATCTCACTCTTCCCCACACCGGTAGGCCCCGAAATAATAATCAAATCAAAAGGATAAATATCCATACCCGATTTTATCATGGGTAAGAAAAAGGTTCAACAGCCATTGCGAGAAACCTTCAAATGACTCCTTCATCAGCCAAAAGCGTTTCGGCAATTTCACAAAGAATATGCCCGCAGATAATATGGCCTTCCTGAATATGGGGTGTGATGTCAGATGGAATGATCAAGGAAACATCGCATAATGTTTTCATCTTCCCTCCGTCGCCTCCTGTAAACCCTAAAACAGTCATCCCTTTTTGTCGGGCAACTGTAATCGCTTCAATAATATTCGGAGAATTCCCGCTTGTGGAAAGAGCGATAAAGAGGTCTCCGGATGAACCGTTCGCTTCGATTTGCCTGGAAAAGATCCGATTAAAGTCATAATCATTACCCACAGCGGTGATCACCGATGTGTTGACATTCAACGCTTCAGCGGGCAGCCCTTTTCTTTCTCTGAAAAAACGTGCAACAAGCTCTGCCGCCAAATGCTGGGCATCAGCGGCACTTCCTCCGTTACCGGCCAGCAAGACCCGTTTTCCCTTTCGATAGGTCTGAAGCAGACTTTGTGCGGCAGCTTGAAGACAGCCTGTGAAATCAGCCTCACGCATTTTTTGTATCATTTCTAAAGATTCTTTCATCCGTTTACTGATGATATTATCCATAAAACTCCTTTTCTGCCAGATAATTTATTAAACCCTCTTCAAGAGAATAGGCAAGCTGAAACCCCCGCGTCTTCAATTTTTCAATATCGGCTTGTGAGTGGCGGATGTCTCCGGGACGCCCTTTTTTGAAATCTTTTCGGCAGCGTTTCCCTGTGATTTTCTCAAAGGCCATCAAGACATGAAGAAGAGAAACCCGCTCCCCGGTTCCCACATTAAAAGCCTCTCCGGCCATAACCGGGGAGTCCATCGCCATCAGATTAGCTCGGGCTACATCTTTGACATAAATAAAATCGCGGGTCTGTTCTCCATCTCCGAAAATTGTGATCCGGGGTTCTTTGTCCTGAAAAGCCTTTTTAAAGAGCGAAAGCACTCCCGAATAGGGCGATGACGGATCCTGCCGTTCTCCGTAGACATTAAAGTAACGCAAAGCCACAGACTCCACCCCGTAAAGGGACATATAGAGGGAGCCGTAAAGTTCACCGATCATTTTCGCTGTCCCGTACGGCGATACAGGAGAAAGAAGGCTTTCTTCTTTTTTTGGCAATTCAGAATCATTCCCATACACGGCCGCTGATGAAGCCATGACGATCCGTTTGACTTTTGCCCGGCGGGCCTTTTCCAAAATGTTAAAAGTCCCTTGAATATTAATATCATGATTAAGCTGTGGATTTTGCACAGATTGAGTGACCGAGACCAAAGCAGCCTGATGAAAGACTCCCCGGACGCCTTCCATCGCCCGCTCAACGCAATCTTCATCCCTGATATCTCCGATGATCAGTTCCACTGAGCGATTGAATGAAGCAATATTTTCCCTGCGCCCTGTGGAGAGATTATCCAAAATCCTGACCCGGCTCCCTTGTGAAAGCAGGGCTTCTGCAATATGAGATCCGATAAAACCGCAACCGCCGGTGATCAGGTACACATCTCCCCCTTTTGCCTTATCATACCATAAAGCACTTTTATCTCAATAAAGAAAAGTATCTTGACAGAGAAAGCTGAGCCTTTAAGATAACCTTCATGGAGATTTTGACCCTGTCCCGGCCGGCACAAGCCCAATGCATTATTAAAAAATCACGCTTTATCGGAGAAGCCCTTCCCTGCTCCTCCGAAGAAGAGGCCCAAACGATGTTAAAAGAGATCAAAAAAAGGGAAGAAGGGGCGAATCACTATTGCTGGGGATATGTCCTGGGCCTTTCCGGGGAACAGGCCCGCTATCATGATGACGGAGAACCCCGGGGAACAGCCGGCCTTCCCATTCTTGATGTCATACGAAAAAAAGGATTAACCCGAACCCTTGTCGTTGTTACGCGCTACTTTGGCGGCATCAAATTAGGCGCAGGCGGACTGGTGCGCGCCTACACGGAAGCAGCTGCTGCAGCCCTGGATCGTGCAGGATCCCATATTCTGAAAGAAATGTTTTTGTGCCGCATCAATATCCCCTATTCTTCCCATGATGCCCTGGAACGCTATCTGTCCGAGACACAACGTATCATCGAAGAGCATACCTTCTCCCAATCTGTCTCACTCACGCTCTGGATCCCCAAAGAGGAATACTCCGGGTTTTCCGGGACAGTTGCCGACATCAGCCAGGGAAAGGCCGTTCTTGATATTATCAGTCAAGACTGCCGTTAAATCCCAAAATGTTTTTTTCATATGTGTTTAAAGGCTCCGAGTGGGGAATGTTATTGATTACTTCAATTCTTTGAGTGCAAAAATTTTTCAACTCCTCATTTGAGGTCCTTTGCATCATCAGTTCATAGGCGTTACGATAATAGGGTTCAAGGGAGATCAGGTCATAAAATGTTTTTTCAAAGGCCTCTTCTTCTGTTGTATAAGCCAACAAAGCCATTTTCAAAAACATGTACCGCGGATTATTCCCATGCAGAGCCAGCGCTTGCTCGACAGACTGCATGGCCCGGGCATGAGCTTCCGGTTTCAAAGGTGTCAACCCCGTGGAATGAAGAAGGGCCTGATAATAGACTCCCTGTGACCAAAAGATCTTTGGGTTCTGCCGATTCAAAGCGGCTGATGATGAAAGGATCTCTTCACAAAGAGCCAATTTGACATCCCATTGGATCTGGTCGATGACCAGTAATGAGCGGACAGCCCCTTCAGCAGCAAGGGGGTTCAACGGAAGGATCCGGTAAGAGCGGTAATAATAACGGAAAGAGTCCATAAGCCTTCGTTCCGTCATCGCCTTCTCTCCGGCAAGAAAAAAGAAATGGCTCAAAAGTGTCAACATAAAATAATAGCTGATAAGAAAAACCGGCAGAAAACCTTTCTTCCAAGTCACAGCAAAAGCATAAGACTCTTTTTCTTCCCTTTTGAAGGTTGTCGGAACTGTTAAAAAAAGAGCGCCCAAAAGAAGCAGTGAAAATGATTTTTCTATGTTATTAAAGATTCCCGCAAAGAGAAGCAGAAGAAAAAGGGCCCGGTAACCTGATCGTTTGTAAAACCCGTAGATCGCATACCCCAATATCAAGGTCCCGAAAAGGCCGAAAGAGAGAAGGCTTTCCAGATAAACCGAATGCGCCATTCGCGGAAAAAGAGAATAACGGGAGTAAGTCCGCTCCTCACCGGAAAAATAATGCGGAAGCCGGTCATCAACGACGGCAGCCCCATACCCCAATACAGGCCTTTGAAGAAACATTTTGCCCGCAGCATCATAGATCTTCCCCCTTGAAAAGGCCACAGGATCTTTCACATCCCGGGAAAAACGCAGCGCAAAAAGGAGAACAGCAAACAGCAACAAAAGAAGGACAGCCTTACGCCCCCTTTTACCCAGCCGCCTGGCCATGATCAAGGACATCATAAAAAGGAGAAGAAAGCCGGTTCGTGAAAGAGTAATAAAGAATCCTGCCGCCAAAAGAAAAGAGACAGTCCCTCTCAAGCGGGGCCCCGAGGCATCCCACATGAAAAGAGCGGCATACAACCCCGCTGCGATCCAAACCGCAGCCCAATTCGCATTCACGAATGTCGAAGGCTGACGCAATGCACCCCTTTCAATCCATTGGAAAATGAGAATCCCGGTATGAAGCAATGATGTCACGATAAGCCCCTGTGTTAAAAAAGCTTTAGAGGGGGCTTTTGTCGTCACGTAAGCGAGAAAAAGGCCCCAAAGGAGAAAATTAACCGTATCTGTGTTGGCCATTCCCGTCAAAACTGTAAAGACAAAAGAAAAAAACAAAAAGAAAATAAACACAAAATGAGAACGTTGAAGTACGAATTTTTTCTCTTTAAGGATAAAGATGATCCCCATAAGGGGCAAAAGATACTTCACGGCATAATGCTCTCCGCCGTTCAAAAAAGAAGAGACAAAGATCACAAGCGGGATGATGATGTCACTGGTTCCAAATCTTCTTATACTCTTCATATTGCTCCCTTATTTGGGGTTTTTCTTTGGCATCAACAAATTGATTGAGCTTGTACATGGTGATAAAATGGGAATAAAGGGCTCCCCTTTCCCTGTGTAAACGCGCCTCTTTCTCCATGCGCCGAACAGGATGGGGCGGATTTACAGTGTAATAGCGAAAAGAAGGAATAAAAGCGGCACAGAGCAGAAAAAGGGACGCTAACGCCGGCAATGATAATCCCTTTTTCCTTGTGTATTCTCTTTTTTTCTGAGCTATGCCGGCATAAGCCCAAAACAAAGCCGCCACGGAAGGAATATAAAAGGTCAAGTCAAAGACAAAATGAAGCATCAGGGCCATAAGAAGGGGGAAAAATGGCGATTTTCTCAATGACCACAGAAAAAGGCCCAAAAGAAGAAGAACGGCAATTCCGATGCCGCCCAGATCAGCCATCATCTGAAAAGGCAGCGCATGGGCATTATGGACATAATTAGCCCCCTCCAGCCTGTACAGAGGGTAGTAGAGGTCAAAATGATTCAACCCTGTCCCTGCAAGGGGGTAATCCCTGAAAATGCGCAATGCCGATACATAATTCGCATATCGGAAAAAAAGGGATTGTCCCAAACTTTCCGTGCCTCTTGTCAAAAGAAAAAAAAGTCCCCCAAGAGAGAGCCCGGCACCGGCTATGCCCCACCCCAATATTTTATTCTTTTTCAACGCAAGAATAACAATCATAAGAAATGTCAAGACGGCGGCAATAAAAGAGCGGGTCAAAAGCAGCATCGTCCCATTGACAAGAAAGGGAATCCAATAAAGGCTTTTCTTTTCTTTCAAAAGGCGCATAAACATAAGAAGGACAACGGCCATTAAGAAAAATGAGTAAATATTCGGCAAAGCAAACGTTCCGAAAAAACGCATCCCCCTGAGAATGGCCCGCTGAGCCGGATCCGTGACTTGTGCTAAAAGAGAGGGGTAGACAACATAATACTGAAAAGCCACATAACACGCCATAGTCAGAGAATAGAACGCCAAAAAGGGCGTCAATAACTTTTCATCCGCCGGATCAAATACGAGAAGCGCCGTAAAAGAAAGGAAAAAAGCGGCTAAGTACTCAAAAGAAAGCGTTTTTTCAGGAGATAAAAGAGCCGCAACAAAGAGAAAAAGAAAAGCCGCCGCCGCAGGAAAAGGCAATCTCTTTTGATAAAGAAAACCGAGAAGAATCAGTAAACCGGCAAGAAGAAGGGCATAAGGAGCCAAAGGGTGCTGAACATAAACCGATCCCGTTACAAAGGGGATCCCCATGAGCAGGGCCAGATAAAATAATTTAAGGGAAATAAACAACGGCTTTAATATTTCAAAAAAAAGGGGCGCCTGTAAAGGCGCCCCCATTCTTTTGCCGGCCATATTAAAATTCCGAAGGAAGAATAATATGGGGCGTCACAAAGATAAGGATCTCTTCAGAAGCGTTTCTTTTAGTTCTGTTCTTAAAAAGCAAACCGATAATGGGAATATCCTTTAAGATCGGAACACCGCTTGTGCCGTCAGAACTGTCACGCCTGACCAATCCGCCGATAACAGCGGTTTTGCCGTCTCCCACAAGAAGCTTTGTCTTAGCTGAATTAGTCGAGATAATCAAATCCGCTCCATCGGCGGGAGGAACCAAATCACTCACTTCGGGCATGACTTCGATGAGGACTTCGTTGGATGCGTTGATCGTAGGTTTCACATCCAGCTTGATTCCCACTTCCTGCAGCTGGCTTACCGTATTGCCGCTTTCATCTGTCATATTGATCGGTATTTTTTTACCGGAAATAAAGCTTGCGGTCTCATTATTCAAAACAGTCACTTTGGGGCTGGCCAGGATCTCCGCTTTATTTTCCGAAACCAGCATATTCAGCTTCATACTGAGATCAAAGGTGTCTAAAAGGGATGTCACGATTTGTCCGGTGTTTTGGCTTGACCCTTTCTCAAAACTGACACCTCCGCCTGAAGCGATCAAAGTGGCATCATCCCCTGTAAAAAAGGCGGTATTATCAGCTAACTGCCAATTGATTCCTAAGCTCCCCAGGACTTCTGTGCTCACACGGATAAATTTGGATTCGATCATGACCTGGGCTGTGGGCTTATCCAGATGTTTGATCAATTCCATGGCCTCTTCCAGGCGAGGCGTCACATCGGTCATGATCAAAGTATTGGTTCTGCCGTCCACCATGGTTGAAGCCGAAGACGTCAAAACACTTTTGACGATCTTTTCCAAGTCGCCGGCCGAGGAATAAGAGATCGGAACGATCCTGGTCTCAACGGGCCCCATATCCTGAAGTTCGTTTTTCTTCTTTTCCGCGTCGATCTCCTGTTTGAACTCATTGGGAGTGGCTACCCTGATAATATTCCCTTTGATACGATAGGTATAACCGTTGCTTTGGAGAATCGTCGAAAGAGCCTCTTCCCAGGGGACATTGTGCAGATCAATGGTCACTTCCCCCTGTACGCTTTTGGACATGACAATGTTATACCCGGTTTCCTGGGCCAAAGCGGTCAACAACAGGGTGATATCACCCTTATGGACAGAGATCTCCTTGATAACCCCTTCATTGCGTCTCACCGGCCCGGCGGATGCCAAAGCCTCTTCTTTCATCAGGTTTTCAATCTCCATGACGATATCATCGGTGTCCCGGTAGATACGATAAGAGATATTATCATTTAAAAGAATGTCTGAAATCACATTATTCCCGGCTGTCCGGTTGTTGACTTCCACAACGGCGCCTTTACGTACGGGAACCGTTCTTATATTCTGATCAATATAGGCGTTTTCAAAAACCAACCTGATCTTCTCTTCCTTGGGCAGCTGTTCTTCAGAATAACGGATCCATCCTTCATTTTTAAATCGGATATAGACCTTTTCGTTTTTCGTCTGGCTTTCGATCTCAGCGATTTTCATTCTTCTTATCTCGTCGGCTTTACGGAGCTTTAAAATCAGCTTGTCTCTTTTTTTATCCACTTCATAAGGGATCTCGTCTTTCAATGCCACTGTGACATTCAGGTCTTTCTCATTGACCGGAGTCAGCTGAATATGGTCGACAAGGATCCCGTCACCGTCGATGCGCTCTTTCCCTGACTTATTATCCGTTCCGAACAAGTCGATTGAGATCTCCTTTTTCGATTCTTTCACAGTATAATTATAGCCTTCTGTTAAATCAAAGATCACAGACATCCCGCTTTCTGCCTTCGCCAAGTCGATTTTTTTCAATTCATTGGACCCGGCCGGCATAGCCGCATTCAGAGCCGTCGTTTCAGTCAGAGCCTGAACATCGGCGATAGTAAAATGCAAAATAAGGGTATTGTCTTTCCTTTCCGGGAAATAGGGATACCATTCTTTAAGCTGTACGACGACCCGGCTCATATCCTTGTTGAACTGTGAGAACCGGACCTCATCGACTCCGGCGACATCCACGGGAATGCTTCCGACCTTTTTGGAGCTGAGTGTGGACGGGAGGTTGATGACCAATCGCAGAGGTTTTTCCAGCTTAAAGATCTCATACTTGATCTGGCCCTCAAATTCTAATTTGACGTCAAGTCCTCCGTTTATTTTTTCATAACTCACATTTTTCAATGTCGTCCCGTATAATACACTTCCCGCACATAGGAGAATTAAGAGAATCATCCACCGTTTCATTGGTTCCCTCCTTCGGGCTTAACCCGCTGAAGAACAATCTCTCTGGATTGGTCTTCGCTTTTTAAAGTCAATCTTCTTAATACGATTTTTTCACTTGTAATGGAAATCACTTTAGCCCCGCCGAAGACTTCCCCGACTCTGAGGATGATCCCCTTACCACCGGAATCTTCTAGAACAGCGACACTCTCGACTCCGTACTTGATCGTTGCTTTAAAGGTAAACTTTGAAAAATCGACTTCTCCCTCCTGTGATCCGGCAAGGCCTGAAGTCAGTTTTCCGGATTTATCTTTCACGGTATCGGCAGGTAAAAGAAACGGGTCCTTTTTCCCGTGATCCTTATATTGATAGGCCTGGACAGCCTCTGTTTTCTCACTTTCCGGTTTCTTTTCAGGAGCGGGTGATGCAGCCGCTGTTTTCTTTTGGGTAGAGCTTGTCTCAGAAGCCGTCTTCTGCGTTTTCTCAGGTGATGTCTGTGCTGCAGCCTTATCCGGAGCGGCTGCAGCACTTTCGGCAGAAGCCGTTTGCGCTGGTTTTGCGTTTAATGTTTTGGTCTCTTTCATCTCAGGAGCCTCTCCGTTATCAGCAGGTTTCACCACCTGTGCAGGGGGGCGCTCTGCAGATTTGTTATCATCAGAGGAGGAGAAAAGGCCGCTGAAAAATTCGCCTATTCCACCGTTTCCGCAGGCGGTAAGAAGTCCGAGAATAAGGATGGCTAAAAGTATTTTTTTCATAGGTTCTCCTTATTTTCCTTTCTTCGTTTCATCGGCCTGAGCCTGATAGACATAGGCAACAAGGTCGAGCTTGACCCCGATGGTATGGTCATCGGAAACCGTCAACTTGCTTATGCTCAGGTTTCCTACATTGATTATACGGGACAAACGGCTTAATTGTGAAAGAAATCGTCCGACTTTATGGTAAGTCCCCTGAAGCTGAATATCCACCTTAAATTCCAAATAATCTTCTTTGGGTATTAGTTTCCCGGGATTAAAATAGGTCAGGGTTACACCGGCTTGTTGCGAAGCATCAGTAATCTGGCGCAAAAGGGCGGGGATCTCCTGTTTGGTCGGCAGTGACTTTGAGATCCTGACGATCTCTTCTCTTTTATCTTCCAGTTCCTGCTTCAGCTCAGGGATTTTTTTACTGAGAGCGATCAGCCGTTTGACTTCGTTCTCTTCTTTTTCGATCTTCTGTTTCAATTCGCCGATTTCTTCCCGCTGAGGGCCGATAACATTCAGGTAAAAGAGCACCAAAAGAGCCACTCCGATAAGGATACCGAAGAGAATCTTCTGATATTTCGGATCGTTTAAATTAAATCCTTCAGCCATGTCCCCTCCTACCTGAAATCAGGCTTGATGACGCAACTCATATCAAAGGCTGACGTCAAAACATCCTGATCTCCAACTTTTTGATTTTGCTCTTTTACTTCACCTATTTCCACAGTATTAAAGAATTCCGATCTCTCCAGGCTTTCGGCAAAATCCGATACAAGATAATTATTCATCCCGACGCCGTTGACTTTTAAATTATTGCGGTTCAAGTCCAACGAGGTCAGCCAGGTACTGTCAGGGATACGGATAAGAATATCCTCCAAAAGTTTCGGAGCGAAGGTGCGTCCTTTATCCAGTTTGCTGAGAAGTTGAAATTTTTTGTCAATATCCTTGAGCTGATTACTCAGAGTCTTGTACTCCTGATCGAACTTCACATATCTCTTCTTTTCATTACTGACTTCCGTAAAATCTTTATTCAGCTTGCTGATCACACGCAGATTATTGAGGTAAAATAGAATCAGAATAATGATTACCCCGGCAAAAGCCAAAATAACAGAAAAAGCGCCTATAGGAATATTCCGCCTTCCCCGCCGCTCTTCTTTGGGAATAAGATTTATCTCTAACATATCATCTCACCTTCCTCATGGCCAATCCGATACAGACCGAAAGGGCCGGCCCAACTTTCTGGAGCTGAGGCAAAAGTTCCGCAGGAGCTTTCACAAACTCTACCGGGTTGAAAACTTCAATATCCGAGGCATCCATTTCATTCTTTAAAAAATCCATCAGGCCCGGAGTCAACGATCCTCCCCCTGTCAATATCCCTTTGTTGATCATCAACGGGGCAGTCCCCTTAATATATTCCAGGGAACGCTTCATCTGATTGCTTAAATTCTGATTTGTAGCGTCAAAAAGCTCTTCCAGATCTGAAGCGCTTTTCTCTTCTCCCAATTTTATCCGCTCAGCGACTTCGTAATTGACACCCAGTTCCTTGGCGATGACATCGGTATAATGATTGCCTCCCACGGGGATCTCACGGACAAATTTAGGAACCCCGTTAACGACAATGCTGAAACTCGTCTTTTCCGCCCCGATATCCGCAATGAAAACAGTTCCTGATAATGGCCCGTGAATGGCCTGATAGGCGTTCTGAATAGCCATGGCAGCCGTATCCACGGCCAAAGGGACAAGTCCCAGGCTTTTCAGCAGATTAACGCGGCTGTTCACCACTTCTTTTTTGGCAGCAGCGATTAAAACGTCAGAGCGTCCGCCTTCTTCAGAAACAATAGAAAAATCGTAAAAAATGTCCTCCCTTTCATAAGGAATATGATTGGGAAATTCGTATTCTAATGTATTCCTTACTTTTTCTTCCCCCACGGCATCAATTGTCACAGCTTTTAAAATCAGGTTTCTTCCGGAAATAGATATTGATAAATTTTTGTTTTTGATTTTCCGGTTTGTGAAGACAGTTCGGATCACTTCCTCCACAAGATTGGTATCCATGATCTCTCCCTCCACGATACTCTCGCGGGAAAGAAGGTCATAACCGAAATTTTTTACTTCGATGTCTTTGGATGAAACCTTGATGTCTACGGCCTTCACACTGTAGGAGCCGATATCCAATCCAATCAATTTTTTCATGTTTCCTCCTAGTTTCTATAATAGTTTATCGTTTTGCCTGTAAAAGTCAAGGTCAATATCCAACTCCTTTGCCTTTTTCATCAATGTATTACGATGAATTCCCAATAAGCCGGCGGATTTCGAAAGATTTCCGCCGCATTTCTCCAAAACACTCTTTATATGCTCGCATTCTACTTCCTGTAATGTTTTTATCCCTTCTTCATTATTGATTATATTCCAATTTTGGGGATTTTTCAATAAATATCGCTCTTCACTGACAATGAGGTTGATGATGAGGTTTTCCAGCTCACGGACATTCCCCGGCCAGTAATGGCGCTTCAGTTGATTGGCCTCTTTTTCACTCAAAGAAATATTTTTTCCGTACTTTCTGTTGTAAAACTCTAAAAAATAGGTGATCAGCGGGCCGATGTCCTCGGGGCGCTCTCTTAAAGGGGGCAATTCGATAGGAAAGACTTTCAATCTGTAATAAAGATCCTCACGGAACAAGCCCTCTTTTACGCTTTGGCCCAGATCTTTATTGGTTGTGGCAATGATCTTGATATCCAGAATCCGCGGTGTGACTTCTCCCACACGCTGTATTTCCTTCTCCTGAAGAACACGCAAAAGTTTGGATTGGATATGAAGGGGGATTTCTGAAATCTCATCCAGAAGGATCGTGCTTCGGTCGGCATATTCCAGCTTGCCTTTTCTGTCGCTGTCTGCGCCTGTGAAAGAGCCCTTTTTATAGCCGAAGAGTTCCGATTCGATGAGGGTTTCCGGAATGGCGGTGCAAAAGACCTTGACAAAAGGCGAAGAGCGCCGGGGGCTCATTTCATGAATATACTCTGCAACCAGTTCTTTGCCTGTCCCGCTCTCCCCGGACAAAAGGACGGTGACATCATTTTCAGAGGCTTTTCGGGCACGGGCCATGGCTTTTTCAAAAAGAGAGGATTTATAGATGATCTTTTTTGCCGGAGCTGTGCTTTGCTCATACTGCTCGACTCTGGATTGAAGTTCGCGGGTATGTTCTGTTTTCTTTAATACCAGTTCCAACTCATCAAAATTAAGGGGTTTGGTCAAATAATCATAGGCCCCTAATTTCATAGCCAGAACAGCGTCGTCTGTATTTGCATAAGCGGTCACAATAATGACATCGCAGGAAAGTTTGCGTTTTTTGACTTGTTGAAGCAAAAGAAGTCCATTCATCTCTTTCAATCTGTAGTCGGTGATAAGGACGTCAATACCGCTCTCTCTGTCTAAAACCTGGAGAGCTTTGGCGCCGTCATCGGCCTCAAGGACCTCGTATCCCAGAGAAGAGACAAAACGTTTCATATATTTCAGCTGTGTCACTTCGTCTTCAACGATGAGTACTTTCATACTTTTCAAAGATCATCCTCACTTCAGTCTCTTTCCCGGGAGAAGCTTTGATCTCCAAATCAGCTCCGCCCAGGTTCAAAAGCATCCTGACCAATGTCATTCCCCATCCCCGGAATTCATCTTTTGTGGAATGTCCTCCTTCTAAAAAACGAAAAAGGGTCTCCCGATGAATCCCGCCGGTATTATCTTTCAACCCGATATATATCTTATCATTATTCACGGCCAGATCAAGAAGCGCTCTGCATCCCGGTTTACCGTTCTCTAAAACATTTTTCACAAGATTGTTCAGAATCATTTCCAGGCGGGCTTTGTCAAAATCAATAACCGCCGCTTCCTCAGCCTTTGTCTCAAGAATCATTCCCTTTTCATCAAAAATCGCGCTCCACTTCAGGCTCCATTTCCCGATAAACTCCTTCAGGTCAAACGGCCCGGGTGCCATATCAAAGAGCGAAGAAAAGGTGTCGATAACCCCGGTTATGGTCTTTTCCTCATGACGTATATCGTCCCACATAGGGTCGGTACCGTATTTCTTTTCCGCCAACTGGGTGATCATCATAATGACATTCAGGGGGTTTTTGATTTCATGCGCCATCATGAAAGTGAGGTTTCTCATAAACGAGAGAAGGCGGCTGTTATTATGATGAGAAAGGTCTTCGATCTCTTTCAGAGCCAACGCATAAAAACATTTTTCCCCTTCCCGAAAAGAGGAGAGGGCTGTGTCGGCGAAAAGGGGTGACCCTGAGCGTGTGTAGACCTTGGCCCCGGAAAAAAAACCTTCCCTTCGGCTATCGGTTTCCCGGGGAAGAAAAGGGAAATGAGGGAAAACCGAATCTCCCTCCTGAAGCTTTAATACGGCCCGGGCTTCACTGTTGATGAGAGTGATCTCTCCGGCTTTGTCAAAAACCAGAAAACCCAGTTTCATGTTCTCAATGACCAGGTTCAGTAATGTGATATCTTTTTTTATCGTCTCCGCCATTGCATTAATATTGTCTGCCAGAGACAACACTTCTTTGCTTCCCTGGATCCGGACCCGGGCCTCATAATCTCCCTGACGGATACGGTCTGTGATAATACCGATGTATTCCATGGGTTGAATAAGAAAGACCCGTGCCAGATAAAAAAATGAAAGGTTCATCACAATGACAAAAAAGAAGAGTAGCAACGTCATGCGCATGATGCCGCTTCTCCATATCTTCTCAGGGACGGAAAGGACAATGACTGTTTTGGGCCCATTGCGCAAGGAATAATAGTAATAGAGCTTCCGGCCTTTAAAAAACTCTTTCCCCTTCTCAAGAAAACGGATCTCTTCCTTGACAGACAAGTCCATCCTTCCCACAAACTCGTCTGTATCAACCAGATAGAGCGTCTCAATAAGTCGGGCGCCGGCCATAGAAGTCAATTCTCTTTGCCGCAGATCGACAGGCACCTGTTCGGTTAACCTGACTAACCCATACAGATCTTCCTGCAGTTTGGATCGATGGGTATCCAGATAGGCTCTGTAAACCAGATAAAAAAGCGTCAAAAGAGCCAGGTTGATGACAATAAAAGAAAAGATCAGTTTTTTTCTCATAATCTCAGCACCTTGACATAGGAAACATGTTTTCCCTTTTTTATTTTTATCAGGTAAGTGCCCTGAGGAATATTTTGCAGTGGAAAAAGAAAATTATTTTCACCTGAGATAGCATGAGCCTGTTCTTTCCTCAATTCCGTCATTGCAGCATCATACAAGGTGAACTCTACCTGCTCTCCCGGACGAGCCCAAAAACGCAAAGAGACAGTTTCTCCCCGCACGGGATTGGGAAAAGCAAAGACACTTTTATCAGGCGCATCTGTTTCAATGCCGGGCCCCGGGGGGCTTGCATAGACCCCTTGCCGAAGCAAACGGTCATATAAAGATTGGGCATAAAGAGTTTCTCCGCTACGATAAAAAATAAAACCGTCCCGGGGAGGAAGCCATACAGAGGAATCTCCCGTCAAGGGATCCCCCGTCTCTTCTTTAACATCAAAAACCAGGGTCTTTTGCCCTGTTAAAAAAAGAAAGAGTCTGTTGTACCGCTCAAAGGGGAGGAGAGCGTCAAAACCTTTCAGGGCAAAGCTTTTTTCAGGACCCGTAGGATTCAGGATTGCCAGCCTTTGAGGCGTCAGCACAATCAGTTCCGTAACCCCGTCACCATCATAATCTAAAGGCCAAAAGTCTTCAACTGCTTCCGAAAAAGAGCCTAAAGGACTTATCCGGCCTTCATCACTGCAAAGATGATAAAGGCTGGACCCGCTTTTGAGATAGAGGTCTGTTTCCCGTATGCGGAGATCATCGACATCTGCTGTCACGAAAGAGCCATTCAGAAAAAGAGACCCGCCGCTGAGACGGACGAAATGCGGGCCGGCATAGCCCAAAAAAGAGCAGCTTGAGTGAAAATCAGATAAAAGGGTATTCCATTCTGTATCACACAAGGCGACTCCCTGAGACGTCCTCAAAAAATAGTAACCGTTTTCCTCACGGGCTTCTGTTAACGGATCTCCCCATAATACAGCCCATTCCAAAAGTTTATCTCCCGAAGGAAGGCTGTAAAGCGAGAGGTCTGTGACTAAAAAATCATCGGTCAGCAGAAGAGGGCTTTCCGTCTCAATAGAAAAGAGAAGATCCCCTGAATGGGCCCTCAGATCTGTTTCCGTGGCATAATAGAGGCCTGATGCTAAAAGAGCCCCTTTGCGGATAAGCGGAAAATAATCAGGACATATTGATTCCAGGTCAAGGCCTCCGAAATGCTCTGTAGCCTCAATACCGCTCAGGACGATTCCGCTTTTTCCCCCCCGGTCACAACGGGCTGAGGGGTGAGTATTATCCGAAAAAAGATCCCATGTCCTACTGCTGAAACAATCAAAACGGTCGCCCAAACTTCCGGTATCCCCCAATAACCTGTCCAGGTCATTCAAGCCATCAGCTTCTTCCAGATCAATTCCTTTTCCGTTTATTCCGTTGAGATTTTGGGGATCACACCCAATGACCGCCTCGTTCACATGCCATATAAGCATTCCCGGAAAAGCGCCTTCTACTTCAGACATGATATAATAATCTCCGGCCTTTCCCGTATACTCATAGGCCTGAAAAGGCTTCCCGATACCCTGGCCATTACGGTATTCGATGAGGAAATATTCATCCTCATTCACATCGACCCGGTACAGATGATTACCGTTCCACAGGTTTTCTTTGACATCACAGGCAAAGGGCTGAAAAACATGACTCCCTCTTTCATTTAAAAGAAGCGGTTCGGCCCATCCCATCCTGATTTTTGTATACCCTGAAGGATGCATAGGTAAAAATCCCATATAATTCCAGAATCCGTAGCTCATGAGATCCCACATGCCGACACCTGAACTTTTCAGCGTCGTATCATAGGTTGTGGGCATTCCCAGGACGATTCCCAAAGAGAAGGCAACCGGCCCCAGGCTGCAAAGGGGCATATCGCCATCGGTTCTGTCCTGATCAGCTGTTTCCGGAATAATCAAAACACCATTAGCCACATCGCTGCGTAAGGGGGATCCGGTGATGTCTTGATACATCTTTCGTGTGAGCCCGGTTGTCAGAATATCATTCGGAGTGTCTCCGTTAAGGTCAAACTCTTCGCCGACTCCGGCATGGAGAAGAGCAATAAAATCAAATTGTGTATAGTCGTAGTCCATCTCCGCCAGAGACAGGGCTGTGTCGACAAAGTCACATAGCCGCTGTTCCTGATTGTCATTACGGCCGAAATCAGCCATGGATGAACCGACCGTCACATAGATGGTTTCAGAAAGGATGATGGAGGAGAAACTAAAGGCATCCGCCGAAATCTCTCTGAAATATTCGTTCAGGCTGTAATAGGGAAAAGCCGTCTTCCCCTGAGGCGTGCGGAAAAGGCTCTCTTTTCCGACAATTCCCAAAAGAGTGTAATAATCATATTGGCCAAAAAGAGCGGAAGATTCCGCTTCCGTACGGATTGCAAAAAGGCCGTCACCTGTTGTCAGGGGATCTGCATCTTGTTCAAACTCGACGCGGATCACCAAAAGGGAGTATGACCCGGCCCAGATATCCCCCCGAAGGGAAGCTCTCCCTAACGGGGCTTTCAGCAATAATTGCGCCTCGCTTCCGTGAAAAAAGAGCAGCAGCAGCAAAATCAGGTCAATCCATTTTGAGCGCATGACGCAAAAACCTTTCTTTTAATTCTCTCAGTGAAATATTTAATAATTTTGCCATCTGACTTCTGTCTCCCCCTGTCATCTTGATAACACGGGCGAGGATCTCTTTTTCATTCTTATCCAATAACGCCTTCAGATCCATACGAGACGTCTGAAGGAAAGAATCGTTATAATAAAGGGTCTCTCCTTCTGTCAAGACAGTCAGTCTTTCAATAAAATTCTTTAACTCCCGGACATTGCCCGGCCAGGCGTAGTTTAACATAAAAACTTCCAGATCCGGATGAATATGCTTTTTTCCTGTCTTATACTCCGCATTCATCTGTTTCAAAAAGTGATAGGCCAAAGGAAGAATATCGTTTTTGCGCTCCCTTAAAGGAGGAACCGTGATCTCCATGACATTGATGCGGAAATAAAGGTCCTCTCTGAAAGCCTTATTCATAGCCATGAGAGTCAAATCCCTGTTTGTCGCCGATATCAGATTAAAGTCTAAGGAGACAGGGCGATGGCTCCCTAACCGGGTCACCTGCTTATCCTGCAGGACACGCAGCAAGCTGACCTGATTTTTGAGTGAAAGCTCCCCGATCTCATCCAAAAAGAGAGTCCCCCCCTCTGCCGCTTCCATTTTCCCTGAACGGGGAGAGTCGGCCCCGGTAAAAGCCCCTTTTTCATACCCGAACATCTCTGATTCAAAAAGCTCTTCAGGAAGCGCGCCGCAATTAACGGCCACAAACGGCGCATGATGGCCTACACGCTTTTTATGAATAGTGGCAGCGATGACTTCTTTGCCCACACCGTTTTCCCCGGTGATGAGAAGATTGATTTTCTTGTCCCCGAAGGTATTAATTTTTTTCATGAGTTTTTTCATTTTGGGATCATGGAAAATAATATCCTCTTCCCTGTATGAACTGTCCCAAGTGACCTTCTCTGCTGTTTTTTGCAAGACTTCCCTGATCCGTGATTCATCCCCTGTTTTTTCAATAAAATCAACGGCTCCGATTTTCATTGTTTCCACAGCCCCGGATACCGTGCCGTGCCCCGAAAGCATGATGACCGGAATTTCAGGGTACCGCGACTGGACAGCCTTTAAGTAGGATATTCCGTCCATTTTCGGCATTTTAATATCCAGGACTAGAATATCGACAGGATTATTTTCTAATACTTTATCGGCTTCTTCAGGGTTTTCGGCTCCTAAAAACGAAAATCCCATTTCCGTGATGATCATCTTCATCACACGCCTGATATTTTTCTCATCATCAACGACTAAGACTGTCATTATAGTTATCCGCTCCCTGTCTTAAAAAGAAGATAGATGTCTGTCCCTTCCTCTTCTCTGACATCAATGTGAACATGTCCTCCAAACTCCTCCATATATTTTCGAACCAAATAAAGCCCTAATCCGCTACCGCTTTTTTTGTTAGTAAAATAAGGCTCAAAAATCCTGTCGAGCACATCCCTGTCCATTCCTCCGGAATAATCCTTTACGTGGATAATCACATGCTTTTCTTCAATTCTACCGCCGGACTCTTCATTAAAGATATCATAGTAGGCAGAGACTTCAAGCGAGGCCTTATCGCAGGCCGCCTCTAAACTGTTTTCAACGATGTTTTTTATAATCAATTCAAATTTCTCACTGGAAAAATAAATTTTCGGCAGATTCTTTGAAAGATGAAGCTCTATGGAGCAGGAAGTAAAGGCAGAAAGAACTTTTTTAAGCCCTTTGGCTACATCAAATTGCCTGATCTCTTTTTCCCCCTGCAGGGTCTGGGCCTTGAATTTATCAATCAGTCTCTGAATACTTCCCAGTTCTTCATGAATAATGGCATACAGATCCCTCATAGACTCTTTCAATCCGGAATCCTTTACCCCCTCTTCCGTCATTTTCTCCAGGCGGTTCAAAGAAAAACGGATCGGCATCAGGGGATTTTTCAACTCATGAGCAAGCTCCTGGGTCAGTTGAAACCATAAATCGAACTTTTCACTGATAATCAGCGAGGTGATATCAGAAATAAGCAGAATATACCCGTATTTGAATTTTCTGATACTGTACCTGAAAACAGTTCCCTTGTCCCGCAGCTCCCCCTGGCTTTCTTTAAAAAAGTCAACAGGAAGATGCAAGGCCTCGCGGACATCATCTTTATAGGAAATATCCGAAACTGTTTTTTTCAGCTCATTATTACATAAGGCCACATGCCCCTTCTCATCATAGGTCACGGCCCCCACAGGAAGAGAGTCGATGATATTCTTTAAAAAGTTCTGATTCTCCGTAAGGCTGTTTTTCAACACAGAGAGTCTTTTGACCATATTATTAAAATTGGTGAACAAGACCTTCAGCTCGGATACAGGGGTATCCGTTTCTACGCGATAATTAAAATTCCCAGTGCTGATCTCTTTGGTCGCGATAATGATCTTGGACAATGGTTTTAGAATCTGGCCTACATTTTTATAGACCAAAAGGATTGTCAGGCCGATTGCAAAAAGCTGTGCAAAAAGAGAGACAGCTAATCCGTCGACGACCTGCCATAACGAAGGCTTGCCCATGACTGCAGTCAATTCAAAGATAATACCGCCATAGCGTTCAGACATGAAACGATGCTGCAAGCCCAACCTTGAGTAATCAGAAGACCACATTTCTTTTCTCGCGAAGATCTCCATGAGTTCACGGCGGGGAATAGAGGACTGCTTCATGTTGACACGGTAACTGTCCTCATCGTGGGAAAGAAGACGGACAGGGCCGTTATAAATCGACCAGTTCGCCAAAGATTGATTAAGAGCTTCCGATAGAGAACGACGGCCCTCTTCGCGGAACAGCTCTTCAGAAGGGATCTCCTGTAGTATTTCTAAAAGTGTTTTTTTATCCTCAAGCAGTCTTCCCTTTAACGTTTCATAAATATCAGAGAGTACGCCTGTGGAATAAAGGAGAAGGTTCGCCGAAAAAGGGATCAAAAGAAGAAGGAAGACCATTAACATATTCCGTCGAAAGAAATCATTAGCTAAAGAACGCCAGCGTTTGGAAAAAAGCCCCAAAATCAGGAGTACAGCCAGTTCTGAGATCAAGACAAAGAATGCATATTTCAATCCGATCATCCAGGGGTTTTTAACATAAAGCCTATAATGATCCGATGATGACCCGATGCGTATCATATGCATCTTTTGATAGATCTGGGGTTCATAGATCAACGTTGAGAAGATCTCTTTGCCTTTTCTGTAATGGGTGAAAAAAAGTTGGGGGAAATGGGGTAAATGAATAAAATAATCGTTTTTCAGCCCAATGACCACATTTCCCACAAAAATGTCGTCATAATAGAGCGGTGCTTTATGAAGATGAAACCCGTCTCGGTAAACAAAAGAGCCCGAAGGAAGATCATGCTGACGAACAGCACAGCCCCAGGCATAATGACTGTACATCTCTCCCCCTTTTTTCTCAAAATAAATAAAATTATGATAAGGCTGTTCCGCCAAAGGAGAGCGAAGCCATTTAAAAAAAGCAAAGTTTTCGTCGTCATAATGCACATTTTCTTTTAAAGACCATAAAAAGGTAGGATCCCGGCGAAGCATTTCCACCGTGTTAAACATCACCCGGGCCGGCTCTGCTTCCATGACTTCCATCTGCCTCCTGGCGACTGAATCATCGATGCCGGCCGATAATTGGATGGCAATAGGTAGAAACGGGATCAAAAGAAGAAAAAAATAGAAGGATGTAGCGGCTTTAATATTTTTTAAAAAAAAGACAAAAAGAAAAAGAGCCCCAAACAGTGCGTAAACGAGAAGAATCGGTTCAAGAGTCGTGATCAAAAAAAGAAGGGATATGGAAAGCAAAATCCGATAACGGAGATGGATAAAACGGACAATATAAACTGTAATAAAAAAAATAAGTAAAAAAGCAATGAGGGTAAAGCCCTGACTGACAATGATTGTGCCCGTCCAGAAAGCCATTTTTACAAAAATCGATGAATGAGAAAAAAAGAGATGCCAGGCGATAAGAAATGCTTCAAGTCCCAAAAATATATTGACCGCCTCTTTCTTCTCCGTAAGGGATTCTCGGAGAAGGGACAAAAGCATCCGGCATTTCCAGGCCATATAAAGCAAGACGAGGTAAAGCGTCCCTTGGGGGATAAAGGCCACAAAAAAAAGAAAACCGATGAAAGCAGCCATATCCAGCCGCTTTTCCCGTTTATAGATGAGCAGGGTAAATAACAGGGCCAATAGTATATTGAACAGAAAAAATCTTTTTTTTGTTTCGCTCAAAAAGCTGGAGATCGGACGGTCTTCAATTTTGATAATAATATCATCTTCCATTTTAGAATAAAGGGCTTGGGACGAGGAGATATAAAGAGATTCTCCTCTTGCAAGATCCTGAAAAAGAAGGGGCTCATTATAGATGTAAAATTGTCCCGGGGTAAAATAGAGGCTGATAGGAGTGTCAAATCGTCCCTGAATCTGCCTGAGCCAATGAGACTTTGTCTCTTCTGTCCCATACAGATTCGTCAAAAAATGGTTGAGCCCATATAACCTGTTCCCGTGATAAAAACTAAAACAAAGACTGGCTTCATTCCCTCTGATTACTAATTCGGGAGCAAAAGGCCTCTTTTCCGGAGAGTTGAACCGGGCCTTTCCGCTCCATCGGGAAAGCGTATAATCCAAATCCCTTTCTGTATACCCGATATCACTTTCAGGACTGTGCTCACGGCCCACAATTTCATAACGCTTTTCATAAAAGTCAATTTTTAACCGGCTGTAGGCCGACTCGACAGTATTTCGGATATCAAACAATTTTTTTTCTCTATAATCCCGGTTATGGTAGATGTCGTTTATATTGATCAGATAAAGGAGGCTCAAAATCAAAGCCAAAAGAAGAGGGCGGTTTTCCTTTGAAATAAGGGGTGCCCCCAAAGCAATTAAACTAAAGAGAATGATCCAGACCGGGGAGTCAAGGATCAAGTTCAGATAAGCAATAGAAAGGAGCAGAAGAGCAAAAATCCCTGATGTGCGCCTCTCCATTTTATTTCGTCTCCCCGATCCGGCGATAACGGATCACACTGAACGGTTTTAACAAGAGAGAGGCCTTTATTCCATAGCGTTTCCCGGGATGCCCCCTTTCAAGAGATTCCCCTTCGGGAGAATAAAGGGAGCTGATTGTAAGAGGAACTGTTTCAGGCTCCAGAGGCTGAAGGGCTTCGTAGGTCTTTCCGATTTCCACGGGAGCTTTGGCCTCCAAAAACCCTTCCCTATCGATATAACCCAAGAGATCGTAGGGAGCCGTTGTCCGGGAAGAACTCAATTGAGATTCATACCCTCCCGGAATAAGAAAGCCCGGATGATACCCTCGGTTATTTGCTTCGAAAAGAGAATCTCTCCAACGAGGATCAGGAGTTTCCCCCCGATAAAACGCATCCAAAAGAAGCCGATAAGCCCGTACGATTGTCGCCACATAGAGGATTCCTTTAATGCGCCCTTCGATCTTCAGGCTGGAAACACCGGCAGCGGTCAATTCCCTGATATAGTCATATAGCATCAGGTCTTTAGAATTAAATATATAAAGACCCCGCTCATCTTCCGTCACCTCGAATAATTCATTCTGACGACTCTCTTCACGCACATACCAACGCCAACGGCAGGGATGAGCGCAATCACCTGCATTGGCATCCCGGCCTGTCATATACTTACTCATCAGGCAGCGCCCCGAATAAGCCATACACATCGCGCCGTGAATAAAGACCTCTGTTTCAACGCCTGAATTGGCCGTTACGGCTCTGATCTCTTCCAAACTCAGCTCTCGCGCTAAAATAACCCTGGACGCCCCCCATTCCTTCCAGGCCCGTGCGCTGGCGCTTTCTGTCACGTTTGCCTGTGTGCTGACATGAAGAGGCAGCCGGGGGGCTGACCGGCGGACAAGAGAGAGGACTCCGGGAGTCGAGACGATCACCCCGTCCAGTGGAAGAGAAGCCATTTTCCGGATAAATGCTTCCAACATCGGCCATTCTTCTTCTCTGGGGTAAATATTTAACGTCGCATACCCTTTTTTTCCTCGTGAATGCAAAGAGTCAAGAAATACCGCTGCTTCGGAAAATGAAAAATTTCCGCTTCTGGCCCGAAGGTTGAAACCTTCAATACCGAAATAGAGGGCATCGGCTCCAAAAGCCGCGGCGATCTCTCCCTTTTCCGGAGTACCCGCAGGAGCCAGTAATTCCACTCTTTTCATCAATACATCCTTTTAGCCTGAAGATGTTCCTGATAGGTTTTGGAAAAATGATGCGAGCCGTCTTTCTTAGAAACAAAATAAAGATAATCTGTCGATGCAGGCTGAAGCACCGCCCTGATCGAATCAAGTCCCGGATTGTTAATAGGTGTAGGCGGAAGGCCGAAATTTTTATATGTGTTATAGGGTGATTTGATTTCAAGATCTTCAAAATAGAGCTTCTTCCTGTGCGTTCCTAACGCGAAGAGAACTGTGGCACAGCTTTCCAGTGGCATTCCGATCTCCATCCGTTTAATAAAGACCTGAGCGATCAGCGGGCGCTCTTCTGCCAGACGCGCTTCTCCCTCGACAATTGAAGCCAGTGTCAGCATTTCATGAAGGGTCCAGGGAGAGTCTTTGAGTATTGTGTCCAGTTGTGCATCTTTCATTTTTTTTTGCAGCTGTCTGTTCAGAAAAAGGATAATGTCCCGAGCCTTCTCCCCATGCACAAAATAGTAAGTATCAGGATAGCAATAGCCTTCCAGAGACCCCCCCGGGATTTTGAGTTCTTCCAAAAGGGCCGGATGACGGTAAAGGCTCAGCATGTCATCCCGGTCGTCAAGAATTCCCTTCTCTTCCAAAAGGCCGGCGATTTGAGCAAACTGAAACCCTTCGGGAATCGTTACCTTGATCCCCTTTTTATAACCTGTTTTAAACATTCGAGCTAATTCGACAATGCTGACATACCCCTTGAGAGTATAATCGCCGGCATTGATCTTCCATTTGAATATTTTATAAAAGAGCTTGAACGACGTGGGGCTTGGAGTGATGCCCCGTTGATAAAGCGAACGGATCACCGTTGACAGATTATCCCCTCTTTTGATCTCCAGATAAACGGTCCCCGGGACTTTCAGGGGCCGAAACCACTCAAAGAAAAAAGCAAAAAGAAGAATGGCTATAAGGCCCGGGATAGCATATTTCTTAAGAGTTGTAAGATGTGTTTTTTCAAAGATCCTCATTGAATAGTCAAATCCTTTCCGTCGTGGCCCAATACGATTTTTTCTCTTTCTGTCAAATCCATGCGCCCTAAAGCCAGCGCCAAAGGAGCAAAGATATGAATCTGGAAAAGACGCTCCATGGAACGAAGCTTATCCTTTTTGGCTTTCACTTGCTCCACCAAAAACTGAAGAAGCTTATCCTCCGGCACCCATTGAATATCCCATCTCTCTTTGAGATGATGAAGCAGACTGCGCTGAACGATCTTTTTGAGCTCTTTATCACGCAGTTCTTTAAAAATAACCACCTTATCAATGATCTCCATGATCTCCGTATCCAAAAGGGCAGCCAGCCCCGAATGAACAGCATCAACATCATAATCCACTTCACTGTCCGGCGTAAAACCTAATTGTTTTTTCTTTTCTTCATAGGCTTTCACTGTCATAATGACCGTGACACCCGACAAAGAAGAGATTTGTCCCAGATTATCTGTAAAAGACCCCGACCGGAATATTTCAGCAAAAAAGCGTTGAACATCAGGGCAAGCTTTATCGATCTCCTCCAAAAAGAGGATGCTTAAAGGATATTTCTGAAGTACCCGGGTCAACGTCGAAGGATACATCTCCCCTTTGGATTTATCGGCATAACCGGTTAATTCCCACAGGCTTTCCGGCTCTTCAAAACGCGACATATCAAAGACAGATATCCGTTCCGAGTCCTCGAACAAAACATCAGCCAGGCTGCGGATCAACTCTTTTTTCCCTACACCCCGAGGACCCACAAAAAGCATGATGCCGTTAGGCATTTGGGGACTCAGATTAAAAGGAGTCTCCCGTGTTGTGACGATTTCAGCGACACTTTCTATAGCCTCTTCCTGTCCCACAATAACTTTTTTTAATTTTTCCGAAATGCTGTCATAATAACGCCGGTCCCCGCTGATCCGCCAGGCCGGAACACCCAGGGTCTCAGAAACGGCCTGATAAAGGTCTTCGGATCTCATCCGTCGGGTCGATTTTGTTCTGGCTTTTAAACGAATCTGAGTCGCCGCCATATCCATCAGCTGTAAGGTCCCGTCGATTTCACCGGTATTAAAAAACTGCTCTGCCAGATAAAAGGCCTGCAGGGCCAGTGGTGAGGAGATAGAAATATTGTGGAAAGTTTCGATCTCTTTTTTTGATTCATTAATAATCGTCAACACTTTATCAGGAGAAAGATGTTTCATTTTGATCATATGGACTTTTTCTTTCAAAAAGGGGTCCTGATCCAATATCAGCGAAATATTCTCCCTTTTTGAAGAGGCAATGATCCGAAGTATCCCCTGGCGCAGAACAGATTTCAAAAGCATGGGGAGGTCAAGCGGCCCTGAGCCTGTAAAATCGGGATAGATCTCGTCAAAATAAAGAATCGTTTCCGAATGTTCGGAGGCTTCATTCAGAAATTGACGAAAGAGTTCAACAAATTCGTTCGGGTCCTTGGCTTGACTCATCATGGCGTCTGTCAGAACATGGAGGACTCGGGGCTCTTCCAGCCGTCCTTCACCCTGGGAAAGCCGATAAGCCAGACCTTCTGCAAGGAGGCTCTTTTCAATGCCCGGACCGCCTACAAGAAGAGGGACATTGCGGTAAATACGGCTGATAACTTCAAGTAAAGTGGCCGTAATACTCCATTCTGCAGCCAAAGGCTTTCTGCTTCTTCGATGCACTAATTCACTGAGGTCCACACTAAACTGGGCTAAAAGGCTTTTATCTTCATTAAAAGAACGTTTAAGCTCGCCGATATAGATCAGGTCATCCAGAGATGAGAGGGAAACGCCTAAACGGGAAAAGAGGCCCGAGAGCTCCTGATCGGCCTCATAAAGAAGAGCCAACAGAAGATGAAGCGGTTTTACTTCAGACTCCTGGGACTCCAAAGCGATAATACCGCTCATACGCAGGGCTTCGCGGGTCTGAGGGCTGATCGCCATATCTTCATCAGGCTCCTGATTCCCTTTTTCCTCTAAAGCCTCCTGTAAGGTCTTGAGCAACTTTCCCGGATCAATATTGTGAATTTTCAGCCAATACTCGACTTTTTGATCTCCCAGCTCCAAAAGGGCTGTCATCAGGTGAAGGGGGACAATAATCTGATGGCCTTTGTTAAGGGCATCCGTTTCCGCTTTTTGAATGACTTGCTGTAATTCATCGCTAAAATTGTACTGTTTCATTCTTCCTCTCCCTCCATGCGGCTTAATTCTTTGATCTTCATCAGCTGCTCCTTGGTTTCATCCAATGTGGGATCCAGGGCCACCGCTTTCTCCCAGGCTTTTACGGCAAATTCTATGCGGTCCAGTTCATAGAGGGCATTGCCCATGGCTTCATAAGCTTTAGCAAAGTCAGGCCGCTTTTCAATTGATTTTCTGAAAAGGGGGACCGCTTTCTCGGTCAGGTCTTCTTCTACGAGCAGCATGGCCAGGTTATAATAGCTTTCACTGAATTCCGGATTCAATTTGATCAGTTTCTTAAAAACATCTTTCGCTTTATCTTTCTCACCCTTTTCGCTGAAAGCCAGCCCCAGGTTGCTGTAAGCTCCCCAAAGACGGTTATTCAAAGTAATGGCTTCTTTGAAACAATCGACAGCGGCATTGTATTCCTGATTCATCATAAAGGTGAGTCCCGTATTGTTTAAATCATCGGCTTTTTTCATACGAATCGCCGATTCTTCACTTTGCAGATACTCTTTTTGCAATTCAGCGAAAGCCTCCATCTTCCCCATCCCGTTGACGAAGCTCAAGGACATGGCTTTCTGGGATTCCACGCAGATATCCATCCCTTCCCGGATCGTCAGGATATTATCCATACCCGTCTCCACCTTTTCCAGGCGCTGACTCATCTGATGCAGTATCTCCTGTATGCCCTGTAAAACTTCCAGAGTTCTCTGAGATTCCTCGCCCCGTGATTCGATCCCGCTTTTGATGATCTCTGTGAGTTCCTCTGTTTGCCCTGATAACGCCGCCAACTCATTTTTCAAAGGAGGATTTTGAGAAAACTGTTCTAAGATCTCCGTATGTTTATCCAGGACTTCGGTAAGGCGGTTGAAAGAACTTCGATTGTCTGTAAGAAAAGAGGGCAAAATCTCAAGGGTCTCCCTGGCTGATTCGGAGAAAAGTGTCAGTTTGTCAAAAGTCTCTTTTTGAATTTTGAGAGTCGCGGCCAAAGGTTTTTTAAGCGTTTCCAACAACAGCTTCATTGAAGTCATGGGGTCTTCAGATTCCTGATCCGTTATTTTTTTCCCGGCCAGTTCCAAAGCGTTTTTTACCGCGTCTTTCAACTCGATCACAGATGATCTCATTTCGCGGGCGGCACTCTCCGTTTCTCCCATCTTCAAGGCCAGGGGGCCCCCGTCTCCGGCTAATCCGGCGATCTCCTTTAATATGGTGCCGTTTTGTGAAATCAGGTCTTCAAGGGTTTTCCATGTATCCTCACGCCCCGAAACGAAAGAAGCTGAGCCCCCTCCCTCTTTGAGAAGTGTAAAGAGATCATCAATTTTCTTCCCGTTTTCCATGGCTTTGAAAAATTCTGTCATGGGTTTCAAACCGTTATTCAAAAGGCTTCCGATTTTTTTGATCAGGACTCCGTTGTCCGCACTGCTCTTTTTGATGAGTTTACCCAATTTTGTCACATTTTCCTGATTATGCAGGTCGATCATCTTAAAAATGCAAATGCGGGCGTCAGTATCGTATAGAAAACACCCTTCTTTCATACAGGAAAGGGATTTCCCCTCTTTGTTCTTCAGAAAGGGGCATAAATTCTTATCCATCTCTCCTCCTTTATTATTTGGTCAAATAATGTCCAGTCTCAGATTGAGAGAACTGCTGTTTCTCCTGCTCAATAGTGTTGCGAATAGCCGTGTATTCGTCATCTTCCACAAATCCCTTCAAATAGTGAAGATAATAGAGAGCTTTTTGGAAAAGATGCAGCTCTCTGAAAGCCTTGACCAGATTCCGGATAATTTTGATTTCGGGTTCACCCAAGGAGAGAGAATCAAATGTGATCTTTCCCGCCGTAGTGATATAACTCATATAATCCCGTTTTTTCATGTAATAGTTTAACAGAAGGAACAGCCTCAGTTTTTCATCTTCAGGACGTCCGGGTTCCATAAGCAGTCCATAGGCCCGGTCATAATCGCCGCGATTGATCAAAATATCAATAAGAGCCAATTTGTCTGAAGGCTCCCGGCTCTTCTCCAGATAAGAGATCCACGCTTCGTCATTGATTCTTTTTACTTCTTCAAAGAGAGCCATCTGTTCTTTGACCGACCCGGAAAACTCAAGAGCCCGGTGATAATAATCACGGGCTTCAGCTGCTTTGCCTTTGCGCTTCTTTATATCCCCGCACATGATGGCATACTTGGCTTTCTGACGGGGCTCCGCATTCGTTTTATCCAAATGGGAAAGAACCTCTTCGATCTTATCCACCTGGTCACTCTGATAAAGATAAGAAAGGTAATAGGTAAAAATACGATTGTCGTATCCTGTCTTTTCCAGAAGAGAGTCAAACAGTTCGACAGCTGTTTGAGGATGATAAAGAAGGAGTTTCAAATGTCCTTTCATGTAAGCAAAGGCTTCATCTTTTTCTCCCAGCTTTAAAAGAAGACGTGTCATAATCCGTGTTGTTTTGATATTCTGTCCTTCATCATCTGTCTTAGCCAGGCGCTCCTTTAACTCGTCAAGATCCTCTCTGCTCAACCGTTCCAGAGCATCATCCAGAGAGGAGAATGCTTCATCCGTTCTTCCCAATTCTAAAGCCAGATCGATAAAAAGTCGCCAGACAACACCGGTTGAGATATGATCCAGATCCTTTCTGATTTTATCGATGATCTCTTCCTGATATCCTGAATCCCCTAATTCCATGGCTCTGACATAATGCGGGACAGCTTCTTCATGTTTTCCCGATTCCCAAAAATAATCTCCTAATTTTGTATAAGCGAAAGAATCTTCAGGATAATATTCAGTCATCAAACGCAAAACCTGCATATATTTGAGAAAATACTCTTCCTGCACCGTAATCTCTTTTAAAAACATTACAGCCTCATCATAAAGGTCGCATTCCAGATAGTTTTTGATCAGCTCCAGCAGGTAGAACTGATCATCGATGTGGTCACGGGACATCTCTTCATAATAAGTCACCAGATTTGCTGCTGACTCCCTGTTGATCTTGACAGCCTGATTAAAAAAGGAGACTGCTTCCTTGTGATTCCCTTTCAGATATTCCATTTTTCCGGCTAATATGCGAAATCTGAATTCCTGGGGTTTCTCCTCTATAACCGCCCGTATCTCTTCCATGATAAGCGTATCCGTATGCTCGTCTTTTCCCGCCACCTTTTCAAACAGATCCAGCATGACATCGTGCTCGCCGATACGCCGGTAAATGAGTCCTAAAATATAATAAAGCCCTGGATTGGGTTTAACGATTTTCCGAATATCGTCAGTGATATCCCGCACCATATAAAAATGTTCCATTTCTCCATATTTTAACAAGCGCTGGAAACTTTTTATGACGGTCGTCATATCCTCTCTGTTAAAGCTCAACCGGGCCAGGGCAATATAGATCCAGGGAATCTCGCCATTCACCGTAAGAGCCTCTTTGATAAAAAGATCCATCTCATTGAAAAGATTCTGTTCCATGGCAATCTTATAGTAGATCTCCACCAGGCTATTATCCACATAACCACGCCTGACAGTCTCCGCCAGAAGGTTGAGGATATTCCCCCCTTCTCCCTGATTGTTCAAATAGAGAGTATAAAGCTGTTCGGTGATCTGATCGAAACGGCCGGCATCAAAAAGGATGTTGACAATAGACCATTGCAATTCTCTGTCATGGGGATTGTTCTCCAAAAGAGAATCGCAGATCCCTGTTACCCCCTCAATAAGCTCCTGATTGCCGGATACCATGATCTTTTTGATCGCCTCGGTGGTCTTAGCCGGGTCATTCATCAGAGCATAAAGATGAGCTGAGGCAAAAATAGCGTAGAGATTCGCCGGATCTTTTGAAAGGATAATAGTAATAAGCTGCACCAACTTTTCGGCAGCTCCGGGAACAGTCTCTGCTAAATGAATAATCGAACGGTAAATATCCTGTACGGCATGATAATCCAGCTTAATAATATCGCCGATAAGGCGCAAGGCCTTATCTCCCATTTTTTTATCAATATAGATCCCCAGAAGAAGAGTCCGGATCTTTACGGATTTTTTAGACCCTTCCACTACCTTCTCAATGCCTTGAATAGCCTGTTCCGTCTCGTCGGGGTACCTGTCCATGAGCTCTTTATAATACCGGAAAGCACTTTTCAGATCCCCTCTGTAAAGGGAGAGATCCGCCATCAGATGAATTCCCGGAAGGGATTGGGACAAATCTGCATTTTTTAGTTTTTCAGACAAATAATCCGCATATCCCTTGTCTATGCGGAATACTTCACTATAGGCTTTGACCGCCTCTTCAAGCTGCCCCTCATTAAGCTTCATGTCTCCCAAAAGCTTATAAGCTGTGCTTTTATCAGCGACTTTATCTAAAAGCTCTTTTAATAAAGGTTCAATATCCGGAGATGAAAAATCTTTGATTTGCGTCAGTTTTCGAAAAGCTTCGTCATATTGCCCTAATGCCATCTGAAAACGGCATTGGGCCAAAAGGATAGGCGTCCGGGGGCCGGTCTTCAGATAAATATCAGTCAAATATTCTTCCAAAAAGGACAACTTTTCAGGATCTTTTTCATTTTCCGCTAACCGGGTAATATAAAAAACTGACTTTTCGTAATTCTCACCGTAATAGTAAATATCTGCCAAAGACTTCAGCCCCTGAGGCGTTTGCTCAACAGATCCGATAAAAGGCTCTAACCGTTCCAGTGCAGCGGGTGCTAAGGCATGTCTGATCTTTACGGCAGAAAGAAGATGCCCGGTGGCTGCTTCTGTCTCCCCCAAGGCCAATTCCGTAAGCCCGGCATAATAGAAAGGAAAAGGATTGACACTGTCTAATCCTGAAATCTCCTCAAGAAGCGTCTTCATTTTTTTCAAAAGGTCTTTTATACCGTTTTCTAAAACTCTTTGAACGGGAGTAAACGCTTCTTCTTCCTTTTTCAAAAGAACGCGGACGATGACAAGAGAACATAGAAGGTCAAAATTCTTTTTAAAGACCCCCTCTTCCCCTGAGACTTTGAGAAGCTTGTCCATCTTTTCAGACAATTCTCTTTCCAGTTTTTGAAGCTCTTCGACTTTTGTCACTCTCAGGACAAGAGCTGCATTTTTATACTCTTTTCTTTGGATATAGAGATCAAAAAGAAAAAGATCAGCCGCTTTAGAATATGGAAAAGCTTGGCGGAAATCCTGTTTAATGTACCCGATGACATAATCCGGAGCTTTGATCTTATATTTGACGATCTTGCTTAGAGTCTTAACGGCATTCTCATCATCTTTCTGAAAAGAATAGACTTCGACCAGCTTCCACAAAAGGTCGCCGTCGTCAGGATACTGCAACAAAGCATCCTGCAATTTATACATCGCATCAGTATAATCTCCGGCGCGGCATATCTTGTCAACTCTTTTGAGAAGTTTGTCGTTTTTCCCCATATCGGCCCTTCATCATCCGTAATACCCCAAACGCCTTAAAGCACGACTGTCTTTTCTCCAGTTCTTGATCACTTTGACGCCAATATCCAAAAAGACCTGACGGCCCAAAAATTCTTCGATTTTTCTGCGGGACTCCTTCCCCACAGTCCGGATCATGGCTCCGCGCTTCCCGATCAGTATTCCCTTTTGCGATTCACGCTCACAAATAATAGCGATACGGATGTATTTCTCATTCATCTCTTCTGCCACGATCGCAACGGAATAGGGCAACTCATCAAAAACATGATAGATGATAGTCTCCCTAACCATCTCCTCTATCATATAACTTTTGTCCTTATCCGTCAACATATCTTCGGGAAAGTACGGAGGCCCTTCCGGAAGGGATAAAGCCATAAAACGCCTCAAATGTTCAATTTGATCCCCTTTAAGGGCCGATACAGGGAATATATCCGTTACATCTGTCTCCCGGTGAAGAATATCCATGACAGACAGAAGTTCATTCTTGTTTTTTATCAGATCGCTTTTGTTAATGATCATAAGAGTCTTAGCAGCAGCTCCGCGGAACTTCTCCCATGCTTTTTTATCTTTAGGCCCGAATCCCAGACTACCGTCAATGACAAAAAGGATCAGTTCCACGCCTTCTAAAGCCCCTTTGATGTTGGCAACCATATATTCTTCTAAAGGCATCTTCGGGACAATGACGCCGGGGGTGTCCAAAAAGACAACCTGTGTCTCCAAGTCCTTCCAATGCGCTATAGCCCGAATCCTGTCCCGGGTGGTCTGGGGGCGGGGAGAGACAATATTGACCTTATGGCCCACAAGCCTGTTGATCAGGCTTGACTTCCCGACGTTGGGGACACCCACCACTGCTGCAAATCCTGACCTCACTTATCCTCCAAACTGGCGATTCCGCTGCTGATGACGATCTTCATCCCGGTCTCTACGCTGATATTCAATTTAACCAGTTCTGATTCTTTAACAAAGATCATCATTCCCGAGGTCGGGTTAGGAGTCGTCGGGATAAACACGGCGACATAGTCTTTTCCGTTGAGTCCCTCTTGTTCTCCCAGCGTCACATCCATCTTTTCAGTAATAAAGGCTAAAGAATAAACCCCTTTTCGGGGATACTCGATAAGAGCGACACCTGTGAAAAGGTAGTTGCCACGGCCTAAAACAGCCGATGTGATCTGCTTTGTCAACTTATAGATCCTGTTGACAAGAGGCATTTTTAGAAAAAGGTATTCAGGAATACGAATGATCCAGCGCCCGATAAAATTCTTGACCAGAAAACCCACAAGGATGATGACAGCAAGGCTGAGAATGATCCCGATACCGGGAATCTCAATATAAAGATTCCTTCTCATCCAGATATCAAATTTAGCGAAGATAAGGTAAACTAAATAGACGGTAAGCAAAAAAGGTAACAATGTGACGATACCGGCAATCAGGTATGTCCTTAAAACAGCGATGATGCGTTTCATTTTCCTCCTTTCGGGCTGTCATTCTCTTTGATTTTCAAATAGACCTTGAGAATGCGCCGATTATCGGCGTCAGTCACCCGGAGGATAAAACGGCCGTAGTCATACTCGAATCCGCGTTTGGGAAGATTTCCCAAATGAGCGATAATAAATCCGGCCAGAGTCTCAAAATCTTCATCCCCTGTAATCTCATGCTCTGTTAAATCGATGGCAAATTCATCCTCAAACTCTTCCAGAGTCATCTTCGGTGAAACAATAAACTCATTATCAGCAATCTTTCTGTAGAGGGATTCCTCTTCATCATACTCGTCTTCGATCTCACCCACGATTTCTTCCAGGACGTCTTCTATGGTCACCAGCCCCACAAGATCACCATATTCATCGACGACAAAAGCCATATGCATATGTTTAGCCTGAAAATCTTTAAGAAGAGAATTAATCTTTTTTGTCTCGGGAATAAAAAAGACATCTCTCAGCATTACAGAAAGACTGAAGTTGTCCCTCCCTACCCGGATCAGGTCCTTGACATAGACAATGCCCAAAATATTGTCCAGGCGTTCATCATAAACAGGAAGGCGGGAATGCCCCTCCTCATCGATCACATCGATCAATTCATCGAAGGTCACATCAGAGGATACGGCGACAATATCCACACGGGGAACCATGATCTCGCGGACAGTCGTTTCCTTGAATTCCAATATACTGCTGATCATCTCGCTCTCCTGAATATTATCTTCAGAAAGGACATTTTTGATGATCTGTTCTTCTAAATCAGTCATATAAGGGGCATTTAATACCATTTCCCCGCCCATGACTTTAATCAGAATATCGGCCGGCAACATCAAGAGGCGGACGAAGGGAGAAAGAAAGACCGCCACATAATAAAAGGATCCGTAAAGCCGGTAGGCTTTTCTGACACCCTGCTGAACAGCAAGGGTCCGGGGAACATATTCCCCGAAAATCAAAAATACACCGAAGGCAATCAGTAAAGAGAAGACAATATTCTCTGTAATATGAAAAAGGAAAAGAATGAAAAATATTTCCAGAAGATAACGAAGGAATTGAAGAGAAGCAAGCATAAGGTTTCCGCGTTTGACCCAACGCAGAAAAATATTCTTGAATTTCTCGTTTTCTTTAAAAATCGCACGCAAGCTGCCATATTTAATGCCGATGAATGTCACTTCCACATATTTTACCAAAGCCAGAGCCATGGCAGTTAACGCTAAAACAGCCAAATACAATAAGGGGGGCTCCATAAATCTGATCATCCTCCTGTCAAGATATTATTGATCAAAATCGTTACCAAAAAACCAAGGATTCCCCCGCTTATGACCTGCATCGGGGTATGAATCCCTCTATCCACACGCGCTTTCGACAAAATAAAAGCCATAATAAAGATCAGAACTGAAATGACATAATAATCAACGTAAAGGACCGAAAGGGCAAATACAGCAAACCCGAAGGCCGCATGCCCGCTGGGAAATCCGCCGTAAAACGGCGTCCCGGTCTTCGTCACCGCTTTTATAAAGACCACCAAAGTGACGACGATAACAATGGAGAAAAATATCGTCATATTTTCCATTGAGCGCATTCTTTTGATCAGCCACCCGACATGGGAATAGGAATTACGGTAAAGAATGAAGAATCCTACCAAAATCGAATTCACGGCAGCCAGAAAAACAGCTCCCGAGCTGATATCCTTGACCATCTTGATGACAGGGTTCGGATTTGTTGTAATAAAAAAATCAATAATATGTTCAATGGCAGTATTAAACATTTCCGCAGCAATCACAAAAAAGATGGCAAAGACTATCAGGGCGCGCTCCGTCATGGTCAAATTTAAAAACAAAGTATAAATGAATACGAAAAAACCGATAAGAAAGTGAAAACGAATATTTTTCTCATACCGAAGAGAGAGTATAACCCCCCCTAAGGCATTATTGAGGCTTTCCCATACGGACCTATTCTTTGTCATATTCCAGAAACAACCTTTCTAAAGGCCTCATCTGTGCCGCTTCTTCTTCCGATTCATGGTCATACCCCAAAAGATGAAGCAGACCGTGGACAAAAAGGCTCATGACTTCCTGCTCTAACGAAGAATCTTCTCTTTGCCTGTCAGCCGTTTCCACGGAAATGATGATTTCCCCCAAAAAATCATCCCAGGGATCTTTCAGCACGAAGGAAAGAACATCGGTCGGACCCTTTTTACCCCGATATTCCCTGTTCAGCCGCTCCATTTCCGCATCATCTGTAAAATAGAGTCCTGCAGGCATTGTCTTTTTCAGAATAAATTCCGTGATACGCAAGGCCATAGAATTGAGGGCTTCTGAATCAGGGACAAAAGAGAGCCCCTCTTTAACTGTGATCTGAAGCATCAATCATTTCCTCCGATCTCTTTGGGGTACTCGATCCTTTTATGGCGGCTGCCGCGGAAATACTCAATAAAAGCCTCACGCACCGCGTGAACATCCCTTAAAGTGAGGTCACAGACATCTAGTTGTCCGTCCAGCAAAGCTTCTTCGAAAATACGGTTTATCCTCTCCTGTACATGATGAAAAGGCGAATTGTAAAGCAAACGGGTCACAGCTTCCACTTTATCGGCTAAGAATATAATAGCCGATTCTTTTCCGGAAGGCTTAGGTCCGTCATAACGGAAATATTTCTCATCAAGATGCTTGTGTTTATTGTCCTTTTGGTTTTTCTGATAAAAATACTGAATCAGGCTTGTCCCGTGATGCTCGCGGATGATCGCCGTAAGACGGCGCCCCAATCTATTTTTCCTGCCTAAAAGAACACCTTCCTCCACATGATTTTTAAGAATACGTACGGACATCAGCGGAAGCAGGTTATCGTGGCGGTTCGGCCCGTAGATCTGATTTTCAATAAAATAATCCGGCCTTTTTATCTTTCCCACATCATGATAAAGGCCTCCGACCTTTGCCAGGAGCACATCGGCACCCACGGCTGAAGCAGCATCCCCCGACAATTCAGAGACAACAAGGCTGTGGCGGTAAGTCCCCGGAGCGACTGACATAAGCTGGCGCAGAAGAGGGTTTTCCCAGCTCAATAGGGCATTCAAACTGACTTCCGTTGTGATATTATGGACTTTTTCAAAAAGATAGACTAAAAGATAACCTAATGCAAAGGAGAGCATGACATAGACCGGAACCCAGATCAATACAGAAAGAGACTCCCGCAGGGGGCGTCCTGCGGCCAACTCTACAACAAAAAGAGAGAGAAGAACAAAAGTGAGATATTTTAAAAGAGTGCTTAAGGTCGGTATTCTCAGCCGGAAATGGCCTGTCTCCGCTAAAAAAAGCATGGAAGAGAGCAGCCACAAAGCGCTAAACCTGAAATCAGGGCTGAATGCCGCCAGGAGAACCACCCAAAAAACAGAAGAAATCAAAGCTCCTTTCAGGTCGATGAGAAAATAAGCCATAATAACAAAAGCCAAAAAGGGAAATGCATAAAGAGAGAATTTCATAAAAACGAAAAAAAGTGAAAAAGTCAGGAAAAAAAGAAAATTAATCAAAGACCAAAAAAATATCTTTTGAATATTTGTCCAATACCCCTGCTGTCTCATCAAGAGAAAGATGACGGCTAACATAAAAAAAAGGGTAAACATAAACCCGATAAGTCTTAAAGTGACAACATTTTTGAGTTTTTCTTCCATTTTATGCAACTTATCCACAAGGGTCTCATCCACGATCTGCCCTTTTTGGGCGATAATCTCCCCTTTATTAATAGTCACCGTCTCCGGGACAAAATTGCCGCGGATGGACTCGGCCCTTTTTTTCGTCAATTCCTCACTGAAGTAGACATTTTCCCTCAAATAGTTCTTTAAGACATAATAGGTGAAATCCACATATTGACGGTCGGCTTCTAAATAGCGTTTGATCAAGGACCGGAGGTAATCTGCAGCTTCAGTACTGAAGATCAGGGAATCTCTGTCGACAAGTACATTATCATTTTTTTTTCTGATCTCCACGGGAATGGTCGAACTTTCCAGAAAAAAACGTTCGCCGATGATCCCTTTACGGTAGATCGCATCCAACACATTGAGAAATATGGCGGAAAGTGTATTCAACTGATCAGGTTTCATACGGGCAGAAGTCAATCCATCCTGCGTTCCCCAGATCTTGTGCAGAGCTTCCGTCCGGCCTTCTGCCGTGCTCTCATCGGATAAGGCTTTTTTTGCCAAAGCAATATCATTCGAGAGCCTCTTTTTTTCACTCTCCCCGATATCTTCATCCAAAAGATAGACTTTAGGGGCATTATCCAGCCTTTCTCTGAGACGGGCCTCATTTTGAGCTTTATCGACCCACTGAAAGTCAATACGGGCGGGTATATTCTCCTTCACGACTTCACGCAAAGAGACCCGGTCGACAGTATAAGTATTTTCCTTATAAAAAAGATAGATGTTGAGAATGGCAAAAAGAATTGTGAATAAGACTGTCAGCCGGCGACGTCTGACAAACTCATCATCGGAGAACAATCGAAATGTGATATTACTGGTTTTTTCGCTTTTCACCGTTTGCATCCTCATACTGATAAGCTTTGATAATCTCCTGTACCAATTTGTGACGGACGACATCCACATGAGAGAAATAGACAAAAGCGATATCGCCTATCTTTTCCAAGACTTGCTCTGCGTGGATAAGCCCGCTTTTTTTATTCTCCGGCAAGTCGATTTGTGTGACATCGCCGGTGACAACGACTTTGGACCCGAATCCGGTTCGTGTTAAAAACATCTTCATTTGCTCAGGCGTAGAATTTTGCGCTTCATCCATAATAATAAAGGCATTATTAAGTGTCCGGCCCCGCATATAAGCCAGGGGAATGACTTCAATAATTCCTTTGGATATGAGTAATTCGACTTTAGCAGGTGACATCATGTCATAAAGGGCATCATAAAGAGGCCGCAAAAAGGGATCGACCTTTTGCTGCAAATCCCCCGGAAGAAAACCCAGTTTTTCTCCGGCTTCTACTGCAGGACGCACGAGAACAATCCGGTCGATAAGGTTTTTTGCATAAAAATCGGCAGCTTTCGCAACAGCCAGATAGGTTTTCCCCGTCCCGGCCGGCCCGATACCGAAGACAACATCAAATTTATCAATCGCATCGACATATTCTTTCTGATGAAGTGTTTTCGGAGTAATGGGTTTGTTTTTTGCCGTCAGAACGATCTTCTTGTCGACTAATCCTGATAGCCCGGCTTCACGGCCGTTGCGAGCCAGAGAAATGATATAACGCAACTCTGTTTCCCCGGGCGTGACCCCCTTTTTGATCAACCCCATTAACTCGGCAAAGACGATCTCCACCCGGCGGATATCAACGGCATTGCCCCGGAATCCGATCTCCCTTTCCCTGACCCAAAGATCGACCGCCAGGGAACTGCGGATAAAATTGACAAAAGTATTATTAATACCATAAAGAAGACGGAGGTCAATATCATCGGGAACCGGTATTCGATGCTCGCTATCTACACTATTCTCCACTTGCGATATCACCTCAGTCAGGGGGAAAAAGAAGGGCCCGGAGGCCCTTCAAAAAGTCAGGGCCTGGGAATGGTCAGAACATCACCGGCATCGATGACATTCGAATTAGAGATCTTATCTCTGTTAGCTTCATAGATCTCTTTCCATCTCTTATAGCCTTCTTTGTAATAGACTTCATAATAGCCGGCGATTTTGCGCAGAGTCTCACCCTGATGAACGGTCCATTCACTGGCAAGAACACGGGGAATCTCAAATACCTGGCCGGGATAAATCAGGTCAGGGTTTTTGATCTGATCTCTGTTCGCCCTGTAGATGACAGGCCATTTCCAGTAATTTCCTTTTCCGTAGATTTCAGGGTATTCAGCCAATTTAGAGAGCCAATCCCCTCTTTTTACAGTGTATTCTTTGACCTTAGCGTTGAATTCATCCAAAAGGGCAGCTTCTTCTTCTGTCCAGGTCTCAACAGAATTCAACTGCTGCTGCAAAGCAGCCAACTGAGCTTCAAGTTCCTGATTATCCTGTTCCAGCTCACTCAATTTCTGATTGGCTAAAGCCTCTCTTTGCTGGTAATACTGGATCCACTCTTCAGCGGAAGCTTTTTCAGGAGGTACAGGAATATCCTGTGCCATCACAGGAACTATGAAAGCAACAACAACAAGAACGAGCAATAATTTTTTCATAGACTTCCCTCCGTTTTACCAAAGCTTGCCCTGAGACTCTTTAATCAAGCTGTACTCATCAGGATCTGCTTCGTTTTTCTTCGCCTCTTCCAACGCTTTCTGTGCGTCTTCGAGTTCCTGCTGATTGTCTTCGATGGCTTCTTCTGCTTCCATGACTTTCACTTCGGCAGCTACAGCGGCATCTTTCGCAGGCACGGCTTTTTCCGGGATCTTGACCAATTTGTCATGATCCATGGTTTCTACACGTTTAACACAGCCGGTACCCGCAACAAGCAACAGAGCAACGACCAAGATTAGTAATAATCCTTTTTTCAACTCACTCACCTCCTCAGGTTATCTGAAATAAACATCCTTCAACCAGTATAAAAAATTTTTACCCTTATGTCAATCAGTTTTTATTATTTACTTTAATTTCCAATTCGTCAAGCTGAAAAGCATCGACTTCTGACGGAGACTCTGTCATCAGGCAAGCGGCATTCGTCGTTTTTGGGAAGGCGATGACATCCCGTATTGATTCTTCCCCCAAAAGGATCTGGACAAACCGGTCGATTCCCGGAGCAATTCCCGCATGAGGCGGGGTCCCGTATTGAAGAGCTTTGAGAAAAAACCCGAAGCGTTTCTGCAATGTCTCCGGAGCCAAACCGATCTTTTCAAAAACCTGTTTCTGAAGAGAGCGGATATGGTTTCTGACACTGCCGCTTGCTATTTCCTCTCCATTCAACACAAGGTCATAGGAACGTGACCTGATTTTTTCAGGTGATTTCTCAAGATAGCGCTCCATATCTTCAGCTACAGGCATGGTAAAGGGGTGATGTTCTGTCTCATAACGCTTTTGATCTTCATTATAGAAAAACATCGGAAAATCCGTGACCCATAAAAAATGAAGCCCTTTTGTTTCTCCGGCCAGCTGATACAAATCCCGCAAGTAGAGGCGGACGGCCCCTAAAGCAGAGCAGGCAACAGAAGAGGCTGATGCCACTACAAAAAGGGTGTCACCCTCTTCCATCGCAAAGGACCGGGTCAGGCTCTCCCCTTTATCCTGAAGAAATTTTGCCACAGGCGATTGTATCATGCCTTCTTTTATCTTGAACCACATCAGCCCGGCCGCCCCTTTGTCTTTGGCTAATGCGGTCATGGAGTCGATCTCTTTACGGCTGGGTTCATGTCCCTTCAAAAGAATTCCTTTGACGGCATCTCCGCGTTTTATGGCTTCTTCCAAAATAGTAAACCCTTCGGGCCGGCACTCTTCCGTCTTGTCTTCTATCAAAAGGCCGAAACGCGTATCGGGCTTATCCGACCCGTATCGGGACATCGCCTCTTCATAAGTCATTCTCTGAAAGGGTACAGGGACAGAAATCCCCGCGGCACTGTGTACGACATCGCGAAAAAGAACTTCTGTAACCCGGAAAACATCCTCTTCATCAGCATAGGCCATCTCAATATCCAATTGAGTAAACTCAGGTTGGCGGTTAGCCCGGAGATCTTCATCCCTGAAACAGCGGGAGATCTGGAAATATTTGTCTACACCCCCGATCATCAGCAGCTGTTTGTAGATCTGCGGAGATTGGGGCAAAGCATAAAAAGAGCCTGCCTGAAGCCTGGACGGGACAAGATAATCCCTGGCCCCTTCGGGAGTGCTTTTAGATAAAATAGGAGTCTCGACTTCGATAAAACCCTTCTCTGACATAAAATCCCTTATCTTTTTGATGACATCATGGCGGAATCTCAGATTTCTCTGCATCTTTTCACTGCGTAAATCGAGATATCGGTACTTCAGACGCGTCTCTTCTGAAGGATTATCAGAAATGGGGAAGGGTTCTGAATGAGAATAGCGCACCCATTCATTGACTGCGATCTCAATCTCCCCTGTAGAAAGATGGTGGTTTTTATCCTGTCGTTCGACAACATCCCCCTTCACTCCAATAGAATCCCCGACAATGCAATGTTTGATCTCAGCCAGTCCTTCGATCTCCGGACGAAAGACAAGCTGAATGATCCCCGTATGATCCCAAAGGTCTACAAAGACGAATTTTCCAAAGTCTCTTATTTTTTTTATCCATCCGTTCAGGATGACTGTCGTCCCTTTGTCTGTCAGGTTCAGACAGGCGCAATTATGGCTTCTCTTTAACAGCATCTTATGGGCCTCCCTCAGATCAAATGTTCCCTTATATCGATAGGTGACACGTAAACTTCATCTCCCGAATCCATTTTTTTCAAATGGATCTCTTCTGAATATGCTTCATCATCCCCCAAAAGGACGACAAAACGATATCCCTTTTTATGAGCATACTTTAATTGGTTTTTTAAAGAGCGCTCATCAGCAAGAAATTCAACAGAAAGGCCGCATTTCCTTAAAGCGGAACTTTTTTCCAGCAAAGGCACTTTATCTGTCAGGCTCCACGCGATAAAAAGGTCTGACAGGTTCTTTTCAAAAAGGCCAGTATCAGAAAGAAGCGCCACAAGGCGGTCAACTCCGATTGCAAATCCAAAGCCAGGGACAGGCCGGCCGCCTAAAGCCTCCACTAATCCGTCATAACGCCCTCCGCCCATCAACGCATTCTGGGCCCCTTCTCCTCCATGGATCTCAAAGACTGTTCTGACATAATAGTCCAATCCCCTTACAAGAAATCTGTCCCGCTCAAAGGGTATGCTTCGGCGCGTCAATATATCACGAAGCTCTTCATCATACTTCCGGCAGGAATCACATAAAAAATCACCTATATCAGGTGAAAGCTGAGTCACAGCCCGGCATTTCTCATTTTTGCAATCCAAAACACGCAAAGGATTGGTCTCAATACGCTGGCGGCAATCAGGGCATAATTCATCAGCATGCTTGTGAAGATAAGCCTTCAAAGCTCCGTTATAGGCCGGGCGGCATTGAGAACAACCGATATTATTCAATTTGACCACGGGGTTCTTGATCCCGATGGCCGTAAAATAGGCAACCAGCATATCGAGCGTATCGGCGTCAAGAAGATAAGATTCGATACCGAAAGCCTCCACCCCGAATTGATAAAATTGACGGAATCGCCCTTTCTGAGGCCGCTCATAACGAAACATGGGGCCTGTATAAAAAAGTTTTTGAACGGGATCGTTTTTATCTAATCCCTTTTCAATATAATAACGCACAACCCCGGCTGTCCCTTCAGGTCTTAATGTGATACTGCGCCCTTTGCGGTCCTCAAAAGTATACATCTCTTTCTGAACAATATCGGACATGTCTCCGATTCCCCGGGAAAAGAGTTCTGTCATCTCCATAATCGGAATCTTGATCTCTTCATATCCGTAAAGCTCAAAATAATAACGGGCTTTTTCTTCGATCATCTGAAAAATGCGGGCCTCACGGCCGGCGATATCCCTCATCCCTCTTAACGCCTGAATCATGAAAACCTCCCCCATTAATGAAAAATCACTATACCACAAATTGAATAATTTGCAATAATTCAATTCCCGCACTCCTTGATAATTCGTCTCCTTGCTCCCATACTTATAAAAAGGAAGTCAGAAATGACCAGGGTTTTTTTATCTCCCGATGAGATGAGAGAGTTTTTTACTGTCGGTTTTGGCAGTTTTAATGTCTATGCCATTGATATTCAAGACGACAAAAGTGTTTTTGACCTGCACGGCAGTGCCGACGGCTGCCGATGGGCCCTCCTGATGAAAGAACATCCCATTCCCCCGGGATTTCTCCGCCATTTGTTCAAGTATTCAGAGATCTTATAAAGCAAGAGGGGGCTTGCCCCCTCTTGCATTACGGACCCTCAGCGTCCCAGCATCATCATCCCGACATCGGCTTTGGCATCACTGATAGTTTTGATGTCGAATTTTTCAATCAGGATTTTGGCAATATTCGGGGAAAGAAAAGCCGGCAGAGTCGGCCCTAAACGAATCCCTTTGACACCTAAAAAGAGAAGCGCCAAAAGGACAGCCACAGCTTTCTGCTCATACCAGGCAATATCAAAAGAGAGCGGCAATTGATTGATGTCCTCCAAGCCGAAAACCTCTTTCAGTTTCAAGGCGATAAGAGCCAGTGAATAGGAGTCATTACACTGCCCGGCATCCAGAACACGGGGAATACCACCGATATCTCCCAATTCCAGTTTATTGTATCGGTATTTGGCACATCCTGCAGTCAGAATAATCGTGTCCTCGGGAAGTTCCCTGGCAACATCTGTATAATACTGACGGGAAGAAAAACGTCCGTCGCATCCGGCCATGACGACAAAACGTTTGATGGCCCCTGACTTCACGGCGTCCACGACTTTATCGGCCAAAGCCAACACCTGATTATGGGCGAAACCGCCTACGATTTTTCCCTTTTCTATTTCACGGGGAGGCGGACATTTTTTGGCCAGCGCGATGATCGTGCTGAAATCTTTCTCTTTTCCTTCTTTCCGGTCGGGGATATGCTGCACCCCGGGATATCCGGTCATGCCCGTTGTAAAGATCCGGTCTTTATAACTCTCTTTAACCGGAATAATACAGTTTGTAGTCATGAGAACAGGCCCGTTAAAAGAGTCAAATTCCTCATTTTGTTTCCACCAGGCATTTCCGTAATTTCCCACAAAATGGCTGTACTTTTTAAAAGCGGGATAGTAATTTGCAGGAAGCATTTCTCCATGGGTGTAAACGTCCACTCCGGTCCCTTCCGTCTGCTTCAGCAACTCTTCCATATCTCTCAAATCATGGCCCGAAATAAGGATCCCGGGATTGTTTCCCACACCGATATTGACTTCACTGATTTCAGGATGGCCATAAGTCTCTGTGTTTGCTTTGTCCAGAAGAGCCATTCCGGCGACGGCCATCTCACCGGTTTTCAAAACCAGGGCCGTCAGGATATCCGGGTCCTCTTCCAGGGCTACGGCACTTAATGCATCTGCAAAGAATTCAAAAATTGTCTCATCTTGGTATCCTAAGACATGGGCATGATCGACATACGCGGCGATCCCTTTCAGCCCGTAAACTGTCAGTTCACGCAATGAGCGGACATCTTCATTTTCTGTAGCCTCTATGCCCTTCTCATAACCCCGGCTCACAAACTCCTCTTCAGTAACAGCTTTCCATAATAAGAGGTCCCCGAATCTCTCTTTTTTCGGAAGCAGAGAGGCAATACGCTCTCTCCTCTTTAAAGCCTCACGGGCCAATTCGACAATCCGCATATCGTCAAAATTGGCATTGGTGATTGTTGCAAACAGAGCCTGTGCAATAAAAGGCCCCTCCTCTTTCATGGCGGTTTTATCCCCGTTTTCCTTGAGGGCAACGGCCAAACCTTTCAACCCGTCTATCAATGCATCCATCAGCACCGCTGTTCTTTCAGGTTTCCCGCAAACACCGCGCACCTTACAGCCTTTATTTCCGGCTGTCTCCTGACACTGATAACAAAACATCGACATATTGACCTCCTTTTGCTTTTCGACAATACGCACACATCACTCATTCTTCAAGGGGAGCTTGCCTTAGTAAAAGAAGCAGCGCCTCCTCTTTTCCCTGATTAATAATGCCGTGCACAGATCCCGGCTCATCAACGGCCAGATCCCCGACTTTAAGCTCACAGCTCCCCTCTTCTGAATGAAAAAGGACACAGCCCCGGACAACGTAAAGATAAAAACGGTCTTCGACCATATGAGGTTCCACCGACTCTCCTGCAGGAAGAATCATCGAAATCACGGATAATCCCTCAAAACAGGTGAGCCGGACAGCCTTCCATACGGCCTCGGCATTAACAGCCTCCCCTGTATTGCGGTTCACAATATGCATGAAGCCTCCTTGTTAGTTTACACTTACTAACCTATTGGTTATCATTATACTCACAATTGTGATGCTGTCAATCCTTTTTTATATTTTTTTGCTCAGGGATTTCGAAGGAGGACTCAAAACAAGGGAGTCCTCAAAACCAAAGGACTCCCTTGTCATCTATTCTACTGTCATCCAATAATCGCGGGGGTAGAGCATAACGATTTCGCCAGCGCCGGCTTCTTTCTTCAAATATTCTTCATAACGTTTTATCTGAGCTTCATTGGCGATGATATAGACAATTCCGCCGAAAGGTTTATCCGGCCTTAAGCCGGGGATAACCAATGTGGCCCAATCATTGATCCGGGAAAACACCTTTTCATCAAAATCATCCTGCTTTGATAGCGCCAGTATTCTCTGCCGCAATTTTTTATACAGATCCGGCCTTCTCCCATCCGCCAGAAGGCCCGCCATAATCAGAGCCCGATCGATAAACCCGTTTGCTTCGAAGGTATAAAAAAAAGAAGGAAGGACATTTTTGATCAGCTCCTTATCCCGGGGAGTGTGAACAAGAGTATCCCGTACAAAAGCCATGGTCTGCGTCAAATCAGGGCATCGTTCGGCATAATAACGGACAGTTCCCGATTCCAGCGAAGCATTAAACCCGTTTGAATAGGCCAGGCCGGCCCTCCATGTCTGCATGAAGAGCCCTCTGGGGCCGCTTCCCCCCAAAAGTTTAGAAGCCATTGTCTTCATAATATCCTCATCACAATAGGTATGGATATCATTAATAACAGCCCGGTTCATATGAACTCCGGTAGTGCTGTCAGGATTCACAAGGGCGACAAAACTCTTTTCTGCCACTGCCCCCCGCCGATCCGCGACATTGTCCCACACAAGAGGCCGAGAAGGAGAAGTCCTGATTTTATTTTTTTTCTTGTTATAACAAGCGACAACCTCTTTTGCAGCCGAAACAGCCTCTTCTATTCCTCTAGAGCTCCCTGCTGCAACAATTCTGACAGAGTGACGGTTTCTGAGTCTGCTCATTAAAATCTTTACGTCCTGAACAGCTTGTCCCGGGGAAAACTCAAGCTCTTCCTCAATTACGGCCAAAAGTCCCTCTGTGTCCTTTTTCCATGAATCGGGAGGCAATGACGGGAGAAAAGCCAAGAGATCGTCAACTGCTTCGGAAAATTCAGTCCCCGGCATCATCGCTTTGGCCTGCTCAAGGCTTTGAATAAAGCTGTCCCGTTTTTTTTCCTGTAAAAGGTTTTTCATCTCGTTCATTGCAGAATAAAAGATTTTTTTCTCTCCCCGGAATGTCCGGAAACGCCATTTCAGCCTTAAAAGATTGTATTGCTGAGTCAACGTACTCTTACAGGCCAGATAAAGATGGTTCTCCTGCGCATGTAATCCTTCCTCGGGGTCATGGACCCAACGCTCTTCAGTCCCTCTCATAAGATGAAGAGTACTGTCCAATCGACGTGACAGCACTTCGGACAACCGTTTCGCATTCGCTTCGGAAAGCTGCGTCTTTTCAGTCATATCCCTGATCCATTCGACGGCCCTGACAGATTCGTCTCCCCTCCGGCCTGATGCCGAGACTTTCAACTCAACTCGCCCGCTTTTGGGATTACTGCTATAGTCGATATCCAGATCCAGAATCTCCTCTTTCAGCCTTTTTTCAATATCTTCATATGAATAGTCTGTTCCGTCTACAGTCAGGCCGGCATAATGCAGGATTTCAGGAAGGCCGGAAAGATAGATATAATCCTTTTCCTTCACACATCGCAAATCGAAATAAAAAGCTGTTGTCACCGTCTCCATCTGATGGAAAGAAGCCGTAAAAAGATACCCGCCCCCTGTCAATTTTTCAGTATGATATTGAAGCGAGCGGTCAAGCTCCATGGGAGGTGATGAGATGAAGGAAGGCATGCGGATCTTTTCTTCCGTTTCCTCGATCTGTGCTGTTTTTCTCTCGTATTCTTTTTGATACTTCTGTAACGCTTCCTGAAGGTCTTCGGCTCTGAATTCCCTTCTCAGCTCCTTACCGTATTCTTCAAGCCTTATCTTTTTTTCCTCTTCGATGCGTGCAGCATATCCGGGGTCGGGAACTGTCCGTACGGCAAAAGGCTTTTGTTTAATCAAACCCCACTTATTCAAATATTGTTGAAAGAGAAGCGGATCCGCAGATAATGACTCATCGACCCGGTTCAGCAGAGGCTTCATGGTCAAATCCCTTTTTTCTCCGCCTATCCGATGCAGGAGAGAGAGATAATCCATCCATGAAGAGCCCACAGAACGATAGCCGAAACGAGGCGGGTTTTCCATGATCGCCTGTCCCTCATTGACCATTTCTTTGATCAGCGTCCTGATAAGCTCATTAAACTCCAGAAGCCCGGAGCTGTCTTTTTCTAACGCAGCAAATTTCTCCCAATCATTTAAAAGGATTGTATAAAGTGTCTTTACTCCCTGACCGGGTTCAAAATCGGAGCGGACATTATTGATCATAAAATAGCACGTGCGTGTCACATCATCATACCATCCGCCGACCCAATTGGCTCCTGTATCCTTCTCTCTGGTCTGTGGGGCGACAAAACGCTTCCACATTCTTGAGTTCTCCCCCGAAAACATTCCCTTTATGAAAAGGCCGAAGAGAATCTCTTCTTCAGCTGTCTCCACCGGAACACGCCAGGCATAAGTCACCGTTCCCGGTGTATGGACATTTGCTGCCGGAAAAGGCACCTCCTCCCAGGCCGGGAGACGCGTGTCATCAATGTCTGCCAGCGACGCCAGACACTCCTCGGGATGGTCATCAGAAACATTCTTTGCAGCATAATCACTCAAAATGCTGTCTAATTGCTTCAGTGTTTCTTCCAAAGGAGCTTCTGCAGGCATAACCAGGATCAATCCCATATTGTCTGTCCGATAATATTTTTTTTGAAAAGCGATGATCTCTTCCGGAACGGCTTGTCTGATCGCCGGGGGATACCCGCCCGATGAGCGGCCCCGCGGGTCCTGATCTCCGAAAATCAATTTCTGAAGGCGGAAATAGGCCAAAGTCCCCGCTTTTTCAAAGGCGCTTGACATTTCAGCATAGATAGTCCCCTTCTCCTCAATGGATAAACTTCCGTCAGAGTTCTCTTTTACCCCGATATTCATGACCTCACGGCGTAACTCCTCAAGGCTGTAATCAGGGCAAAGAAGCGCTTTGACCTTGGACTCGAGCAACCGATAAAACACATCGACGCCGGCTGATGTATTCAAAGAATAAGATGTCCTGAACTGCTGGGTAAAGGCGCTGCTCATGCCCAGGGACATCTCTTCCAGGGCTGCGGCATATTTTCCTCTGTTTCCCTTGCTCAGGACAACATGCTCCAAGGTATGGGGCTCTCCGCCGTCGGTTGCCGGAGGGGTGTTGAACCAAATATAAGCCTGGGGAACTGTCTGAATTTGAAAATAATCGATAACCGTACCGGCCCGGTGACGAAACCTTCCCCCGACGACAGCC
>DSCS01000015.1 GCA_011048995.1 Bacillota bacterium
AACCCGCACCTCTTCTTTCGTCATCTCTCCCAAAGGGAGTATCATCCGGGACAGAAGCGTATGGGGCAGCCGGGCTAAAAAATAAGATTGATCTTTGTCATGGGGTGATGCCCAAAGCCCGCCCCGGGCGATAATTGCATAATGGCCGCTGGAAAGAAGACTTCCTTCTTCCCCGGTGATCTCCAGCCCCAAAGTGAATTTCAAGGGGTTACAGAGCGGACAGGGGCTGGGAGTCCTTCCCTGTCGGTACTCCTCCACGAAAGGCGCAATGATCTTTTGACGAAAAACTCTTTCAGCGTCAATGATTTCCAAAGGGATCCCTAATTCTTCCGCAGCCGTTTCCGCATCACTTGTAGAACGCCCCCAAGGGCCGAAGACTAACGTATATCCCATGACATCATAGCCGGATTCTTTCAGAAGATACGCGGCTATGGTACTGTCTATCCCTCCGCTTAAACCGATTCTGACTTTTTTTTTGCCCATATGCCCTCCTTTTGAATAGTAAAGTTCGCTCCATAGCTTGTAAAGAGTAAAGCTGTGAAAGACCTTGAAAGAGATACGGAACTTCCGTATAGTGTCAGGGGAGGATTTATGATCTATTTGGATAATGCTGCAGCGGCGCCGCCGCTTAAAGAGGCTCTGGAGTCTTTCCAGGAAACTCTTTTTTCTTGTTATGCCAATCCCTCTTCAGCTCATGCAGCAGGTTTCCGCATCTCTGCACTTATGGAAGAAATGCGCAGTCGGGTTGCCGATACACTGGGACTGACTCCCTCAGAGATTATTTTCACATCCGGAGCTACAGAGGCCAATAATACTGTTTTACAAAGCTTCACATCCCGTTTTAAACGGGGAGAAGCTCTGGCTCTGTCACCCATCGAGCATGCTTCGATAGAAAACACCGCTCGAAGCCTGGAACAGACCGGCACCCGTATTCATTATCTGCCCCTGACTCCCGAAGGAGAAACAGACATCCCCCGCCTTCAAAAAGTATTGCCTCCTTCCTGCGCCCTTCTTTCCATTATCGCAGTGAACAATGAAACAGGGATTGTTCAGCCCCTAAAAGCTTTAATAGCGGAAGTCCGGCGCATTCGTCCCGAAACCCTTATTCATGTCGATGCCGTTCAGAGTTTTTGGTCTTCACTTTGGGAAGAACTGCCCTTATTAGACTGGGATTTTTTGACCCTCAGCGCTCATAAGCTTCATGCCCTTAAGGGAACAGGAATCCTGGCTGCCCGCAAGGGGCGCCTGCTTCACCCTCTTCTCAACGGAGGAGGACAAGAGCGGGGACTTCGGGCAGGAACAGAAAATATTCCGGGAATCATTGCTTTCGGCATGGTCCTGCAATTTTTGAATAAAAAACGCAAAACCTACTGCCGGCATATGACTCAATTGGAAGAATATGTGCTGTCCGCAGCCGATAAGTTAGCAGAATATCACATCAACCGGCGAACCGGAGCTGTTTATTCCCCCCATATTATTTCTCTTCGGCACGAGTTCATTCCCGGAGCTGTCCTTCAAAATGCACTGTCTGAACAGGGGATCTACGTTTCCACGGGTTCGGCCTGCAGCGATAAAAACAAAAAAAGCCTCCGTGTTTTGAAAGCATTGGGATATGATGAAGATCAAGCTCGAAATACCATCCGCGCCAGCTTCTCGCCTTTGTCATCCATGGAAGAGATCCGGGCACTCATCCGGGCACTCGAAGACCTTGGAGAGAGCCTCGGTGGGCTCTACAGAAAGGCACGGCAGCAATGACCGATTATCTTGTCAGTTACGGAGAATTAGCTCTTAAGGGGAAAAACAGAAGGTTTTTTGAAAAAAAACTGCTGCAGATGATCAAAGAGCGTGTTCAGCGGGACCATTTAAAGATCACGGCTTCTTTTCTTTACGGAAAAATATTGGTTCACAGTGATGAAAGCCCCGATACGACCCGGAGCCTGCTCAGCCAAATCTTCGGCATTGCGGCTTTCCGTCCGGTTTATACATTCCCGTATGATTATGAGCTGTTAAAAGAGAGGCTCCCTGCTCTTTTGGCCGCCTCCATGGAAACACGAAATCCCCATACGTTTCGAATAACAGCCAAAAGAGCTTTTAAACTTTTTCCCATTGATTCCATGGCGGTAGCCCGCGATCTGGGCAGCCTTGTTCTCAGCCGGTTTCCCGGCCTGAAAGTCGACCTGACCCGCCCTGACATGGAGATCACAGTAGATATTCGCAGTGAAGGTTTTTTTGTCTCCCTTGATAAGATCAAAGGAGCAGGGGGATTTCCGGAAGGCTCTCAGGGACGGGCTCTGCTTCTTCTTTCAGGGGGCATCGACAGTCCGGTGGCCGGGTATCTGGCCATGAAACGGGGCTTAGCCACAGATTTTGTCACTTTTCAGGCCCCTCCGTTTACCGGAGAAGGCGCATTGAACAAAGTCAGAGAGCTTGCCGGAGTCATCCGGTCAAAGGGAAGCCGCCGAAAAGGCCAGCTTTATATTGTCAATGTTGCCACTCTGCAAAAAGAGATTATTGCTTCATGCAAACCTGAGTATGCGACACTTCTTCTCCGGGTTGTTATGCTCAAAACAGCTGCGGCCCTGGCTCATGTGAAAGGATACGATGCTTTGATTACGGGGGACTCTTTGGGACAAGTCGCCAGTCAGACGATCCGCTCTTTGGCAGCTGTCGATGCTGTAGCCGGGGGTTTTACTTTACGCCCTCTCATCGGGTATGACAAAAATGATATCATGGCCATCGCCGAATCTTTGGGAACCATGGAAATCTCCAACCGCCCCTTCCAAGACTGCTGTTCTCTCTTCGTTCCGGAGCATCCGGCCACGAAGCCGGAGGAAGCCCTTCTGCTCAGTGAAAGCGAAAAGCTTCCCCTTCAGTCCTTTTTAGACGGCTTAAGAGATCATCTTTCTTCAGAATCCGTTTAAGCTAATTTTTCTTCGATTTTTTTCACAATCTCCTCATACCGCTGCGCGGCCGGGAGGGTATTATAATCATAAATGAAAGGCCTTCCCGCATCACCGGCGATGACCACGGCAGGATCCAAAGGGATCTTGCCCAATAAGTCCACATTGAAATCGGCGGCCGCCTTTTCACCCCCACCCTCTTTAAAAAGGGGAATCAATTTTTGACAATGGGGACAGATAAGCCCGGACATATTTTCCACAATCCCCAAGACAGGGACATTCATCTGTTTGGAAAAATTTATGGTCTTACGGGCATCAAGCAATGCAACATCTTGCGGGGTTGTCACGATAATCGATCCGTCCATTCCGCCCATAAGCTGAACAACGGTCAACGGCTCATCCCCTGTGCCCGGAGGACAGTCCACCACCAGGTAATCCAGTTCAGGCCATTCGATATCCTGAAGAAATTGTTTTATCGCCCCTGTTTTCAAAGGGCCGCGCCAAATAACAGGCGTATCAGGTGTCTCAATGAGAGAGGCCATGGTCAGGGCATAGACATTCTCGATGACTTTGACAGGAGTCGGCCGGTGATCGGAAAGAGGATTCCCCAAAGTCCGCCCTTCGATCCCCATAAGTTTACCCACAGAGGGGCCGTGAACATCAACATCTAATATTCCGACCCTTTTTCCCTGGAGCGCCAATCCAAAGACCAGATTCACGGCGACAGTGCTTTTTCCCACTCCGCCCTTTCCGCTCATGACTAAGATCTTCTTACCAATACGCGAGAGATTCTCTTGCTGATGAATCTCTCCCATTTCACGATTCATATCGCCTTTATCCATATCTCCTCCTTGAAGATGATAACCACTTACCCCGGAATGATAGCCCCGGCTTATTTTATGTCAACTCTTTCCTTGAAAAAAAGCCGGCATACCTTTACTATGGGAGAATGGAATCACTGATCCGGGCTCTTAAAAAAGAAAAACACCCTCTTCTTATTCAAACTCATGATTTTCCCGACTATGATGCCATTGCTTCCGCTTACGGGCTGCAAATATTTTTAAAAACCCGGGGGATTCAGTCCGATATCTGCTATGCGGGGAAAATCCCCCTTTTTGTCCGGGAAGTCTTTCTCAAATCGCTGAAGATCGCCCTCTACCCTGTCAATGCCGTTTTGGATAAACAGCGCCCGGCCCTCGTTGTGGACTCAAATCCTTATTCCGGAAATCTGACCCCTCTACAGAACCCATACTGGGGTTTTATTGATCATCATACGTCAAATTACGACTCCTCCCGCTCTTATCCCTTTATCGACGTCCGTAAAATCGGCTCGACATCATCTGTTATCAGCTCCTATTTTCAACAGGGGAGAATCGCCCCTTCCGTCTCTGTGGCCACAGCCCTGGCTGTCGGCCTTTTTACGGACACCTTTAATTTAATAAGAGGAGTCTGCCCTGAAGATTTAGAAGCTTATGCCTTTCTCTTCCCTCATGTGGATACCGATATCATGAAGATGTCCGTGATCAACAAATTGACCCTCGGGGACCTGGATTATTATAAAAAGGCTATCGACTCCCTGAAGATCTATAACGCCATGGCCGTTATCACCATCACCGGTGTCAACGACCGTAATCTTTTAGGTATTATGGCTGATTTTTTTCTTTCCCTGATGGAGGTCTCCTCCAATCTTATGGTCAACACGACAGAAGAGGGGACACATCTCTCCTGCCGCAGCCTGGACCCCTCTCTCAATGCCGCCCGCATAGTCAAACTTATTGTCCGGGGAAGAGGATCGGGAGGAGGCCACAGTTACATGGCAGGCGGATTTATACCCGGACAGGTGGATATTCATGAAATTCACGCTATAATAGAAGAGATTGTAAATGAGAATAAAGGAGGATAAAATGAGAAAACTTGCTTTTGTCTTGTTTTTAACCGCCCTGGTCGGCTTTTCATGCGCTGATTACAGGCTGCTGAAGGATTATTACGGAACACCTGATGCTCCCAAAGAGGTTATTGTCATTCCGACCTTCCCTTCCAAACTGGAAGAGGGAGCTGTTCCCAAGATCCTTACATTGAAAGTGGAGATCCGAAACCAAAGCAACGAAGCGATTTCACTGGATCCGTCTAAGATCTACATCTCTGTCGGGACAGCCATGCATGCCCCCCTTTCTCCGGAACTTGTGGCCGGAGAAAATAAAAAAGTCGATATTAATGCTTTGGCTTTGAAACGTCAGACCCTGAAACCGGGACAATCTGCCCGGGGAACGCTTTATTTTACAAAAGCGGTCGCAGATGTCATTGAGCAGCAAAAGTTTTTTAATCTGAACATCGATGCCGGTTTGGGCAAAAAAATCATTGTGACTTACAAGAAATAATCTCATGCGGGGGGGCTCAGCCTTCCCCGTCTCTCTTTTTATAGACGGCAACAGAGCAAAATGTGCGGGGGATCACTTCTCCGGCCGTAAAGACAAATCCCTTTCTTTGATAATCATTCGGGACAAAGCCCGCAGGCTTCCACAGCCAGGCTTTTCCCCCCGGTTTCAAAAAGGCCGCAGCGAAGTCTAAAACAAACGCGGTTTCTCCCATCCCCCGGGAGATGACATAATCAAAAAACCCCTCATATTGTGGAAGAAACCGGGAGGCTTCCCCTGTAAGCAAAAGGGGATACGAAATATCCAGCTTTTGAATGATCAACGACAGAACATTCATCTTTTTGCGGGATTTGTCCAGGAAGGCCATCTCCAGAACAGGATTGCGGAGATAGAGAGGAAGCCCGGGAAGGCCGCCGCCTGTTCCCAGATCCAGAATACGTCCCGAAAGAGGAAAAGGAATCAGAGAGTCCTCAACAAGAGAACGGATCTCCTCCCGGCTCCGGGCCCCTGTCACATTAATAATTTTACGATAACGGTAAAGGAGTCCGGCATATTCCTCCAGAATCGGTGTCATAGCCCCTCTTTACGGGTAAAGCGTATAATGAGAACAGAAATATCGGCCGGAGAGATCCCGGAAATCCGGGATGCCATCCCTATTGAAGAGGGCAGATATTTGTTCAGTTTCTCCGCAGCCTCCGAAGTGAGTCCTTTAACGGATGTATAATCGAACGCTTGTGGAAGCGGCATCTCCTCCATTTTTTTAAACCTTTTGATATCAGCTAATGCCCGGGCAATATACCCGTCATACTTGGCTTCAATGGCGACACTTTCCAGAACATCTCTCTTTCGGGGGGCGTTCAGCCCGGCCAATTCCAAGAGAGAGTCCATGTCCATATCCTTCATTTTCAAAAGCTCAAAAAGCTTTTTCCCGTTAAAACGGCTCCACTGCGGGTCATCCGTGCGCAGAGCTTCTTGTCTGAGCGTAGCTTCCAATTCAGAGCTGCAACGGTACTTTTCTTCGACCCGGTTCAAAAAAGTGCGGTCGACCAGCCCTATGGCAGCCGCTTTAGGAACCAGGCGTCGGTCAGCATTATCCGCTCGGAGAAGAAGCCGGTATTCGGCCCGCGAAGTAAACATCCGATAAGGCTCGTCCGCCCCTTTAGTAATCAGATCATCGATTAAGACCCCTATATAGGCTTCATCCCGTTTAAGCACAAACGGCTCCCGGCCCAGAACCTGCAAGGCAGCATTGATTCCGGCCATAAGTCCCTGGGCAGCGGCCTCTTCATACCCCGATGTCCCGTTGACCTGTCCTGCTAAATAAAGACCGGGGATATCGCGGACTTCCAGGGTCTCTCTTAAAATATAGGGAAAAACATAATCATATTCCACAGCATAGGCATAACGCACGATCCGCGCCTGCTCCAGCCCTTGGACTGTATGAAGAAATTCTTCCTGCACTTCCGCGGGAAGGCTGCTGGAAACCCCGTTTAAATACATCTCTGATGTATAGCGCCCTTCCGGCTCGACAAAAATCAGATGAGATTCCCGCTCAGGGAATTTTTTTACTTTATCTTCTATGGACGGGCAATAACGAGGGCCGATTCCTGTAATATTCCCTGAAAAAAGGGCGGAGCGTTCCATATTATTTCGGATGACCTCATGTGTTTTTTCATTGGTATGAGTCTTATAACAGGCAACCTGATCGATTGTCAATGCCTTTGTCCTAAATGAAAAGGGCCTCGGCGGGTCATCACCTTCCTGTTTTTCCATGCGGCTGATGTCAATAGTCCTGCGGTCCACGCGGGCAGGAGTGCCTGTCTTTAGCCGCCCCATCGGGAGTCCCAACTCAAAAAGGGCTTTGCCCAGCCCGTCAGCAGGATGCTCACTCAAGCGCCCGCCGGGGAAAACACGGTCCCCGATATGAAGACGCCCCTTTAAGAATGTCCCCGGGGTCAAAATCACCGTATGTCCCCAATAGGCTTCTTCATAACTGCCCTGAACACCGCAAACTTTGCCGTTTTTGATAATCAGCCCTTTGACGGTATCCATGGCTAAAGTGATCCCGGCGTCATTTTCAATAACAGAGCGGATACGTCCGGCATAGGCCATTTTATCGGCTTGAGCCCGGGGAGACTGGACCGCCGGGCCTTTAGCGGTGTTCAACATGCGGAACTGAATCCCTGTTGCATCAATATTCAAAGCCATGGCGCCGCCTAAACAGTCGATCTCCCTGACGATCTGCCCTTTTGCCAAGCCGCCTATGGCGGGGTTACAAGACATCATTCCCAATGTATCCGGATTCATTGTGAGAAAAAGCACTGAAACGCCCAAGCGTGATGCGGCCAAAGCCGCTTCGATCCCGGCATGCCCACCACCGACCACAATAACATCATAGGACTTCGCCATATCTCTCCCTATTTACCGATACAGAAGCGGCTGAAAATATGATTCAGCATCTCTTCCACCACACGATTACCGGTAATCATTTCCAGCTCCTCCGCTCCGCTTCGTATAAAATCGGAGACGATCTCTTCGAAAGCGCCTTCACGGGCCGCTTCAACAGCCTGCTTCAGCAAAGAACGGGCCCGGATCAAATGGTCCAGTTGACGGCGGTTCAAAAGCACAGCTCCGCTCCCCCCTCCGGAAGTCAGACGGGAGGCTTCCAGAGCCAGCCGGGTTTTCAGCTCTTCCATATTTTTCTCTGTGTGGACCGACAATGGGATCCAGGGAGAAGGAACAACCTTCTCTTCATTTATGCCGTCACATTTATTGACAACGAAGATCAACGGGACTTCGGCTTCCCGGACAAATGACGGAACGTCGATAAGCGGAGTGTCCGGTGTCAGCATATAAATAATGAGGTCGGCTTTGCCTGACAATGCGCGGGCTTTCTCAATACCCTTACGCTCGATCTCCATGGCTCCCGCATCCCGAAGCCCCGCCGTGTCAATGAGAGTCAAATAGTGCCCCTCAAGGAGAAAGGGTTCTGTCACATAATCCCGAGTCGTTCCGGGAGTCTCGGAAACCAAAACCCGCTCATGGCCTAAAAGGGCATTCATAAGACTGGATTTCCCGGCATTGGGAGGGCCTAAAATAAGAAGATGAAGGCCGTTTTTTTCTCTGATTGCTTTTTGTGAATCAGCGATCTCCTGCTCGATATCTGTGAGAAGGTCTTTGATTTCTTTCTCAATATCCGCCCAATGGGTATCCGCGATATATTCTTCATCAAAATCAATGGAGAGGTTCAGCCTTCCCAGGATATGAGTCAGCCGCCGGGTCAACCCATGAAGCTTCTTATCCAATTCTCCTTTGAGCACAGCCGCAGCTTTGCTGAGAAGGGCCGGTGTTTTGGCGCTGATAAGATCTGCCACCGCTTCCGCTTCCAGAAGAGTCAGCTTCCCGTTTACAAAAGCCCGGCGGGTAAACTCCCCGGGATCCGCCATGCGGACTCCTTTTTCCTGAAGTCGGTTCATAATGATATCTGTCAAAAGAGGGCTTCCGTGAAGACTCAATTCAACGACATCTTCACCGGTATAACTGGAAGGGGCCTTAAAGACCGTAGCCAAAGCCCGGTCCAGGCAATGCCCCTGTGAGTCGACAATGTCGCCGAAAAGAACATGATGCGAAGGAGCCGAATCAAGGGGCGTCCTGCACCGGAAAAGTTCTGAGGCGGAGGAGATTGCATCTTCACCTGAAATCCGGATAAGTGAAACAGCAGCCTCCCCTCTGAGTGTGAGGGGGGCTGCAATGGTGTCATATTCCCTGTTCATCATGAGCGTATGAAACGAGGATTTTTTTCAGCTCTCCCTTTCCCAGGCTCTTTGTTCTGACATATTTGATCTTTTTCAATGTCGTATGGACGATTTTACGCTCATAAGGGTTCAAGGGCTTTAAAATGACATCTTTTCGCGTTTTCAGTACTTCTTCTCCGGCTTTCAAAGCAATATCTTTTAAAAAGACATCTTTGTTTTTTCGGTATTGGTTGACGTCAAGCATCAAATGGCTTTCCAGTGAGTAACGGTTTTTGAGCATAATATTAATCAGGAATTCCAAAGCCATGATGTTTTTGCCGTTTTTCCCCACAAGAACATTGACATCGTCTTTCTCATAGGACAAATTCAGTCTTTTGCGGTTATGGTATTCATCAAACCCTTCATATTTGACATCAAAACCGATTTGTTTAAACACGCTTTTCACTGTTTTTTTAATTTTGGAATCTTCATCTGTTCCCATCAGTTTCTGTAACAGGCTCATATCAGCCCTCCTGTGCTTTTAAATGCTTTCTTGTATATTGCTGCTGCCCTATGGAAATAGCATTACTTAAAAGAAAATAGAGTACCAGTCCTGAAGGCATACTGTAAAAGATAATCAACATAAAAACAGGCATAAAGACTTGCATCATAAATTTATTGGCTCCCTGTACATTCCCCTGGGCAGGCGTGAGTTTTTGCATCCATATCATAGAGGCAAACATCAAAATGGGGAGGACATTGAAATTCTCTCCTAAAAACGGCAGGCCGAAAGGGAGCTTAAAAAGAGTATCCGGAATCGAGAGGTCTCTGATCCAGAGCACAAACGGTTCTCCCTTCAATTCAATGGCATTGCTAAAAACCCGGAAGAGGGCCCACAAAACCGGAAATTGCAGAAGAAGCGGAAGGCACCCCCCCATGGGGTTGACTTTGTTTTTCTGATAGACTTCCATCACCCGCTTATTCATTTCCTGGGGATTGTCTTTATACTTTTTTTGAATTTTTTGGACTTCAGGCTGTATCTTCTGCATCTTAGCCATGGAGATATAGCTTTTATGGGTCAGGGGAAAGAAAAGAAGCTTGACAATGATCGTCAGGACAATAATGGCCAGTCCGTAATTTCCCAGCCATCCGTAAAGCCCTTTCAAAGCCCAAAGGAAGACCATAGAAATCGGCCGGATTATTCCTCCGAATTGAATCGACTTTTCCAGTTCGGGATCAATACGGGATAGAAGATCCGATTCTTTGGGGCCGTAAAAAAACTGAAGAGGGCTTCTTCCGTCCCAGCCCAGTGCCATTGCAATACCGCTTTGAGCATCTTTTTGAGAAAAAACAAGAGAAAGGGGCCTCTCATCAGCAAGAAAAATGCCCAAAAAATATTTGGTGTTAAAACCGCCCCAACGATTTGTAAGGGCCGTTTCGGGAGCTCCTTCCTTCACTTTGACATACCGGAGCTTATCCCCGTAATAGAGGGGGCGCCCATAGGCTTTTTCCGCGACGTCATCGTCAAGTTCTTTCTGGACATGGACAGTGTCAAAATAAATATTCCCTTCCCATTGGAAATGAAGAAGATACGGATTTTCATTATCAAAAAGGAATGTCTTTTTTGATTTCCATTGCCCGTCATCATAAACAAAGGCAAAACCGTTATCCAGAGGCTCATAAGTATAGGGAATACGGCTGTCGCTTTTCCCCTCCGAAGACAGGGCAAAGCTGCCCGGAGCAATGATCGAGACATCATAGGCATCAAAGACCCATCGCTCGACAGTTCCTCCCTGCGGAGAAAGAGTCAGAGCAAAGATATCGTTGTCATATGTTACCGGTTCTGAAACGCTTTGCGGAAACTCTTTCCCGAGGAAGTCTCCTCCTTCCTTACGGGATTCTTTTTCTGCAGCCTGCCGGGGTTCCGGCTCACGGACAGGAAGAGTTTCCTCTGTTGAGGGCTCCTGAGGGGCCTCTTCCTGTACTTGACGCGGGGTATACAAATATTGAAATAAAACCAATAAAATCAACGTCACAAACAAAACTAACATTGTTCTCTTTTCCATGGTCTCTCCTCTCTTTGATTAATCCAGAGGATCCCAGCCGCCCTTATGAAAGGGATGGCAACGCAACAAGCGCTTAATGCCTTTGAGGGTTCCTCTGAAAGGGCCGTATTTGGAAACGGCCTGATACATATATGTGGAACAAGACGGAGTATAAATACAGGTATGCGGCGTATAAGGGGATATATACAAACGATAAAAATTGATAATGCGTAAAAATACAGTTTTCAGCATAGAGAATTCAGCTTTGCCGCCGCTTTGAGCCACTCTTCTTTTAATACGGTAAAAGAGGCGGAGCGCCAGTCCTTTTTTGCCGTGGGAAGGATAATCATCCGGCCCCGGCATGACAATGCTTCTTTGTTCGTCCTATAGAGTTCCCGCACAAGCCTTTTAACTCTGTTGCGGCAGACTGCATTGCCGTGTTTCTTTGTTACAATGATGCCAACCTGTCTCTGTTCTGCCTGAAGGAAAAAGATAGTAAAATATTCCGTCCTTATCCGTGCACCATGCTCAAAAACATTTTTAAATTGACTTTTTTTTTTTAGATGCTCTGCACGGGGAAAACGCTCATCCGCCATTAAACGGCCAGTCTCTTTCTGCCCTTTTTCCTTCTGTTTTTTAAAACCATCCGTCCGTTCTTTGTGGACATGCGTTTGCGGAATCCGTGATCTCTTTTCATCTTGATATTACTTGGCTGAAATGTCCTTTTCATCTGTTATGTCCTCCCTTCTTGTTTCTGTGAGGTAAAACCTAATATAGAATAACCCTTACGTCAAGAAAAAACTTATGGTTTCCTCTGAAGATGGGGCCACAGCTCTTCACGGAAGTCTCCCGGCACATTTCCTTCCCGAGCGATTTCTCCTAGTCGATGACAGGGGAAAGAAGCCTTGTGGAGTTTTCTTTCGACCTTTTCAATTTTGCCCGCCGGCACAAGGGCCAGCAAAGCGCCGGAGGAGATCAAATGGCCGGGGTCTATGGAAAGGGCTTCGCAGATCTTTTTTACCGGTGTCCGCAGCTCCGGGCCGCCGTTCCACAACACCGCCCCGTCATTGAGCAGGGCATCAAATTCTGCCAATCCACCCATGATCCCCCCCTCAGTGGGATCATGCATAAACAGCACATCATCCCGAATCAGTTTGGAATAAGGATAGACAGAAAGCCGCTCTTTGTAACTCAGCACCTCGGCCTCTTCTTCCGGAGTCAAAAGCCCCTGCAATTCATCTTTTCGGGACATGTAGATCAAATAGGCCCCTTCAATAGCGGCTTCTCCGGCTAAAAGAATAATATCTCCCGTGCGTGCCTTTTGCATAGTGAAAAGGCGGCGGGATTTTCCGATAATCGTTCCTGAGATCAGCGGTTTGTCTATTTCCCCCGACAACTCCGTATGGCCTCCGATAACAGCGATTCCATAACATCTGCAGGCCTTATGGATTTCTTTCATGCAACGGCTGATATACGCGACACCCAACCGTTGAGGGACAAGTAGAGTCACCAGAAGATACAGAGGGTCTCCCCCTTTGGCGGCAATGTCGTTGACATTGACCTCAACTAAAAAACGACCGGCATCTTCTTCTCCGGCCCCCACAATAGGATCTGTAGAAGCCAGCAAATAGCGTCTTCGCCCCAGCCTGATCACTGCGGCATCCTCTCCTATTCCTGGTCCGGTCACGACTTCGCTTCGTCGTGCTCCCCGAAAATTGAAGACATGTCTTTTCAACAGTTCCGGCGGAAGTTTTCCTGTACAATCCATTTTTCTCCTTTACAGTTCTTCTTCCAATTTTCTCTTATAATCCCATTTAAAATCTCCATAGGCGTTCAGGCGAATATAGAACTTATAATCGATGACGCCTGTTTCCCGCTCCTGCCAGGAGATCCCCATGTTCCAGCAATGAAGGTCCCGCAATAATTCAAAATTCTGTTCCCGGATCTTATTTAAATTAAAATCGTACAGGATACTGGTTTTAAATCTCCATTTACGAGTCAACTGCAAGTCCCCCTCAACACGGGCTGTTACGACATCATCTTCACCATGAAAGCCTTTTTTGTAAAAAACCGAAAGGTTCAGGCGGCTTTCGTCCCAATGAAGCGTCCCCGCTCCATAAGCAGAAAGAGCCTTGTCTTGGCGCTCATAAAGATCATACTCATGCCGCACAGTCAAACGTGTTGAGATGATTTCCGCCCAATAAGGGCTGAAGACAGCAGAATTGACCAGAGATGAAAATTCACGGCCCTGAGTTTCCAGATTTTGTGAAAGCTCCGAAACAGTTGTAAGAAAGAGATGCTTTTGATTACTTCCCACCTTCGTCAGAAAAGTATTATCCAGCCGGTAAGCCAGCTCTTTTTTCAGACTGACAACACTTTCCCCTTGTTGAGCGAACCGCTCCTGGCTGACTTCAGGAGTCCAATTGAAGATGACTTTGGGGGTTACCGTATGCTTTATCATGTTAGTGCTTCCAATATTCAAAACATTAAAATAACCGTAAAGGTTAAAATAAAGATCCGTAGAAAGAGTGGGAACCCACCGTTCGATCACCCCTTTTTCATAACGGATATAATCCATGCGATTTGTTATCTTTTCACCCATATGTAAATAAGAGAACAGGTTATGCCGGTAGGAAAGAGTCAGGTTTCCTGTTGAATCCCATTTTTTAAAGTTCCCGTTTTCATAAAGATGATTGCTGTTTCCCGAAAAAGAAAGATGCATACGGGGCAAAAGCCTGAGATTGTACATATTCACAGAAAATCCCGGGAAAAAGGATTTGGTGTATTCATCGGTGGACCCGTCTCCTAAATCCTGCCACTTTTTATCTTGAGACAGAAGCAAGCGGGCATTTAAGACAGAGCCAAAACGCCTTTCAAAAGCTGCATAGGAAGAAAGGCTGTTCCTGGTCCGCTCGTCAATACTGGAACTGAAATCATCATAATAAGAAGTATCGCTGAGCATATCAGCGCTAAGAGTCATCTTAATTCCCGCTTTTTTAAAATCCTGAAGCGCATAGCCTTTTATGTACCACCGTTTCAACTGCGCAATCGTGTCATGAGTGTAGGCGCCTCTGATTTCTCCCCTACCTGTAGAGGTCTTCACTCGAACCTCCCCTTCATGGGAAAGCCCCCGCTCTGTCATGATTTTCAACGTATACGTCAAATCAGAGTATCTGTTCAAGACCAGAAAAAAAGGAATTTGAAATGTCAGGCCGTCAGCGCTGTTATTGGAGACTGAAGGGATCAGGAATCCGGTCTTCCGCCCCTCGGGAATAGGAAAAAAGAGAGAAGGAAACCAGAACACAGGAACACGGTAGACATAAAACACGACAGGAGAGACCAAGACCTTGTCATTTTTGATAATCTTCATCCGTTTGCTTCGAATGGAAAAGTGAGGATTAATATTTGCACACGTGGTAAAAGAGGTCTGTTTTCCGTAAACCAATCCGTCGCCGACAGTATTGATCACCTCTCCCGACACATACCCCTTTTCTACAGGGGCTCTCCCATTATCCAGAAAGGCTCGTTTAAGAACCAGGTCATACTCCAGCATTTTCCCGGAAAAACGCTGTCCACCCCGTGAAAACTCAATGTTTCCAATGGCCAGCAGTCTTTTTTCCTGAATGAAATAATAGACATTATCAGCCTTCATCACGGCCCCGTCATAGGAAAGGCGGCAATTTCCTTCTAAGACAATACGCTGTTCTCCCGGGAAAGCTCTGATTATATCCGCTGTGTATTCTAAAGTCTCTCCGTGTATGGAAGAAAGCAGCCCTGTAAGCATGATAAGGGAAAAAAGAAAAACGGGGCGCATCAGGAGAAAAAACTCCTTATGGAGTCTCCGATATTCCGGATCTCTTTCACCGTCATCTCTTCATAAAAGGGAAGTGAAAGCGCTTTCTGATGATATGCCATCGCCCGGGGACAGGAGAGACCATTCTCTTTAAAAAAGGGAAGCCCCGGAATATATTGCGCGGGCTCCGTTGACGTAATCCCGCTCCGGGCCAGAAATTCGGCTAAGGCCGTTTTTCGGGATGTCAATATAATCATCTGATGCCAGGCCGGTTTTATCTTTTGAGGGAAAACAGGCAAAATGATATCATCGATACCGCTCAACTCCCGGAAATATGCCTGCGCCAAAATATCCCGCCTTTTTAAGCGGCGGGGGAGGGATTTCAACTGACTCCGTCCTAATGCCGCATGAAGATCACTTAAACGCAGGTTCAACCCCGGCTCTTCAAAATCCTTTTTTTTTCCGTGATTCTTTAACGATCGAAAGACGAGGGGATTTCCTTTTCCCCAAAGGGCTCCGCCTTCAAAAGCAGAAAGCACTTTTTTAAAGTGAAAACTGGTAAAGGCATAATCTCCCAAAGCCGCCAGGGGCTTTTGAGAGATTTCGCTCCCGAATGAAGCCGCCGCATCATGAATAAGAGGGACGTTCTTTCCCCGGCAAAAAGACAAGACCTCTTCCAGCCCTTCAGCATGACCGAAGGATGAGACATAAAGAACAGCTTTAACGGAAGAATCCCATTTCTTCTCCATATCCTTCGGGTCAAGGCAGGGGACAGACGGGATAATATCGGCAAAAAGGGGTTCGGCCCCTAAAAAGGCCGGAATATTCGCGGCAGAGACAAACGTATACGCCGGGACGATGACCCGGTCTCCGGGGCCTATCCCCAACCCTTTGAGAATCAAAAAATAAGCCATTGTCGCATTGACAACGGTTTCCACCCAGGGAACGTTTAAAGTACGGGCCAGTTCTTCTTCAAAGCAAGCGACCTCTTGCCCGAAAGGATCCTTACCCTGTAACAGGTGCCGAACGGCAAAGCGGTCTTTTCGGCTGAAGGAAGGGCGGGTCACCATGCCCCGCCCTAAAGTCTTTCTTTTCGTCATGTCTCTTGCCAGCCTTCTTTCTATTTATTGACCTGGTAAGTCGTATCCCCTTTTTCAAAAAAGGCTACGATCTGATTCGCCGCGGCAACACCGGCATTGACATTGGCTTCATTCGTCTGAGCCCCCATTTTTTTGGGTGTGAAATAGATGCGGCCGGGACAGGCGGCGGACAGGGCCTCGGCACAATCCGGAGCGATATCAGAGAGATAGGATAAATCTGTCCTTTGGGCTAATACTTTTTGTAACGCGTCTTCATCCACGACTTCTTTCCGGGCTGTATTCACCAATGCGGCTCCCCTTTTCATTTTCTTGAGCAGCGCTTCATTCACAAATCCCAATGTCTCCTTCATTTTCGGCAGATGAAGGGAGACATAGTCCGCCTTTTCATACAGCTCTTCTACAGAAGCCACAGGAGTTACCCCGTTTTTTTCCATAAGCTCTCTCTTGACAAAAGGGTCAAAGGCCAGGATCTTCATGCCGAAACCTTTGGCGATCTGAGCCACATAATGGCCCACATTTCCGTAAGCATGGATTCCGATTGTCTTTCCGCGCAATTCCGTTCCGGCTTTAGGTGTAAAAAAATTACGGGCTCTGTAAAGCATCATGGCAAAAACAAGCTCCGCAACAGCATTGGAATTCTGCCCGGGGGTATTCATGGCCACAATGCCTTTTTCTTTGGCTTTGGCACAATCGATATTGTCATACCCTGCACCGGCACGAACGACAATTTTTAATTGCCCTGACGCATCCAAAACTTCCGCATCCGCTTTATCGCTGCGGATGATCAGCGCATCTGCATCAGCAACAGCCTTCAACAAAGCGCTTTTTTCTGTGTACTTTTCCAACAGTTCCAGCCGATATCCGGCCTTTTCGACGATCTCCCTGATCTTGGTGACAGCTTCAGGGGCAAAGGGCTTTTCTGTGGCAACTAATACTTTTTTACTCATCAAGACCTCCTTTTATAAAAAGTTCGATTTCTTCTCTGATTAAACCTAACCTTTTCCTTGATTTTGTCAATACTATTAGACTCCATCGTCTTCCTTCCTGGTTATTAAGCCTCCCCGGGTGATGACCTTTCCGTGCTTTCGGGAGACTTCGTCCATTATTGTGTCGACTTTTCTTTTGGGCGTGGGATCTTCATCAAAAAGGCTTGGCTGAAGCAAAACCGCCCCTTCCTCAATATTTGTGACACCTACCCCGATAAGCCGTATTCTCTTTTCGCCTTTCAATCCTTCAAAAAGCGCTTTAACGACTTGATGAAGAGTCTCTGTATCATCAAAATAACAAGACAATGTCCGGCTGCGGGTCAATGTAGAAAAATCAGAGTAACGGACTTTTAAATGAGCCGTCCGGGCTTTTTGGCCTGCAACCCTTAATTGGGCGGTCACATTTTGGGAAAGAGCCAAGAACAACTGTTCTATTCTGCCTTTATCGCGGGTATCTCTTCGGAATGTCCTCTCTTCGCTGATAGATTTTTGCCCTCTCTCTTTTTCCAGGGAGCGGGGGTCAATACCTAATGCCATGCGGTGCAGATGTTCCCCCCAGCGGCCGAAATGCCTGGACAATGTCTCTTCGGGGAAAGCGGCCAATTCTCCTATGGTCTCTATCCCCAGCCGTCTCAAAGCAGCCACGGTCTTGGGCCCTGCCCCCCACAGACGCTTTACCGACAGAGGCGCAAGAAAAACAGCCTCTTCTCCGGACGGGCATATCACAAGCCCTCCGGGCTTTTGAAGATCCGATGCGATTTTCGCCACTGATTTGTTGGAGGCAATCCCCACACTGGCGCTCAGCCCCCTCTCCTTATAGATCTTTTGCTTTATGGCCTTTCCCAAATCGCAGCTCCCTCCAAAAAGGGCCTCGGTTCCGGTGCAATCTAAAAAAGCTTCATCAATACTGATCTGTTCGATAACAGGGGAAAAGGTCTCTAACAGAGACATGATCTTTTTTGACTCCTGGGCATATTTACGGATATCCGGGTGAAGATAAACTCCTTGAGGGCACAGCCGCCAGGCCCGGCTCACCGGCATCGCCGAATGGACTCCGTATTTTCTGGCTTCGTAACTGCATGTCGATACAACACCCCGTCCCTGTCCTTTTTCCGGAGACGCCCCGATAATCACAGGCCGGCCTTTTAACGCAGAGTCATCCCTCTGCTCAACGGCAGCAAAGAAGGCATCCATATCTACATGAACGATCCGCCTCTCCATACACAGCCTTTCTCTGAGCCTGCCGGCTCAATCAGATCAGGTTCTTTGTATAGAGTTTATGATAAAACCCTTCTTTTTGCAACAGGATTTCATGTGTCCCCTCTTCGACCAAACATCCCTTGTTCAAAACAATGATTTTATCGACATGACGCACTGTTGAAAGCCTGTGCGCGATAATAATCGTTGTGCGGTCCCGGCTCAACTTAAACATGGCGTCCTGGATCAGGCTTTCGGATTCATTATCCAGCGAAGACGTGGCTTCGTCAAAGATCAGAAGAGGCGGGTTTTTGAGAAAAACACGGGCAATTGAGATCCGCTGTTTCTGGCCGCCGGAGAGTTTGACCCCGCGCTCTCCCACATAAGTATCAAACCCGTCAGGCAATGTCATAATAAACTCATAAATATTCGCATACCGGGCAGCTTCGATCATCTGTTCTTCAGTTGCAAGGGGCTTTCCATACATGATGTTTTCACGGATAGTCCCATCAAAAAGGAAGATGTTCTGCTGAACGAGGCCGATATTTTCCCGGAGAAAACGTTGCTTCAAATCCATGATATCATGGCCGTCTATGGTGATTTTCCCTTTTTGAGGCTCATAAAACCGGGGGATCAAAGAAACGATGGTGCTTTTTCCGGCACCGGATTCTCCCACAATAGCCACAGACTCACCCTTTTTCACGGTAAAATCGATATCTTTCAGAATCCACTCCGGCGAAGAACTGTATTTGAACCATACCTTTTGTACTTCGATCCTCCCGGCCACGGAGTGAAAAGTGCGGGCATGGGGCCGGTCCTCGATATCCGGATCGATGTCCATAATCTCCACAAAACGCTCAAAGGAGGCTGCCCCTTGATGAAATTGCTCGGTAAAATTCATGAGTCTCTGTATGGGGTTCAGAATAATGTTCACATAAAGAATGAAGGCCACAATATCAGACGGCGTTATCTGTCCCCGTAGATAAAGCCAGGCTCCTCCGGCAATGACTGTCAGATAATACATATCGGAAAGAAAATGAAACCCGGAATAAAAAATCCCCATGATGGTATACATCTTCTCTTTGGCAAATTTAAAGAGGGTATTGACATTTTCAAATTTTTCTATCTCCAGGTCTTCGTTGGCATAAGATTTGACTTCCCGGATACCCTGGACAGAATTCTCCACAGCGCTGTTAATATCAGCGATTTTTCTACGGACACGCCGAAACCCCTGGCGCATTTTTCCCCCGTAGCGAATACCCCACAGCATCATGAAAGGAAGAGGAATAAACGCAATCAAAGCTAAGAGAGGATTAAATTTGATCATAAAATAAAAAGAGCCCACGATGAGAAAGAAAGAAAGAATCAGGTCTTCAGGGGCATGATGGGCCACCTCGGCAATAGTATTCAGGTCATTAGAGATCCTGGACATGATGTGGCCGGTTTTTGTGTTATCGAAATAGTTAAAGGAAAGTTTTTGAATATGGCGAAAAATATCTTCCCGCATATCGTATTCCATGCGGACCCCCAGGATATGCCCCCATTTCATACGGATAAATTCAAAGACCATCTTGACAAGATAGATCAAAACCATGACCAGAAAAAGGGAAATGATAGCCTGAATATTTTTTTCCGGGATATGTGTATTCAATAATGTCCTGACCATAGACGGGATGAGAATGGCCAACACAGAAGAAAGCAAGGCTACACCCATATCAATGAAAAAGAGAACTTTATGGGGTTTGTAATAACTGATAAAGCGTTTGAGCATAGAAACCTCCGGAATCATAATAACTTCGGTTAACGAAATGTCAACGCTTTTTCTCTCCGTCAGAGAAAAGCATCTCTTCTAAACATTTACGGGGAAGCGTGATACGCATTTTTTCCCCGGTAAGAGGATGAACAAAGGAATAAGAAAAACAGATAAGGCCTAAAGGCCCTTTATAAGGGCTCCCGTAACGGCTGTCCCCCCAGAGGGGGGCAAGGTAACGTGCAAAATGTTTTCGGATCTGATGGGTCCGCCCTGTACGGGGAAAAACGAAAAACACGTCCTTTTCGCCGCAACGTCCATGATAACGCAGCCGGGTCTCTGCCGGCTTCTCTTTACCGTTCCATTCCAGGGTATCCGTAATTCTCAAAGAGAGCGGCGGAACCTCCAGGGCGGGAGTCACCGCAAGATAAGCTTTTGAGACCTTCTTTTCCCGAAACAAAGCATGAAGGGATGCTTCCGCCTTTTTTCCCCGCGACAAGAGAAGAAGCCCCCGGGTAGGCCTGTCCAGCCTGTTGATGACAGAGACGGTTATTGTTTCATTTTTTTCTCTCCGTCTCACATATTCCCGGGCCCCGTAGGCCAGGCATTCAACCTGAGAATAAGGAGTAGGGTGGCTGGCCAGGCCGGCTTCCTTATAAACCACCAGGAGAACATCATCTTCATAGATCACAAACTCTTCAGGCAACTCATAGGGATACGCCGGGTGGAGAGGCTTATTGATTTTCAGGGTCTCTTCCGTAATAAGCAGCGCCGGATCGGTCAGTCTTTTATTCTCTTCGACATTCCAGACACTTCCGCCCCGGATCAGGGCTTCGGCTTCCTGTTCATCAGTGTTAAGATATTTTTGAATCACTTCGCTCAACATCTCCTGGCTGCCTTTTTTGAGCTTAATGAAATACCGTTTCATCTTTTTTTCCTCATCAGGAAACCGTAAAGGCCTTTTTCATAAAAAAGAGCCTCCTCTTCCATTTCATCCGGCAATGATTCCCGTATCAGTGCAGGAGTCGCAAAAAACCACGCGCCCTTTTGAGTCCTGCCTTTATAATGCTGAAGAAAAGAAAGCTGCCTGCTTCTATTCAATCCGAAAAGAAGAGGATTCGTAACAGAAAGAAGAAGAACGCCTCCCGGAAAAAGCTTTCGGCTTAACCGTTTCAGGACAAAGGCGACATCCCCGGCATTCCGGCAAAACCCCAAAGAATTCCCGAAAAATGTAACAGTATCGAAACAGGGTGTTTCTTCTTTCTCTTTTAACAGATCTTCTGTCTCATAATGACGGCAGCCTCGTTCACGCCCGATGAGTTTCATTACGAGACTGGCGTCAAGACAGACGACCTTATGATTTTTGCCTTGAAGATAAAGGGCAATGCGTCCCGGCCCGGCGGCGGCATCACAGATCTTCCCTTGGGCCGCATTTAACAGCGCTTTTTCAACGGGATGAAAGTCTTTGTACCTTTTAAAATAATAAGCAAGGTCTTCAGGATGTCTCTTTTTTCCTATTTGGATGGAAAACAGGGCAAAAGATCCTTGATGAATATCCAGGAAGGCTTCTTCAATAAGATCCATGGCCCTTATTGCCCGCCCGAAGGGCTATGGACTCTTTAAGCTCCTCTATGTTCTTCTTTTCCAAGACGGAGATAAAAAGAGCATCTTCCGACTGTTTGAATTGACTTTCCAATGCACTCAATTCCTCATCGGTTAGCAGGTCACATTTATTAAAGGCGCGCAGACGCGGCTTGTCCCCGGCTCCCAGCTCGCGGAGCACCTGGTCCACGACATCCATTTTTTGCCGATAAACGGGGGATGAAATATCCACGACTTCTAAAATAAGATCCGAATAAAGAAGCTCTTCCAATGTCGACTTAAAGGACGCTACCAGATGATGGGGAAGGTTTCGTATAAAACCTACAGTATCAGAGAGAAGGACTTCCCCTGTCCCCGGGAAAAAAACCTTCTTCACGGTCGTGTCCAAGGTCGCAAATAGTTTGTTCTCAACATAAAGAGGCTTGCCGCAAAGCAGACTTAACAGAGAAGATTTCCCTGCATTGGTATATCCGACAATAGAGACTTTGAAGGCTCTGCTCCGGCCTTTGCGCTGCGTGCCCCTTATTTTTTCAATATGGAGGAGTTTTTTCTTCAAAGCGGCGATACGCCTGGTAATGGCTCTCCGGTCCGTCTCAAGCTGAGTCTCTCCCGGGCCCCTGAAATTAAACCCCCCCTGCTGGCCTGTTAAATGAGGCCAAAGATTTCTTAAGCGGGGAAGGAGATACTCTAACTCAGCTAATTCGACCTGAAGCCTGGCTTCACGGGTCTGCGCATGCCGGGCAAAGATCTCCAGGATCAGCTCTTCTCTGTCCATAACTGTCCGTCCGAAATCTTCCTCTAAATTGCGTTGCTGCACAGGAGAAAGAAAAGAATCCACGATGATGGTCGTGATCTCCGGGGTCTGCTCCAGAAAAGCCGCGATCTCTTCGATCTTTCCCCGGCCAAAATAATGGCCCGGGTCAGGATGTTCCCGTTTTTGAGTAAAAACATCAACGACACGCCCTCCCCGAGTCTCGATGAGAGCTGTCATCTCATCAATCCTTTCTTCCGGATCAACCTCATCGCGCGGTGTTATCATAGACAGAAGGAGACAGGGCTCATGCAGACTCATGGTAGCCCTTTCGGATCAAATAATCGTAAAACCGAAGATAAAAGAGTTTATATCCGTATTCGCCCGCAGACAGAATCACGACAAGTAAAGGAAAATAAAGATAAGAGCGAAGCATGAGAGGCACAAAAAGAACACTCAGCACAACGGCTGCAAGAAAAAAGAAAAGCGTCACGATAAAACTCATGGGAAGAACATGTTTCAATGCCGTTCTTTTTCTCTCCCGGTTCAGAAGAGAGGCCTTGACCGGCTCTGTCATAGCAAGCACAAAAACAAAACCAAACAGAAGCAGGGGAGAGGTACTCTTTAGGCCGATCATGATGGCTGTCAACAGAAGCATCAACAAAAAGGACGCCCCATCTACAAAAAGGAGATGAAAAAAGGAATAGACTTCATTTTTTGTCTTATAGACAGCCGCAGAAAGAAGCGCCGTTTTCACCACAAATAGCAACAGCGTGATAAAAAGCGCGCCCCCGACGGGAGCTTCTTTCAAAGAGAAAAAGAACAGCGAGAGGTCATTTAATCCATATATCCCGGCGGGCAACACCTTCAACGGCCATGTCAAAACGACAAGGCTCAAAAAAAGGGGAAGGCTGATGAGGACATTCAAGCCTGTATTCGTCAGTGAAGCTTGTTTCAATAGCCCGCCGGCACCTAAAAACAGAAAAACAACAATAACGCTGAAAATCCAAATAAACGTTTTCCCGCCTCTTGAGGCAACAATATAATTATTCACAGGCTGCATATCCAATGTGGAAAGATACGCATAATCAAAGGGAATAGCTTCCGTCTCTCCGGCATCCTGAAACGTCACAGTCCCTTCTTCTCCCTGATAATGCCAGTGCAGATCTACGGGGAAAAGGAAAGGATGGGTCGCAGTCACTTGAAATCCCTTCTTTTCATTCATCTGAAGAGCAAGATCCGGGCGTGCTCCGTAAAGGAGGGCGTTGAAAAAAGAATAGCTTTCCGGAGAAAGCCGCTTCCGTAATGCTCCTAAAACATCTTCTGTTGACAGATGACTGAAAGCTTTTTCGCTGTAAAGATCCTGCGCAAACCGGTCAACAGCCTCTGTTCCGTCCCGCCTTTCGGCCAAGGTCAGATAGACAGGGAAATAATAATAATACTTGGCCATGGCCTTTTCCGGGGAAGCAGCCTCTTCAGGAAGAACAAAAACACTCCCCTCCTTCGCATTTGCGATACCGGTCACGGTATACCGGATATCAAAAGGGGTATATCGGATCCCCAGAACATTCACCGGATCATCTTCTCTGGCCAGCCTCAGCTCATAGTAAGACGTCAGCCCCTCGTCAAGCCAGGGCTCCTTTGCTTCATTAAACCCCAAAATACCGTAAAACCATTGATGGGCAATCTCATGATCCACAACCGTATTCAGCCCTGCGCCGGGAACAATATTGATCAAAAGAGGGTATTCCATCCCCTGCCCTACAGGACCGATGGTGGATAACTCCGCAACAGTAAACTGCCTATACGGATAAGGGCCGACCCACTTTTCCATTTTACTGAAGGCCCGAATTGTCCTGTCCAGAATACGGCGGGCCCGCCGGGGATTCTCCCGGGATAAAACAACTCTGTACAAGCGTCCCTCATGATCCTCTTCATAGCGGTAAAATTTCCGGGCGACTCCAAAGACGGCGTCGCCTGCAGGGCCGCCTTTAAAAGAGGAGGAGCCTCCCGCCTCTTCAGGAAGATTCGACACAACGTCATATCCTATCGGTACTCTGACATCAAGAGACCATCGGGCATAATCGGAAAAAAATTCTTTATAAAAAGAATGCGGTTCTGCGTCCCACTGTCCGGGGCCGGTTAATACCCCCAGCTTAGGGAACCACTGAGAAAACCACCAGATCCGGTCTGACGTTGAATAACCGAAACGAGCCGTGCGCTCCTGAGGGACAGATAAAGAAAACTCTACTTCGATACGGTTTTTTGATCCGGCTTTCAACGGCTTATCCGGGAGAAAGACAGCAAGGGAAGGATCTTCTGTCTCTTCCCGGAACGCCGCCTTCCCATTGACCTGTAACGATTCGATGGTGATTCCGGCAGCCCCTTTCCCGCTGTCAATAAGCTTTTTGACATCATCCGGGGCATCTCTGTAAAAATGAGCTTCCGGCTGGGCCCCGTTCCAATATAAATGGAAAGAAAGAGAATTTGTCTCAAAAGGGGGAGAATAAAGAATCACTTCTTTTCCCGAGGCTGAAAATTCTTCCGGCTGAATATCGATCTCCAGAAAATACTCCAGATCAGCGGCAAATGCTGCTGAAAAGAAAAACAGGCTAATCGAAACGGTAGTTAGGAGCTTCTTTAGTAATCGACACATCATGTGGATGACTCTCCTTTAGTCCGGCAAAGGTAACGCGGATGAAACGGGCTTTTTCATGAAGCAAAGGAATGGATTCCGCTCCGGCATATCCCATTCCGGCCCGCAATCCTCCCAGAAGCTGATAGATGACATCACGGAGACGTCCCTTGAAGGCGACACGCCCTTCGATTCCTTCGGGAACCAATTTTGACTCTTCTTCGATATCACCCTGGAAATAACGGTCTTTGCTTCCTCTTTTCATCGCTCCCAGGGATCCCATGCCGCGGTACGATTTATAGCTGCGTCCCTGATATATCACCAGTTCCCCGGGTGATTCTTCGGTTCCGGCTAACAGATTGCCCAACATGACAGTATGAGCTCCGATTCCTAACGCTTTAACGATATCCCCCGAAAACCGTATGCCCCCGTCGGCGATGACCGGCACCCCGGCCCCTTTCGTGTAGCTGAGAACATCGCTGATGGCCGTCACCTGAGGGACTCCGACCCCGGCGACGACTCGTGTCGTACAGATGGAACCCGGTCCGATCCCCACTTTTACGCTGTCGACCCCGGCATCAAGAAGGGCTTTCGCCGCCTCTTTTGTGGCAATGTTGCCGGCAATGACATCGACATTCACGCTTTTCTTCAATCGTTTAACAGTTTCAATGACATTCTTTGTATGGCCGTGAGCAGTGTCCACGACAAGAACATCGACTCCGGCATCGAGGAGAAGAGGGACCCGTTTGAACGCGTCATCCAAAACCCCGACAGCTGCACCGATACGCAGACGCCCCTGTTCGTCTTTACAGGCCAGAGGGTGGTCAATATTTTTCTGAATATCTTTGACCGTGATCAATCCTTTGAGATTAAACTCTTTATCAACAATAAGCACCTTTTCGATGCGATGCTCATGCAGCTTTTTTTTCGCTTCTTCCATGGTGGTGCCTTCGGGGACAGTGATGAGACGCTTATCAGGAGTCATCACCGTCTCTATGGCGGCCGTCAGGTCGCGGGCAAAACGCAGATCCCGGCTGGTAACAATCCCCTTAAGCCTGGAGCCGACTGTAATGGGGATCCCGGAGATCCGATACCGGTCCATATACTCCAGGGCCTTACTGATCTTGTCTCCCGGCTCTAATGTAATGGGGTTCGTGATCATTCCGCTTTCAAACCGTTTAACATGATCGACCTCCACGGCTTGGGCTTCGGGAGGCATATTTTTATGTAAAATACCTATCCCTCCTTCAGCGGCGATGGCAATCGCCAAAGCCGATTCTGTCACCGTATCCATGGCAGCGCTCACAATGGGAATATTCAGATGAATGGTGCGGGAAAGCTTTGTCTTCATATCAATTTTTGACAAATTGACATTGGAGGCCCCGGGCACCAGAAGAATATCGTCAAATGTGATTCCTTCGCCGATAATCTTTTCCGACATGCATCCTCCTTATATGAAAAAAGCGGGTAACGAGACTCGAACTCGCGACATTCAGCTTGGGAAGCTGACGCTCTACCAACTGAGCTATACCCGCTTATGAGGAATAGTATAGGAAAGAGCGGGTTGTTGTCAAGATAATTTCAAGGCTTTCGGCCAATCCTCTTCGCGAAAAACCCTTTAAACAGGGTAAAGAATCCCTTATAATCAAATATGGACAAAAAACAGAAACTCCCTTCACACGGAGAGACCATTCAGTATTGCCTCAACAGCCTCGCATCCTATCAAGATGGAAGTGAAGCTTTTACGTTATTAAGGGTATTATACAAAATGGAAGAGGAAATCAACGAAAGAAATTCTGAATTCTTTTCCAAACGTCCTCTTCTCTCGGGAGAAATCCAGCTTTGCTCTCTTCTCGTCGGCATTGAAAATACGGGGGCTCTCCCCTCGGGGTTCCGGCAATACCTGGACACCCGGCGGCCCTATCTTCCCCGGCCGCCGGATGAACATTCCCTATAAGTACTGCAAAAGAACCTGTTCAAAGGTCTCTTTGTCGCGAAGGCCGATGAACTTAGCGACGACTTTCCCGTCTCTTCCGATGATAAAAGAGGTCGGAATCCCCTTAAGCCCTCCGAATAGCTCCACAACACGCATCTCTTTGTCTTTGTAGAGGACGGGGTAGTTGATTTTATTAGCGCGAGAATACTCCCTGGCGTCACGAAGAGAATCGTCCAAAGAGATCCCGATTATTTCCAGGCCCCTCTCTCCATATTCGTCTTTCAATTCAATAAAATCGGGGATCTCTTTTTTACATGGACCACACCAGGTCGCCCAGAAATTCACAATAAGGACTTTTCCTTTATAGTCCAGAAGATCATGCTCTATTCCGTCAAGGTCTTTAAGCACGATACCGGGGAGTTCCGATAAGCCGAACGACCCTTTTCCGCCGGGAGACGCTGTTTCTTTTTGCCCGCATCCCCACAGCATCGCTGCAAGGATAAGAATAAGCCATAGTCGTTTCATATTCCTCCTTTATGTTTCAAATTGCACAAAATAAACCCTGTTCTTTTTGCAATACCGCCACACTTTTTCATTCCACAATTCAGGGTCAAAGGCCAGCTCCACAGAAAAGCCCTCAGACGCGACCTCAGTTCCCTTGAAGTTTTCCAATGTCCGGCTTCCGTTAAACAAAACGATCCGGATCATATCATTATCCAAAGCGCGGTGAAGATATTCTAAAAGTAAAGGATCATAAGCCGGGTCATCCCTGTCGATATAAAGAGCCATATAGACACGGCGTCCCTGAAGAAGCCGGACCAGATAAAAATATTCTGTATATTTACGGTAAAAACGATTGACAGCATCAGCCATACGGTCCAAAATCTCCAGTTTATCAGAATAACTCTTTTCATCCAGGCAGGATACAGAGAACTCCGCATTATAACAGGATGGATAAACGGGAAACCCGCTTTCATCTTTGGAAAACAGAGAATAATTTTCATGGGAAACAAAAGTGAAGCCTCGAACCCCTTCCTGCCAGGGGATAAATGCTTCTCCGGAAAGAATGCGCCGGACATCCTGATGGCTATTGTCTGTGCGGTAAAGGACTTTGTTCTCACCGGGAAAGGCGTCATAATGAGCCCGTGTATAAAAAATATTCAACAATGCCAGTTCCCGCAACTCGCGTTCCCCTGATGCTCCGGGCTCAAAATGGTCCAAGCGGTCCACACGGAAAAAGGATGGCTTCCGTCTGCGAAGAAGCCCCTCCTCCTCCAAAGAGTGAAGGCCTTTGTCCATAAAGACATGATTATATAAATAGACATTGACGATTTCATTAAAATAATCTCCCGTTTGGAAAGGGGAGTATCGGGAATAGATGGCCAGGATCTCATCTAAAGGAAAAGAAAGACGCTCGGAAGAGCTAAAACCCAAACCTATGGCCCGAAGCTGCTCTCTGCAGAGTTGCTCCAGCGTTTCCGGAAGAATCTCCCTTAAGCCCGCCAAAAAAAGATGCTCCAGAGCCTTGTCCAGGCGATGCGCCAGGCTTTTACTCACAGGCTCAGGCAATCCCGGAAAGCGCCGGGAGACAAAGGCCTCCAGCCAGATAATATCGACATCCTGGCCTCCCACAAAAAGGCGTTCGCCTTTTATTTCAGGCAGAAGCCGCTCTAAAAGAGTCTCCATATCCTCTTCCCGGATCAGTCCCTGCTCTTTTCTGCTTTGAATATAATAAGCTAAGACCCGGATCAAATCTTCAAGGTCGTCCGGGCGGATAGTATGATGCTTCTCCCGGACTTTTTTTCGCAAAAAGGCCGTTGTCAGTTCTTTGATCTCTCCATCGACAGCCTTATAAAAAATGCTTCCGGCAAGCATATTATCCCTTGTTCTCAAGATATTCTTTCAACTCTTTGATAAAATCATTCGGATCCTTAAACTCCCGATAAACCGATGCAAAGCGGACATAGGCGACAATATCGAGTTTTCTCAGTTTCTCCATGACCCTCTCTCCGATAGCCGAAGAGGCGACTTCTCCGGCTTCGCATCGGTAGAGCTCACTTTCAATGGCATCGATCAGGCCCTCGACTTCTGACTCGGAAATCGGCCTTTTCTCTAAAGCCTTCCGTATCCCCCGCTCCAGTTTTGAACGGTCATAATCCTCGCGCCGCCCGTCTTTTTTCGTAATATGGGGTAATATCTCCACGACAGTCTCATACGTTGTAAACCGCTTTCCGCATTGTAGACATTCTCTGCGGCGGCGGATCGCTTTATCGTTCTGAGCAGGCCGTGAATTCACCACCCGACTGTCCCCGAAACCGCAATGAGGGCATTTCATTCCGATCCTTTTCTGAGGCGTATACCGGCCTCTTTCAAAAGCGATTTCGCAAGTTCATCGGGATAATCTTCTAAATAGCATATTTCTTCAATCCCGGCATTGATCAGCAGCTTTGCACAGACAACACAGGGATGATGCGTCACATAAATCATGGACCCGTTCACAGAGATCCCGAATTTTGCCGCCTGGACAAGGGCGTTCTGTTCGGCATGAATTCCCCGGCATATCTCCTGTCGTTCTCCGGACGGGATTTTTAATTCCTCGCGCAGGCAACCCACATCCAGGCAATGGGGCAGCCCCGAAGGTGCCCCGTTATATCCTGTTGCCAAAATCCTTTTCTCTTTGACAATGACAGCCCCGACATCCCGCCGCAAACATGTGCTCCGCGTCGCGACCAACCGGGTTATCTGAAAGAAATAGTGATCCCAATCCGGACGGGTTTTCATCAATTCTCCAACTTATACTGGTACAGGGGATACGCATCGCAAAGAATCCTGACATCTCCTTTGACCCGATTCAGGATCCCTTCATCTCCCTCAGAGCGAAGGACTTCATCGATGAAACGCGCGACATCCCCCATCTGCTCTTCTTTCATTCCCCGTGACGTCAAAGCCGGCGTCCCCAGACGGATGCCGCTGGTTACAAAGGGGCTTTTTTTATCAAAGGGGATCGTATTCTTATTGACTGTGATTTCCGCTTTTCCCAATAGGTTTTGTGCTTTTTTCCCGCTCATGTCCAATGAGGCCAGAACATCCACAAGCATGAGATGATTATCCGTACCCCCGGAGACTAAACGGTATCCTTTCTCCATAAGGGCTTCCGCCAGGGCTTTGGCGTTTTTTACAACCTGTGACTGATATTCCTTAAAATCATCTTCCAGCGCTTCCTTAAAAGCAACCGCTTTGCCGGCAATCACATGCATCAGAGGGCCCCCCTGAATGCCGGGGAAGACTTTCATGTCGATTTCTTTAGACCACTCTTTCGTGCAAAGGATCATTCCTCCCCGGGGGCCTCTGAGGGTTTTGTGTGTCGTCGTTGTCACAAAATCCGCGTAAGGAACCGGGTTCGGATGAAGTCCGGCGGCGACAAGTCCGGCAATATGCGCCATATCCACCATTATTTTAGCGCCGGTTTCCCGGGCTATTTCCTGAAATGCTTTAAAATCAATGATCCTGGGGTAGGCACTGGCTCCCACAATGATGAGTTTGGGGTTTGCTTTTTTCGCAATCTCTCTGACAGCATCATAATCCAATGTCTCTGTCTTCTCATCAACACCGTAGGGGACAATATTATAAAACAAACCACTGAAGTTGACCGGGCTGCCGTGGGTCAGGTGGCCACCGTGAGCAAGGTCCATTCCTAAAACAGTATCTCCGGGTTGAACCACAGAGTAGTAGACGGCCATATTCGCCTGTGAGCCGGAATGAGGTTGAACATTTGCATGATCCGCCCCAAAAAGAGCGACGGCACGCTCCATGGCGAGTTTTTCCGCCTTGTCCACGATTTCGCACCCTCCGTAATAGCGGCCGTTCCTTGAAAAATCCCTTTCCAGAGGAGCATCTTTTGAGCGGAAATAGGGATAACCTTCTGCATACTTATTGGTCATCACTGAACCGACAGCCTCCATTACCGCCTCAGAAACAAAATTTTCTGAAGCGATCAACTCCAATCCGTATGTCTGCCGCCGAGTCTCCTCCTCCATAAGCCGGCTGATCTCGGGATCGACATTGTTCAATTTTCTGTTAAGCATAGCGCCTCCTCTTTTGTCTTTATTCACAACAATTCTCCCATTGACTTATCTTACCGATGCGCCGCTGATGGCGTCCGCCTTCGAAGACGGTTGTAAAGAAATTCTCCAATATCTGCGGCAATTCCCTCTCTTCGGTAAAATCTGCAGAAAGGACAAGAACATGCGCATCATTATGAAGCCGTGCCAACAATGCCGCCTTGGCACTGCAGCAGAGTGCCGCTCGGATCCCGGGATATTTGTTCGCTGCTATTGACATTCCGATTCCCGTACCGCAAATGAGGATTCCTTTTTGTGCTTTTCCTTCTGTGATTTTACGGCATACTTTCTCTGCAAAATCGGGATAATCAACACTCTCTTCATTAAAGGGCCCTAAATCGCTGATATCCCATCCCTTTTTCTGAAAGATGCAACGGATCTTCTCTTTGAGTAAAAGGCCCCGATGATCGCTGGCCATAACAATATCCATGTCCGCTCCTCCTTACAGATCGCCCAGGTCCACGGGCTCATCTTTTGTTGTATCGGCCTGATAATCCACAGGTTCTGTTCCTTTATAGAAATACATAGGAACTCCCCCCTCTTCTCCCTCGGGAATTCTCCTTCCCGACCAGGGATCAACGCGAAGGGCAACAATACCGGGAGGCATCTCCCAATCCTTTACTTCTGTGTGTTCTTCTAATGCGTTGATGATCTTACAAAAACCTTCCCCATGGGCCAAGCCGGCAAACTCCTTCATGCCCAGGCTGCCCTTATAATCAAAGCCGATCCAGCTGCCTAAAACATATTCGGGAGTATAGGCCACCAGCCAAAGGTCTGAAGCATTGTCTGTCGTTCCCGTTTTTCCTGCAACAGTGCCCTTAAGGTTATACGGGGCTTGGCGGAGAAAGGCCGCTGTTCCGCTGTCAAAAGGAGCTTTCATGATATTATTCATAATGAACGCTGTCTGTTCCGGAAGCACACGACTGAGCTGAGGCTCGTTCTCCTTGATAACACTTCCCCTGGCATCTGTAATACGTCGGATAAAGATCGGCTTGACACGCTCCCCCATATTGGCAAAAGTGCAAAAAGTACGGGTCAATTCCAACGGGGATACCTCGGCAATCCCCACGGAAAGGGCAGGGACCGCGGCAATGGGGCTTTCAATACCCAGACGCTTCATGTACTCCACCGCGGTGGTCGGGCCGATCTCCCGCATCAGCTTCGCACTGACGACATTGATAGAGAGGCTGATGGCATTGCGCAGTGTCATGGGGCCTCGGAATTCTTCGCTGTAATTTCTCACTTTCCATTCAGGAGGGTTCTGTTCGGGAAGATGCCAGACAAAAGGGGCATCTACAAAGACAGAGGCCATGGTATATTTTTTTGTGTCGATAGCCGCCGTATAAAATAACGGTTTCACTGTCGATCCTATTTGAAGCCGGGACTGGGTTGCTCTGTTAAACTGGCTTTCACGAAAATCACAACCTCCTATCAGAGCCGTAACATAACCGGTTCGGGGATCCATACCGATGAAAGCCGCCTGCGGAAAAGGACGCTGCTCCCAAAGAACGCCCATGATCTTTTCGTCATGATTAGCCCAGCGGTATTTGACAAAGATCTCGTCGCCGAGTTTAAAATAATCTGAAGGCCGGAAATCCCACATCCAGTTTTCCCGGTCGATGGGAATTATTCCCGTATACCCCCGTCCCAGATCCACTTCCATAATAGAGCTTTTCACCTCTTTGACTCTTCCTTTGAGAATCATGTTAGGATAGAGCTCTTTTTTCATGTCCTGAAACTGTCTCAATTCCATCGCTTTATAGCGGTTTCGCTTTTCGATCTGTTCCAGGTTCATTGAAACAGCTTTATTGGCCAACTCCTGAAGATGAGGATCCAATGTTGTGTAGACATTAAGCCCTCCGGTCAAGATGACATCATCCCCATATTCTTTGACCAGCATCCGACGCACTTCCTCAATATAATAGGGGGCGGATTCATTGATATGGGATTTCCTTGGCTCTATTTCAATGGGCGTATCTTTTGCAGCGTCATACTCCTCATCCGTAATGATCTTTTCTTCCCACATGCGGTGAAGAACCAAATTCCTCCTACTCAAAGCCCGCTCCGGATAACCGTAAGGAGAATACGTCGGGCCTTTGGCCAAAGCCCCCAGAAGAGCGGCTTCCGGAATTGTCAGTTCATCGATTGTCTTATTGAAATAGCTCTGTGCGGCGGCCCCGGCCCCGTAAGATCCGTTACCCAGGTAGATAATATTCAAATACATGGATAAAATATCCTCTTTTGAAAAGCTGAACTCGATCTTAAAAGCCAAAACCATTTCTTTGATCTTACGTGTCAGCGTACGCTCATGGGAAAGGTACATGTTCCGGGCCAGCTGCTGGGTGATAGTGCTCCCCCCCTGAGCGAGATGTCCCTTAAAGATATTTTGAGAAATTGCCCGGAGAATACCGAAAATATCTATGGCCGAATGCTGATAGAAAGAGGAGTCTTCGATGGAGAGAAATGCCCCTTTAACCAGCGGGGGGATCTCTTCGGGAGTGAGGATGACTCGCTTTTCCTTATAGAATTCATGGAATAATTCATCGTTGATATCGTAGAGCTTCGTCCCCACATGAGGCTCAAAAGCGTAAATAGCCGCTGATGACGGAAGATCAACAGCTAAAACGGCAATGACCCCCAGAATGAGGATCAACGGGAAGACAAATGTCAACATAAAAAGAAACCACATCTTCTTTTTTGATGTATAGGCATAAATCATGATAAACGACCCCTTTTTTGTTCAGTTTATGGTCTACATTATATAACAGCACCTTACGCTGTCAACTTTTTTAACAGTGCACCCTGTCATTAATCACGTCAGAGTCTTTCCTTATTCTTAGGAGAACAACTCTTCTAATTTCTCTTTTAACCCTTTTTCAGGATATCCCCCAATAATATGAATACTATCATTGATCACTGTTTTCGGGACATTTTCTACTTGATACTTTTTCCCTGTTTCCGGAAATTCAGATACTTCATAAACCTCTGCGGTTATTTTTTTATTGAGTTTTGCCGCAGCAAAGGCCGTCAGAGCTGCCTGAGGGCAATACGGGCAACGGGGAGTCACAAAGACTTTGAAATGGACGGGAGAAGAAATCGATTGAAGGTAGTCTTTCATTTCCGGAGTAAAAAAGGACGATTCCCGGCCTGAAAGAGCGCCTAAAGTCTCTAAAAGAGTTGAAAATTCATATCCCGACGGAACTCCGTAAAAAAGAAGACGCCCCTCTTTCTGCCCGTTGAAAAGAATCGCCGGAAGACAGTCCACTTTGTTTTTTCGCGCCGCTTCATCTTTCAGTCCCGTATCGTGAACGGTATAGAGAAGACGCTGATCTAACTGATGCAGTTCCTCGAATATCTGCACCAGCGCCTCACAAGGCGGACACTCTTCTGAATTTTCGTCAATAAACAGATCCACATGGATTTGGCCTTTGACTTTCTCATCAAGTATTTTCTTAATACCCTGCCGGTCTTCCTCTGTGAATAAAGCCATAATCACACTCCTTTTCCATTTAAGGGCAGATGTCTAAATCATCTTTGGCCTTTTGAAGCCGCTCATGAAATTGCTGCCACTCCTTATCTTTGTAGACCAGGGGAAGGATCTTCTGGATGACTCCTCTGATTTCTTCTGAAAGAGACGGATTCAGATAATACCCGCTCCACGTTCTGTATCGATGACTTTTCAAAAGGCGGCTCTCTTTTAATATTTTGATATGATTAGAGACTGTTGACTGAGACAGACGCAAAGCCCGGACTAATTGACAGGTATAGTACTCATCCTGGCTGCATGACGCTAAAATAAAAAGGCGGTTTTTTTCAGAAACCGCCTTAAGGACAGAGACCAGCATAGCCCTCCTATATCGATTCCTGCCGATATAATACAGGCCTGCAGCTTTTTGTCAAGAATCGCCATGACTTTGAAGAAAGACCTTCTCATAAAGGCCTGCTCCATCCCTTAACTCCGGATGCCAGGTCGTCAGCCAAGCCTTTCCGTCCCTTAAAACCACAGGGTCGCCTTCTGACCGGGCTTCAATATGAACGCTTGCTCCCGTTTCTGTGATCCGTGGCGCCCGAATGAAAATCCCTTCGACAGTTGTTCCGTCATTAAAGGCAATCTTACGAGAATCGCTTTCTCTATGCCGGCCGTAAGCATTCCGCTCAAGCGATACATCGATAACACCGCAGGGATTGATTCTCCCGTCGACTTTTTGCGAAAGGAGAACAGCTCCGGCACATATCCCCCAAAAGGGGTGCCCTTTGTCTCTCCATCGCCGAAAGGCTTTTTGAAAACCCTCTTCTTCAAAAAAGCGTTTCATCACAGTACTTTCTCCTCCCGGGAAAATGAGTCCTTTTGTTCCTTCCAAATCTTCTCCCTTTAATATGCGGCGCACGCTCCACCCTCTTTTAAGAAGAAGGGTTTCATGCTCCCGGCAAGCCCCCTGAAACGCAACAATGCCGATGATCACGGATTCCCTCTTGCGCTGATCATTTCTGCGATCGTCCCTATTCCCTTCATAGGGATTCCGAGATTCCGCGAGGCCTTCAACAATTCAGCAGCATCCTGATAGTAGACCACGGCTTTCACAATGGCTTCAGCTCTTCGGGCCGGCTCTTCTGACTTAAAAATACCTGATCCCACAAATACGCCGTCACATCCCAAAAGCATCATAAGAGCTGCATCTGCAGGGGTTGCAATACCGCCGGCTGCAAAATTGACCACCGGAAGGCGTTTTACCTCTGCCGTTTGATCCACAAGTTCTAAAGAAACCCCGTATTCTCTGGCTTTTTTCAAGCGCTCTCCGGCATCCGCTCCCTGCAAATGCAAGATCTCTGACACCACGGCCCGTGTGTGCCTGACAGCTTCAACGATATTCCCTGTACCGGCCTCTCCTTTAGTGCGGATCATGGCCGCACCTTCCTGAATACGGCGCAAAGCCTCTCCGAGGTCACGGGCCCCGCAGACAAACGGAACCCGGAAATCATTTTTCTGAATATGAAAACAATCGTCGGCCGGAGTCAACACTTCGCTTTCATCAATAAAATCCACTCCTAATTCTTCCAGGATCAATGCTTCTGCAAAATGGCCTATCCTTACTTTGGCCATGACCGGTATCGTCACGGCTTTCATGATCTCTTCAATCATAAAGGGATCACTCATCCTGGCGACCCCCCCTTCGGCACGGATCTCTGCAGGAACTCTTTCTAATGCCATAACAGCACAAGCTCCCGCTCCCTCAGCTATACGGGCTTCTTCCGGGTTCGTTACATCCATGATGACTCCGCCCTTGAACATTTCTGCAAAATTTCTGTTGATCTCCTCACGTTTTTCCACAAGGCCTCCTTTTCATTTTCCCCATCCATGCTATACTTTGAGCATTAACGAGAACTTAATTGTAATAGGACAATAAAGACATTGTCCTACTTTGTCAAGGGAGGATTTTTGTTTTCAAAAGAGATATATGCTATCATGACCCAAAGGATCTGCGACGGCCTTTATCCCCCGGGGCACCGACTGCCCCCTGTCCGCCAGGTAGCACAAGAGTTCGGCTGCAACAAATTAACAGTTCACAAAGCCTATGAACAGCTCAAACGCGACGGCCTTTTATACACCATTGTCGGGCGGGGTAGCTTTGTCTCCAAAGAACTTTTCCTCCCTCAAAAAACCCGAGGCTTTTTTCAGTCAGCCTATCTCCATCATTCTTTTTTTCCTTATGAGCCTTTTTCAGAGATCCTCCAGGGTCTTTTCCGGCAGAGCAGGGCTTTTTCTCTGCAGCAGCCTCCTTTGCCGGGCGACCCGGCTCTTATCGATGTTTTAAGCAGGCTGTACCGTCTGCCGTCAGAACGCCTTCTCATCGTCTCGGGAGCTCAACAGGGATTGGATATTACGCGGACTGTCTTAGATATCCGGGCCCCGTCCCGTATTCTGTTCGAAGACCCCAGCTATCCCGGTGCTGCTGCTCTTTTTATGCCGGGATCCTTTGTGCCCATGGGAGCATCAGGGCCGGATCCCGGACTTGTCAAAGCCCGGGCCGCTCTTCAGGGAGTCCGCCTTTTTTATACGATCCCTGCCGTACATAATCCCACAGGATTTTCCTATTCCCTCGAAATTAAACAAAAGATCTGCCGGCTGGCGTCTGATCTCGATTTTTATCTGATCGAAGATGATTCCCTTTCAGAGTATTTCCCTTCGGAAAGCCCCCGGTTTCTGGACCTGCTGCCGCAAAGGACTTTTTTTATTAAATCTCTGGCAAAATCAACTGTTTCGGGCATACGGCTGGGGATGCTGGTTCCCCCGGCTCCTTTTTTCAGTTCGATTATCACAGCTAAATATCTTACTGATATCTCCACATCAGGACTTCTCCAGCATGCAATGAGCCGCTTTTTTCAGGAAGGCTTTTTTGCTCCTTTTAAAGAGCATATTTTAACGATCCACTCGGCCAGGAAAAACACCCTTTTAAATGAAATCTCTTCTCAAACCGGACTTGCGGTCAGCGGCGGTGATAAAGGATTTTGGCTTTGGGTCAAACGGATTCGCGAGAGTGCAGATGCTCCGTATCTTTGGACCGAGGGGCGCACATTCTCTCCGACTCCCGAATATCGCAGTTATTTCAGATTAGCCTATATGGATATGGATGATCAGGCTTTTGCAGAGGGACTCTCGCTCCTTCAAAGCGATTCTCAATCGCTTTCACGCTGATAAAGACAATAGCCGAAAACATAAGTCTTTTCGATTTCAGCTTTTCCCAGACTTTCATTGTCGAAAATATTCTCACTTAAAATAACAAAATCGGCCCTTCGGCCCAAAGCAATGGAGCCGCTCTTTTTTTCGTCATGTCCGATTTGAGCTCCGTAAAGGGTAAACCCCTTCACCGCCTCTTCGACAGAAAGGCTTTCTTCCGGGACAGGATGGTTTACCGCAGCCCGTATTCCCCCCAACGGGTCCAACGGGGTGACATGGCAATCAGAGCCGAAGGCAAAGGGAATGCCTAGATCTTTGGCTGTTTTAATCCTGTTAATACGTTTTGTCCTGTCCGGGCCCAAGCGCTGCTCATAAAGCCCTCCGGGATGTCCCCAATAGGCATGAAACATAGGCTGAAAATTTATCCAAAGGCCTAAATCGGCAATGGCCCGGTACTCTTCATCCCGCACAACGATCCCGTGCTCGATCCGATGCCGCTTTTCAGCCTCCCTGCCCAACTGGGCATACCCGCGGACAAGCTGTTCCACCGCCCGGTCTCCTATGGCATGAAAACTCATCTGCAAACCGGCATCATGAGCCTCATCCATGAAACAAAACAGCTCTTCGTCTGTCAGATAAAGCCGTCCCTTTTCCGCAGGAGCATCAGCATAGGGAGCACAAAGAGCCGCTGTGCGCGATCCTAAAGACCCGTCGATAAGGATGCATCCGCCGATACGCGAAAGCCCCCGATCCGTCACCCCCTGCACATCCATAATTTGAGGATAAAGGAGAATATTCAAAAGGCTTTCTTTTTGATGAGACAGCATCGCGTCAACTCCGGAAAAATCCTTCTCCACCCCTTCCATGGTATGAACCCCGGTCACTCCGGCTCTGAAGGCTGTCTTTTCCATTTCCTTCAACCCTTTTCTTTTGTCTTCAAAAGGGACTTCTTTCGCCAGGCGGGCGACCATGGCATCATAGGCTTTCCCCCGGATAAACGGAGAAGAGCTCTCCATATTGTACTTTTTAGCAAAAGCGGAATTGACCATCATGGAATGGAGATCGATCCGGACAATATAAAACGGGGTATTTTTCGTTACCCCATCCAACTCTTCAAGAGACGGAAAGCGGTTTTCCTTGAGGCGGGTCTCATCAAAACGGGATGCAAAGGGCTGTGCTAATGCGGTCTTCTCCACAAAATCCTTTATCCGGGACAAGACATCATCCAGAGAAAAGGCCCCTGAAAGATCCGCTCCCAGGGCATAAAGGCCGGCAGAGAGAAAGTGCAGATGAGAATCGATAAATCCGGGGACAACTGTTTTCCCTTTAAGGTCTATGGTCTTTTCCGGGAGGCCGGGTTTCACGAAATAACCCTCTTTCACATAAAAAGAGTCTGTAAAAGAATCTCCTGTAAACACATGACCGTTGACAAAGGCTGTTACCCCCATGAGCGCCTCCTTTTTACACAGTGTATCGGGAAATGATCGTCAAATCAAGAAAAGAGAAGGGAGCGGTGTTCCGCCCCCTTGATAGCAAGACTACTTCAGCATGATCATTTTACGGAAGCTCTTGAATCCTTCTTCGCCTCTCACCACACAGTAGTAGATTCCGCTGGGCAGCTCATTACCACGCTCGTCGCGTCCGTCCCAATGACGTTGATGCTGTCCCGCACCCAGGTTTTCATTGACAAGTTCTTTGACCATGCGTCCGTTACGGTCAAAGACCTGAACAGTGACTTTCCCTGATGAAGGAACCTGGAAATAAATATCCGTTTCCGGGTTAAAGGGGTTCGGATAATTTTCCACACCCTTCGCTTTAATAGGAGCACCCGGGACAAAATTGACCGATTCTGCCGCGGTGATCTCTTCCTGAGCCGGAAGGGCCGCCAGGCTGAGCGGGCCTTCACTGAAGTAGGCCACTTGGTCGATGACATAACCGTATTTGGTGACAGAATAATCTGTCACTGTCTTCACGGTAATCTTATCCCCGTCGACAATAGCCCAAAAGGCGCTTTTAACTCCGGTATAAACAGCCTTTTGCGTTCCGTTTTTATCCAGGATGTAGACTTTGTCATAATTGGTCTCAAAGTTAAACGTGGAAAAATGAACAGCGACCTGCTGTGCTCCCGTTTTCTGATAATAGATGGAATTCGTCCAGTTGTTAGGATAATTATGCGGAGTCTCTGCCGGGGTAGAAAGAGTCTCAACATACCATTGAGCCTCTCCGCCACCGCCGCCGCCGCTTCCGGCAAAGGCAATGGCCAGAGAATACATGGTCGCCGTGCTGTAGGCCCCGTTATAACCGTTGACCATGATATAGTAGGTCCCCGCTGATGCCTCATAGGTGATCTTTTCCGGATTATTGGATGTGTAGGCCCGGGCGACTTCTGTCCCCGAAGAGTTGTAGAGGAACATGTCATAATCTTTAGGAAGATTCCCTAAGGTCAGCGTCAATGTCCCGGCTTCGGAAAGGGCCAGCTTGTAGTAGTCTTTGTCTGAGGCTGTGTAGATATAAGACTGATAGGTGTTTCCGGCCGTGACACTGTAGGCTTGTGTCATTGTATCATTAGGCTCATAAGGATCTGTGGTTCCCCCGCCGCCGCCGGATGCCGTAAAGGCTACCGTTAACCGGTAGGCTGATGTGGTGCTGTAGGCTCCATTATATCCGTTGACCAGGATATAATAAGTTCCGGCTGTAATGGTTTTGGAAATAGTTTCAGGATTATTGGATGTATAAGCCCGGGCTAATTCCGTTCCTGATGAATTGTAGAGGAACATGTCATAATCTTTGGGAAGATTTCCTAAAGTCAGATTCAATGTCCCGTCGGATGTGGCTGTGAACTTATAGTAGTCTTTATCTGATGATGTATAGATATAAGAATCATAGCTTCGCCCGGCACTCACGGCATAAGCCTGCGCCGTTGTATCATTGGGTTCATAAGTGTCATCGGTTGTCCCGCCGCCGCCGCCGGCTGCTTCGCCGACACCTACAGCCGCCCAGGCATTCATGACCTGATTGGCCTCGTTACTGCTGCTGCCGTAAAGCTCCTGGGCAGCGGCAATACTATAGGCACGGGCTTGAGCATAGTTGGTCGTGGTGGTGAACTTTGTCGTCATACAGCGGTACCAGATATTCAATGCCTTTGTGCGCCCGATCCCTGAAACAGAAATGGTTGCACTTCCGTTATACCAGTTTCCCCCATCCACTAAAAGCTGGAAGAATTTTGATCCGATGGACATATTGATATGAACACCGCCGTTATCATCGCTTCCGGTATACCGTTCTGCATAGTAACGGGGCAGAGGATAACCGTAACTGTTTTGGGGGTTGGCGATGTCTCGCAGGGGAACGGACCCTATCATCACATCTTCACCCATCTGCCAATCCTGGTCAGGATCGATCTGGCTTCCGAAAATATCCGAATTGGCCTCGTTTATGGCTCCTGATTCATAAGAGTATTGCAGGTTAGCCGTTGATGAACAGAAGGCATGAGCAAATTCATGGGCCACCACATCGATAGCTCCGAGATATCTCATGGTGCTTCCGTCACCGTCGCCGAAGACAAACTGGGCCTGGTAGGGAGACCAGTAGGCATTGGCATAATTGCGGCTGTATTCTATCGTCGCCGTTAACGGTGCGTCGGCATTGTCATAGGAGCGATAGTTAAAGTTATTATAAAAGAAAAGGTAGGAACGCTCCAGTGCATAAAGCATCTGAGCCGCCTTTGAGAGCGTCGTTGTCCCGGAATTCAGTGTCACGTAGGATCCGGGTAGACTGGTTCCGTTGTTGGCTGTCATAACCCGGATATAATCGGCCCCGGTCTCGGTGTCATACATGTAGGTCGTTCCGTCTTGTGTCGTTGTATAGACGGTCACATATCCTTCATAGTATGAGTTCATGTTGCGGGCTTCATTATGAATATCATTGTAGCTGTGAAGGATCTTCCCCGTATGGGCATCAACGAAAGCCACATAAGCCATATCACGGCCCAGGCTGACAGTCTTATAGGCTAAGACATACAGCTCCTTTTCCACCGGGTAGACAAGAAGCTCCGGATCCAGAGATTTTTCCACCGGGCCGGGGGCTGTCTTGACCGCTACCTGAACGGCAGATGCCTCCGAAAGCGAAGGAACAGTATTGACACGTACTGCAGGAAGAAGGTTTCCCGTAAATCCGGTGACTTCATCACCCTCCACTTGCAGATAAAATTCGGCTCCGTGTACCGGCAGCCCTTCATAGGTCTGCTGCATACGGATATGCCGAATTCCTGACTCGTCAAGGACAACACGCGTTTCCTGAGCATTCTCGATAAGGTTTTCTACCCGAAAGACATTATCGAATGAACTCAGAAAAACACGGACAGGGTCCGCTTCTGTCTTTGTGGGACGGGCCAGGACTCCTCTCATGACGATGGGAGTCATATGCTCGCCAGGTTCAAAATGTTCCACAGAGGAGAGATCCGCTTTATCTAAAGCGTACCCCCCTGTGAATAAGATCAACACAAACGCTGTTACGGCCAAAAGCCGTCTCCAATTTCCCATACATAACCTCCTTTGTTATCCTAAAATGATAAAGACAAAAAAAAACGTGTCAAGAGAAAAATGAAAAATATTCAAAATTATCATAAAAAAATAACCGTAAACAGAACAAAATTAGGCAAAACTAAGGATTATACTACAAAAGATAAGATTTGAAAAAATATGTGAAAACTTGTGGAACTCCGTTTATATATATATACGCCTGAAGAGAAAAAATGTTGCAGGAAGGGGGAACCCTTCCTGCAAAAAAAACTATTTCCCCAGAATAAGAGGCATTCCGGTGGCCGTAGGTGATGTCGGCATAATGACAAAGGTCGTATTTTGTGAATTCGCCAGTTTTTCGTAGGCCATAATCGCTTCATGCTGAAGATATTTGTCCGAAAGCGTGCTGTTGATGATCCGTTGGGCATTGGCCAGGCCACGGGCTTCGATCTCCTTGATCTCCGCTTCCCGGCTTGCAATATTCTTTTTATACTCCATCGCCTCTTCCTGCTGCTTTGACCTCATTTTTTCTTCGATGGCATTTTCCACCAGTTTAGGAAGAGAGAGATTGCGCACCAGCACTTTATCCACAACGACACTTTTTTCGGAAAGCAAAGCAACTAATGTTTCTTCAATCTTATTGGTAAACTGCACGCGATCTCCCGTGTAAAGGGAATCCATCTTATAGATAGCGGCCGTATCCCGGACAGTCGTCCTGATCGCCGGCCGTATGATCTTCATCTCCAGCTCATAGGTGCTTTTGGCCAGGTTTTCATAGACTTTGTTGACTTTTTCGGGATCGATTTTCCACCATACGGTCAGATCCACCCCCACTTCCAGTCCGTCAAAGGTCCGGACCTTCACGCTGTCATCTCCGCGACGCCCCCCCTCGTCGATACTGATGCTCATCGTATACTCCTGGATCCGTGTCGGATATTTCACGATATTGACAAAGGGGTTGACCACATTGATCCCGGCTTTCAGAGTCCTCTGCTGAACCTTTCCGAAAAGAACCTGCACCCCGACTTCTCCGGCATCGATGATGACAAAGAAATGGCTCAACGTTAACATCACAAAAACAATAACAGCAATAAGAAGAATATTCTGCATCCCCTTAGCCCGGGGATCGACCGCCCCCTGTTTTTTTCTGGACACATAGACGACAATTAAAATCACAGTGATGATAAGAGTAAATAAAACTCCCATGATGACCTCCTTTTTTTTATGACCCTATATTATATATAAACACCCGGACAACCGTAATAAGAATACCGGCAGCTGCCGCTCCAAACCCCAAAAAATAAGAAAGCGGCCACTTTTTCCCCTTTGACGGCATAAGCCGTGCCCCGTACCAGACACAGGGGACAATAAAGACAATAGCCAGACTGGGATTCCATAAGGAAAAGAGAAGAGCCCCCGGAGCTGTGACCAGAAACATAAGATTTTCTTTTTTTTCTTTCATACAAGCCTCCTTATCACTTTATGATTATAAAACCCTTATTACCTTTGTCAATTTTTCTCTTTCTTTTTTCGGAAAACTAAAGCAGCCTTAAAACAGGCCGCCTTTCCGGAGCCCGGAACAAAGATCCGGCTACCCAGGGGCCCCCTTTTCGAAACATAAAACGCAGCCGACCGGGTCATGGGAAGCGGGGTAAAGGACTGCACCGCTTCCGCCCTGATCTTGTATTTTCTGATAAAAGCCGCAGCCGCCCTGTTGGCTTCAGCGGTTTCCCCGGGATGCCCTGCGATAAAATAGGCCCGCAGCCGGAAGGCCCGGGGAAACGGGTATTCTTTTTCCAAATGACGCATAAACATGTTCACCGTTTCCGGAGTGTATTTCCCCATGGCATCCAGAACCGAAGGATGACAATGCTCCGGAGCTATATTCAGATATCCCGACAGATAACGACCGATAATGGCTTTTCTCCATTCAGGGCGCGACAGGGAGAGATCCAACCTCAAACCGCTTCCGATACTGACCTTCCTGATTTTCCGGGAAGCTTGCTCCAGCAGACGCAGATAACGCGGGACATCACTTTTAAAAAAAGGGCACGGGCGGGGATAAAGGCAGGACTCCCTTTGGCATTTTTCAGGTTCAGCCAGGCAAACAGCCCCATACATATCCGCTGAAGGCCCGCCGATATCCGTAATATGCCCGGAAAAATCTTTTCTTTGTTTCAGGATTTCGATCTCTGCCATAAGAGAGGCTTCTGAACGGGATACAATCGTCCGGCCCTGATGAAGGCTTATCCCGCAAAAGCGACATCCTCCGGCACAGCCCCGATGAGCCGTTACAGAATCTTTGATCATTTCCCAGGCCGGGATCCTTTCTTCATACATGGGATGAGGCCGGCGGGTAAAGGGAAGGGCATACAGAGAATCCAGCTCTTCGGTGGAAAGGGGCCGCGCCGCCGGGTATTGAATAAGATACCAGGCCCCGTCCTGCTCATACAAGACCTCTGCCCGCCTGCTGTGAAGAAGTTCACTTTGAAGAAAAAGCTTTTCAGGGGCTGAAGACAGATCTCCGTGGGAAGGAAGGCATACAGCCGTTTCATACGGGGAAACGTTTTTCCGGATCACTGTTCCCGGAATCCCTTCACAAGACATAGTGTTCTCCATGCGGAATGCAAGCTCTTTGACAGCCCGCTCTCCCATGCCATACACGAGAATGTCGGCTTTCGTATCCACGAGAAGAGAGCGCCGGACTTTGGATTGGACAAAATCCCAATGGGAAAAACGCCGCATAGAGGCCTCTATCCCTCCCAAGACAATAACAGCCCCTTTATGAGTCCGCCGTATAGCCCGGCAATAGGCCGACGCCGCCCGGTCGGGACGCGCGGGACGTTTCACGCCGTCTTGGCCGACAATCAATGCCGTCCCCCCCGGGGTATAGGCATCATCCCTTCGCAGGCGCCCGGACGCTGTATAACGGGCCACCATTGAGTCGACATTTCCCCCTGTGACACCCCAGAATAAACGGGGATGTCCCAACTCATTTATGGAGCCCGAGCCCGCCCCTTCTGCTTCGGGTTGGGCCAGGATACCTACGCGGTATCCCAAAGATTCCAAAAAACGGCCGATCAAAGGAGCTCCGAAAGAGGGATGGTCCACATAGGCATCCCCGGTCACTAAAATCACGTCACATTGTTTCCATCCCCGCTCTTTCATCTCCCCGCGGGTCGAAGGCAGCGGCGTGATACTCATCGGGTCCGCCGACAGAGGTGCTCGGCGATCTCTCTTAAAATACCGGCTTTTTCAACAGGAAGACCTTTTATGGCGTCAAACGCTTTCTGTGTCGCCGTATCCGCCAAACGGCATGATTCTTCCAAACCGTAAAGAGCCGGGAACGTCGCTTTATGAGCGTCATTATCTTTCCCGACGCTTTTCCCCAAGGTATTCGAAGTCCCGGTGCAATCCAAAATGTCATCCCGAATCTGAAAAGCCATTCCCAACCATTTTCCGAAGGCATCCACAGCCTTTTTCTCAGGCTCCGGCGCACATCCTAAAAGGGCTCCCAACAGACAGGCAGCCCTGATCATTTCCCCTGTTTTTTTCGAATGAATGTATTCCAAAAGGGGTTGTGAAAGCTCTTTCCCTTCAGAGTCAATATCAACAAACTGTCCTCCGGCCATTCCTTTAAAGCCGGCTGCTCCGGCGACAAGACCAATAGCCCTCAATGTCACTTCAGGAGGAAAAGAAGAACAGGTAGCCATGAGTTCAAAGGCATAAGTCAAAAGGGAATCGCCGGCCAGGATCGCTTTTGCTTCCCCGAAGACCGTATGATTTGTGGGCTTTCCCCGGCGCAAAGAATCATTATCCATACAGGGGAGGTCATCGTGGATCAGAGAGTAGGTGTGAATCATCTCAAGAGCCGCAGCAAAAGGAAGAGGCCTTTCGCCATCGTCCTGATAAAGGCCATAGACAGTATCCGTCAAAAAGGGACGCAGCCGCTTGCCGCCTACAAAGAGGCTATAGCGTATGGCCCGATGAAATTCTCCGGGGAAAAGGTCTTCCGGAGGAAGAACATGGGTAAGATAGGCGTTCAGCCTCTCTGCATACTCCTTCATTTTCTTTTCAATATCCATAATCCTCCTTAGCAACCGCCGACTATTTTCAGACCCTTCTGAATAATCCGAATGGCAAAGGGGCCGTATCCTACAGATTCACCGTCACACTCGCAAAAAAGTCCGGGCGCCTGCCCAAGTTTAGCCGACGCGGCTCTGCGATACTCGATTTTGGGATGCTCTGCCAGTTCCCCGCGGTACAGCCTTTTGATTCCGGAAATGAGCTGCCAAAAAGACATCTTCTTATAGAGGACGATGTCAAAAAGCCCGTCATCCATAACCGCATCAGGAAGCTGTTTCATCCCTCCGCCGTTATATTTCCCGATGCCTATCCCTAAACTGAAAAGATCCACTTTTTGTGTTGCCCCGTCTGTCATTAAAGAAACAGATACGGCCTTATAAGAGGCCAGTCCCGTCAATAATCCGGATAAATAGGCAAGGCGCCCGCCTTTCCCCCTGTCTTTGGCTCTGTTCGTCTTTTCGGCTACCCAGGCATCGAAACCGAATCCGGCGATATTAACAAAATACCGCTCTTTCTTTTGATGTCCCTCTCCATAAGTGACAACCCCGACATCCTGATAGAATGTTTTCCCTTTCGCAAGACATTCTGCCATCTTTTCATAGGCTAGAGGGTACTCGGCTGTTCTGGCCCAGTCATTTCCCGTCCCCACCTGGAACAGGCCTATGGTGACATCGGCCGGAGAGACTTCGTTTTGGCGGAAAAGTCCGTTTACTGTCTCGTTAAGCGTCCCGTCACCCCCGACGGCCAATATCTTCCTCCACCCTTCTTTCACCGCATTTTCACAAAGTTCCGCCGCATGCATCCGGTATCCCGTAAAAAGAGGAACAGCCTCCACCCCCGCCTCCGTCAAAAGACGCTCAATTCTGTCCCAATGGCGCAAACCCTTCTCGGAGCCGGCATGGGGGTTAATAAGGGCCAGCCATCGCTTATCCATTGTCTTCTCCGAAATACTGATAGAGATATGTTTTTAAATTACCATTGTAGAGTTTTCTGTTCCGGCGGGCCCGGGCACCAAATATTTTTTGAAATCCGGGATAGCCGGTAATAAGGCTGAGATCCCAATGAGAACAAGCCTGATAGGCCCGCCCGAAGTCCCGATAAAGAGATGCGGCCTCCTTTTGGCTGAGAAGGCGCTCACCATAGGGCGGATTTGTGGCAAGAAGTTCTTTTTTTCCGCTGCTTATAATCTTCCGGGCATCCCCCTGCTCAAAATGAATATACTCCATGACTCCGGCCCGCCGGGCACATTCCCGTGATAAGGCAACCATGTCGGGGTCAATATCTTTCCCTGTGATGAGACAGCCGCTTTTTTTCTCTTCTGCGACAGCATCCCCACGAACCTCATCCCAAAGGGCTTTGGAAAAGGAAGGCCAGTGCTCGGCGTCAAAATGCCGGTGTCTATTGGGGGCGATGTGATTGACTATCATAGCCGCTTCAATGGGAATGGTGCTGCCGCCGCAAAAAGGATCTGTTATGGCTTCTTTTCCTTTCCAGGGGCTCAAAAGGATAAGAGCGGCCGCCAAAGTCTCCCGCAACGGAGCCCGGCTTCTTTTCAACGCATATCCTCTTTTGTGCAAACCCTCTCCCGATGTGTTGAGGAAAAGACGGGCCCGATCCTTTTTAATCTTAATATGAATACGCAAAGAAGAACCCTTTTCAGGCCAGACGTTTACGCCCCGGCGAAGAAGCAGCCGGTCGATCACGGCCTTCTTCCCCACACTTTGTATCGCCGGTTCTGAAGATAGTTTTGAATTTAAACTTTTAGCACTTACAATGATCTTTGACTCTTTTTCAACATAGGCATCCCATTCAATACCATACAGCGCTTCATAAATATCGTCAAAGCTTAGAGCCTCAAACTCTTTGAGGACAAGAGAAACACGGTCCGCAGTTCGAAGCCAGACATTAGCCGCTGCAATATCAGCCTCTTCTCCCCGGATAAAAACCAAGCCGTCTTCCCCCCCTGTTTTTTGAAATCCCAGAAAAGCCGCTTCTTTGGAGACAGCCCCCTCCAGCCCGAATGTCGCAGACAATGCTATCTTCACATTATCACCGGATTTCGTCCCCCTCGTCCCCTTTTCCGGTTTCATCCCAGGGCAGCTCTTTTAGGCGCAGATCTTCCATTAGCATCCGAATTTTCCCCTCGGCTCCTTGTAAAATACCGTCCAGCTCTCTCACCAAAGCGACCCCCTCTTCAAAAAGAGAGAGCGATTCTCCCAGAGGGATCTCACGCTCTTCCAACCGCTCGACGATCTCTTCCAGCCTTTTCATTTTTGATTCAAACAGGTCCATCATTCTCCTTTCCGAAAAAAGACATCTGTAATACGGGCTGCAGCTTCTCCGGCCTTCCACTCTAACATGACATCACTGCCGGGGGACAACCGCCCGGGATCTTCCACCGCTATGCCGTTTTGACGCACGATCACATACCCCCTTTGTAACGGGTCCAGTGGGCTGGCTCCCTGAAGGCGCCCTCTTTTCTCTGTCAAGCGTCCTTTTTTTTCATTTAAAAGAAAAAGGATCCGCTCCTGAAGCTGCCCGGCCCGCCTCTCGTTTCGGGAAAGCATCCGCTGAACAGCCATAAGAGGGGCGACACGTCCCAGATGAGCGTGAAGCGTCTCCTTACGCTGTTGCTGCCGCAGGAAAAGCTGCCCGGCCCGGAGGGTCATCCTTTGTTCAATACTTCGTTTTTTTTCTTTTTTCTCTTTGAGCGTATGATCAAGCCGCCTGGACAGTCGAAGTGCCAGCTCATCTGTCCGCAATGCAAGATTATTTAAAATAGTTTCCGGGGAACGGCGGAAAAGTCGGCCGGAGAGCTCTTCTATTGTCTTGTCTTTGAAGGAGGCCGTGTTCAGGATTGCTCGGGTCAGGGCATAATGCAGTTTCAAAATTTTTTGGTTTAAATCCTCAAAAGAGGGAACAGCCGCTTCAGCAGCGGCAGAAGGCGTCTCGGCTCTGAGATCTGCAGCCAAATCTGTCAAGGAGATATCGATCTCATGTCCTACCGCCGATATGACAGGGCGGGGCGAAGAAACAACGGCTCTGACGACCCGCTCATCATCAAAAGCGGAAAGATCCTCTTTGCTGCCTCCTCCGCGGCCCACAATGATCACATCGACTTCCGGACGGGTATAAAGCCGCTGAAGAGCCTCTGTAATACGTGCGGGAGCTTCTTCTCCTTGAACAATACAGGGGGAAAGAAGGAGAGAAACAAAAGGATTGCGTCTTCGGGCGACTTTAAGAATGTCTCTCAACGCCGCTCCTGAAGGAGATGTCACCACTCCGATGGTCCGCGGGAAAAACGGGAGGGAACGCTTCCGGCCGGAAGAAAACAACCCTTCTTTTTGAAGTTTTTCCTTGAGCTCTTTCAGTTTCAAACCCTTCATTCCCACTCCGGCGATATCCAACTCGTCGACCACAAGAGAATAGCGCCCCCCTTCACGATATAGATTGAGTCTTCCCCGGACGATGACACCTGTCCCGTCAGCCATGTGTTCAGGAAGCAAAGCCGCCCGGCTTCTCCACAGGACGCATTGAATCAGGCTTTTATCATCAAAAAGAGTGAAGTAGATATGACCTGCAGCGCTTTTTTTATAATCCCCGATCTCCCCTTCGACATAAACCGGCCCGGGGAAAGAATCTTCCAAAAGATTTCCTATGAGGGCGTTGAGTTCAGAAACGGTATAAGTCTTACGCTCCATACTGCAGCCCGTGAGCCTTGACAAGATTTTTGAAGACAGCCGCTGTGGTCACACTCCCGACTCCACCGGGAACCGGTGTGATTGCCGAGGCCCGGGTTGATGCTCCCTTAAAATCGACATCTCCTGTTGTTTGGCCCTGAACCAGGTTATAGCCGGCATCGAGGATAACAGCGCCCTCTTTGAAATAATCTTTTTTTAACAGGTTTGCTTTTCCGACAGCCGCTACAACAATATCTCCCCGCCGTACGACTTCAGCTAAATTCTCTGTCCGTGAATGACACACAGTCACGGTGGCATGACGGTGAAGAAGGAGCAGGGCCGCAGGCTTTCCCACAATATTGCTTCGTCCGACGACAACGGCTTCTTTTCCTTTGGGGTCAATATCATAGTAATCCAGCAGACTCATCAAAGCCTCCGCTGTTGCCGGGAAAAGCCCGGGTTTATTAAAATAGAGTCGCGCAGCGTTGGCTGAGGTCACCCCGTCGATATCTTTTTCGGGGGCAATCAGCTCCATAAGAGCCTGGGCATCATACTCGCCCGGCAAAGGCTGTTCCAAAAGAATACCGATGATCTCCGGGCGTTTATTCAACCGGTCGATCAACGATTCGATCTCAGCCTGGGGAACATACGAATCAAAAAGGTACTCTTCAAAAATAATACCCAATTTATGGGCTTGTCTGGTTTTAAACTCACGGTAGGCAAGTGAAGCCGGATCATTGCCGGCCTGAATGATCGCCAGGGTCAATTGATGATTACGGGCATACTCAGCCGTTTCTTCATTAAGCCTCCGGGCAAGAACTTTCCCCTCTAACAAAGTAGCCATTCTTTTCCACCCCCCTGTGTTGAATCCGTTGAATAGACAACGCCCGGCCGGTTTCCGGATCTGCCTCAACAAGGACTCCGTTGTACCAGACATCTTCGCAGGCTTCTTTAAATCTGTCAGGCAATGCCGTGGTAAACCTGCGCAAAATAACGTCTTTATCCACCCCGATGACAGAATCATAACTGCCCGTCATTCCGGCATCCGTCAGATAAGCAGTAAACCCGTTTAAAATCCTCTCGTCAGCTGTAGGGATATGGGTATGCGTCCCGATGACAGCCGTTACTCTCCCTGCCAGAAACCAGCCCATCGCCATCTTTTCCGAAGATGCTTCCGCATGAAAATCACAGAAAATCAACGTTGTCTCTTCTGCCGCCTCTTTCAGGATCATTTCAGCTTTTTGAAAGGGAGAGTCCAGAGGCTCCATAAAGATCCGGCCCAAAAGATTGAAGATCAGGATCTTGTAGCCCCGTATTGTCAAACACAGATAATCGCGCCCGGGCGCGCCGTCGGGGTAATTGGCCGGACGCAAGACCCGCTTGTCTTCTTCCAGGACTTCATAAGCTTCTTTTTGACGCCAGACATGATTCCCGGAGGTGATACATCCGGCCCCGGCTCTGAAAAGCTCATCCACAGTCTTCCTGGTCAGCCCGGTCCCCCCCGCCAGATTCTCTCCATTGACGATGACCAAATCCACTCCGTGCTCTTTGACAAGCAACGGGGTCAGGGCCCGAAAGGCTTCCCTTCCGGGCCCGCCATAGACATCTCCGACAAAAAGAACTCTGAACGGTTTACTTGGCATATTCAATATACCGTTTTTCCCTGATGACATTGACTTTGATCATTCCGGGATAATCCAATTCTCCTTCGATTTTCTGCGCGATCTCAAGGGCCATCTTGGATGCGTTCATGTCATCCACATCATCCGGAGAGATAATAATACGGATCTCTCTTCCCGCCTGAATGGCAAAGGCCTTTTCGACCCCTTTGAAACTTTGGGCGATTGCCTCGAGATTCTCAAGCCGCTTGATATACGATTCGATGCTTTCTCTCCGGGCTCCGGGACGTGCCGCCGATATGGCATCGGCTGCCATGAGCAAAACAGCATAGGGAGAATCAGCTTCTATTTCCGCATGATGGGCCGCGATGGCATTCAGGACAATTGGCTTTTCTCCATATTTCTTTGCCAGATCGCTTCCGATCTGAGCATGAGTTCCTTCCATTTCAAAATCCACCGCTTTCCCGATATCATGTAAAAGCCCTATTCTTTTGGCAAGTGCAATATTCAGTTCCAGTTCTCCGGCCATTATTCCCATGACAATGGAGACTTCTTTGCTGTGATTAAGAACATTTTGGCCATAGCTGGTCCTAAACTGAAGTCGTCCGATCAGTTTTACGATCTCTTTGTGGACATGGGGAATATTCAAATCGATGACAGTCTTCTCCCCTTCTTCACGTATTTTTTTGTCGATCTCTTTTCTGACCTTTTGAACGACATCTTCAATGCGTCCGGGATGAATGCGGCCGTCGACCACAAGCTTCTCTAATGATTGGCGGGCTACTTCACGCCGGATGGGGTCAAAACAGGAAAGCGTCACCGCTTCCGGCGTATCATCGATAATAATGTCAACGCCGGTGACACGCTGCAATGTTCTAATGTTTCGTCCTTCTCGTCCGATGATGCGCCCCTTCATCTCATCGCTGGGCAAAGCCACCACAGAGACTGTATGATCACTTACTGTGTCGACCGCCGTCCGTTGAATGGCTTCGACAATGATCTTTGTGGCCTCTTCATCGGCCTTTTCCAGGATCTCCTCCCGGACTTTTTTCGCCAGATGTTCAGCCTCTTCGCGGGAATCCACCGAGACCTTTTCCATGAAGATCTCCCTGGCCTCTTCACGTGTCAGAGAAGCAATGGAGCTTAATTCGTCCATTTCTTTTTTCCACAGCTCTTCCACTTCCGCCATCTTGCTCTGAAGAATTTTCTCTTTTTGGGAAAGGTTCCTTTCGGTCTCAGCCAGATCGTTTTCTTTCTTTTCTAGGGACAAGATCCGTTTTTCAAGATTCTCTTCTTTTTGCATCAGCCGCTGCTCGAACTTTTGCAGCGTTTTGGTTTTCTCATCCTTTTCCTGCTCGAATTTATTACGCATCTCGTACAGTTCGCTTTTTGCCAGAAGCTGGCCTTCACGCTTGATCGATTCCGCTTCCTTTTGAGCATCGCTCAAAATATGGGCGGCTTGCATTTCAGCGCTTTTTTTATTAAGCTTTCCAATGAAGATACGCAGAAAAAACCCGAGGAGAATGCCTGCGGCGACGAAGACAATGTAAAGCAGTATCTCTTGCATGTTCACCTCCATCATGTTATTCCATGAGGAGCAGCGAGAAAAAATGACAGAGAAAAAGCCCGCGACAGAGTGGCGTCCCTTTTTAGTTGAGTCCCTTTTTACAAGTGGGCGCCCTGAGAACGGCTTCCTGTAACCATTCCACCGCCCGAATGGGGCTCCCAAGGGAAAAATGTTGGCTCAACAAAAATAGGCATCCTCTCATGCCGCAGGCAATTATATGATAACACTTTGCCGGTGCTAATGCAATATAATTCATAGATGTCTCTCTATCGTTTTCTCTATCTCGTCAATTTCATCAACGATCTTTCGATGCTCCTCTTTTAACTCCCAATATTCTTCTATTACCGTCAGCAGCGCCAAAACTAATACGTCTTTGGAAGTGCCGACACCGGGAACAGACCCGGCTGTTTCGATCTTTTCCTCCAAATAGCGGATCATCGCCGCAATCTCTGTGCGGTTCTTGTCCGAACTCACTTTATACGTTTTTCCCAAAATATCAAGTTCTAAGGTATTCATCGCCTCAAACTCCAAGGTTCTCCAAGGTATCTAAAATCTTTTTCAGGCGCAGTTTGTCTTTTCGCTGTTCTTCTTCTGCCGCCGCCAGGGATCGCCGCGCTTCGGCTAACTCACTATCCTTTTCCCTGAACTGACGGCGAAGCTCTTCACATCTCTCAATCAGTCGAAAGACTTTTTCTTCAAGAAGAGCCAGGGACGGATCCATTCTTTACCTCAATTCCGCTTGAAATTTCTTTTTCGCACGGTTAATAATTCTTTGGATTATAGCATCGATTTCTTTTTCCGTCAAAGTCCTTTCCTGAGAACGGAATGTCAGGGCAAAGGCCAGACTCTTCTTCCCCCGGGGAAGGGTTTTCCCTTCATAGAGGTCAAAAAGCCGGCAGTTCTCAAGAAGAGAGCCGCCTTCACTGATAATTTCTTCGGCCAACGCCCCGGCAGGAAGAGCCGAATCGGTGACAAACGCCAAATCATAATAGACCGGAGGATAGATGGAAAAGGGGACAAAAGACCTTCCTGCCCTGACCTGAGAGGCCAATATCCCGACATGCCCGTATCCGCCCCAGACATCATGACGCAGGTCAAAAAAGCCCGTTAACTCATCGCGCAAGCGCCCTGTCTCAAAGATCTTCTCATTATTTATGAGATAGACAAAGCCTGTTTCCGGGGCCCACAACGAACGCCGGCTTGCTCTTTTTTCAATATTTCCCGGAAGAAGTTCACCCAGCAGCCCCTCAAAAACAGCCTTCGTATCATAAAAACCAAGCTCATAGCCCTGAGAAAAGACTGTTTTGGGGGCGTCCCCTGTACAGAGGAACGAAAGGATCTCTTCTTCACAGTCCGGTGAAGGATAGCCCTTCCCCCACTCGTAGAGGCGGATCTCTTTCATCCCTCTCTTCATATTCAATTCCGCCGCTTTCAAGAGCCCCAATAGAGGCTCAGGAGTCATATATTCCATCTCCCGGTTCAGGGGATTGGTCACTCTGGGCACTTGTCCGGGTTCATAACCACTTTTTTTCACCAATTCCTCAGAAATCAGAGGATAAAGATAGACTTCATAAAATCCGTTGGAAAGAAGATGTTTTTCAGCCTTCTCCTTAAAGAGGCTTTTTTTATCTGATCTCCCTTTTTTCATCGTCATCTGCGGCAAACTTTCCGGAATCTTGTCATATCCGTAAAACCGGGCCACTTCTTCAATGAGATCGATTTCACGGGAGATATCCCAATAACGATTTGATGGGACCGTCAGGAGAAGAGTCCCCTCCGTCTTTTTCTCAACATGATACTCCAAGCGCGCAAAAATATCCCGAACCTCTTCTTCGTTCAGAGAAACTCCTAAATGCCGGGAAACCTGCGAAAGCCGCAGCGGGACGATTCGATGCGGCTGAAAAGCCTCATTTCGCCTCTCCGCAACTCCCTTGCATACCGACCCGCCGCTCCATTGGGCAATAAGCTCCGCCGCCCTTAAAGAGGAAACGGAGGCCAAATCAAAATCCATGCCCCGTTCAAACCGATAAGAAGAATCGGTTTTCTGATTGTGTTTTTTCGCGGTCATCCGTATCGAAACAGGATCGAAAAGGGCGGCTTCCAAAACAACATCCTTTGTCTGCTCTGAGATCTCGGAATTTCCACCACCGATAACCCCGGCTAAAGCGATTCCCTGCTTTGTATCGGCTATAACCAGGTCATCGGGAGAAAGCTTTAGTTGCTGGCCGGCTAAGGTCACAAAAGATTCTTCCGAACCGGCTGTCCGCACAATGATCTTTTCTCCGCGTATTTCATTGCGGTCAAAACCATGAAGAGGCAATCCGTACTCCCACATCACATAATTCGTAGCATCGACAATATTGTTGATTCCCCTCAGGCCCACAAGGCCCAGACGCGCCCGGATCTTCAAAGGTGAAGGCTTGACAGTTACGCCTTGGATCACCCGGGCGGTATAGCGGAGGCATTTTTCCTTCTCCCGGAGCTCAACATCAATACAACGTTCCACAGGAATATCACTTTCCCGGACTTCGATCAGCGGCTTTATCAAAGACCGCCCGGCAGCCATCGCCACCTCCCGTGCAATACCGTAAACGGAAAGGCAGTCCGCCCTGTTGGATGTGATCTCGAAATCAATGACTGTGTCATCCAGGGAAAAATAGGGATGAGCCGGATCACCGGCAACAGGCTCCGGGAGATCTGTCATAAGGCATATGCCGTCTGAATGCTCTGCCAGCCCAAGCTCCTGAAGCGAGCAAAACATTCCTTCCGATACGACGCCCCTTAATTTGGTCCGTTTAATCTTCAACCCGCCCGAAAGCACGGCTCCGTGAACGGCCACCGGCACATAAACGTCCGCCTGCACATTCAGGGCAGCCGTAACGATCTGCAGAACCCCCCGCTCCCCCATGTTCACCGAACAGACCTTAAGTCTATCCGCATCGGGATGAGGCTCTATTTTTGTGATATACCCGATATAAACGTCACGGATCTCTTCTCCGGGCCGGAATATCTCTTCTATGTGAAGCCCCTGGGATGCCAGGCGCCCTTCGAGGCTTTCTATATCCAATCCTTTAAGGTCAACAAATTCATTCAGCCATTTCCAGGTCACTTTCATGATTCTTTTCTCCTCAGTCAAATAGTCTTCAGCATGCGTAGATCATTCTCATAAAAATAGCGGATGTCAGGAACTCCGTACATAAGCATTGCCATCCGTTCCAGGCCGAACCCGAAAGCAAACCCCGACCATCGCTCGGGATCGATGTTCACAGCGCGAAAGACTTCAGGGTCGACCATTCCGGCTCCCCCGATTTCCAGCCAACCGCTTCCCTTGCATACCGAACAGCCTTTCCCGCCGCAAAAACAGCTCATATAGACTTCAGCGGAAGGTTCCGTAAAAGGGAAAAAAGAGTTATCAAAGCGTGTCTTCACCTGAGGGCCGAATAATTCCGTCAAAAAGGCATAGATCACGCCTTTCAGGTCTCCAAAGGTTATTTTTTCGTCCACCGCCAACGCTTCTACCTGATGAAAGACAGGAGAATGGCTGGCGTCAAGAACATCATTCCGATAAACCCGCCCCGGGGCGATCATATAGATAGGTGGCTTCTGTTCCAGCATGGTCCGGATCTGCACAGGAGAAGTATGGGTCCGGAGAACCATATTCTTCTTATTAAGGTAAAAGGTGTCCTGCTCGTCCCGGGACGGATGGGTCTCCGGGATATTCAGCGCATCAAAACAATGCCAGGCTGTCTCCATTTCGGGGCCCTGCTTGATATCGAAACCCATGCGGATAAAAATATCTTCCATCTGGCAACGCACCGTGGTCAGAGGATGTACTTTGCCCGGAATCTGTCCCCGTCCGGGCAAAGACCAATCGGGCAGTTTTTTTTGCTCATCACGGCCTGCCTCTTTTTTTTTCTCTTCCAGGCATCGTTCCATATAAGCCTTGGTGTCATTGATCGCTTTTCCCAAAGCCTTTTTTTCTTCGGGAGAGGCTTCCTTAAGCTGTTTCATCAGGGCTGTCACAGCGCTCTTTTTACCAAGAAAACGTACCCTGACTTCATTCCACTCTTCGGAAGAAGTTACGGCGGCACATGATCGGTCAAAATCATCGATTATATTTTTTATTATCTCTTTTGCTTTCATTATCCTTCATTGACTTTCTGTTTACGTTCCCAGGCTTCTTCTGCCAACATCGCCATTTTATAATTTTTAAGATACTCATCCAGTATCACGTTTAATGCCTTTGTCCGGTTTTCAAAAAAATGATCCTCTTTGATAATGCGGTCCAATTCTTCGATCAAATAGGTTGAAATAGCCACTGTCGTCAATCTGTGCATGGCAATCACCTCCGTTTATTTATGACATCACCGCCCGGTGTGTCTCCTCCATTATACAGGTGGGGGTAAAGAGATTCAAGAGCAAATAAAAGGGCTGATTTACTGTTTTTTTAAAAAAAGGGTAATGATTGCTGCATGATCAAAAGCTAAGGGAGGAAGCGCTGAAAAAGAGAACCAACGGCAATCATCAGCATCATCACCGGCCCGGCAGGAACCGTCTTCGGTCAGGCGGCAATCGTAGACAAGAGAAACCGTGCCGCGGCCCTTATCACGTTCGGGGCTGTCAAAGACGCCCACCAAAGAAAGAGGCTCCACAGACAGCCCGGTTTCTTCCCGGACCTCCCGGACCACAGCCTCCCGGGCCGTCTCCCCCCAATCGATGAAACCGCCCGGCAAAGCCCAGTCCCCCTTATGAGGATCCCGTCCTCTCCGGATAAGAACGATCTCACCTTTTTGGTTCTTAACGATCCCGTCGACAACAGACGGACGGTTCCTCCAGCGTCCGCAGTAAGGGCACGCTCCCGGAGGTTCAGGCACATGAAGGCCGGACAACCGATTGAATGTAGCCAGACTCCCGGGGTGAATAAAAGCTTTTTTTTCCGCCAGCCAGGCGATGACCCTCCCTAAAACCTCATGGAAAACTTCTGACGGGTCATAAAGCGTTTTTTTTCTCAATACATCAGCACCGTTCCAACCCCTTCCAGGCTCTGCCTTATCGGCCACATAAAGCAAGCGGGACAAAGGAGACATGGGCCACGGGGCGGTGACATGCCGGGACACGGCATCCAGGATCTCTTGGTCTCCGCTGATTCTTTCCTGTTCCATGATCAGTGCCCCGACTTTACCGTGAAGAAGAAGAGGCCATTGTTTCTCCCAAGGCTCAAGCGGAAGAGACGCTTCCCGGCAAAAGCGGAGAAGAGCGTCCGGCTTCATATCCCGCGCAATATCATGATAAAGGCCCGCAAGAAATCCCTTTCGCGAGGAGACTCCCCATAAAGGTGCCAACTCGGCCATAAAAGCCGCCGTTCTCTGTGCGTGGCGGACCCGTTGAGCCGAAAGGCCGTATTTCTCTATGAACTTCTCTTTCATATCCCTACTTTATCCCGCCGGGAAAAAAAGTCAAGGAATGCGCTTCTCTCTTTACAATCATTTCGTAAGGCGTAAAATAAAAGAAACAAGGAGGTTTTTATGACGCAAAAAAAACCTGTTCAGGCGGAGGATCTCTATCGTCTGGAAATCCTTACCGGCCTTTCTCTCTCCCCCGACGGATCTCATGTCGTCTATGCCCGTCAACGGACAGACAAAGAAACGGAAAAAAAATACTCCGATCTTTTTGTGGCTCCAACCCGTAAAGGAAAACCTCTGCAATATACATTCGCTCAGACAACAGATCTCTCTCCTTTATGGTCTCCCGACGGACGTTTTATCGCCTTTCTCTCCAACAGAGAGAATGAAAAGCAATTTCAGATCTATCTTCTTCCGGTCAACGGAGGGGAAGCCCGACCGCTGACAAAGATGAAAGGGACATTTTCCTCTCTTTCCTGGAGCCCGGATTCCACACATCTGGCCTTCGCGTTCCGTCAAACCGATGACGAGGAATCGGCACGGGAAAAAGATGAACAAAAGAAAACCCTTGGGCTGACTCATCGGCATATTACATCACTATTTTACAAACTGGACGGGGCAGGCTTTCTTCCTCAAAACAAATACCATATCTGGTCGCTTAATGTCTCCACCGGGTCAGCCAGGCAGCTGACTACCGGCCGGTTTCAAGAAGAAGACCCTGTCTGGATGCCGGACTCGCAATCGCTCCTTTTTTCATCGAACAGAAGTGAAGAGCCTCTTCTCCATCCCTATGACGCACAGATCTTCCGCATCCCCTTTAAAGGCGGCAAGCCAAAACAGCTTACAGACTTTAAAGGACAAAAATCATGGGCTTCCCCTTCCCCGGACGGAAAACACATCGCTTTTACCGGGTTTACGGGAGAGGAGCCTTGGTGGAAAAATCAAGGATTATGGCTGATGCCTTCAACAGGAGGAACCCCGATAAACCTCACAGAAAAATATGATCTCACCGTAGCCTCATTGACCCTTAATGACACGGGCGGAGCCCCGGCTTTTCGTCCATGTTGGTCCCCGGACGGATCGGCTCTTTATTTTCCTGTTCCTGAAGAGGGCAAAAACAGCGTCAAAAAAATCGATTTGTCCACAAGACAGATGACCGACTTTTTAGCCCCGAAAGGAGTTGTCGGAGCTCTTTCTTTCGACAAGAGCCACAGCGGCGCCGCTTATTTCCTTGGAACAGTCTCCGACCCGAATCAAGTCGCCTTTGCAGATTTGAAAAAAGGGGAGACAAAAATTCTGACATCGTTGAATTCTTTTTTAAAAAAACGCTTTTTCAATGAGCCTGAAGAGATCTGGTTTACATCAGGACCGGCGAAAATCCAGGGTTGGGTCTTAAAACCTCCCGGATTCGATTCTAAGAAGAAGTATCCCTCGATCCTTGAGATACACGGCGGCCCCAGGATGCAATACGGCTTCCATTTTATGCATGAATTTCACTTTTTAGCAGCTTGCGGCTACGTTGTTTATTTTTCCAATCCCCGAGGAAGCCGGGGATACAGTGAGTCCCACACAGCGGCCATCTGGAATCAATGGGGAACAGTCGATTATGAAGACCTTATGGCTTTTGCCGACCTCATGGAGAAAAAGCCCTATATCGATAAAAAACGTATGGGGGTCACCGGAGGCAGTTACGGCGGCTACATGACCAACTGGATCATCGGCCATACAAAGCGCTTCAAAGCGGCCGTCTCCCAACGCAGCGTCAGCAATCTGCTGAGCATGTGGGGATCCAGTGATATGAACTGGTCTTTTCAGACGGAGTTCGGGGGATCTCCGCCCTGGGATGATTTTGATAATTACTGGAAACAGTCCCCTATGAGCGCTATGGGCAATGCCGCCACCCCGACGCTGGTCATCCACAGTGAAAACGACCTGCGCTGCGACATCGAACAGGGGGAGCAGGTCTTTACCGCCCTCAAATACAATGGGGTGGATGCAGAAATGATCCGTTTTCCCGAGGAGCCTCACGGCCTTTCCCGAGGGGGGCGGACAGACAGGCGCATCATCCGTCTGAACCATATTCTGCGGTGGTTTGATATTTATTTGAAAACTTAAGTCCTGTCAGGGAAGACTGTTTTCTTCATCGGCTCCGGCCCATTTTCTGAGAGCAGGGAGCAGCCCTGTATGAAACGGCACATCCGGAATCCTTATGATCAACGATTGCCCCTTAAGAATCAGCGTGCAAAGCCCGGCCATCCTTTGACCGGGCCCTCTTTTCAACACGACATCTTTGATCACATGACGGGGAACCTCTTTGCTTCTCTTTTCCCGAACCGCCGTACTAATAACAACGGAATCCTGAAAAAAAAGAGCTTTGCTGGCCTCATACGTTTTTTTTGTCAACACGACCTTGACAGCAGGTAAAAGAAACAAGGCCCCCATCAAAAAAAAGTAAAGCGGAAGAAAAGCGAAAACATGACGGCTTTTGGCCAGCGAAAAGATCATTCCCGGGTCGCTGATCTCCACGGCGGCAATGAACAGACCAAAGGGAACAAGCCCGGCCGGCAGGGCTCTAAGCCAGATCAAATA
>DSCS01000044.1 GCA_011048995.1 Bacillota bacterium
CGTGATATCACTTTCTCAAGGGACTCTCCCGATGTCGTTTCCCCGTCGACTTCTACAATAATATCGCCTGCTGAAAGCCCAAGTCTGTAGGCCGGAGTCCCCTCAATGGGCGAGACAACAACAATGTTATCCCCTTTTTTATCAATACGGATGCCCAGCCCGCCAAAAGAACCTTCAATATCAGTGAGCATATCCCGGCTTTCTTCGGGGGTAAAAAAAGTGGAGTGGGGGTCTAATGCGTCCAGCATTCCTTTGATGGCCTGATAAGACAACTCTTTTTTCTGAAGAACATCGGGATCAACGTAATATTCCCGGATCATCGTATGAACATCATTGATCATCGCCAGCCCTTTAAAGAAATCACCGGCTGAAAAGACCAGGTTAACTGAAAAAAACAATAACAACAAAACCGTTAAGGCTAAAAGCGCTTTTTTATACATCCTATTTCCTCCCGCCTTATTATAGCTTTGGAACGAAAATATACAAGCCCAATTAAAAGCAGACACCATCGGGACAGCGCCTTTTCTCTTGTCCTCCTGATTCCCCTTTGTATAATAGAGGGAGATAAAGGAGGCTTCCGTGTTTTCCGATGCACAGACATTAAAAGACCTTGAGATCTTCGAATCCTATGACGGCAGCCCGGGTGTCTTCTCCCTTTTTGACTATACGAAAACCGAGGGCGGGAGAGCCTGTCTGCGGGATTTTTTCCTGAATGAAATCCATACCCCGGAACAACTCAAAAAAAGACAGGACGCGTTCTCTTTTTTTTTAAAACTGGGGCCCGACAAGTCTCCTCCCGTACATAAAAACCAATTTCTTTTTGTCACACAATACCTGCGGTCCAAACTTCCCATGATCCGGCATAACAGCCCTGCCCACATGGCCGGTATGGGGATCCGCCTTTTTTTCCGTCATAAAGGCACTGGACTTTTCAGTAATTTAGAGTTTATAGCTGAAGGGTTGAACCTGACCCTTTCTTTTATCGGAGCCTTGGGCCAATTCGTCTCTCTGGCAGAAAAAGAGCCCCTGCCGGATGAGATTAGGGAGTTGATCGGTGACATCACGGCGTCACTTGCTCCCGCCAAGGTCCATATTCCATCCCGCATATCTCTTTTACATCCTTTTTTAATCTTAAAAGCCGACCGTTGGCTACGCACCAAAGGGCAATTTCATATTCAGCGGCTTATGGACGCCTATGCTCGCGTTGATGCCTACTTTTCCGTGGCAGAGGCCATGAAGAGCCATCCCATGTGTTTCCCCCGGGTCGAGGACTCATCCGCTCCCTTTTTCACGGCCAAAGAGCTTTATCACCCGTTTTTGTCCCACCCCGTCTCTCAAAATATCGATATTTCACAGCGCCATTTTCTTTTTCTCACAGGCCCGAACATGGCCGGAAAGACCACCTTTCTCAAAGCAATGGGAATCGCTGTCTGCCTTGGCCGTGCGGGACTGCCTGTTTTTGCCGCCGCATGCCGCATGGATTTTTTTAACGGCCTCTTCACCAGCATTAACACAGAAGACAATATCAGGAAAGGATACAGCTATTTTTTCAGCGAAGTGCATCGTGTAAAAGAAGCAGGGGAATATCTTCAGGCACAAAAAAAGTTCTTTTTTATCTTTGACGAGCTTTTTAAGGGAACAAATGTCAAGGACGCCTATGATGCCTCCCGCCTGGTCATCAAGAAATTCGCCAAGTGGAGGCAGAATCTTTTCGTTCTCTCTTCCCATTTGATCGAATTGGCCGAAGAAGCCGTAACTCATTCGGCCATTTCTTTTTACTACTTTGAATCCTCTGTTGTTGACGGGCGCCCGCTTTTCACCTATAAAATAAATGAGGGGATTTCCGCCGAACGTTTAGGGCTCCTCATTTTACAAAACGAAGGGATTCCGGATCTTTTGGAACCACCGGGATCGCCAAAGGAGTGATACCATGTACTTTTATGATTGGACAATGATTCTGCTCATCCCTGCGATGCTGCTTTCCCTTTATGCCCAGTATAAAGTCAAGTCGGCTTTTTCCCGCTATTCCGGGGTCCGCTCTGCCCAAAACATGAAGGCAGAAGATGTCGCCCGGGATATCCTTATGCGGACAGAAGTGGATGTCCCCGTAGAGCGGGTCAGAGGCACACTGACCGACCATTATGATCCCAAAAACAAAGTGCTGCGCCTTTCTGAAGCTGTTTACGGCCAAACAAGTATCGCCGCCATTGCCGTGGCGGCCCATGAATGCGGCCATGCGGTCCAGGATGCCCGGGATTATTTTCCTCTGAAACTCAGAAACGCTATTGTCCCGGTCAGTTCCATAGGGTCCAATCTCTCGATACCTCTTGTCCTGGCCGGACTTATCTTCAGCTTTCCTGCCCTGGTCAATATCGGCATCATCCTCTATTCAGCTGCTGTTTTCTTCACTGTTGTCACCCTGCCGGTTGAATTTGATGCCTCCTACATGGCCTTGCGCATACTTAAAAAAAGATCTTACCTCTCCCAGGATGAGCTCACAGGAGCAAAAAAGGTTCTCGATGCTGCGGCACTGACTTATGTCGCAGCCACTTTGGCCGCTTTAATGAACCTGCTCAGACTGATTTTGATATCCCGAAGACGCTGATAAAAAAGGGGGCGAAAGCCCCCTCCTGTCAATACTCAAATAACATGGTCTTGAGCTGAACCCCGTCAATACTCAGAAGTTCTTTTTCTAAGGCATCCCATTCCTTTTTCTCTCCGATAAGCTCTAAAAGGACAAACCCTTTTTTGTCACAAAAATCTTCCGAGACTTCATGCATTCCCAACCGTGTCTTGATCGAACACCCGTATTGTGTCAGGACAGACTGCACTTTGTTCGCTTCCGTGACCCGATCCGTAAGCAAAAGCCCCATGATCATCATTTTTTTCATAAAACCTCCTTTTTGCCCATTTTATTGATTCTACCCAAAAGCTGTTTTTTTGTAAAGGTCCTTTTCAGATCACACCGCTGCCGTGAAAAAAACAGTGTCTTTCCAAAAGAGAAAACCTTTGATTCCGGGACATCTTTACCCTATATTAAGGGGGTTGCAAGGAGGCTGAGAGATGAAACGATTAACCGGAACAGTTGTAAGGGGGATTCGTGCCCCGATTATCCGACAGGGCGACCCTATAGAAAGAATCGTCACAGAATGTGTCCTGGCTGCGGCAAAGCAGGATCATTTTCCCCTGCGGGACAGCGATGTCATCGCAGTGACAGAAGCCGTGGTAGCACGGGCTCAAGGGAATTATGCCACTGCAGACCAGATTGCAGCCGATATACGCAGCAAATTCGGCGAAGGCCCCCTGGGCGTCGTCTTTCCTATTCTCAGCCGTAACCGTTTTTCTGTCTGCCTCAAAGGCATTGCCCGGGGGACGAAACATATCATTCTCATGCTCAGTTATCCGGCCGATGAAGTCGGCAACCATTTGATCGATGCCGGGCTGATCGATGAAAAAAAGATCGACCCCCGAACCCGGCGTTTGACCGATGAGCAGTTCCGACACCTTTTCGGCTCTGCAAAACATACGTTTACAGGAGTAAATTATATTGATTATTATAAAGAACTGATCCGGAAAGAAGGATGCAAGGCCGAGATTATTCTGGCCAACGATTGCCGGGCGATTCTTGATTATACCCCGGATGTCCTCTATTGCGATATTCATACACGCAGTGAAACCAAAAGACTGTTGACTGAAGCCGGTGCGCGAAAATGTTTCGGACTGGATTCTATCCTTTCGGCCCCTTCCGAGGGAAGCGGTTATCATGAAGAGTACGGGCTTTTGGGGAGCAACAAAGCCACGGAAGAGTCCGTCAAACTTTTCCCCAGAGACAATCAGGCTGTCGTTGACCGTATTCGCGATCTTGTTTTCCAAAAAACAGGAAAAAAAGTAGAAGTGATGGTTTACGGAGACGGCGCCTTTAAAGACCCTGTAGGCAAAATCTGGGAATTGGCCGATCCGGTTGTTTCTCCGGGTTATACTTCGGGATTAGAGGGACAGCCCAATGAAGTTAAACTCAAATACCTGGCTGACAATCGTTTTTCTCATCTGAAAGGACCTGAGCTTCATCAGGCCGTCGCCTCCTTCATACGGGACAAAGAGACGGACCTGAGAGGAGACATGGCTGCCCAAGGGACAACACCAAGAAAACTGACAGACCTTATCGGCTCTCTTTGCGACCTGACATCAGGCAGTGGAGATAAAGGAACCCCTATCGTCCTTGTCCAGGGATATTTTGATAACTTTTCCGATGAGTCCTGCACAGCTGCCGAAGAGTAGGGGACCCGCATGACACAGGGAAGAGAAAAAGGGAAACACCCGCTCTATTCATATAAAGCAAAAGCAGCCTATGACGGAACAGCCTATAAAGGGTGGCAGCTGCAAAAAAAAGGGATCCCCACTGTCCAGGGAAAGATCGAAGAAGCGTTAAGCGGGATCTTTGATGTGGAGAGGGTCAAGGTTCAGGGGGCCAGCCGCACGGATTCAGGGGTGCACGCTTTAGGACAGATGATACAGTTCAGAACCTCAAAAAATATACCGCTTTACAATCTCCTTCGGGGGGTCAACTCCGCCCTTCCTGCAGATATCCGTATCCTTGATATGGAATATGCTGACCCTTCCTTTCACCCTATCTTTTCTGCTTTCGGAAAACATTATTCTTATACCTTCATTTATCCTGACAATCCATTGAAAAACCGTTATGCTTACACCCTTGACGCTCCCGTCGACATTATCCGAATGGAGAAAGCCCTCTCCCTTTTTACAGGAGAAAAAGATTTCTCTGCTTTCCGTAACATGGCCAGCCGGGATCCTGAAAAATCCCCGGTATGCCATATCCGTTCTTTTTTTATGGAACACACCCCGGGAACCTACATTTTTCATATTAAAGGGAACCGCTTCCTTTATAATATGATACGTATTGTAATGGGCACATTGCTTGGTTTAGGGCAGGGGAAAATCAATGAAGAGGAGATTCTTAAAGCCTTTAAAACGGGAGACAGAAAACTGATCGGAAAGACACTGGCCCCGGAAGGATTGGTGTTGGAAGAAGTCTATTACAACGATGACTATTGAATCTTCTTAATAATGACTTTGTTTGTTTTTTTCTTTTCAAACTGTTTCATAAAATGAGAAATAAATGAAAAACTTTCTGCCAGGTTTTCATCCTGGACAAAAATATCTTCGGGAACAAGAAGCCGCAGCGGCGCAAAATTCCACACAGCTTTGATACCCGCTGCAATCATCATATCGACAACACTTTGAGCCGAGGATTCAGGAGTCGTGATAATGCCAATACGGATGTTGTGTTTAGGAACAAAGGATTTCATTTTTGACAAAGGCTGAACAGTGACTTTCCCGATTTTCTTTCCGATCTCCTCTTCACTGACGTCAAACAGCCCGATGATCCTCAGTCCGTAATCCTCAAAGCCTTTGTAAGCGGCAATAGCCTTTCCCAGATGCCCTGTTCCCACCAACAAAGCCTCATTGAGGTTAAAATAACCCAAATAATGGGCCAAAGTGTTGCGCAGCTCTCCTGCATTATACCCTACCCGAGGTTTGCCGCCGATGTCAAGGTACATCATATCACGTCGCACCTGGGAATCATCCATGCTAAGGCATTCGGACAAATAGACGGAAGAGATATAAAGCTCATTATATTTATTTAAAAAGGAACTGGCCACCTGATAGTATTTCGGAAATCTTTCCAATGTCGGCCTGGGGATCTGCTTTTCCATTAGTCCTCCTTTCGTGCTTGGGTTCACGATAGTATTATAGCGGATAACTGTCTGTTTTCAAAGGGTTTTTAGATATTTTTTTATTTTGCGGGCTGTCAAAGGGCCGACTCCCGGAACTTTTGTCAAAGTATCCTCTCCGGCACGGCGCACCCCCTCCATATTTCCAAAAAAACTCATGATAAGATCCGCCTTTTTTTTCCCGAGCCCCGGGATCTCCTCAAGAGGGTTCTGCAGATTTTTCTTCCTCTTTTTTCTCCGGTTATAACCGATGGTGAACCGGTGTACTTCATCGCGGGCCTTCATCAATAAAAGCCGGGCACGCATATGCCCCCGTATATCAAGGCATTCCCCGGATTCCCCGATCACGCTCTCTTCGGCTTTGGCCAGCCCCAAAACAGGGATATGAAGCCCGAGCCGGCTCAATGCTTCGATGGCAGCATGCACCTGGCCTGTACCACCGTCTATCAAGACAAGGTCAGGATACTCCCCTTTCCGATAACGGCGTTCCACAATCTCGCCGATCATTCGAAAATCGTCAGGGTGCTGCCCCTCCAGGGAAAAAGAGCGGTAAAGCCCTTTTTCAAATCCCCGGCGGCTCAGGCGTATACAACCGCCGGTAAATTGCTCTCCTCCGTAATTAGAAATATCAAATGCATCTAAACAATTCAGCGGGGCTTTTTCAATAAGATATTCCAAATCGTCAAAATAAAGGCCGGGATCGGCAAGAAAGTGTTTCCGTAAAAGAAACTGTGCATTTTCTTCACATCGGGAGACCATGCGGGATTCCTCTTCCTTTTGCGGCTTACGGATTTGAATCCGATGTCCTTCTTTGTTTTGGAAAAAACGCTCCAGTTCCTTTTCGTCATCAAGGCTGCGATTGACTAATACAAGAGAGGGAACAGTGGGCTGAGATTCATAGTGCAACTGAAGAAAGGCCTTCAAAACCTGTCCCGGGAGTTGATTGCTTTCAAAAAGATCCCCGGACTGCTCTACGACCTTTCCCTCCCGCATAGAAAGAAGATAGACTGCATAGAGACTTCCCACGGAAGCAAGGGCTACAGCATCATGGCTCTTCCCTTCCGCAGACTCCATATCGGGCATAAAAAGAATCTGTTTCAGCCCTAAAAGCTGCTCACGGCATTGAGCAGCCTTTTCAAATTCTAACTTCAAAGCACGTTGGCGCATCTCTTTTTCAATACGCTGAAACAATTCTTTTCCCCGTCCTCTGAGAAGATCCCTGATTGCAGCCACATTCATTTTATACTCTTCCGGGGAAATTTTATCTTCACAAGGCCCCGGGCAACGCCCCAAATGATACTGCAGGCAGACACGTTTCGGCATTCTTCGGCAATGGCGGTACGGAAAGACAGACCTCACCCGTGACAGAAGAGATTTGACGGATGTAATCGAGGTAAACGGGCCAAAATAACGGGCTCCATCGTCTTTTACTGTCCGGGCAACAAAAACGGACGGATACTTTTCCGGGCTGATTCTGATATAGGGATAGGACTTTCCGTCCTTTAAGTCGACATTGTAATGGGGCTGGTTCTCTTTGATCAGGTTATTCTCCAGGACAAAAGCATCCGCCTCTGAGGCCACGACCACATACTCCACATCACAGACATAATGCATCATCACTCTTTTACGGTATTCCAGCCCTTTTTCATTAAGGTAGGAACGCAAACGCGTGTTTAAATTTTTGGCTTTTCCCACATAAAGAACCGTTCCCTCCTCATCTTTGAATAAATAAACACCGGGGAGGGAGGGAGCCTGTCGGATGATCCGGATGACTTTTTCAGAGATCATAAGGCAAAATGAAATTTTTCGGATAACCGGTTAAGGGCCCGGGCTGTTGTACGGGCCTGCTCGGCTGTCATTGAGCATAAAGCCACCCGAAGCCCTTTATTGAGAGGAATCAGGAATATATTCTCTTCTTTCAGTGTTTCACAATGGCCTGCTGCATCGTCACACTGAACCGCCGCGAAAAACCCGTCATCGTGGGGCATGGCCAGCGAAGGCTTCAATTCATGAAAAAAGGCACATCCCCGCTCTTTGAGTACCCTCCGCCAATTTCCGATCTCTTCTCTATATTTTCGTATCATCGATTTATCCTCGTAAAGAGCCGCTAAAAGAAGCTGCCCGGTGGAAGAGACACTGCCGTGAATCCCCCGGTTGGAAAGAAGCATCATATGCCTGAACTCATCTAAAGGTTCCCGGCTCTGATGAATCGCAAATAAAGCGGCTGTCCGCAATCCGTATTTGGCAAAACCTTTTGATATGCTGTAATCGACCAGAGCGAGAGTGTTGGTTTTTAAACGGCTGAGCAAAGAAAAAAGCCTTTTCTTCTCTCTTGGGGCATATTCTATATAGGCAACATCCAAAAAAAGAATAACCGGGTGGGCGATCTCATTGCATAAATCAATAAGATACTCCATCTCCTTGTGTGTCATCGAATACCCTGTGGGATTATGAGCCGGTGTATTGATCAAAAGGAAAAGTGTGCTCTGCTCACACGCCAATTCCTTCATCGTCTGTTCCAGAACCTCCCAATCAGGGCCGCCTTGAGACAACAGAGGGAATGTCTTCACTTTCCGGCCGGCCTCTTTGGCAATGCCGTCATAGGGCCCCCAATGCCAGTCTGTTGTCAGAATAAAGTCTCCGGGTTCAGTATAGTTGACGAGGGCATGATGAATCCCCGCCAATCCTCCGGACATCACAACACCCTCAATATGCCTTTCGGGGCGAAACTCCTCAAAACAGAAATGCTCGGCAGCCTTAAGAAAAGAGGGGTAGCCTCCCATCGGTGCATAAGAGGATTGGGCCGCAATATCCAGATTCCGATGAATTTCATCGACAGACGGAAATGTCACCAGCTTTCCCCTTTCGTCCAGCAATGCGCCGATCGTAGCGTTGATGACCTTTTCTCCCCCAGGCTGAGCGGCACGCTCCCTGGCTTGGGCATTATTGATAAAAATAATATCGTTGAAGACAAGACCCTTTTTTGATTGAGCAGAAAACATGGAGGACCCTCCTTAAAAATCAGTGATAAGAATGCCCGGGAGGGGATTCGAACCCCTACAGGCGAGCTGCCCACTAGATCCTGAATCTAGCGCGTCTACCAATTCCGCCACCCGGGCTGCAGAACCAAGCCGAGTATAATCTAACCTTTGGGAAATTCAAGAAAAAAAACAGGAGGATTCTTCTACAGAGATAAAATATCCGCCAATTCGCCGACGGTATTGATCCCCATGCCCTCTGAGCCGGGCGTAAAAAGGAGAGATGAAAACCCGTATTCTGCCGGCTTTCTGACATCGTTTACGTCATCATTTCCGATAAACAGAGCTTCTGAGGGAGAGAGCCCGAGAGCCGCTGTCTTGGCTGCCAATGTCCGATAGAAAAGAGGATCCGGCTTCCCGGCTCCGATCTCATAAGAAAGGGCGAAAAGAGAGGGTATAAAAGCATCAGGAAAAAGTCCGGGATAGGCTTCTTTGAGAAATTCAAGGGTATAAAACTGTGAGTTGGATCCAAGGCCCATATAAATATCCTTTCCGGAAATCCGGGAAAGCAGGGCCGCCATACCCGTCACAGGCACCACCGGATTGACCGCCTTTTCAAAAAGCAGGGCTCCACGGATAAGGCGGGTCTTATCAATATTCATCCCGTAAAACCGTTGAAAAAAATCCTGCCAAAGGAGGAGGATATCGATCTCAGGGAAAACCATTCCCTGATGGCGGCGTTTTCTTTCATGCTGCTCTTGAATAAGCTCAAAATAATGTCGAATATCCTCGTCAGGAGACGGGTGAAATGAAATAAACCCGGCCCAGGCTTCAAAGCCGCGGGTCAAAATACGGTTTTTATCGGCCTCCGGGGGAATCGCCCCTTCAGGAGAAAGGAGAAGCGTCCCGTAAATATCCCAAATAAGTGCTTTATACACCGTTTACTCCAAAAAAAGACGCCAGCAGTGATTTTAAATCCCGGCGCAAGATGTCAAAAGAAAAATGCGCTTTCCCCAGCCGGAAGTTCACATCCGACATCATCACCCTGTATTCTTCATCGTTCATCACTTTTTTCACGTGTTCCACCACCTCATCAGAGATGAAACCGTCCATTGAGACAGTTCTGAAGCCTTTCGGCTCGATATCCGCAATAAAAATAGAGTAGCGGTTAACTAAAATGGGCTTCTTAAAATAAATAGCTTCTAAAAACGCGTTCCCGAATCCCTCAAAAGAGGACGGGTAGGTGACAAAATCCACATAAGGATAGACATCCCAGATCGTGTAGATCCGCTCCCATCCCTGCCGGTATTGGTTCGGGTCATGCAATTTATTGTTGATAAAATAGATGTCAATACCCTGATTCTTAGCAAAGTTGATAATACGATTATAATACTCCAGGCCTTCGTCTGATGAAGAATGAGTAATAACAAGCTTAATACGGGGGTCTTGCAGCCTCCTGACCAGTTCAACGGCATGTTCAATGCCTTTTCGGGCAACAATACGCGTTGGCTGAAGAAAAATGATATCATCCTCACTGAACCCGAAATCTTCTAAAAAAGCCTCTCTTCCTGCCCCGTTCGAAGGCATTCCCCTGGAAAAATCAAGGACATTGGGAATAACGATGGACGAGAGCCCTTTCCGAGCCGCCAGCTCTGTTTGAGCGATTGTGTTGATCACAACATGTTTCACAGAGGGAAGACTCGGAGGGAATGCCATAGAAAGATAATCACCGGCAGCATTATGAAGATAACGGTCTCTTTCCCAGGAAAAATCATGGTGATGGGCAATCACGGGGATCGCTGTCTCAGCGATGATCTCCGTAATCGCAACACCCAGGGGAATGTTCATCGGGATACTCAGGCAATTTTCTGCAATCAGCATTTCTAAGCTATACTTCTCGATAAACTCATAAAGCCGTTTTTTAATAGTGTCTTTTACTTCATGGATCATAGCTGTAATATGAGGGCTTCTTTTATAAGTTCTTGAGATCGAACTCTTGATCTCATCAATATCCAGCGATTGGAAATGGGCTTCGGGGCAAAGCATGCTTTTGTCGAGGTCTTTATCCAATTCGCCTCCGAACCAGAATATTTCATTTCCCATCTCTTCTAAGACATGAGCCCATTTGACGGCCTCTAAAGATACGCCGTCCAGGCCCGAAAACCGGGTACCGACAAAACCCATTCTCTTTTTCATTCTTCTTCTCCTTTATAGCTGAGCAGTAATTTCATGTTCTCCGGGATTAAAAAGCGGTCCAAAATCAATTCCGAATCGACGGAAAAAGAGTTCGTTTCGCCTGTCACAGTGAACATAGATTGCAAGACATTGCCCAGCCGGCCGGCATAAGCCTCTTGAGAAAAGGACTGCAAATCGATTCCCTGTCCGCGGAAATCTCCGGCAAATAATAGCATTCGGTCCTTCAAGCCCCCGAGAGATTCTCTCATCAGTTCACGCTTTTCCCTCTCTTTAAGAATAGCCTGCTGCTGCAAAACGTCAAGGCAGGAAAAATCCACATTATCTTTTTCCAAAAGAGGGATCATCTTTTCAGCGGCATGCCGACGTTTTTGATGCGGAAGGGGAAGGGCGTAAAGAGCCGCTTCATAAGCCTGCAGCAGAGCCGGCCGATCGATCAGCCGGGCCGGGACCGGCACTGTTTCATAAAGGGATTCCCGGGTTAATTGGGGGAAATCATCCATAACACTCAGGGCCCGGGCCCAAAAATTACTTCCTCTCTGTTTGGCTTCCAAAAAAAAGAGTCCGAAGCCTTCCATAACAGATGTGGACAGAGTCAAGTCAGCCCCTGATAAGACCCAGGGGAAGGATTCCGGGAAAGCCCGGGAGAGAGCCCAGCCTCCCCGGAAAAAAGGCTCCCGGGCTACGGCAGCCACAACTCTTTCGTACGGACGCTCCGGCTCCGAATTCGCCGGGAGAGTCACAATAAGGTTACATTGCCCGATAAAGGAGAGCAGAAAGGCTTCCAATACATTTTTCCGACGTATGGTTCTCACAGGATAAACCAACAGCGGAGCCTTGTCGTCATAACGGAAACCGGCACTCAAAACAAATTTTCGGACTTTTTCCCGCGCTTTTTGTTTGTTTTCTCCCATCATCGGCCCGGAAGAAGTAACACTGTTAGGAAGGTAAAAAAGGCGCTCATCCGGAACACCGGCTTCTTTTAAAAAAGCGTGGTCTCTCTTGTTGATAGCCGCGTAAAACACCCGGGGAGAGATCGGATACCACGCAGGGGCATATTGCTTCAAAAATTGATAATTGCTCCATCTCCCGCATTCCGGGAAATCATGGATCTGCAGAAGCAAAGGAGACTCCCCCTCCCGGCTGAATTCTTCTACCGCCGCTGTCAGGGCGGGGTTTTTCCCCAAATGATGGTTATGCATCCAGAAAAGGGTATTCTTTTTATCCAGTTTACCGAATACTTTTCGCAGAGCCGCTTTTTCTTTCTCAAAAAGGGCAGAGCTGTAATATGCCGGATCGCGATATCCTATCTCCGGGATATCACAAAAGCGGACATTCTTTTTTTCAGCAAGAGTTCCCAGGCCGGTCACACCCATGGATCTGTCACAGCAGAGTATAAACTCATACCGGTTTCCCAGGGAATTGATCATATTGCGGACAACCGATGTCACGCCTCCGGGAAGATAATGATAATGACCGATGACAATACGCCGCAAACCCATCTTATTGATCTTTTTTAAACTGCTCACGATACTCTTTTATGGTAATCATCGGGGGACGTTCTAAAGGAGTCATCGCTGTCTTCTCCGCAACATGCCGGTTGTTTTCAACATTCAGCGCAATATGCTCGGTATTGGCCTCTTCCAAAAGGGAGAGCTTTTGATATTGCTCCAACCGGGTTAAAACAGTATTCAAAAGGGCAAATGACATCCGGCTTAACGCCCGGAGGTCCTGATTGCGATGTATGCGCATATCCAGGTCGACCTGTCCCAGTACCGACGTTCCTCTCATTTTATAGATATCAAGAAGATGGCCGATCTCCACCCCGTATCCCACAGAGAAAGAGAGCTGCTCCAGTAATTCCCGACGGCCGGCATACTCTCCGCTCAGAGGCTGGATCAAGGAAGCCAGTTCCGGGAAAAACGTCGAAAAGACAGGCCGGGTGAAGATCTCTGTCACGCGTCCCCCTCCTGAGCGGCGCAGCTCCTTTTCCCCCGAAATAGGCCGCTCATAAAAGGCCTTCACATACTCCAGCTGATGATGGTTGAGCAATGCCCCCAAAAGCCCGTAGACGAATTTCGGGTGAATATTATTGATATCAGCATCGATCCATACAATGATATCCCCTTTGAGGACATAAAGGCTTTTCCAGAGATTTTCACCTTTTCCGCGGAATCGGCCGTATTGAGGAAGGATCTGTGATGCGATATAGACGTTGGCTCCGAACTCAGCGGCTATTTCGCGTGTCCGGTCTGTGGAATCAGAATCGATGACGGCGATCTCATCTAAAAGCGGATGTCTGTTGATTAGTTCATTCTTAATAATGAGGATCTCCTTGCCGATCGTCCTTTCTTCATTAAGAGTGGGAAAAGCCAAAGAGATCTTCAAGCCTTGAGCCTCTTTTAACTCCACCAGTTTTTTGATGTCCTGAAAATCGGAATGATGAAAGGTATTGTTCAGGATATGATCTTTCACCCGTCTTCGCCTCCCTTCTGTCCTGTCAAACAGTTTTCGGTCACTGTGATGACTGAAAGAAGGACCTTTAATCCTGTCACTAAGGGTTTTATTTCGATATATTCCTCTTCCAAAGCTACTTCTCCCTTTGTCATCCCCAAAGAGAGCGCGGGTATTCCCCGTGAAAGCATAATTGTTGCCTCATCATTGATAAGCCCCAATTTTGTTTTGACATTATTGGCTTTCTGTATCCCGATGGCCTTCTGAAGAAACGGATGGTTTTCCATCATGGTATTGGACGGAATATGGACCACATCTTTCACTTCGATATCGGTCCTCAATTCTTTTGACAGTTTGGCCACAGTGGCATCCACGACATTTTTCGCAAATTCCAGGTTTCGGTTATCATGAGCCATAATATCCAGCCGCATCATGGCCTTATTGGGGATTTTATGCAGCTTCATATTACTGGTCAAATTGGAAATGTTAATAAATACACCGGATTTCCCGGGCCAACCGATACTTTTCAAGCGGGAGGCCAATTCAGTCAGGACATCCATAGCCGAAACGGCGTCGACTTGTTTAATGGGGTCGCTCCATTCCATAAGCGGTGTCTTAGACCGTATATCCAATGTGTATTCTCCCACAGAGCGATATCCGATCTCTCCCAGAGAGATGCCGTTGATCTCAAGAGCAGCTGCGATATGATGCCTGTGTTTTTCAACGAAACTTTCCAATGCCAGAAAACGGCCTTCCAGCTCAGGCGGAGGAGAAAAGAGAAAGAGAATGTTCATTCCCAAAGAAACATTCTCCTTTTTCAGAAGATGAAGCAGATTCAATAAAACAGCCGAAGCCAAAGCGCTTTCAGCAATACCGGCTCCGTATGCCTTTTGGGATGACAGTTCAATAAAACGGTCAGCAATGGAGAATTTATTTCTGTGAAGCTGGACAAAAAGCAAAAGGCTTTTTTCAATAATATCCCGAGAGGCATTGAGATGAACCGATATGTTTCCCGTATCATCGACCTCATAATCATCGACTCCCAATTCCTCAAGCTTATGAGTAATGAACTCAAGCTCCTGCTGCCTGCCCCGGGCTTCATAAGCGGTCTGATTGAACATTATCGCGTCGCTCAAAATAGAATCCCGGAGGCGGCTTAGCTGCATCGTAAGTTTATTGATCATTTCCTGCATAACCTACCTCCCATCCCACATGATAATGGAAAAGTGCCGGAAATGCAAACTCTTCCTTTCCCGGCTCTGATCATTCCTTTTGGCTGTTATGTGTAATTCCCCTTGATTAAGAGGCGAACCCTTGCTATCATATGATTTAAGTTCTTATTCAATGAAAGGAGTTTGGTTATGAAAAAAGATGAGTTTATCGCAAAACTTGCGGAGAAGCACGGACTGTCCAAAAAGAAAGCCGGAGAGATCGTCAATGGTGTTTTTGATGAGATCTCTGATGTGTTGAAAAAAGATGATAAGATCAGTTTCTTGAATTTCGGCACCTTTAAGGTCTCCCACAGAGCTGCCCGGACGGCCCGGAATCCACAGACCAAAGCAACGATCCAGGTCCCGGCCCGCAAAGTCCCTGCTTTCAAAGCAGGAAAATCTCTTAAAGAAAAATTGAATTAAACCCTTTTTCCGGAGGGGGTCTCCCCCTCCGGAAAATGATTGCCGTACAACTATCCCATGTTATAATGCCGTCGGGGGTAATATGAAAAAAAAAGTCGCAGTCTTATTATCCGGAAGCGGGAGAACTCTTGAAAACCTTATTGCCGCCTTTGGACAGGAAATATCCCTCGGCCCGGTGATTTCATCCCGGAAAAAGGCCCGGGGAGTCAGCGTCGCCGTGGAACACGGACTGCCGGCTTATATCGTTCCCCGTTCCTCTTATGAAACAGACGAGTCCTTCTCTGCTGATATCAACACGATTATCCGGGACCATCAACCGGATCTCATTCTTTTAGCGGGCTTTCTTTCTTTTTGGCATTATCCTGAAGAATACGAAAGCCGTATCATCAATATTCACCCCGCTTTGATCCCCGCCTTTTCCGGGAAAGGGTATTACGGGATGAATGTTCACAATGCTGTTTATGAAAAAGGAGTCAAAGTCACCGGATGCACCGTTCATTTTGTCGACCGTCTTTATGATCACGGGCCGATCATCCTCCAGAAATGGTGTCCTGTGGAGGATGACGATACCCCGGAGTCGATCTCCAAAAAAGTATTCGAACTGGAATGTCAGGCCTATCCCGAAGCTGTTCGCCTCATTTTAGATGACCGCCTCCGTCGCCGGGGACAGCGTATCCTCATTCAAAAAGCAGACGTGAAGAATGAAGCGTTTTAAACAGCATCTTATCAGCCTTGTCGGCTTTTTCTGTATCATTTTTTTAGCCCTTCTTCTGGCGCGCCCGAGGCTTGAACAGCGTTTTAAAAAGTCCCTTAAGCGCGAAGACCGCCTTCTTCAAACCGGCCATATCATCGAAAAATTCTTTTTTTCTCATACCGACTGGGAAAAAGGATTCAACGGAGCGACAGGCCATTCCAGAATTACTTTCACGGGACCCGATGGGCATGAAGGCAAATTATACATCTATGCTCATTCGATCCAGGATTTTACCGATTACAGCTTTTTTCAGGAATTTTTTGAGTTTCAGCTTAAAATATTTTCCGTTAAAGGCGGATATAAAGCGACGATCATCGACGGCTACCGGATAGGAGATACATTATCCGGACTGCTTTTGGATGAAGAGATCCCTCTGGGTCCCATCACAATCCGAATCCGGCTTTCTCGTAGCAATTTCTCCTCAGGAGACGAATGGCTTCCCGAGACAATTGTGGAATTTCTTTTGGGTGACACCTCTTTCTCTCCCCTGACGCTCTCGACGAAGACAGTTTATCAATGGAACCCTGACCATGAAAAAATTCTCTGGCTGGGACAATACAACATAAAAGAGGACCATTTTACTGTGCGCAATCAATTCAGAGAGGATCTTTTTTGAAACACGATGTGAAAGAAAAAAAGGCTTTGATCCAAGCTGCGTTAGAAATATTTCATCAGGGATTTGTCCGTGGGACCTGGGGAAATATCAGCGCCCTCCTTCCGAAAGGGCGTCTGCTCATTACCCCGTCGGGAGTCGACTACACCCGTCTTCGCCCGCGGGATATCAGTCTTATCCAACGAAAGACAGGGAATCTTCTTTCCGGACTGCCGCCTTCTTCAGAGCTTCCCTTGCATTTGAAGATCTATGATGAATCCTCCCTGACAAGCGCTTTGGTTCATATCCATTCCCCGGCCCTTTCGGCTATCTCTGTTTTAGGGGTGTCCGTCCCGGTTCTGACAGAAGATCAGGCGATGATCATCGGCGGGGAGATCCAGACGGCTCCTTACGCTTCTCCCGGAAGCGTTCAATTGGCAGAACAAGCCGCAGGCCTCTTTAAAAATGTTTCCGGATGCCTGCTGGCTCATCACGGATATATCGGAGGGGGACGCTCTTTGCGGGAGGCCTTGACAAATTGCTTCATCGCAGAAAAAAGCGCTCAAATCTACCTTTCCCTTCTTCCTGTCCAAAAAGAGATCCTTCCGCTTCCTCCGGATGAAGTCCGGTCTCTTCGGAACGCCTACTTTAATTACCGGCCCGCTGATAGAATCGGCAGATAAAGGGGCGGCGATACCGCCCCTGCCCATTTAAAGATGATTATTGAGCCAAAGGATCATTTCGGCCAGTACATGCAATTTAGATTCCCGTGCTGAATAGCCGTGTCCTTCGCCCGGCAGAAGGACGAAACGCGCCACTCCGCCGTTCCCTTTGACGGCATCGAACATACGTTCTGATTGAAGCGGGAAAGTTCCCGAGTTCGGATCCAGCTCTCCGTGGATCAATAACAGAGGCTCCTGTATCTGATGCGCGTACATAAAGGGAGAGACTCTGAAATAAAAATCAGCGGCCTCCCATAAAGTCCTCTCCTCGCTCTGAAAACCGAAAGGAGTCAATGTGCGATTATAGGCTCCGCTGCGGGCGATCCCCGCCCGGCAAATATCGCTGTGAGCCAGGACATTCGCTGTCATAAAAGCGCCATAACTATGTCCTCCGATAGCCACTCTTTCAGGATCGGCAATCCCTCTCTCGGCGAGATAATCGACTGCAGCGCGCACACTGTCCACCGTCTGTTCAATAAAAGTATCATTGACCGTTTTCGCATCACCCACAATAGGAATAGAAGCATCATACAAAACCGCATATCCGGCCATGGCTAAATATAGGGGAGAATCCCCCCATATCCGGGTAAACCGGTGAGGCGAATAATCCGCCTGTCCGGCCGTCGAAGAATCTCTGTATTCTTCGGGATAAGCCCAGATAAACAAGGGCAACGGCTTGTCCCCCTGATAGCCCGGAGGCAAATAAAGAGTTCCGGAAAGATCGATTCCGTCCTTACGCTCATAGCGGACGGGCTCTTTTTTCAAAGAAATCAGTCCTTCATAAGGATCCGGATAATCGGACAACGGTTCCATTGTACCGCTGTCTGTGTGAAAAAGATAGTAATTACGCGGTTTATCAGATGTTTCAGATGCGATCACAATGGTATCAAAGTCTTTTCCCAGAAGCGCCAGAGGTGTTTCATGATACCCTTCACGGGAGCGGTAAAGATACTCTTTCTCTCCGCTTTCCAGATCATACCGGGCCACAAAGGGGCGATTTCCTTCAGGGGTCGCTCCTTTTGTGTTGATAAAAAAAAGAGCTCCTTCGTTCTTGACAAAAACATTCCCGCCACCCCGGCGAACAGTAACAAGATCTCCTAAACTGTTATAGATATCTCTGATGCTCTGGTCGATAATCACTTTTTCGATCTGCCGCTCCCTGTGAACATAGGCTGCACTGAACCACAGTTTTTTCCTGTTAAACTCATAGACCACATACTCAGGGTCCTCTTCACCCCATGTTATCCCGGAAAAGCGTTCCCGAATTTGTGTCAGGAGAATTGGAGCCTCCTTCATAGGAGACTCTGCCATAAGAACCTGATCCCGAAAGGCGGCTTCTCTCTCAGGGTCTCCGCCATCCAAGGCTTCAACCCAAACAAGAGTATGCGGAGAAGTCGGTTTCCAATGATAGCTGCGGGGACCCTCATAAGTCCCTCCCATGGGAATGTTCTCCTGTAGCGGACGTTTATGAAGGAGCCTTGTCTTCCCGGACGCCATTTCAAAGACTTTGAAATGACGGGGAAAATAGTACCAGGGAACTTTATAGGAGTAGGGGCTGACGATCTCTGAATAGAAAAGATATTTCCCGTCTGGCGAAAGTGCCGCATCATCGATGATTCCGTTTATTCCTGTTTTTTTAATGCATTTGGTCACCGGATCCGCAAGCACGAGTTCAGAAGTGAAATAATAATCAAATTGTTTTTCATCGAAGGGGTTTTTCAATAAATTTTGGTATGTCCTGACAACACTTCTCTCCCCTTTTGCTTCCTGAATAACCGGACTGTCCGGTATCGGCGAAGGAGTAGGAAGAGCGGGACGTTTGCGGGGAATCGCTCTGATAAGGAGCTTCCCCCCGCCGGACCATTGAACAGCATCATCCCCAAAGACTGTATTGACTTTGATTCCTTTCAGCGGATAAGTTTTCCCTGACTTGGTATCCGTCAGCATAACCTCTACGTCTTCATCTGTCTGTACCAAGACAGCCAAAAACGTCCCGTCCGGATGTAAGCTTAGTTTTCGGACAGTTCCCCCTTTCGGAAAAGCAGGTGTCACCGACGTATGGTCCCCATACCGGTAAATGGAATACCTGACAATGGGATTCAAATCCCGTCGGCCGTTCAAAACCGGAGAAATACGCACCCCGGCCAGCGGGAGTGTCTCTTCGATGACATCTTTAAGAGCCGGGTAAGGCCTGATCCGGTACTCCAAAGCGATGTCCTTCCCTGTCTCAAAGATCATATAATCCGCAGGATAGGCATCAAAAACTCTGATGATATCTTCAGGCGGCTGCAAGTACCCCTCCGCTATTCCTCCTTTTTGCAAAAGAAAAAGCAGTGCTATGAAGAAAAGAAAACGTCTAAACAACTTGATCACCTCCGCTTATTCTTCATTCAATAAATACTGGGCCTGAAAGTAAAGCTTCTTATACAGCCCGGGTTCGAATCCATTATGAACAAATCGGATATTGCCTTTACGGTCCAGGACAAAAAGGGCGGGAATGGTTTGCACCCCGTAAGCAGCAGCAGTCCCGGCCTGATCTAAAAAAACAGGGAAAGAGATCTTTTTATCCCTGATAAAACCGGGAACCTTCTCCCAAGTGTCCGGGCCATCCACTGATACAGCCAAAATCTCTACCCCTTTTGAATGAAACGCTTCATAAAAGGATTGCAGAATGGGCATCTCCTGTTGACATGGTCCGCACCAAGTGGCCCAAAAATCGATTAAACAGACTCTCCCACAATAATCGGATACCGCAACCGTATTCCCGTCAAGGTCCGTCAATTCAAATTTCGGAGCCGGCTGCCTTTTTATCTCCCCCTGCAGGGCTTCTTTCCTCATAACCTGCTCAGCTTCCGCTTTGATCTTATTTTTTACGGCTACAGACTGCCAATCCCCGGCTTGTTTTCCCTCAAGACGCGAAAGGGCCCTTTCGATATCAGAACTTTCAAAAAAAGCGTAATAACGGGCATACAAAAAGGACTCCCAGGCCTCCTGCGTACGTCCGAGCCTTTCCAGGACAAGTCCGTGATGATAGCGGATATTTGCGTCGGCGGGGTTCAAAGAGACCGCCTGTTCCAGCCAGGGAAGAGCTTTTTCATCATTCATATCCCGATAATACGCATATCCGATCGTATCCCGTATACCGGCTTCAAATTCTATTTTAATATCTTCCCATTGTCCGGGATCCACACCCCGAGGCGCTCCTTTGACAGAAAGAAAATATTCCAGGGCCTTTTCTCCCCAGGAGATAGCCTCTTTAGTATATTTTAAACTTTCAGCCAAAATATAGGCGGCTTCATTGGCGGCCTGAGCTTTGTCAATAGGATCTCTTTCTTCCAGAGCCAGAAAATAATCAGGCAGCATCCTTTCCACTGCATCATAATCTTCCAACTCATGCAGGGTCGCCATGGAGATGCGGTAAACATACAGAACACCTTGGCGGGAAATATCATCTCTTTTGAAATAGCCTTCGATCAGTTCCCGACGGATCTCCGGAGATTCCGTTTCATAGATCTCTTTGATCATAGACATTTCATCGGGCTGATCAATGTCTGAATTTTCTCCGTAAACAGGAAATAATAGAACCATAAACAACATAAAAAACAGGAATTGTCTTTTCATTTTTCCTCCTTTGCTCTTTAAAACAATAGCATATTATTTCTGTTCCCGTAAGACAAAGCTCTTTTTCTTTACCGTTGACCCCGGAGCTCCTTCTCTTTATAATAAAAAAGAGGTGGTTTTATGAAAACGATTATTTTAGATGCCATGGGCAGCGATTCCCGCCCTAACTCCGAAATATTAGGTGCTTTATCCGCACTTAAAGAAATAAAAGACATCACGATTCTTCTGGTCGGTAACGAGAAAAAGATCCGCTCTAAATTAGAAGGATTTCCTTTTGACCGTAAACGGCTGCAGATCATTCACGCAGAACAGGATGTTCAAATGTCAGAGTCTCCCGTCAAAGCTTTGAAAGAAAAAAAAGAATCATCCATGGCCGTCGGCCTGACCCTTCTCAAATCCGGAAAAGGCGATGCCTTCATCAGCGCAGGAAATACCGGAGCCGTGATGGCCCATTCTCTGATGCTGATCGGCCGAATACCCGGTATTCAACGGCCCACCATTGCAACGACCATTCCGACACTTTACGGAGAGACCCTGTTAGTGGATTCCGGAGCTAATGCCGATTGTAAGGCCGCGCAACTTGCCCAATTCGCCGTTATGGGGGATATTTATGCTAAACTTGTCCTGGACAGGAAAACCCCGAAAATCGGCCTTCTCAGCAACGGGGAAGAACCCGAAAAAGGCAATGAACTCACAAAGAAAGCCCATACCCTGATCAAAAAAGCCTCTTTTCTCAATTTTGTGGGCAATGTCGAAGGCCGGGATATTCTGACGGGAGAAGTTGACATCGTGGTCTGTGACGGCTTTACCGGAAACATTGTTTTGAAAACGGTAGAAAGCCTTTTTAAATTCCTTTACAGAGTGTTCAAACAGGAGATCTCCCGCTCCCTTTTGGCAAAAATCGGCATTCTCTTTCTTATCCCGACTTTAAAAAAACTGATGAAGAAAATGGACTACGCTGAATACGGGACGGCCCCCTTACTCGGCATTCGAAAACCGATTATGGTCTGTCACGGGAGCTCAAATCAAAAAGCCATCAAGAATGCCATTACTTTTACCCATAAATATCTGCAAAAGGATTTCAATAAAGCCCTGAGCCGGGAAATCGATAAGCTTAAAGAAGTGTGATTTTTGCTATTTTTCACTCAGAAGAAGATCCCTCAAAGTACGAATATGATCTCTCAGATGGGGCTCTTCTGCAGAGTCAGGGTCTATCCGTTCGATAAAGGAACGGGCCAAAGCTTCATCCTCCAGATATCTGTAATAAATATATGATAGCGCATAAAGCAGACGGGCATTATCCGGGGATTTTTCCAATGCCTCACGATAAGCGAAAACCGCCTCCGGATAAAAACCTCCCTCCAGATAAAGCAGCCCCGCCTTCTCCCAGTCCGTCTCGGAGGACGCAAAAATCTGAATAAGGGAATTGATCACCGGGATCATCTTTTCAGTTGAGACTCCTTCGTCGACTTTTTTTAACAAAAAATCCATGGGTTCTTTTGTTTTGGAAGGAGTCCCCCCCACGGCGAATGTTTCATTCGATCCCATACGGATATCGTCCTGTTCAGTGTGAAACCTTATATTTACGCCGATGGTATAGATAATGAGCGAATTAAATGTGGTATCAGGATTCCGGTAGGTAATGACTACATTTCTCCCGTCTTCTCCTGCCTTATCAAACTCAAAAAAATCCTCGATCACTTCAGGCATCTTCGAAATATTCAAAAGGGTGATCTGCTCTGTGGCAGGCTGAAAATCAGCCAGAAGGGCTTTAGCCGGTTTTTCATATTCATCATAGGGATCCCAGAGATAGAGCAATGTATGCTGGCCGACATTTAAGGAAGTAATCACATAATCGGCTAAAACATTTTTTGAAGCGATATATTGCTCTTTCCAGACAGGATTGGGATCGGAAAGATCCAGGGTGTACCCCATAAAATTGTTGATATTTCCGTCTTTTCCCCCCAATAAAGCAATATGATTATAGCGGGAAAAATCCAAGACAGCATACCCGCTGATCTGGGGGAGCCACCCTTTAATGTCGATAGAATCAACTAATATTTTATCCTTTTGCCGCATTTCAGCCACAAAAACAGTCTCGACACCGGAAAAATAATACAGCTTTCTGTTATGCATAAAGAGACGCTCAGGGATCAGCCGTGGAAGAGAGTCCCCTTCCAAAAGAATGGAATCCCAGGAAAAATCTCTGCTGTTGAGTGTAAACCACTCCTTCTTTTCACCGTTTATAAAAAGCCATCTCTTATTGATACTGTCCCAGCGGGTCAGGGGATAATCTTCGATTCCCTCAGGAGGCATAGCGGCATTAACCTTTTCCCAAACATCTTTAGACAGTTGATAGATATCAAACGTGTCCGTATAAAGATAGTGATTCTTCCCGTCTGTCAAAAACCCTTTCCAATCCGGCGGCAGATCCTTATAAGAGACACGGGTGTTTCTCACCATCACCAGAGCATTATCTGCGCTTTGTGATGTTTTTTGTGATGAAAGAGCATCAAGTTTTAACAGGGTTAATTTTCCTTCATAAAGACGTCTCTGCCTGATAAACGAGCGAAACAACCCTTTGAGTAAATAACCCCTCTCTGTTATATCCAATTGATCCAATTCTCCCAAATACTTATTGAACTCCGCTTCAGGAAGGTTTCTGTCCAGCAAAGCAACAAACGCATTGTAACGCTGATGCATCTCTTCGCTTAAATAGGGGAGAAATGACGGGTCGCTCGTCATAAGGAAAAAAAGACGCGCTAAAGAATGAGACCGTGCTCTTTCTTCAAATTGCCCGAAAAGCGACTCCACCTGAGGCTTCCGACCCAAAGCAAGAGCTGAATATAATGCAATCTCACGCCCGAAATCGTCATCAGTCCCAAATTCCTCGGCCATCTCTTCCAATTCATCAGAATAATCAAGGAGAAAAAGCAATTTGGCATAGGCCAGATCGATTTCACGGGAATGGGAAACCGTTTTGATCCTTTCATAGAGATGATACGCTTCCTGATATTCTTCTTGCTCAATATGGACAAAAAACAGCCTGTTAAGAGCCTTTTTTTCATACTCCTTTCGACTGTCTTGAGCGAGCAGCCTGCGGTAAAGAGGGAGGGCTTTTCCCGCCTCTCCGGTCCGCTCATAGATTTGAGCTTTTAAGAAAAGGGCATCATCATGAAGAGAGCGATATTTCTCACGAGAGAGTATTTTATCGCATTTTTCCAAAGAGCTTTCATAATCACCCTCTTTATAATATTTTTTGGCATTGTAAAATGTATTATAATACCCACAGGATCCAAAGAAAAGAAAACTGAGAAACAGCAGGAGAAACGCGTTTTTCTTTTTCATAAGTTTTTGAGGATATCCTCGGTCATATCGGTCTGCTCCCAGGTAAATTCCGGAAGATTGCGTCCAAAATGGCCATACGAGGCCGTCTTTTTATAAATGGGCCGTTTCAGATCCAGACGGTCAATAATAGCTGCCGGGCGGAAGTCAAAGACTTTTTTCAGGCAAGCCGCAATTTTTTCATCAGAAAACCGGCCTGTCCCGAATTGGTAGACCATAACAGATACGGGCTCAGCCACTCCTATGGCATAAGCCAATTGGACTTCCACCATTTTGGCCAATCCTGCAGCAACGATATTTTTTGCAACATAACGGGCGGCATAAGCAGCCGACCGGTCGACTTTTGAGGGATCTTTTCCCGAAAAGGCTCCGCCGCCGTGAGCCCCCATCCCTCCGTAGGTATCGACGATAATCTTCCTCCCTGTGAGTCCCGTATCCGCCTTCGGCCCTCCGTCCACGAAAAGCCCGGTCGGATTAATATGAATAATGACATCGTCAAATTCCACTTTTTTCTCTTCCCATTCTTCTTGAAGGATCGGTTGGATAATAACTTTTTTAACTTCACGACGAAGCTCTTCCTGCTCGATTCCGGGATCATGCTGAGTCGAGAGGACAACGGTATTCACCTTTTTTGCCGTGAACCCGTCATATTCTATTGTTACCTGAGTCTTCCCGTCAGGGCGCAGAAAATCTAATAACCCCTTCTTTCTGACTTCGGCAAGCCGGCGGGATAATTTATGAGCATAATAGATCGGCAACGGCATAAGAGCCGGCGTCTCATCATCGGCATACCCGAACATCAGCCCCTGGTCGCCGGCCCCCTGCTCCAAATGTTTTTCCCGGTTGACGCCTCGGGCAATATCTCCTGACTGCTCATCAATGGAAGTGAGAACCGCACAGGTGTTATAATCAAATCCGTAATCCGCGCTGGTGTATCCGATCTCTTTTATCGTTTTACGGACAACACTTGGAATATCGACATAAGCATTACGGCTGGAGATCTCACCGGAGATCATCGTCAGCCCGGTGGTCACCAAAGTCTCACAGGCGACATGAGCTTCAGGGTCCTGAGCAAGCATCTCATCCAATATTGCGTCCGAAACCTGGTCGGCGACTTTATCAGGATGCCCTTCGGTTACTGATTCGGAAGTAAACAGATATTGTCCTTTTGGTTTTTTCATTCTTCAGCCTCCTTTATGCCTCTTTCAGGATCCTATTTGCGTATCCGGCCCTGTATTGTATCGGGACAATTCACCTTTCAAGCAGCTTTTCGTCCCGATAATGCTTTGCTGAGCCGCCACATTCTCGACATAGGCTTCATCATAAATAATGGCGTCCCGGATGACGGCATTTTGTATCGTCACATTGCACCCGACGGAAACATAAGGGCCCAAGACGGCTCCCCGGATAACAGATCCTTCTCCGACAAACACAGGCTCGACAAACACAGTATCCGGATATTTTTGTTTCCGTTGGCACGGCCTTTGTTCCAATAAAAACCGGTTTGTTGCTAATAATGTCTCAAGGGTACCGCAGTCAAACCAATTGTCAACATGAAAGGGTTTCATTTTGACTCCTTGCTGCAACATATGATTGAGAGCATCGGTAATTTGATATTCATTTTTTGTCTTGATATTTTCATCCACGAGATATTGCAAAGCGTCAAAAAGAGCCTCCCCTTCCCGTATATAGTAAACACCCATAAGAGCCAGATTGCTGGGGGGAATTTCCGGTTTCTCCACAAGGCTTGAAATCATCTCCCCTTTCAATTCAACGACCCCGAAACGCCGGGGATCTTCCACATGGCGGACCCCCAGAGAAGAGCAGCCCTGTTTTACCATGGCCGGAACATCCATATCCACAATGGTATCCCCGAGAATGATAAAAAGGTCACGGGCCTCTTCGTCAGAAGAGCGCGCTTTTAAAACAGCATGCCCCAGGCCGAGCATCTCTTTTTGTTCCACAAAACGCAGCGGAATCCCGGGATAGGCCTCTTTTACCCAGGCCGTTAGAATCTCTTTTTTATAACCCACAATAATCACGATTTCGTCAAACTTTAAATCCCGTATCACACGGTCAATAATATGGCCGATAATAGGCCTCCCGGCCACTTGAAGCATCGCCTTCGGGATGACATGGGTATGCGGCCGCAAGCGTTTGCCGATCCCGGCTGCAGGAATGATAACCTTCATCCGATCTCCTCCTCAAACGAGTATTTTAACAGCTTTAGGACATATGGCTATTTCAACTGACTCGATCTCACCCTCTGCGACATCTCCGTCGACCTGAGACGGGGCCCGCTTTGTAGAGAGTTTAACCTTGGGGACCTGATGATATTCCACATCCTGTCCGTTGATATGAGTCCCCCTTAACACATCGATAGCAAAAGAGATCGACTTCAACACTCCTTTTTCTTTAAAAATACAGACATCCAAAAGCCCGTCATCCATTTTCGCTAAAGGAGTCATGCTGTAAGGCCCCCCGTAAAACGAGGCATTGCCCACGACTACGAAATATCCTTTCTTGGGTTCAGTCCCGTCAAGGAAGTCGATAAAAACGGGCTCGGGTTTATAGGTAAAAAGAGTGGAGAACCCTGCCAGGACATACGCATAGCGGCCGATAATCTTTTTGAGATTGAAATCGACTTTGCTGATCGTATGAGCATCAAAACCGTAGCTGACCATCAGCCCGAAGTAATTGTCCCCGATTTTCCCGACATCGTAGGCCTTCGGCTCAGCAAAATTGGCCAAATAGTACGCTGCTTCAAAGGGGTTTATAGGGATACTGAGTTCCATGGCCAAAACATTGGTCGTTCCCACAGGAATGATGCCTAAAGGCATATCGGTCCCTGCAAATTCATTGATCGCCAAATTGACCGTCCCGTCCCCGCCGCAAATATAGACATAATCGACTTCACCGGCAGCTTCCTTCAGTGCCGAAACGATCTCATCCCGGGTCCGGACAATATCAACATCAACGGCAAATTTATTATTCCCCAAAATATACATGACCTTGGGCAGATACTCTTCCAGATGACGTTGCCCTGAATCAGGGTTTGCGATCAGTTTTATTCTTTTTTTCATGCCTATATAATACCTAACTGTTTTCCCGCTTCTTCGAATTTTTCCAGTGCGTATTGCAGTTCATCTTTTTTATGAGTCGCCATAAAACTGGTCCTTATAAGAGCCTGCCCTTTTGGAACAGCCGGAGAAACCGTGGGATTGACGAAGATGTTAGCTTCTTCCAACATCTTCCACATCCGGAAACACTGGTAATCGTCTCCGACAATAACAGGAATAATCGGCGTTTCCGCATGCCCGGTATCAAACCCGAGTTTTTTGAACTCCTCTAACATAAAGCGGGTATTGTCCCACAGCTTTTCAATCCGCTCCGGCTCTTTTTCCATGACTTCCAAGGCTCCCATAACAGAACCCGCCGATCCCGGGGGAAGTGATGCACTGAAAATAAGAGACCGTGCATTATGTTTGATAAAATCGATGATTTTCTCATCGCCGGCCACAAATCCGCCTACAGAGGCCAATGATTTCGAAAAGGTCCCCACAACAAGGTCCGCCTTTTCTGTCAACCCGAAATGTTTGGCCGTCCCCCCGCCGTCTGCCGATAAAACTCCGACTGAATGGGCATCGTCGACGATCAGCCGCGCCCCGTACTTTTCGGCCAAAAAAGTGATAGCCGGCAAATTGGCTATATCTCCGTCCATTGAGAAGATCCCGTCAGTGACAATAACCTTGGGATGGTTTTTGTGCAGTTTAAGAAGACGCTCCAAATGATTCATGTCAGCATGATTATAGCGCACCATTTTCCCGAATGACATTTTAATGCCGTCTAAAATGCTGGCATGGTCTAATTTATCTGTGAGGATGATATCATTTTTTCCACTGGCCACAGCAGAGATAGCTCCCAGGTTGGCCTGATATCCTGTGGCGAAGACAAGAGAAGCCTCTTTTCCCACTAATGCCGCCAATCGCTCCTCCAGTTCCAAATGAATATCCAGCGTTCCATTGAGAAACCGTGAGCCGGCACATCCTGTGCCGTACTTCTCGATCGCTTTAATGGCTCTCTTTTTAACATAAGGATGATTTGTCAGCCCCAAATAACTGTTGGATCCTAACATCAGGACTTTATGCCCGTTCATCATGACTTTGGTATCCTGATCCGATTGAATGATACGGAAATAGGGGTAAATCCCGGCCTCCCGGGCCTTGTCAGCCAAATCATACAAATAGGCTTTTTCAAAGATGTCCATAATGCTCCTTCCACCCTTAACGGGTCTATTCTAAGTTAAATTTCAACTGCTGCAAGGATTATTTATTCCGTAGATTGCAGCAACACCCTTTTTCAATGAATAATACGGTTCCATTCCCATACGCCCGAAATCGTTTCTCTCATAACCCCAATCTGCATTGATCTCTCTTACTTTTTCCCTGTTTAATATCTTGTTTTTTCCGAATTTTTCATTCAGAAAAGCGACGGCGTAAGCCAGCGGATAGGGAATGTGAAGGGCCAGAACATGTTTTCTCCCGAAAACGGAGGCCGCTTCTTTGTACAAACTCTTCTGTGTCAATATTTCTCCTCCATGTATGTGGTAGACGGGATCCTTCTGAGGCGGGCTGTTTAACGCTCTAACAGCAAAACGGGCCAGATCCCGGGCATAAACAAGCGTAATCCTCTTTTCTTTCCACCCGATAAGAGGAGCCAGCCCCTTTTTTGCCCATTCAAAGGTCATTTTCACATCTTCATCCCGGGACCCGTAAACGGCCGGCGGACGCACAATGATGATGTGAGTCGAGGGATCATCAAGATAGGGCCAATGAAGCGCTTCTCCCTCTAATTTAGATCTCCCGTATCGGGATATGGGCTTGCACCTATCCCGTCTTGAGGGATTATCTCCGGGGCGGGCGCAGGGGCCGGCCACAGCCAAAGAGCTCATGTACAGGTAAGCCTTTATCCGTTCTCTGTGCTCTAAGTAAAGGTTCAGCATCATTTCAGCCATATCCCGGTTGACACGGTCAAAGATCTCAAAGCGGGGCGCCTGTGTGACCCCTGCTAAATGAAGAAGAAAACGGCAACGCGGGATATGAGGTGCCAAAGTCGACGGGTCTGAAAAATCAACAACGGCGAAATCGACCCCTTTTGATTTTAAATAGGCCGTATTGCTGCTTTTTCGGACAAGACAAAGAACCCGCGCCTGAGGCTCTGTTTCCACTATCTCATCAACGACATGCGACCCCACAAAACCTGTGGCGCCGGTCAAACAATAATCATAATCCCATTTCATAAATTCGAAACCTCTTATATAGCTTTGCCCCCATGTTTTCCAACTCCCGGTTCATCAGGTCATTACTCTCCAAAATCCATCCCAAATCGGCAAACCGATATCCCCTTTTCCCGCCTTCCTGAATCATGCGGGCGATGAGAAGAAGTTCCAGCCCTTGTTTCCTGAATTCGGGGGCCACTCCGAGAATCAGAGTCCTGACCATGTCAATTTGTTTCCCTGCCTTACGGGCCTTGAAAACCCCGGTGAGGGTCACCTTTCCCTTCAGGACTTTAAGCACCCGGTTCAAGTCGGGAAGGCTCACAGACGCCCCGATGGGTTTTCCGTCTTTTAATAAAAGAAAAGCCAATCCCGGTTCCAGGACCCCTTTCAGCTCTAAAGCCAAATGGTCCAACTCCTCGGGTGTCATGGGGACAAAGCCCCAATTCTTTTCCCATGAACTGTTGTACACGGCTTTAAAGGACTCCAAAATTTGAAAGACATTCCTTTTTGTAATCGGGATCAGGGAGCATTCGTGGCGCTTCCTGACAGCTTCAGCCAAACGCAGGATCCGTTTTGCCCCTGCAATTCTTGCATCATAAAGATATGAATAGAGATCCATCGCCTTTTTCAACCCGAAATCCTCTGCACGCCGGGGGTAGTACGCCGGGTTATACGGCATCATAATCACCGGATCCCGCTCGAATCCGTCGATCAGCATGCCGCAGCTGTCATTCGTCGAAAAATTGACGGGCCCTCTTAATGCCGTCATTCCATTTTGACGGCCATAATCTGAGACAGCGGTCAATAGAGCAAAAGAGATCTCTTCCTCATATTCCGCTTCGAAAAATCCGAAAAAGCAAATCTTTTCATTATGAAAACCGTTATGTCTGTCATTTATAATGGCGGCAATCCGCCCGCAAGGACAGCCATCCCGGTAGGCCAAAAACAGTTCCACCGCCGCATGCCGGTAAAAAGGGTTTTTTTGGGGGTTGAATGTATCATATTCTGATTTTAAAAGAGGAGGAACCCAATGGGGATCATTGTTGTAGAGAACAAAGGGCAGGTTGACAAATGTTTTCAGGTCTTTTTTATTCTCGACTCTTTGTACTTGGATCATGCACCGTCCCCTTTCTTGCTAAAAGCACATACAAGCCCACCGTTAAAAATTCAACACAGTAATCTAAAAGAAAAACAGCGAAGATTCCCCCGGAAATCCTCCGCATAAAAAAAAGATAGACGAGCAGAGATGCAAAGACCTTATTTAGAATCGGAATGCGTTTCAAAATTACTTTTTCAACAAAAAGCCCTGCAAAAGAAAGACCTGTCATCATCGCCCACCAGGGATCATAAAAGATAAAAAGACATAACGAGGCCAGAATAACAAGGATTACAGCAATAATATGCGTTAAACGGCTTTTTTTAAAAAAATAAAAATAGATATTAAAGACAAAATGAAATATAAAAAATGGCGCCAAAACGCTGATAATATGAAAATAATCGTTCATCATAATCCGGTAAGCCCGATTATACGGGAGGGGAAGAGCATCGTCAAGACAACTTTTGTTCTCATTCCTCCGCCCGCCCCTTCCCGGCTCTTGTCAGGGACGATTTGACGAGAAAATCCCAAAGTAACGCTCCGCCCCAACGCCTCAAAGCGATAAAGAGGCGAGCATGAACAGGAAAGACATACCGCCGACGGGGATACCGGGACAAAGCGGCTTTAAGGATTATCTGAGCCGCTTTCACAGGGGTAAGCCCGCGCTTGTAAAAGGACCGAAACAAAGCGTTTATCCGTGTATACTGAAGAGCATAAGACCTTTCACCCGAGCGTTCTCCCATTTCACCCATAGCACGCTGAGGCCAACGGGTACCCACGGCTCCCGGCTCGACAAGAATGACTTTTATACCAAGCGGAGACAATTCCTGACGCAGACAATCACTGAACCCTTCCATGGCATGCTTGGATGCGTGATACCAGCTGCCCAGAGGGAAAGAGACAATACCGGCCATGGATGAGACATTGATGATTCGTCCCGCTTTCTGCCCACGCATAGAGGGCAAAACCGCCCGGATCATTTCGGCCGCGCCAAAAAGGTTCACATCAAATTGATTCCGAGCTTCTTCTAAAGAGACATCCTCAACAGCGCCGTAAAGTCCGAATCCGGCGTTGTTAAGCAGAACATCCACCCGACCTTCCTGTCCCAACACCTGCTCAATGAAGGAGCGGGCGGCAATGATATCAGAAAGGTCAAAAGCGGCAACAGAGATTCCTTCTTTTTCCAGTTCCCTGAGTTTTTCCCGGTTTCGGCCGCAACCGTAAACCGACCACCCTTTACGGGCGAACAACAAGGCGGACTGATATCCTATCCCTGAAGTCGCACCGGTAAGGACAAGCACTCTTTTCTTCAATATGGAACTCCGGGGACTACGTGTTAAGAAGCTTTAACTGTTTATAGTTCAAAGCCTTTTTGAAAGTATCCTTAAGAGAGAGACTTCCGGTCTTAATCCACAGCATCATATAGCCTTCAAAAAGAACAATCAATTCTCCGGCCTCCTCATCAGGGTCCATAAAGGGGCGAAGACGGCCCGCTTCTTTCTCTTTTTTGAGCACAGATGCCATCTTCTGATGTATTTCCCTGTATCGTGCTTCTAAAGTCTTTAAGACAAGCGGTGTTTCTCTCTTCCCCTGAATGATCATATGGAGAAAACCCGCATCATAATCCTTCTCATTGAAAAAATCCACCGTCGCACAATAAAGAGACACCAAGTGGCGGCATAACCCCTCGATATTTTCAATATTTTCGGGGATAAGGTCTTCATAGCGGGAGTAGATCTTTCGCAAAAAGAGATCGACTGTCTTAAGAAAGAGGTCCTCTTTTCCGGTATAATGATAATACAGGCTTCCTTTGGTAATTTCCAATGTATCTGTGATATTTTTTATAGAAACCCCTTCATACCCTTCCCGGAGGAAAAGATCCAAAGCGACTTCAGCTATTTCCTTACGTGTCGGCATTCGGGTATTATAATCGATTTTGATAATGATTCAAGTTTTTTTATAGTTTGCGTCTTTTTTTATAGTCCAAAAAAAATGTGTGGTTATACTCGTGGAAAAAGGATCCGGATGAAAGCTTTTGGCTTATGGCATAAACTTTTTCTTATTGCAGCTCCCATAGCGCTGCAAAACCTTGTCTTCAGCTCCATCAACTTCGCCGATGTCTTTATGATCGGCAAATTGGGCCCTGCCAACATCGCCGGGGCGGGCATTGCAAATCAGATCTATTTTCTTTTTTGCCTTACCCTTTTCGGCATTAACAGCGGAGCCGCCATTTTTATCGCCCAATTTTGGGGCCAGGGACAACACGGGTCTATTCATAAAAGCATCGGATTGGCCTTAACACTCAGTCAGGGGGCGGCTCTCCTTTTTTTCTGTTTTGCTTTTTTTTCCCCCGGGCGGCTGATCGTCCTCTATTCTCCGGACCCGGAAGTCATTTCAGCGGGAGCCTCTTACCTGAAAATCGTCTCTACAAGCTATTTTGTAACGGCTTTTTCCTTCAGCCTTTCCATAGCATTGCGGGCCATCGCCCGTCCCTTCGTCTCCCTTTATTCCAGTCTTCTCTCATTGGCAGTCAATGTCTTTTTTAACTATACCCTGATATTCGGCCACTGGGGCTTTCCAAAACTTGGGCTTCCCGGAGCGGCCATTGCCACAGTCATCGCCCGTACATTGGAAGTGGGACTTCTCTTCCTGCTCATCCGCAGACATCATCTCCCGGTATGGGCTCCCTTAAAGGAGATGCTCTCATTCCGTCGTCCTTTTGTGATCAAAGTCTTAGCCGTTTCAATTCCGGTTATGCTTAACGAGATCTTCTGGTCGGTGGGAATCACTTTTTACAATGTTATTTATGCCCGGATGGGGACTTTGGCTATTGCCAGCGTCCAGATCGAAAACAGCATTGAGCGGATCGCCTTCGTCTTTTTTGTCGGAATCGGAGCAGCCACCGCCACTTTAGTAGGCCATTCTATAGGAGAAGGATATTGGAAAAAGACAAGAATAATAGCAGCCAAACTCGCCCGGTTTTCTTTTTTATCGGGAGCTTTTTTGGGAGGGGTCCTGGTTCTGGCCGCTCCGGCTCTTATCGGGCTTTTCGATATCTCTTCTCTTGTACGGGAGAATGCTGTCTTTCTCCTTCGCCTTTACGGCTTCATCCTCCCTTTCCGCGCCTACAATGTAATCAATGTCATAGGTGTCTTCCGGGGGGGCGGAGATACAAAATACTGTCTTTTTGTGGACTTGGCCGCTCTGTGGCTTGTGGGGCTTCCTGCCGCTTTTACTGCGGGACTGATTCTAAAACTGTCTCTTCCTGTTGTCTTCCTCTGCGCCGGGCTGGAAGAGATCATCAAGTCTTTTTTAGTCTTTTATCGTCATCGGTCAGGGAAATGGATTCATTCATTGTCCTCTCCGGAGTAATCCTTTACCCGATAGAGCTGATAAAATCCTTTGGAGGACGGAGAACGGTGAATATTGGAGGCTGTCACATAAAGGGATGAGCCGGCTGAAGCCAAAGAATCCGGCCAGGCTATGTTCAGATCTTCAAAAAGCGGGGTGATTGTCTTTGAGGAAGAGACCTTCCATATGCGTCCTGCTTCAACTCCTGTCAGATAGAGATTCCCTTTTTTGTCAAAGAGCATCCCGTCGGAGGCCGGGATAATCGCCCAAGGCTCCGGAACAAATCCGCAGAGAGAAACAAAACACCCCGGGAGAAAAAAAGCCTGCACCGGAACACGGTAAAGAGTATGCCCCGAAAGGGCTGAAAAATAAAGGTAATGCTCTCTTTCATCCAGAGCTATCCCGTTGACATGGCTGGTAATCTTGAAATAACGCCCCTCTACAGCCAGTCCGGATGTTTCCGACAGAAGAGCCGGGTGATGATTGAAAAAGCGCACAGAACTATTATTTTTCAGATCGACGACGATGATCGCTCCCGCACCTGAATCTGAAAGATACGCATATTGATTTGCCGCATCAAGGCAAAAATCATTAAAATAAGACGCTTTCCTGTAGACATCTTCCGGAAAACGGTATTCCCGGATAAACTCCCGGGTTTCTGTATCTACGGCAATCAGACGGGGTCCGGGAAGGCGTACCCCCTTGAAATCGGGATTCGCATTATCCAGTATCCAGAGAATTCCGTCTTTTCCGGCTTTAATGCTTTGTACGTTGATAAAATGAAGCTTCTCCCCTGTTTCCCCGTCAAACGGGGCAAAGGGGCGGACATCTCCCTGAATGACTTCCCCTAAAGAGAATGAAAAATTTATGCCCCAGGCAGGAAAGGAGACAAAAAGACGCCTTTCCGGCGTCACAGCCACACCTGTCCATTGGGACCGGTTTTGCACTACCAGTTCAGGGGATTGCCCTAAAAGGGGGAAAGCCCAAAAGAAAAGAAAGAAAAACAGGACCCCGGAGTACTTGCCGCGCCCGTTAAAGCCCGTCAGGAAGAGCATATCCCTGATTTCCGGGGACCCACTCGATCACACGGATAATCGCTTCTTTGTTCACAGGGCCGTAAATATGGAAAAAGGATTCATTCATTCCGTAAAGGTCCTCTTCCACGACTTTGGAGGTCAGCTTCGTCTCATCAATGCACAGAAGAATAATTTTTTCGACTCCCAGATAATTATCATTGGCCACTTTTAAAAGCTGATCCTTTTTCAGGCAATGAATAAATCCTTCCCACTCCATGGTAGGAGTCTTATATTCTTCATCCCCTTTCACGGCCTCATAGATCTCAGGCGTCACAATATGATAGATCATAGCGTCGTCTCCTTGCTTTAACCGGACTTCTCAACACTCCATTATTATGTTACATCAAATCAGAGTATTATAAAAGGAAAATTTCGCCGAAAAAAACCACGCTTCCTTCAGGCCGCAGGGATTCTTTGCTGCCTATCGATCGTCATCTGTTGAGCTCCCTTGCCGTGTGCGCTCAGTTCTCCTTTGCTTTAAGACGGAAATACTCTACAGGTATCTTGATGACGATTTTTTTCACAGGTCTTTTCCCTCTTATCTTCAGGCCGGGCATATGCCCTTCTTCGGGGGAAAGAAGAATAAAATAATTCTCGGGGAAGAGAAAATAATCCCCTCTTCCCCGATAAAACACGATATCTTTGCCCTCATCATACGGAATTTCTTCTGTCAGGCCTTTTACAGGAGACCATCCGAACGATTCTTTTCCCGATGCCAGAAACTGCAGATCATAGTAGAGGCGATGGGCTTCCCATAAGCCTCTTTTTTTTTCGGGAATATAACGGGAAACCAATGCCTTGGCCCCATTCTCCCCTAATGAGCACACTCCATCCTCCGGAAAATGACGTACGGACTCCGCAAGAAAATCATACATAAGCGCCCCGTCCTTCATGCCGGCAAAATAAATGTGCCAATTTCCAAGATGATCCATTATCATGATTGCTCCTTTTTCTCCATTTTATCCCATTACATAAACATGGCAAGCCTCTGTTTGAAACCATTCTGCCTTTTCTTCTGTCTTGTAGATAAAAAGGAGGCTTTATGCAGAATAAGACACTTTTTGGCTGTTTGTCATCGCCGTATTTTTCTCGGGTTGCGCTGATCACCGCCGTGACGGATCCTGGGAAGGAGCGGCCGTAGCTTCGACATTCACTTTTGAAACCGCTAATCAGCAAAATTGTTATCAGACAGCGGGAGTTTATGAAAATGAGATCTACTACCTTCAAAGTTTCAGTGACCGCTTTTCTCTGCAATTTCTTTCTGCTGAAGGAAAGGCTCTTCGCTCTATCACCGTCCCCCGTGGAAACGGGCCGGGGGAAGCCCGACAGACCATTGGTGTCCGGGTCATTGACGGAAAGGTCTATTGGGCCGATCTGGCCTTGAGCCGGCTCACGGTCTTCTCCCTGGACGGAGAATATATCGACCAGATCGACTTCAATGAAGAGACAGGTTTCATAGCGGCTTTTGACGTGGCAGGGGATCTTCTCTATTTTCATAGCCTGAACAAGACCTACATCGGTGTCATCGACCTTGCTACCGGAAAACTTTTACGAAGTGTCCCCCATCCCATTCAGGGCGTTCCCCAGCCGGGAGACAAAGTCCCGGGCGGAGTTCTTCGTATTGATCCCTATACGGGAAATATTCTCGTAGGCAAAGTATGCCAGCCTTATCTCATTGAAGTCTGGTCCCCTCATCTGGAAAAAATCGATGAACTGGCCTACCCTCTGGAAAAAAAGCACAAGGACCTCACCTACCTGCCCAACATCAATGTTCATGGGGATATGCTCATCAGCTCTCTGATCATCACGGAATCAGCGATCTATGTCCCCCGCATCAGTTTTCGGTTTGAAGTCAAAGGCAACATGACGGAGACTCCTGCTTATCCCATGGAGGTCGTCAGATTCGATAAGCAATCCAAATCAATCCGCGTCTATTCCCTTGACTCGGCTTCTCCTGCTCAAGGGATCTTTTACCTTCTCGGTGTGCTTGAGGGAAAACTCGCCGTCATGCACTACGGCCCGTTAGAGAATGAACAAGAAAAGGCTCCCTGGACCTTTAACGGATATCTCCTGGATATCATCCTCCCATAGCCCATCAAGAGGGGGGGGTTCCCCCCCTCTTGATTTCTCCGCATGCTTCTGTATAATGGATGATGGAGGTCTGTCTTGTGAGAATTAAACTGTCCGTCGAAAACACTCAGCTCTGTGTGGGATGCCAACTGTGTATGTATGCCTGTTCCAGACGTTCGGGAAACGGCGGACTGGGACTCTCGGCTATCAGTGTGCGCTCTTCAGGAGGCATGAGCAAAGGGTTTACCATCGTCGTCTGCCGCTGCTGCGAAGACGCTCCTTGCGTGGAAGCCTGCCCTGAAAAAGCTTTGATCCAAATCAAAACAGGGGGAATACGCCTTCTGAAAGACAAATGCACAGGCTGCGGACTCTGCCGTGACGCCTGTATCATCGGGGCCGTCTTCTGGGACTCTGTGAACCGGCAGCCTAATATCTGCGTCCAGTGCGGCCAATGCGCCCTCTTCTGTCCCCATCATGTCCTTGCGCTGACAAAAAGTGAGGAGAAGACGCCATGAAGACGCTTCGCCGGGTCCTCATCGCCGATTTGTGCGCACAATCCTTTCATGTGGAAGAACGCCCGGATCTCTTTTCTGAATACATCGGAGGAGCCGGAGTCTCCTCGGCTCTTCTCAAAGAATATCAGGGCTGTTCCCCTGAAGGCCCTGCAATCTTTGCCGTAGGGCCCTTTACAGCCCTTTTTCCCATGGCTTCCAAGACAGTGGCTTCCTTTATATCCCCCCTGACGGGTAATTACGGAGAAAGCCACGCCGGCGGACGCAGTGCCGTCTCTTTACGCATGGCCGGATACGGAGCTCTCGTCGTACTTGGCCAGGCTCCTTTCCCTCAATATCTTGTTGTAGATGAGGAGGGAGTCCGTTTTGAAGACGCCCGCTCCTTGTGGGGGATGAAAAACTGCTCCACACCGGCACGGATCATGCGTGAAAAGGAGGGGGGTGCAGGCTTACGCTCCATTTTGCGCATCGGCCCCGCCGGGGAGAATGGGGTCGCTTACGCCTCCGTGACAACAGAGACCTATCGGCATTTCGGACGAATGGGGCTGGGAGCTGTCTTCGGCAAAAAAAAACTTAAAGGGATCGTCTTGAAAGGGGCCCGTGAGACCCCTGTCTCAGAACCGGCTCTTTACAAAACTCTGTATAATGAACTTTATACACAGATGGCCTCTTCCGATCTCATGAAAAAATATCACGACCTCGGGACTCCGGCCAACATCCTCCCTCTGCATGAGATGGGAGGCCTGCCTGTTTGTAATCTGAAACAAAGAACCCTGAGTCCTGACGAAGCGACAAACCTGTCAGGGGAACATTTCGCCGCCCGTTTCCTGAACCGTCGGCTGGCCTGCTCCCATTGCCCGGTAGCCTGCATCCATCTGGCGGCTTTACGCCTTGAAGCCCCGTCAGAGCCCTATTTTTATCAGACCTCTTATGTCTCCTACGACTATGAGCTTTTGTATGCCCTGGGGTCGATGATCGGAGTTACCGATGCTCAGAATGTTCTCCGCTTGATCGACCGTGTGGAACAATACGGCATGGACGCCATCAGTACAGGGGTAATATTAGCCTGGATGACAGAGGCATATGAAAAGGATTTCCTCCCACACGATTTATTCGGAGAAGAGATCCCCAGATGGGGCCATACAGAAGCCTATCTATCCCTCATCGACAAGATCTGCTTTGATCCGGCGCCCTTTTTTGAAACAGCCCGGAAAGGGTGTGCCGCTTTGTCTGAAACATACGGCGGAAAAGACTTTGCTCTTGTCTTCGGCAAAAATGAGATGCCGGGATATCATACCGGAATCGGTGCTCATCTCGGGTTTCTTTTGGGCATCCGCCACAGCCATCTGGACAATGCCGGCTATGCTTTGGATCAGAAACAGGACAGAGAGGTCTTCTCGTCACCCGATCATCTCGCCCGCGCCCTTTTAAGGGAAGAAGCCTTCCGTCATATTCTCTCTTCTCTTGTCGTCTGTTTTTTTGCCCGCAATATCTTTGCTCCCGACAAAATCTTACAGCTTTCACAGTCCATAAACATCTCTCTTCCGGATGATCTCCTTCAGAAAGGGCTGGATCTTTACCGCGCGAAACTCTCCTTCAAAGAAGAACTGGGATTCCGATGGGAGGAGTTGTCTCTTCCCCTCCGTGTGTGTGTTGCAAAGACTCCCGGAATACAACCTGACCCGGATTTTGCCCATAAAACACTTGCCGCCGCTCGGGGGTTTCTTAACGATTCTTCTTTTAGCCTCTCCTAAAGTGAAACTTTTTCCTGCACATGCGGGTCCCATATTTCTAACCGTGAAATGGGGTGTTACATGATTTTCATAGCTATATAAACTTATTTCCGAACACACGAATACAAGGAGGTTTATTATGGCTATGATATCATTTCACGGGATCTCTTTTTCTTATACAATGCCCTATCATCCTGTCTTTGAAGAGTTGACAATGTCAATAGATACCGATTGGAAAACAGGGCTTGTCGGCCGAAACGGGCGGGGAAAGACGACTTTTCTGAATCTTTTGCTTCGATCACTAAAACCCCAGAAGGGAACGCTGTCCGTTCCCGAAGGGTTGTCCCCTGTTCTCTTTCCCTTTCCTGTTTCCGCCCCCGAACGCGATGCCCGTATTATTATCAAAGAGAATATCGCCCCTTTTTCCCGCTTGGAAAAGACCATGGAAGAGTGCCTCAGTGAAAGCAGTGAAAAATCGCTGGAAAAGTACGGAGAAATCCATTCCCGTTACACCCGGCATAACGGCTACGGGATCGACGCCCTCCTTCTGAAGGAGGCCGCTCTTTTAAATATAGACGAAGAACTCCTAAGCAGGCCTTATTCGACTCTCAGCGGGGGAGAACAGACGAAATGCCAGATCCTTTCCCTCTTTCTTCATCCTGCGCCTTTTCCCCTTATCGACGAACCAACCAATCATCTGGACCTTAACGGCCGTCAACTGGTTGCGCATTATCTCCGGTCTCGCCCCAAAGGGTTTTTGTTGGTCTCTCATGACCGCTCTTTTTTAGACGAATCTATCGATCATGTGCTTGCCCTCAATCGCAAAGACAACCGTCTTTATCATGGAAACTATTCTGTGTATCATGAAGAAAAGAGAAAAGAGGATGAAGAAGAGTTGTCCCGTAACATGCACCTGCACAAAGAGATCACTCGTCTGGCCACATCATCCCGGCAAAAAGAAAACTGGAGCAAGAAAAAAGAGAAGGAAAAAGTCGGCAGCGGGGATAAAGGAGCGGTAGGAGCACAAGCCGCCAGGCTTATGAAACGATCCCTGATCATCCGCCGAAGGGCCCTCCGGCATAGGGAAGAAAAGGAAAAACTTCTTAAAAACCTGGAAATTTCTTACTCTTTGAAATTGAACGTTTCTTCATCCCTTCCCTGTCATATTCTTACCGTTTCTGATCTTTCTGTCTCCTACGGGAATAATCTTGTCTTCTCCGGCATCTCTTTTTCACTAAGGCGGGGAGAACGTCTTGCCCTTACAGGGCCTAACGGTGCAGGGAAGACCTCTCTTTTAAAAGCGGTTTTGGGAGAGATCCCTTACTCAGGGACAATCCGCCGTCCCGCCCATATCCCTGTTTCCGTCGCCTCCCAGCATCCTGTCTGGAATCAGGGATCTCTTAAAGAATTGGTAAAATCCGCCGATTTAGACGAGACTCTTTTCCGAAATGTCCTGGGTATTTTAGGCGTCTCGGGAGAGATCTTTCATCGGCCACTGGAAACATTCAGTCTGGGAGAATTAAAAAAAGTCGAAATGAGCCGCAGCCTTTGCCGGGAAGCCGGGTTGTTTGTCTGGGACGAACCATTAAACTATTTGGACATCGTCTCCCGCGAACAGATCGAGGAAGCCGTTTCTCTTTTTCAGCCTACCATTATTTTTATCGAACATGACAAGGCTTTTGTCGAAAAATGCGCAACGGATGCTTTATTGTTAAAGCTTTGATTTATTCTTTTGAACAGGAAGGTGAACATCTACGGTTTTGAATATCAATTGCTATGTTGACAAATACATCCCTGATATCCGGCTTGCTTTCCGCCTCGAGCTGACTTGACAAAAAGCATGTTTTCGCCTATAATTCGGTTAACGAAAGGATAATTTGAGCGAATATATTCAAGCTTTTAAACTTATTTCAAAAAATGCCAAACTTTTTCTTCTGGGGGGCATCTTTAACGGAATAGGGATGTCCGTGTTCCGCCTTCTCTTCAACCTTTATTTGAAAGAAGGAGGGATGGGAGAGGGAAATATCGGAACGATTCTTTCGGCTCGCTCACTGGGAGCTGCCGTCATTGCTTTGCCTGTCGCGCTTCTTCTCCGAAAAGTCCATGCGAAATACATCCTCGTAGCCGCAACTTTTCTGGCTTCTTTTTTTTATGCTCTTCAGGTTTATACAGGAGAATTATACTTTATCATCGTCTTTGCGTTTTTTGCCCATATGTTTTTTATGATCTACCGGCTGGTCTCAGCGCCTTTTTTTATGCAAAATAGCACACCAAAAGAGCGGATCTATCTTTTCAGTCTCCATTCGGCTGTCTTTGTCGTCTCCCAGTTTGCAGGGAATATTATCGGCGGCAATCTCCCCCATTTTTTTATGAATACTCATATCGCCGGCTCCCTTCTCCAGGCTTATGAAATCACGCTTTATGCTTCTATAGGAGCAACAATGGCCTCCCTTTTTCCCTATCTGGGTATCAGGGAAAAACCGATTCCTGCTACAGAAAATACCCTTTTTGCCGAATTGAAAAGTTACAATTGGGGGCGTATCATCCGTCTGGTCATTCCCCGCTTTCTCGTGGGGATGGGTGCCGGCCTCATTATTCCCTTTATGAATCTCTATTTTCGCAATGATTTCGGGCTGGGATCAGCCACTATCGGCCTTTACTTTTCTATTCTTCAGGTCTTCATGTTTATAGGGATGATGAGCGCCCCTTTTATTGCCCGGCGCATAGGAATGGTCAACGGCATCGTCCTGACCCAGCTTCTTTCTCTCCCCTTTATGCTGATTATGGCCTTGACAGACCATCTTCCCCTGGCTGTCGGTGCCTTTTTTATCCGGACCACCCTTATGAATATGAATCAGCCCCTGAACCGAAATTTCGCCTTGGAAATCATGCGTAAGGAGGAACAGCCGATGACTCATTCTATCACAATGATCGCGTGGAATCTCTCATGGATGGTCAGTGCCTTTATCGGGGGACGTATCATTGAAGCCCATTCTTTTAAATACTCCTTCTTTGTTACCATTATCTTCTATATTTTCTCGACATTAGCGTACTATTTTCTTTTCCGTTCTTTTTCTTCCATCGGGAAAGCCGATTCAACAGAGAAACAATTATTCTCCTAATCCTTTGACAACACCGTATCTTTTTGTTAATGTGACACCGCAGGGGTGGTAGAATTACCTGAGATCATACCCTTTGAACCTGATACAGTTCATACTGTCGTAGGGAGCTCATCATCTTTATTTTCATCATCTTCATCCCTGCAGAGAAAAGAAAGGATGGAGATATATGACACAGTTACAAGCAGCTCAAAAAGGACATATGACACCCGAAATGGAAATCGTCGCCCGGGAAGAGGAACTTTCTCCCGAAAACCTGCGCTCCCTGGTCAAAGAGGGGCGCGTCGTCATCCCCGCGAATTTGAATCATAAAGGGCTACACCCTTTTGGCATCGGTTCTCCGTTAAGGATCAAAGTCAATGCCAATATCGGGACTTCTCCCCAAAACACGGATCTCGACATGGAATTGGCAAAGATCAAAGTCATTGAATCCTTAGGGGCTGAAGCTCTTATGGATTTGAGTATTGCCGGTGATTTGGACAAGATCCGCCAGGCTGTGATCAAGTCCACATCTCTTATGGTCGGAACCGTTCCTATTTATCAAGTCTTAACAGAAAGAACCGACGATGTCGCCTCAATCAGCCCTGAAATGATTTTGGAGACTATAGAGCGACACGGAAAACAGGGCGTGGATTTTATTACAGTCCACTGCGGCCTGAAACAAGAAGCTCTGCCCCTGCTTGACAAAAGAGTTATGGGAATAGTCAGCCGCGGCGGCTCTTTTCTGGCGAAATGGATGACAGTCCGAAATGAAGAAAATCCCCTTTACACTCATTTTGATCAATTATGTGACATCGCCCGCACCTATGACATGACATTGAGCTTAGGTGACGGACTTCGGCCGGGAGCGGTTCATGATGCCACGGACGCCGCCCAGCTCCATGAACTCAAAGTCCTGGGAGAACTTGTTTTACGGGCCCGCAAAGCCGGAGTGCAGGTCATGGTAGAAGGGCCGGGACATGTCCCGATGTGCGATGTCCAAAAAAATATGGAATTACAACAGGAGTGGTGCCACGGGGCCCCTTTCTATGTTTTAGGACCCCTGACTATTGACAGCGCCCCCGGTTATGATCATATTGTCGGTGCTATCGGCGGAGCCTGGGCCGCCTATCATGGAGCCTCCTTTCTCTGTTATGTGACTCCGGCTGAGCATCTGCGCCTCCCGGGCCCCTCAGATGTGCGGGAAGGAGTCATCGCCTCAAAAATCGCAGCCCGCAGCGCCGATATGGCTTTGGGGATCCCTTCCGCATTACGGCGTGAAGAAGAAATGTCCCAAAAAAGGCACAGCTTTGATTGGGAGGGAATGTTTGCGTTAGCTGTCGATCCTGTTAAACCTCGCTTGTACAGAGAAAAAAGCACTCATGTCTCGGAGGAGGAGTGTTCCATGTGCGGGGAATTCTGTGCTCTGAAGATGCATCAGCAGGATAAGTAGCTCCTTTCTTCTTGACACGAAAAAGAAGAGTGTTATATTGGGGTAAATTAGCCCGGGCAAACATTTCAAGGAGGAAATCATGAAGATAGGAATTTTTATTTGCCATCGATATCATACCTGTGCCGGAGGCAAATGTTTTCGAGCCGCTTTCAATCGGGATGGGGCCTTCAGTATTTATCCCCCCGATGAGGCCCTGGAGATTGTAGGTTACACCACATGCGGTGGCTGTCCGGGCGGCAATGTGGAATATGCTCCTGCCGAAATGATCAAGAACGGCGCCGAAGCCATTCATCTGGCGACAGGCCTTATCGTCGGATACCCTCCCTGCCCTCGTATTAAAGCTTTTCGATCTTTTATTGAAGAAAAATATAAAATCCCCGTGATCATTGGGACTCATCCTATTCCTCAAAAATACTACACAACTCATACGGCTCTCGGAACATGGAAAGGGAAAGAGTGGAAAAACCTTATCGCGCCCACTCTAAGCGATGAAAAGACACGACTGGCCTACGATTGAGATGATAAGATGAAAATCTTCGGACCTGTTCCGTCCCGCCGTTTGGGACGCAGCTTGGGCATTAATAACATTCCCCCCAAGATCTGCACTCTCTCTTGTGTTTATTGTCAATTAGGACGTTCGTTAAAAATGACCTCAGAAAGGCAGCGTTTTTTTCTCCCTGAGGAACTCAAAAAGGAAACCAGAGCCAAGATAGAAGAATCCCAAGCCAAAAACGAACATATCGATTACCTTACAGTCGTTCCCGACGGAGAACCGACCTTGGATATTCATCTCGGCCAACTTCTCGAAGGGTTGAACACGACGGGGATCAAAACCGCCGTTATTACCAACAGCACCCTTATCGACAGAGACGATGTCCGGGCTGATCTCTTAAAGGCCTCCTGGGTCTCCGTAAAAGTTGATGCCGCGGCTGAAGCCGTATGGCGAAATGTCGACCGTCCCCTGAAGTCTCTCGACTATGAAGGAATCAAAGAGGGGCTTCTTCTTTTCAGCCGTGAATTTACCGGAACATTGGCAACAGAGACGATGCTTGTGCAAGAGGTGAACGACTCATCAGAACACCTCCGGGAAACAGCTGCCTTCATCGCCCTTCTCAAGCCTTCCATCAGTTATCTCAGCATCCCGACACGCCCCCCGGCTGAAAGTTGGGCTATCCCTCCTGACGAACCTGTGATCAATGAAGCTTTCCATATTTTTTCCGAAGCCGGCCTTCCCTGTGAATATCTCATCGGCTACGAGGGAAATCAGTTTTCCCGCACCGGTGATGCGATCCAAGACCTTTTAAGCATCACTTCTGTCCACCCCATGCGTGAAGATGCCGTTCGTCACCTCATCACGGAGTCAGGATTAGAGTGGGACTCTGTTGAAACACTTGTCCGCCGTGGAATGTTAACGCAGGCCGTCTACGGAGATCACACATTTTTCGTACGGTCTTTCAAAAAGCCTTCTTTCACTGAAAAGTGAACGCTGTTTTTTTGACGGATAATGAAATCTCTTGACATGCCTCTGATATTTCGTATATTGAAACATAAAAGCGGCAAATAATGCTTTCATTTTTTTTACAAAGAATAAAAAAGCTTAAAATAAGTTTATTACTCCCTTATAATCCCGGACAAAGGAGAGGAGCGGTTATGAAAGGGTTGAAACTGAGCCTGAAAACAGAACAGCTGACAAGAACCCTTGTCCCGATACATAATCTGATGATAGGGCGCGATTTAGCACTTATTGCAGGCCCGTGCAGCGTTGAAAATGAGCATCAGACCATCGAAACGGCTTTGCGCGTGAAAAAAGCCGGGGCCAATATTTTTCGCGGCGGAGCTTTTAAGCCACGGACCTCCCCTTATTCTTTCCAGGGACTCGGATTAAGCGGCTTGAAAATTCTCAGCAAAGCCCGCGAAGAAACCGGCCTCCCTATCGTCACAGAGATTTTGGATCCCCGGGACACTTATTGGGTTGCGGAATATGCCGACATTCTGCAAATCGGCGCCCGGAATATTCAAAACTTTCCTCTTCTTAAAGAAGCGGGAAAATGCGGGAAACCGATCCTTCTGAAACGGGGTATGCAGACCACATTGGCGGAGTGGCTTTACAGCGCAGAATATATTTTATCCGAAGGAAATCCTCATGTTATCCTTTGTGAGCGGGGTAGCCGTACTTTTCAGACTTTTTGCCGCAACACTTTAGACCTCAGCATTGTCGCGGCGGTAAAGGAAATATCCCACCTTCCCGTTATTGTCGATCCGTCTCACGGCACCGGCCGCCCCGACCTGATTCCTCCGATGTGCTTAGCAGCGATCGCCGCCGGAGCCGACGGCATTATGGTTGAAGTCCACTATAATCCCGATGAAGCCATTTGTGACAAAGACCAAGCCCTTTTACCTGATACATTCGGGGAAATTGCCCTGAGGTCTGTGGCTCTTCGGGCTTTTTTAACTTCTGATGATTATCAATCCGGATCAAGTTTATGAAAAATACTTTCCGTTTTGCGACACACGAAAAAACACGTCTTTTTGTCAACACATCCTTTGCCGAATGGCCCTCTTTGTCAAGCGGGAAAAAGACTCTTTTCATTACTGACAACAATGTTTTTTCTTTTTATAAAAACCGTTTCCCTTTAGACTCCACCCTGGTGCTGGACCCCGGGGAAATCCATAAAAATATGCAGACAATAGAAAGGATATACCACTTTCTTTTTGAAAAGAAGGCCGACCGGTCTACTCACCTTATAGGCGTCGGCGGTGGCGTCATTACCGACCTCACTGGATTTGCCGCTTCGACCTTTTACAGAGGTCTTTCTTTTGGATTTTTTCCTACGACATTACTGGCTTCTGTCGATGCCGCTTTGGGAGGGAAAAACGGCTTTAACCTTGATCATTTCAAAAACTCTGTCGGAACGATCCGGCAACCTGATTTTGTTGCCGTAGACCTTTCATTTCTCTCGACCTTAAATGAGGGGGAGTGGAACTCCGCTTTTGCGGAAATCATAAAACACGGGGCCATTGCCTCCCCGTCTTATCTCAAATACCTTGAACGCCACGTTTGTGAAGCCCTTTCACGGTCTCCTTCCGTTATTAAACATATTATTGAAAAGTCCATCCGCATAAAAATGGCTGTTGTCCTGAAAGATAAAGAGGAAAATAATCTTCGAAAACATCTGAATTTCGGCCACACGTTCGGTCATGCGTTAGAACATCTGGAAGGGATCAGGCACGGAGAAGCTGTCGCCCGCGGCATGGCTGTTGCCGCTCGCCTTTCTTTTCAATTGGGATTTATGTCCGAAAACGACATGGCTTCTTTTCTCTCCCTTATCCGGATGTTCCGTCTTCCTGTAGACCCGCTTCCCCCGGACATTTCTTTCAAGGAAGCTCTGCTGAAAGACAAGAAAAAAGAAAACGACAATTTGGATCTTATACTTCTTAAAAGATTGGGGCAAAGTTTCATCTATTCTATGCCCCTGGACGCCATTGAAAGGACTCTCCGTGATCTGCACAGTCGTTAAAGAAAAGACTCTTCCCCAAACACTTTCTCTTATAAAAAAGGCTCTTTTCGCTGAGATCCGTCTGGATCTCTCCTCTTATACAAAAGATGAAACAGCTGTTATTTTTTCTTCTCATCCCCGCCTTATTGCCACCTATCGGAGCAGTGATTCTGTTTCGGATGAAACCAGGACGGCAGCTCTTCTTCACGCCGTGAAGCACGGAGCGTGGGCCGTTGATCTGGATCTATCAGATTCGTTTTTTTTAAAAGAAAAAATTAAAAGAGAACTCTCCTTGGGCTCAGGGCAGCTGATGCTTTCTTATCACAATTACGAAACGACTCCTTCATCCGCCTGCCTCGAAGAGATCATAACACGATGCTCCGCAGAAGGCGCAACTTTGATCAAAATAGTCACAACGGCTCATTCACGTGAAGAAGTTTTGCGGATTCTGTCCCTTTACAGGTTTTCTCTTATTCCTCCTGCTCGATTGATAACATTTGCTATGGGAGCTCCCGGCCGTATATCGCGCCTGGCTGCCCCTTTTCTCGGAGCTCCTTTCACTTATGCGGCAGCAGATCCCTCTTGCAAAACCGCTCCGGGACAATTGACCTATGATGAATTGAAACAGATCTATTCTATTCTTTTACCGCGTTTTTCAGAAAAAGAGGCCGACAACATATGAATCTGACCGCATCCCCCTCTCAGCTCACCGGCACCATCCCGGCTCCGCCTTCAAAAAGCCTCTCCCTTCGCGCATTGGGAGCGGCTTTTCTCTCCCGTAAAAAAGCATTCCTCAAAAATATTTCTTCTTGTGCTGACGTCAAAAATGCGCTCATCAGCCTTAAAGAACTCGGGCTTCATATAGAGCATATTAATGACAGCACTCTTATTCTACATCCACAATCCTCCGTGGAAAACAATATCCTTTCCTGCGGAGAATCCGGGCTTTGGCTTCGTATGATGGCACCCATTCTTTCTCTTTCCAATCAACCCTATGTTTTAAAAGGCGCCGGTTCACTCTGCGAAAGGCCTGTTCAGATGCTCATCGACCCGTTACAAAATGCCGGCGTTTTTGTTGATTCCCGACAAGGTTTCCCCCCTATCACTCTCCGCGGGCCTCTTCACCCCGGCACCATTCATTTGAGCGGAAAAGAGACATCGCAATTCTTAACGGGGCTTCTCATGGCACTTCCTCTTCTATCCGGTCCCTCCCGTATTATTGTCGACGAACTCAACAGCCGCCCGTATATTGATATGACGCTCTCTTTTTTGGATCATTTCGGTATTTCTGTCGAAAATCAGCGCTATCAGGAATTTATTATCCGGGGGAATCAGCAATATCAGCCTGTGGACTTTACAGTGGAAGGCGACTGGAGCGGGGCGGCCTTTTTTTTAGTCGCCGGGGCCTTCGCCGGCCCGGTGACAGTCACCGGATTGAACCCCGATTCTTCACAAGGTGACAAAGCTATCCTGAAAGCTCTCCGCCTTGCCGGAGCCCGCGTCATAAGCGAAGATGGAAACGTGACCGTTTTGCGGGGAAACCCGAAACCTTTTGAGTTCGACGCCGTTCATACCCCTGACCTTTTCCCCCCTTTGGCCGTTTTAGCTCACTTCTCTCCCGGGATAAGCTCTATAAAAGGAGTGTCACGTCTTTTTCATAAAGAAAGTAACCGGGCTACAGCATTACAAAACCTTTTCCGTTCTTTAGGGCTCTCTCTTATAATCAAGGATGACGTGATGCTCGTTCAGGGCGGAATTCCTCAAGGCGGCACAGTTTCTTCCTTTAACGATCATCGAATGGCGATGTCCGCCGCCCTCTTAGGCCTTGGGGGCCGTTCGGCTGTATCTCTTATCGGAGCCGAAGCCGTAGAGAAGAGTTATCCTGAGTTTTTTGATCATATCAGACAATTGGGAGGCAAGATCTATGAATAGCTTCGGACAATATTTCCGAGTCACTCTTTTCGGCGAAAGCCATGGCCCCATCGTCGGCGTTCTTTTAGACGGCGTTCGGCCCGGCATAAAACTTTCTGAAGACGATTTTAGCGAAGACCTTAAAAGACGCCGCCCGGGAGCAATCGGGACCACACCGCGAAAAGAAGAGGACCGCCCTCTCATTCAAAGCGGCCTTTATCAGGGGATGACCACAGGGGCTCCCCTTCTTATTCTTTTTTCCAACCGTAATATGAAAAGCGGAGATTATGAATCCTTAAAAAATTTTCCCCGCCCGGGGCATGCTGATTTTACCGCACAAGTCAAATATAAAGGATATCATGACCCCAGAGGCGGCGGCGTATTTTCGGGCCGGCTGACACTGGGGCTTGTCGCTGCCGGTGTTGTCGCCAAAAAGATCATCGCTCCGATGATGATTCAAGCACGCCTTATTCAAGCCGGAGGCTCTTCAGACATCAAGAAAAATGTCAAATTGGCCCGGGAAGCAAAAGACTCCGTAGGCGGCCTCATTGAATGCCGGGGCGAATCGATTCCGTGCGGGTTGGGATCTCCCTTTTTCAATTCGGTAGAATCTCTCATTGCACACGCCGTTTTCTCCATTCCGGGAATCAAAGGAATTGAATTCGGATCCGGTTTTCAAAGTATAACGATGAAAGGCTCCCAACATAATGACCCTTACATTGATACACAAGGAAAAACAAAAAGCAATCACTCCGGCGGAATCAGCGGCGGTATTACAAACGGTAACCCCCTTCTCTTCCGAGCCGCCGTCAAACCCACACCCAGCATCTCCCAAGCCCAACATACGATGAACTGGTCCACAGGTCAAATCGAAAAACTTGAAATCACAGGCCGCCATGATACCTGTTTTGCTCTCCGTGTCCCTGTGATTATTGAAGCCGTTACCGCCATGGTTTTGGCAGACCTTATAAATAATAATTAAAATCTCAAAAACACCTTGACATTCATATCTTAGCTGTTACTATACACAAGAACGTTACTATAAAAAGAAACAGCGAGGTTTTTTATGGATTTTTTAGAAACACGGCCCGGAAAGGCTCTTTCCATCCGGCCGCTTTACTCTCTGCACAAATCCTTTTCTGCAGACACAGAAACGCCGATATCTCTTTTCTTGAAACTCAGCGGTGAACATCTCCTCGAGTCTGTTGAAAAAGGGGAATATACAGGACGTTACAGCGTTATCACAAAAGGGGCATTGTCCCGTATTACTTTAAACGGGGCCACTCTGACAATCACTGAAATAGACAATGGCAAAGAAAAGGTTCTTCTTTTTGATAAACAAAAAGACCCTTTTTTAGGCATCAAAGAATATATGAAAAAGCTTGGCGTATCCGAATCACCCCCTCAACCCTTTTTTACCGGAGGCCTCTTGGGATTTCTTGGTTTTGAAGCTGTGCAATACTTTGAAAAGGTTCCCGTTCATCAGGATCATACGTCGGATATCCCGGATGCGATGATGATTGTCCCTGAAAACGTCATTGTCTATGATTCTGTGACGCAGACCATTCATATTACAGCCTGGTCACGATTTAATAACAAGCAAAGAGCCCACAACAATATGAAGGCCCTTTATCACACTTTAAAAGCGGCCTCTCAGAATGATCCGGAACTGCCTTCATCTTCGTCTCATCAAGACAGCGCCGAGTTTTTGGTAACTCGAAAACAATTTCTTGAACGTGTTCGGGCCTGCCTCAAGCATATCCATGCCGGAGACGTTATACAAGTTGTTCTCTCTCAGCCCTTCCGCATGAAGACATCACTTTCGCCCTTGTCCCTTTACCGAGCTCTTCGTAAGACCAACCCTTCGCCATACCTGTTCCTCAATCAATTTCCACACTTTTCCATCATCGGATCTTCACCGGAAACCATGGTTCAAATAAAAGGAGACGAGCTGATATTGCGGCCCATCGCAGGGACCCGGCCCCGGGGGAAAAGCATAAAAGAGGATAAGATCCTGGCTCAGGAGTTATTGAACGACCCCAAAGAGAGAGCCGAACACCTGATGCTTTTGGACTTAGGACGCAACGACCTTGGAAGAGTATCAAAACCCGGTTCCGTTCAAGTTGTTGAACAGATGCATATCGAAAACTATTCCCATGTTATGCATATCGTATCAACGATCAAAGGGGTTTTGGAAGCGCCATGGGATGCTTTTGATGTCATCCGCGCCGTTTTCCCTGCGGGCACCCTCTCAGGGGCACCCAAAATCCGAGCTATGGAGATTATTTATAATCTGGAAAAGCGCAAACGCGGCATATACGGAGGCATGGTCTTTCATCTGGATTTTAACGGAAACATGGATTCCTGCATTACCATACGCACCATGGTGGCTTCGAACGGTACTGTAACTTTTCAATCAGGAGCAGGGATCGTTGCCGATTCCATTCCTGAGAACGAATACCAGGAAACTCTTTACAAAAGCCAGGCACTCACCGACGCTGTTTGCCTGGCATCTCAAACTATTACAGAGGAACGCTTATGATATTGCTTATCGATAATTATGATTCCTTTACCTATAATATTTATCAGTACATCAAAGAAGAGGGATATGAAGTCACTGTTTTAAGAAATGACGCCTTTACTCTTCAAGATATCGATTCCATGGCGCCGACAGCCATTATCCTTTCTCCGGGACCGGGGCGTCCCGAGCAAGCCGGCCTTTGCCTGCCGCTTATTCATCATTGTGCCGGACGCATTCCGCTTTTGGGAATATGTCTGGGGATGCAATGTATCGGAGCGGCTTTCGAATGCCCGATCATACAAACAGACAGACTTTTTCACGGAAAGAACTCAAACATTTTCCATGACAGCAAAGGGCTTTTCTCCGGGCTCCCCAATCCTTTTTCCGCAACACGGTATCACTCTTTGGCTATTGACAAAGAACATCTCTCTTCTGAAATTGAGATCACAGCCACTTCTGATGACGGCATTATTATGGGAATTCAGCATAGGCGTTACTCAATCAGCGGTGTACAATTTCATCCGGAATCAATCGGGACAGAACACGGCAAAACAATTTTGACAAACTTCCTGACAGACAAACTTGAACAAAAGGCCATTGTCACAGCGCTGAAGGCTCTGCACAACGGCCAGACACTTTCACTTCAGGAAGCCCGGCATGTCATGGATGAAATAGCCTCTGAATCGGCTACTCCTGCTCAAATTGCCGCTTTTCTTACAGCCATGAACACCCGCTGTGTCACCAGGGAGGAACTCACAGGATTTGCCGGGGCGATGAGAGACAAAGCCGTCCCGGTTCGTAAACCCCCAAATAAAACGGTTATTGATACTTGCGGCACCGGGGGTGACGGACAATTCACATTTAATATATCAACCCTTGCCGCTTTCATCGCAGCAGGAGCAGGACTTTGTGTCGCCAAACACGGGAACCGTTCGGTAACGTCAAGATGCGGCAGTGCTGATCTTCTAGAGCGGTTAGGCGTTCAGCTGAACATCCCCATTGACAAAATCGAACGATCACTGGAAGAGGTCGGCCTGGCATTCCTTTTTGCCCCGGCCCTTCACCCTTCCATGAAATATGCAGCCTCGGTTCGCCGTGAAATCGGGATCCCGACCATATTTAATATTCTCGGGCCTTTAACGAATCCGGCACGGGCTGATGTACAGATCATCGGAATCTTTCGAAAAGACCTGCAGCAAACGGTCGCACAGTCTCTTCATGAACTCGGAATAAAACGCGGCCTTGTCATTCACGGGGATGACGGCATGGATGAAATTACTCTTTCGGCCAAAACCCATTTAATCGAGATAAAGGATGGCTGGATCCGCCTTTCGATTTGTGATCCGGCTTCTTTAGGATTTTCCTATGCTTCCCCTAATGAAATGCGGGGCGGCTCATTAAATGAAAACGCAGAAATCGCTTATGCTATCCTAAAGGGGCAGAAGGGGGCTAAACGAAACATCGTGGTCCTCAATGCCGCTGCGGCCCTTTATGCGGGAAATGCAGCCGCATCACTTCAGGACGGGGTGCATTTGGCCGAAGATATCCTGGACTCGGGCAAAGCTTTTCAGAAACTCACTCAACTAGTGGAATACAGCCATGACTGATCAACATAATATTCTTCAATCTATCACAGCTAAAATCAGATATAAACATGCCTCTCTTTTTTCAAATTTCTCGGCTCATACTTTCCCCTTATCCCGCCGACGTCCCCCGGGCTCTCTCCCTTCCGGCTTTCTTTTTATCGGAGAGATCAAAAAAGCTTCCCCCTCTCTCGGATTGCTCCGCTCTGATTTCGACCCGGTTCGCATTGCCAAAGAATATGAACAAGCCGGAGCATCGGCCCTTTCAGTTCTGACTGAACCCGATTATTTCCAGGGCTCCCTTGATGACTTGAAACACATCGGTCACAACACATCCCTTCCGCTTTTGAGAAAAGATTTTATTATTCATCCTTACCAAATTTATGAATCCTTTAATGCCGGGGCTGATATTATTCTGCTTATCGCCGCCCTTCTTTCAAAAGCAGAATTAAAAAAGCTACACCAGGCCGCCCGCAATTTAAACTTAAAAACCCTTTTAGAAATCCGTCATCCGGAAGAACTTGACCTTATAAAAGAGATCTCTCCGGATATCGTCGGAATCAATAACCGTGATTTGAGAACCCTGCGAACCGACATCACCCATTCTCTCGACCTTATCGCATCGGTTCCCGGCCATTTCCCGGTAATCTCCGAATCAGGCATCACTTCACCTGAACAGATCTCTCTTCTGCGAAACTACGGTTTTTCCGGAGTGTTGATCGGCACATCCGTCATGACCGCTGAAGACAGAGTATCTTTTATGTCCCATTTGTTTTCAAGACGACCTGGGATAAAGATCTGCGGACTGACTCATATCGATGATCTTTCTATGGTCAGTGATCAGGGAGCCGATTATGCCGGGTTTATTTTTTATCCGAACTCCCCCCGTTACATCCGTCCGGAAAACGCCAAAAGAATCATTGATCTTGTGCCGAAAAAAAACCTGAAATATGTGGGTGTTTTTGTCGATGAATCCCCCCGCGTTATCAATTCTCTTCACGCTCAGCTTGGGTTGGATGTCGCTCAACTTCATGGCAATTACGACAAAGAAAGCCTTTCCCAATTAAAACTTCCTTTTTGGCAGGCCCGGCAAATCAGGAATATGACCGCACTGCGCCATAACTCTTCCCCTGTTCGGAGCCCTATTCTCATAGATTCCTACTCCCCATACAGGTATGGGGGGACAGGGCGCTCTTTATCTCCAAATATTATCCGACAAGCTGTCCGTGCTTTCCCCTCCCTTATAATAGCAGGGGGGATCTCTCCCGAAAATATCCATATCCCCCTCTCTTATGACCCTTATGCTATCGATATTAACTCCGGTGTAGAGTGTTCCCCCGGGCGAAAAGATCCTTGCCTCATCAAAAAACTATTTCAAAAAATAGGAAGCGTTCACAATGCTTAATAAAAACGACGGATATTTCGGCGAATATGGCGGACGCTATGTGCCTGAAATGCTTATTCCCGCTTTAGAGGAATTAGAAAAGGCATTCTATGCAGCTTCATCTGATCCCTATTTTGCTGAAGAGCTGCATACTCTTTTTTCCGCATACAACAATCGCCCGACCCCTCTATCCTTTGCCAAAAACCTGACTGATGAATTAAAGGGCGCCCGCATATTCCTCAAATTAGAAAACCTTAATCATACAGGGGCTCACAAAATCAATAATGCATTGGGGCAAGCTCTTTTAGCCAGGCGCCTGGGAAAACGGACTCTTATTGCTGAAACCGGAGCCGGCCAACATGGCGTGGCTGTTGCAACAGCAGCGGCCAAACTAGGCTTGAAAGCGAAGATATTCATGGGACAACAGGATATGGAGCGTCAATACCCCAATGTCTTTCTGATGAAAACCTTGGGCGCAGATGTTGTATCGGTACCAATTGGCCAGGCAACATTAAAGGAGGCGGTCAATGCCGCTTTAAAGGATTGGATTCAGACTTTAGATGATGCCCATTATCTGATCGGGTCTGCTGTCGGACCTCACCCTTATCCCGCCATTGTCAAATATTTTCAATCTGTTATTGGCCGGGAGGCCATTAAGCAATTACAAAAACACCGCATTTCTTATCCTGATTTTGCCGTTGCTTGCGTTGGGGGAGGATCAAATGCCATCGGGCTCTTTTCGGCTTTTATTTCAGATCACCGTATCAGACTTATCGGCGTTGAGGCCGGGGGAAAGGGGAGTAAACCGGGAGATCATGCCCGTCGCTTTAGTTCAAACGGTTCTCCTGGTATTGCGCAGGGCTATCACTCTCTGTTTCTTCAATCGGAAGAGGGACAACTTTTACCGACACACTCTATCTCAGCCGGCCTTGACTATGCGGGAGTTTCCCCTGAGATCGCTTATCTTTATAAAAATAAACGCGTTGAAATGACTTCTGCGACAGATCAAGAGGCCTTAAGCGCCTATAACACTCTTGCGCGTTTGGAAGGTATTATTCCGGCTCTGGAATCAGCTCATGCTCTGGCTTGGGTGATCAAAAATGCACCCAAAATGAACTCTGACAAAGTCCTTTTGGTCAATATCTCCGGACGTGGAGATAAAGATATCTTTATCACAGCCTGTTACTCCGACCCTATGCAATGGAAGGCATTTTTAAAGAGACAATGGAAGGGGCATCATGAGTGAAAAACGGATACAATTCATGGCTCATCTTGTCGCCGGCTATCCCGATCTTCTGACAACAGAAATAATGATGAAGGGAATCGAAAATGCCGGCGCCGACTCTATTGAACTCCAGATCCCTTTTTCCGATCCCTTAGCAGACGGCCCGCTTATTTCTTCAGCAAATCATCAGGCGCTCCGCAACGCCATCACACTTAAAGAGATCTTCCGTCTCCTTGACCGCATCGCTCCGTCCCTTCCTATTCCGGTCTTTCTTATGACATACTCCAATATTGTTTTCCAATGCGGCTCTTCTCGATTCTGTTCTTATTGTAAAAAAGCAGGAATAAAACATTTGATCGTTCCCGACCTTCCTTTCGATTCAAAACACGCCCTGCCTCTTGATCTCCTCCAGTCATTTCACATTGATCTTGTTCCCGTTCTCTCTCCGTCCATGTCAAGACAACGATTGGACGCGATTCTCTCCTCTCATCCCCGTTATGTCTATACCACATTAAAGACAGGTATCACCGGCCCGGAAGAGGAGATTCAAAATCAAGGGTTCAGATTTCTGAAAGAGATACGGGAAAAGGGTGATTTTCGCATCATTGCCGGGTTCGGGCTTCAGTCTCCGTCTCAAATCCATTTTCTTAAAGGATATGCCGATATTGCCGTTGTGGGAAGCCACCTGCTTCGTCTATATAATGAATCAGGCTCCGACGCTGTATTTGACTTTATCCGAACATATGCCGACGTATAGGGGCCACAGAAAAATAATTCCTGCACCCTTGACAAATCAACAGTATATCACTATATTTACTACAGGTGTAGTATTGCTACTTGAGACAAGGAGGTTGTTTTGAAGAAACAAGGATTGTCGGGAGTTGAATGGAGCATCCTTAATTCTCTCTGGGAGAACAATGAAATGACAGTCAAAGAGGTTCAGGGAAGCATACAGGATCTACAAGATAAAGCATATACAACTATTCAAACCTATCTGGAAAGAATGGTTAAATACAAATATCTTAAAAAACGCAAAAGAGGAAGCATCAATTTTTACTATCCTGTTATCGACAGGGAATCGATATTAAAGCAGGAAACAACATCTTTTCTGTCAAAAATCTTCAACGGATCTGTAAGCAACCTTGCTGCCTTTTTATTATCCACAGACAATATCAGCAAGGAGGATTTAAAAAAACTGAAGTCCATCCTTGCAGAAGAGGAGAAAAAACATGAATGAGTTCATTATTCTTTTAAACAGCATCGCCCATCAGTGGCTGAAACTACTGACACTGCATATGTTTCAGGCATCGCTTTTCATACTCATCCTCATGATATTTCTTAAAATCCTTCATAATAAGAATAGCCTGTACCTGTATATCTTATCGCTTCTGGGACTGATAAAGTTGATGATCCCGCCGATTTTCATAAACAGAGCGCCTGGTATCCCCAAGGCAGTGAATACTCCTCTTGTTTTCATGATGAACAGAGGCTATGAAACAGCAACACCTGCTGTAAACCTGTCCGTTTCGGCAATTTTCTTTTTAGCATGGCTCATGCTCATTCTATTCCTGCTGATCCGTTTAACAGTTTCCATCATAACCTATAAGCGGTCGCTGACATGTACACAATGGACCACAGGCACACAACGGTCAAACAGCATTGCCCGCAAGTATGGCATAAAAAGACAAATACAAGCCTGCACCCTACGTCACCGATACTCGATATTTACTTCCGGGACGATTACTCCGGTAATTTATCTGCCCGAAGAAGCCCGGCAGTGGGAGGATAATCAGTTAGATGCGATTCTTACACATGAAATCGCACACATAAAGCACTATGATATATTTTTTATTTACTGTCAGAACATCATGCAGACCCTATTTTTCTTCAATCCAGCTGTATGGGTTCTTAATGGTGTTATCAACAATTTCAGGGAACGAAAATGCGATGATCTGGCATTGACTGCATCTGAGGATTTTAATGCGATTCAATCATACCGGTCTTTCTTGTTTGATATTCTGGAAAAAGCGGTTCAGTCAAACAGCATAAACACATGCACATCTCTATTCGGCAATAAGTGGTGGTTATATAGACGGCTCAAGTATCTCAGTATAAAAAAGGAGGTTTTCATGAAAAAAGTGTCCATATTCCAGGTTATCATCATGGTTGTCTTATCAGTCTTTGTCGTTACAGCCAGCATAACAGCATCCCCGATGGAACAAACAGGAACCACATCGGAGGAGACAGATTCTTCCATTCCGCCAGAAGATTCTTTCATCCACTATTCGAAAGCTCCGGTTGTCATAACAAGACAGGCTCCGGAATATCCTGAAAAGGCAAAAAAGAAGAAACTTGAGGGTAAGGTTTCCCTGAAAATTTTTATTAGTAAGGAAGGCCTGGTCCTTAAGGCAGTTCCTGTAAAATCGCCCCACAAGATCCTCACAGATGCAGCGATCAAAGCTGCAAAAAAGACAACCTTCGAACCTGCTGAAAATAACGGGGAGCCCGTCGGAGTTTGGTACGGACTGAAATATAACTTTACTCTAAAGTAAAAGAATAATTTAAGCGGAATGGGGAACCCATTCCGCTTATTTTCCAGAAGAAAATCACCAATTATTTGTTTTTTCAATGCCAAATCTTACACTTAGCCGTAATCATGCAGCTCAGATAAGCTGCATATCGACTCGTTGTTATTTTCTTATTATCAGCACCATACCCAGATAAATCAAACACGCAATGGAAAGCCAGACCATCAGATCCCCGATGGTTGAATAAATAGTCCGAGAACCTTTTACCGGAACATCCGAATAAAAAAGCTCACCAGGGGCCCTTTATTATTTCACCATAACCATAATACTAAATACAAGACGCGACCCCTATAAAAAAACAAGAAATCGTTATCCGGATGCGAAGTCAAACCTTTTTCTCCCCCAAAACTTTGATTGCTGTACAGTACGGTTGATACTAGTTTTAGAGCAAAGTTTTAGGGGAGTTTTAAAATAAGAAAAAA
>DSCS01000005.1 GCA_011048995.1 Bacillota bacterium
AGGAAGTATCTGGATATGGCGGAGTATTATGAGTTTAAAGATAACGGCTCTGAGATGAAAAAAGAGAAAGTGGCATAGGGAAATCCATGACAGAGGAATTTACACACTTTTTTGGACTTGACTAGAAAATATCAAGTTAAATGACATTTATTTAAGGGTATAGGGATAAATTTAAAAATTTTATGTGCCTCTTCTTGAAATATGAACCCTTTTAAATATGATTAATAAAAAGTTGAGGAGGCAAAAATGAAACGAATTGTTTTCGCAGGAATGGTGTTATCCGTTTTGTTGTTTACCGGATGTGCTTCAAAAAGAAATTATATCGTGCGCATGGATGCTTCTGAGATGAAAAGTGTCGTAGCGAATGAAAAAGAGTTTTTTGTCGCGGAAGGCAACGAACTGGATATTAAAGTGGCACCGGTATTCGGAAAGAACGGGTACCTTCTCCTTTATGTTGATGCGGAGAATAAATCGGATCAGCCTGTTCATATGGACTATACGAACATTTCGTCGGTTCCATTCGTCCTGCAGATCCCAATAGGACTATCGAGACGATGTATTCAAATGCAGAGGAGATCCGGGAAAATATATTTCGCAGCAAACAAAAAACAGCGGCCCTTAAGGTTGTTCGTCTCTTAATGCGTGGCCCGGATCTTTTCAAGAACCCTACGACGGGAGCATCAAGCCTTATCGCAGGAGAAATAATAGACTTTCCTTGGGATATGTACCAGAATAGTCAATTCAAATCAGCAGAAGAAGTCGCGGAGGCCTTAGATTATACCGCGATTTGGCTGGAAGATAACGCTCTTTTTTCTGTAGAGATACCCCCCGGAGAGACAGTGTATGAAAAAGTCGTCATTTTTTCTGTACCTGATTATTTTACAAATATCCGTTTGAAATACGGGACTCAGGAAGATTATGTGTGGGTATTTGTAGAAAAGCGGTTGAAAGATCTTAAAGATTAATAACGTAAAGGTGTCAGTCCGGCACTCAACTTTTCGGAGTTGATTGCCGGGCGGCTTCAAGAGTTAATTTTTCGGAAACATTTCCCTGATGATATCTGTAAGTTCGTGGAGTTCAAACGGTTTTTTGATCATATACTTGAACAAAGAGCGGGATAGATATTCATCGGGAGGATTGCCGTACCCGGTCATGATAATAACAGGGATATTCCGGTTAATCTTTCGGGCTTCCTGAGCCAACTCCACACCGCTCATCTCAGGCATCGTCAGATCGGTGATAAGAAGATCAAAACGGGATGGATTATTTTGAATCGCCACTAAAGCTTCTTTACTTTGGATGAAGCTGGTGACACGGTAGCCCAGCTTTGTCAGTGCCTCTTTCAACATCAATGTGATGGTCTCTTCATCGTCCACAAGGAGGATATGCTCATCTCCGCCTTGAATAGCGGAGATTTTTTCTTCCGGAGTGGGGGCGATAGCATCCACAACAGGGAAATAGAGGATAAAGACCGATCCTTTTCCCGGTGTGCTTTGGGCCTGAATAACGCCGTTATGGCTGGTTACAATTCCATGGACGATAGAGAGTCCCATTCCTGTGCCTTTATCCATGCTTTTTGTGGTAAAAAAAGGTTCAAAGATGTGTTCCATCGTCTCTTTATCCATGCCCTGGCCGGTGTCTGATGCAGACAGGACCAGATACTCTTTCCCGGATTCGAGTCCTTTAACCGGACAGTCTTCTTTACTTTTGAAAAGCCGATAGTCCACTGCAAGGCGGAGAGTCCCTCCATCCGGCTCCATGGCATGGGTTGCATTGGTGCAAAGGTTGACAATGACTTGATGGAGTTGTGTCCGGTCCGCCATGATGCTCTTACATGTGGACGGAAGGTCCAGTTCTATGCTAATGGTGGAGGGGATAAGAGAGCGCAGCATATGAACAGAATCATGGATAATGCTGCAGATATCCGTGGGAGTTTTGACATGTTCTGTCTGCCTGCTGAATGTCAAAAGCTGGCGGACTAAATCTTTAGCCCTGTGAGCCCCCGAAAGGATAGAGTCGAGATAATCTCTGATTTTTTTGTCCTCTGTTTTTTGCAGGATCATTTCCGAATAGCCGATGATGGGAAGAAGGATATTGTTAAAGTCATGAGCGATTCCTCCGGTCAGAGTGCCGATGGTTTCCAGTCTCTGTGACCGGCGTAATTGTGTTTCGAGTTTTTCCTTCTCCCTCTCCATTTCTTTTTTTTCAGAGACATCATGGATGATCGAGTAGAGAAGTTCCCGTTCTTCAAAATGAATCAGCCCGCTGTAAACTTCGACATCTTTGATCGTGCCGTTCGCCAGGCGATGTCTGAATTCAAAGTAGTTTTTTTTGAAGAAACGGGCCATATTCATCTCTTGCAAGATCTCATCATGTGAAAGAGTGTTGATCTCGCCGATGTTCATGGAGACAAGCTGTTCTCTGGGCCATCCATAGAAATGACAGGCCGCAGGATTCGCTTCGACGATCTGACCGTTTGTGGGGTCCAGAAGCAGCATAATCGCATGATTGTTCTCAAAAAGGCTGCGGTAACGCTTTTCGCTGGAGAGCAGGGCTTTCTCGGCTTTTTTCCTCTGAGTAATATCGACATGGGTTCCGATCATGCGCAAGGGGTGGCCTGTTTTTGTTCGTGAAACGACTTTACCCCGGTCCATCAGCCAGACCCAATGGCCGTCTTTATGTTGCATCCGAATTTCCAGGTCATAAGGGACGGTTTCGTCATTAAAATGGATCATAAGAGCTTTTCGGGCTCGTTTGAGGTCTTCGGGATGAGTCAGGCGTTCCCATGTCTCTATGGTGACGGGAGTCAGCTCTTCCGGTTCATACCCCAGTAAATGGGCCCAGATTTCATTGATGGTCAACACATTCGTGTGCAGATCCCAATCCCAAAGGCCTGCATTCGTCCCTTGAAGAGCCATGGCCAGGCGTTGCTCATTTTCTTTGATCCAACGGGTCTGTTTTTGAATCTCCTTTCTCATGTAGAGGATCATAAGAATAAGAGTTGCGAAAAATCCGGCTAATGCAAGGAATACTCTTTTAACTCGCGGGGTTATCCCGGCAGTTCGTTCGGGAAGGCTCATGTAATGGGCGATAGTCTGATGATAATAGGATGATTTGTCTTCTTTCAGCCTAGTCAGTTGATCGTCGATCCGCCTTTTTAAAAAGGGTGTTTTGGGAGAGCGGATAGGGAAGGCGAAATGAAGCATACTGGGGTGAAAGATCATGGCAGTTTCTCGTAAGTCATAAGTTTCTTTGAAAAGGGCGCCAAAAAGACGATTGACAACGGCAGCGTCAGCCCGTCCTTCTTTAACGAAGATAAAAGCATCTTCGTATTCGTCGACTTCAATGTAAGCCGCCTGAATTTCGAATTTACTCAAAAGATCTTGGACAGCGTCTTTATAAATATCCTGCTTGATCACAGCAATTCTTTTCCCTTTTAAATCGGGAAAGCCTTCGATAAGGGGGCTTTTAACAAAGACTTGTCCCCAATTGGCAAAAACAGCCTTTTGCGAAAAAGCGTATTTTTTTGCGCGCTCCTGAGTAAAAGCAATACTGGTCAGGATGTCGATCTCCCCGGCATCCAGGCGTTCCAGACATTCTTCCCACGTGCCTTTTACAAATTCGATGTCCCAGTTCTCCGCCCGGCCGATGTAGTTGATCAGGTCCACATAAATGCCTGTTATCCGGCCATGTTCGTCTGTATAGACTTGAGGCCTGTTTTCGTAAACACCGACCCGAACCCGGTTCGGGGGTTCATTCGCTTGAAGAACAGCAGGAAAGATAAAAAAGAAAATATAGAAAAGAGCAAAAATAAAGAACTTTTTTGTCAAAGACATTCAAAACCTCCAGTTTCAAGTATAATTTGAAATGAAGGGATTGACAAGAAAATTATAAAAAAACAAATAAAGTAAGCGGATAAAAACAGATTGTTAGGATGCACCTACAGAACAGACACAATAACAACTGTTTGTTATTGAGATCTGCTCCCCGGAGAGGAGCAGATCTCTTTTTGAAACATGGATGACATACAGGCTTAGGCTTTACGGTTGCGTCCGGGTTTGCGTTTGGTAGGCATTTTAACCGGGGGATCCATGATCTTGTTCAGGAGACGGCCCAGTTCTTCCCGCTCGCTGCGAACAAGAGGAGAAAGCTTTTCTTCCAGATGTTTTAAGTACATGGGATAGAGCTTCTCGAAGAGCGACTCGCCTTTCTGAGTAAGAATGATGTTAAAGGCCCGCGCATCATCGGGATCCACAACACGGCTGATCAGCCCGGCTTTACTCAGTTTCCGTAGAATAACCGTCATATTGCCGCCGGTGGTGTGTGTGCCAAATGTCAAATCGCCAATACGCAGGTCTTCGTAGTGATAGAGCATCTCCATGACGCGGAACTGAAAGTAGCCCAATTTGTGCGGCCGAAGCATGGGTTTCACGACATCCTCGATAAGGGCCATGACATTTCCCATCTCGTCCACGATTCTCATGTTTAGCCTGTCTGTCAACGGGTAATTCAAATTATTTGTTTTCATGACTAAATATTAACCCTTATTTGTAATTTGTCAAGTATTGGTATAAAAACAATTGTTGTTTTTTTGATTTTTTTTTCAAATTAATGGGTCCTACCCTTTTTTTGATTGTGTATTGACAAAAAAAAAGGGGCTCGTATGATACAAGTTCAGGAGGTAGACCATAAAGAATCAAAAAGGATTCTTTGAATATTTGAAGGGGCGTCCGGGAGACTCTGAATCCATTCCGGCCATTTTAAGAAATGTTCAACACTTTCTAAAAAATGTCTCTCTCACAGGAGAGAACCAAGAGAAAAAAGAATCTTTGAAAGCCTATCTTCAAAAACATGTGGCAGGAAAACCGGAAGCTTTTCTGAAAATCGTATCAATAGCCCGTTATTTGTCTTTTGCCGATGAGAAAGACCTGCTGGCTTATATTTTGACTTTAGCCGGAACCGGCGGAGTACTGGAAAGTATTCGGATAAGTGCCGCAGAATCGGCCGGCGAAGAAACGGCAGAGCAGATATTTGAAAATATTGCCCCTCTTCCGACAGGAACGCCTTATGAACACTATCCTCCCCTTGTCGAGCGCCTCATGACTCAATTGATGTGTAAAGTCAATGAGGAGACAGCAGGGCAGATCATGGCCGGGAACCATCATGGAATCCCTGATGAATCAAAATGGCCTGAGCGGGAAAGGTTTATCGCAATGGGGAGGGATATTGATGCCTATTTGAAAGATTATCATGCCAGAAAAGGAGATGAGTTAGAGATGTGCCGAAGAGAAAACCGGCTTTGGTATGAAACAGTTATTACCTCGGAAGTCGTTGCTTTTGTCCGGGATAATCCGGAAGTTTTAGGCGGTGTCCGCAAAGGGAAAGAAATCTTTGTGACAAAATTTCCTTTTGACGCTTCCGCCTATTTGAAAGAAACTGATCCTTTGTTAAAACGCTTTTATGCCTGTCATTGCGGTTTTGTCCGTTCATCAATTGTTGAAGCGTCTGCTTCTGTTCCTGGGCTTTGGTGTATGTGCTCCGGTGGTTTTAACAAGCATCTCTTTGACGTGATCTTTGAAAAACAAACGAAAGTCCGGGTCCTGGAATCGGTTTTGAATGGAGACAGCCGATGCCGCTTCGCCATAACGATACCCTGAAGATGTGCCCAGGTTTTAATTTGTTTTAAAAAAAGCAGGCTTTTGCATCGAAATATAGGCAAAAGAGTTAGCCTCAAGGCTTGAATTTATAATAACGATTGGTATAATAAAAGGAAAGGGAAGGGGATATGGGGCATTTGCTCGTCGCCGGAGGAGCCGGTTATATCGGGGCCAATTTTGTGAAATACCTGTTGGATCACACAGATGATCACGTGACTGTTGTTGATAATCTTTCCACAGGTCGCCATGAAGCTGTGAAAGCCCTTGAGAACAGGTTCGGCAGCCGTTTTACATTTCTTTTATCTGATTTAGGGAACGCTGAAAAACTTCACTCCTTTCTGCATAAAAACCCTGTTGACGGTGTTTTTCATTTTGGGGCATTCAGTTTGGTCGGCGAGTCTCAATACGACCCTTTGAAATATTATTATAACAATGTAGCGCAGACACTTGCCCTTTTAAAAACAGTTGTCGAGCATGAAATACGCTACTTTATTTTTTCTTCGTCGGCGGCTGTTTACGGAATCCCCGAAAAAATCCCTGTCAAAGAAGATGCGCTTTCACGGCCGATAAACCATTATGGGAAAACAAAGGCCATGACAGAGGAAATTCTGGCTGCTTTATCCGGACGGGAAGATTTTGTCTACGCTTCCCTGCGTTATTTCAATGTGGCCGGAACGGATGAAGAACTTCTGACAGGAGAATGTCACGATCCCGAGACTCATCTGATTCCTATTGCCGTTAAGACGGCTATGGGCAAAAGAGATCATATGGCCCTTTTCGGCACGGATTACGAAACCCGGGACGGAACGGCCGTTCGAGATTATATTCATGTCACTGATTTGTGTGAAGCACATTGGGCTGCTTTTAAAAAAATCCGTAAAAGTGGAGATCCCCTTATTGTCAACCTGGGGAGTGCGCGGGGGTACTCGGTAAAAGAAGTCTTGGAAACGGTAAAAGATGTCACGGGAAAAGATTTTAAAATCATTGAAGAGGGCCGCCGCCCGGGAGACCCCCCTGTGCTGATCGCCTCTTCCGAAAAAGCAAAAACGGAACTCGGGTGGACGGCCAAACGCTCATTAGAAGAGATGATCGTCACGTCGTGGGAGTGGGAAAAGAAGAACCGGAAGTGATAATGTGATCAAAAAGATTAAAGAATATCAATATGTTCTTCTTTTCATCACGGCCGGAGTCGTCTTTGTTGCCACAATTCTGAGACGGATACTCTTCAGAGAAGAATTATTCGTCCCCAGCCATTGGATCGATATGGGTGTTCACGGTATTCTTTGGGTCATTGCCTTGTACTACTTCAGGTATTTTGTCGTTTCGGATCTCCGGGTCAATGTTACATTTTTCAAGTCATTGATCAATTCTTTTTTTATGGTTTTTTTTCTCTCTTTGCTTTACAGATTCATTCACCAAAGTAACCTGAACCGTTGGAGTGCAGACCTCTACAAAAACAGCATCATCTTCTTCATGCTTGTTGTCAGCACCGGTGTAGCGGCGGGTCTCTTTTTAAAACGGAGAAAAGGGACCGTAGCTGTTATCGGGGGAGGGTTTTCCGGGCGTTCAGTCTGCCGTGAACTTTTAATGAGTAAAATCTTGCGCATAAAAATTGAAGGGTTTTTCAGCGATCTGATGAAAGAAACAATGCATATTTATGACGGGGACGAAATCAAAGAAGACAGAGAAAAGATTCTTGGCAAGATTCCCTGGCTGGGTGAGGAAAAATGTGTTCCTGCCGAAGTGGCGCGAAGGGATATCGATTATCTGATTATCGCAAAGGATCTCAAGATGAGCAGTGATCTGATCCGCAATATTAATCAACTGAGACGTTCGGATATCCGTGTTTATTATATGGATGAGATCTTTGAGACCATTGGCCGGCGTTTACCTGTGCTGCACATGGAAAAGCAATATTTTTATCATATATTCAGGGAAATTGAAAAAAAACAAAATGAGTTCTCTCTCTATCGGATGGGAAACCGGGTTTTCAATATGCTCTCTTCACTGCTTGTTCTTCTTATTCTTTCCCCTCTTTTTGCATTGACAGCATTGATCATTGTTTTAGAATCCAGCGGTCCTGTCTTTTTCAAACAGACAAGAGTGGGGCGTTACGGAGAGCCTTTTACCCTCTTCAAGTTCAGAAGTATGCGGGTGCATGACCCTCAACGGTTTCCTAAATATTCCTGTAAAGGAGATCCGAGAGTCACCTGTTTCGGAAAATTGATCCGCAAATTGCGAATTGACGAGATCCCGCAGTTTATCAATATTCTCCGGGGCGAGATGAATCTCATTGGCCCCCGGGCGGAATGGGACGTCTTGGTCGATCAGTATGAGAAAGATATCCCTTTTTATCAGCAGCGCCATATGATACGGCCCGGGATCACGGGTTGGGCGCAGGTGAACTATCATTACGGAGAAAACAGCGAAGATGCTTTGTATAAACTTCAATATGATCTTTATTATGTCAAACACCGTTCCTTTTTGCTGGATTTCAAGATTGCCATCCGTACGATCGGAATTATGTTGGGGGCTAAGGGTCAGTAAGATTCAGAAAGCGTCAGCTGTTTTGTTATTCGGCCGACATCCTTGGATTTCGCTTTTTTTTTGATAAGGGGAAAAAGAGCCTTCTCCATATTCTCTCCATATTCAGGACGTATAGTAAAGGCAGAAACAAACGGAGGTGTCATATGAAAAAGCAAGTTGTGTTCGTATTGGTCTTGTTGACAGGAGTCGCCGTTATGGCTGCCAATCCAAAAAAAGGCCGTGATAACATGGAGAACAGGGACGGAATGCGCTCTGAAAGGTATGAAGAAGTGAAAGCATTAAAAGCGAAGGTGTATGAGCAGCATAAAGGGCTGTTGGATGCAAACAGAGAGAAGATCCAAAAGCTGCGCCTTGAACAGGAGAAGGTCCATCTTGCTCTGAAAGAGGAATTGATGAAAGAGAAGCCTGATTGGAATAAAGTCTCAAAATGGATGGACGAACAGAAAGCCGCCCGTGACGGTATTTGGAAAATCCAGAAAGAGCAGCAGCTCACGATCATGAAAAGTCTCACCCATGAAGAAAGGGCAAAATGGGGCTCTTATTCGAGAATGAGAGGTTCAGACGGCTACAAAGGGCGTCCCGCAAAAGGAAAGTAAGCGCCAACCCTTACGTCTTTTTTAAAAGCCCCTGAAAAGGGGCTTTTTTTTTGCCTTAATCCCGCTATAATGGGTCTTTAAGGAGAGATATGGCCCGTCATAGGATTCTTTTTGTGATTTCATCGCTTAGAAAATGCGGCCCTGTACGCCAGTTGGGGTATATTATAAAGTATTTGGACCGCGAAACGTTTGTGCCGGTAATTGTTAAATTAACGGAAGAAAAGGAAGGATCCATGGATGATTATTTCAGGGCTATGGGTGTTTCTGTCTCCACATTCTTTTTCCCCATAAGGGATATCGCCCTGAAACGGAAAAGATCACGAAAAGAAATCCTAAAAGTTACCCACCCCGATCTGGTCCATGTTCATGGGTTTCGACCCGATGCTCTTTTTTCAGGATATGAAGAAAGGCCCGTGGTGACGACCTTGAGGAATTTCCCCGGAGCTGAATACAGGCTGCGTTTAGGTACATTTGCCGGTCAGATATTTGAAAAGGCCCATACAGGGTTTATCAAAAATATCACAATTCCTGTGGCCTGTTCTCCCTATGTTGCAGAGCAACATGAAAAGCAATATGATTTATCGGTGCTTGGTATTGATAACGGAATTGATACAAAGTTTTACGTGTCTCTTTCCGATGAAGAGAAGAAAGCATTACAAAAAAAGTTGGCTCTGGATAATAGTGAAATGGTTTTTATCAGCAGCGGAGACCTCTCTTTGCGAAAAGATCCCGAAACATTGATACATGCATTTTTGAAGAGCCGTTGGCGTGATCGGGGAGTGTTGATCTTTGCAGGAAAAGAAAAGATAAACGGCTTTAAGAAGAAGTGGGCTCATCCCCGGATTCTTTTCTTGGGAGAGGTCAATGATATTCGCTCTTGGTATCAGGCTTCTGATGTTTTGCTGAGTGCATCCCGGGCTGAAGGGCTGCCCAATGCTGTTTTGGAAGGGATGTCCTGCGGTTTGGCGCCGCTTCTTTCCGATATCATACCCCATGCCTATATTCTTGACTCTTGCCCGGAAGGCGAAGCTCTTTTTCCGCCGGGGGATTCTTCCAGACTGGTCGCTCTGCTTGATGAGTTGACCCCGGAAAAAGTAGATAAAAGAGGTCAGGCGGCCTCCCGCCACGTGAATCTTCATTTCTCTGCCCAGAAAATGTCCCAAGAGTACCAGGATCTATATCTTCGCCTTATTTCACAAAAAAGAGAAAATATTTTATGAGTCGGAAGATGCAGTCCCGCTCCATAAAGAAAAATTATTTTTATAATGCTCTTCTTATCGGGCTCCGCATGCTTTTCCCTTTAGTGACCTACCCTTATGTTTTGCGCGTTTTAGGGCCTGAAAATGTGGGGAAAGTAAATCTGGCTATTTCGTTTGCCATGTATTTTTCCATCTTTGCCGGCTTGGGGATCCCTCAATACGGGATCCGTGAATGTGCCCGTGCCAGAGATGACAAAGAGGCTCTCAGCCGCGTTTTCAGCGAGCTTTTTTGGTTGAACATGGTATCGATGATCGTAACTTCTGCCGTCTATGCCGCATGCTTTTTTTATGTGGGGAAAATGCAGCAGGAAGCTCTGCTTTATCTTATTGTCGGGGGGATCGTCATCATGAACCCTTTTGCTGTTGAATGGCTTTATGCCGGAGTGGAAGATTACCGGTATATTTCTTTGCGCAGTATTGTTTTTAAGGTGGCGTCAGTGGCGGCTCTTTTTCTGCTTGTCCTTCACCCGGGAGATTATCTGGTCTATGCCGGGATAACGGTATTTGCCACTGTGGGAGCCCATACAATCAATATGCTTCACTCCCGTTCCTATGTGCGTCTGACATTTCGGGGACTGCAGTTCAAAAAACATTTGAAGCCTGTCATGGCTCTCTTTTTTGCAGCTTTTGTGGCCAGCATCTATACCCGTTTTGACTTGGTCCTTCTGGGTTTTCTCGGGGCAGATAAAAATGTCGCTTTTTATAATGTAGACCGAAAACTTTCGCTTTTGGCTACAAGCGTTGTCATCTCTCTTTCAACTGTTTTGGTCCCCCGCTTGTCTTATTATTTTAAACAGGGGATGATCGGGGAGTTCAGAAGGCTTGCAGAAAAATCCATTAATTTCATTTATTTTCTGGGTTTTCCCATTGTGGCCGGGGTCGTTCTTCTGGCCCCGGAAATACTCCATGTCTTTGGAGGGAATGAGTTTGTAGAAGGAGCGCTCTCTTTGAGGCTTATCGCTCCGGTCATTATTTTAGAAAGCTTGAATACCTTCTTGTCCCTTCAAATCCTTCTGCCGACAGGGCATGAAGGACGGATTACTCTTGCCAACACAATAGCGGCTGTTGTGAATCTTGTTCTCAACTTTATTTTTATACCCCTTTATATGCATAACGGGATCACCGCTGTTTTGGTTGTGACCCATGCGACTCTTTTTCTCTTTCAATTGTATATGGTCAGGGGGTTAGTCAAATTCCATCTTTTTAAAAGAGAAAGTTTTCATTATATTATTGGCAGTATGCTGGTGATCTGTGTCTCAGCGGGGATAAAAATGATGGAGGTTGGTCCTTACCGGACATTTCTTTTGGCAGTGGGGAGCTCTTTTTTGATATACGGGCTCTATATGATTTTGGTTAAGGATCCCTTTGTTTATATTTCGTTTGCAGTTATCAAAAAACATCTTCGCCGACTCAAAGGGATAGAACGCCCGTGGGAGGAAATCGAATGAAAAAAGTCATGATGGTCGCGCCGTCTGTTCCGGATCCGCGTATGTTAAACAGGGTACAGGCTCTTTACAAGGATTACCGTCTCGTCTTCTACTACTGGGACCGCCTGAGTCAATCCATTGAACCCGATATGAGACGGGTCGAGCGTGTATATGTGCGGACCAGAGGTCAAAGCCGGGGCATGTCCGTAAAGACTTATTTCGCTTATTGGGGTTTTATTTTGGAAGGAGTGCGTCGCCTGGCCCATGAAAGCCCCCATATCATCTACGCCTACCGTTATGAGGGATTACTTATCGCTTCCTTTTACCGCTTCTTGTGTGACAGAGGAGTCAAGATCGTCTATGAAATCGCCAATCTCCCTTCTGTGATCTTTCCGCGGGGAAGATCGGTTATAAAAAAAGTAATGGCTAAGTTTTGTGCTGCTACAGAAAAGCGCCGAATAAAAAAGTGTGCTCTTCTTGTCTTTACATCACAGGGATTTTATGATTATTATTACAAAAAGTTTACTTCTTCAATCCCCCGGGTAGAACAGGAATGTCTCGTGGGGCCCGGTGCCTTAGACAAATATCAGAAACATCCGCTGGATTTCAAGCCACTTGTGGTGGGATATTTCGGAAATATGCGATATCTGAATACAATCAAAACCCTTTTGGATGCTGCTGAGGGAGAACCTAAACTGAAAGTGGAATTGGCCGGATATACTCAAAATGAAAAAAAGATGAAAAAGCTGTTGAGTCGCTATAAACAGGTTCGGTATCACGGAGTTTTTCCCTCCGGCGGGTTATGGAAATATTATTCCATGGTGGATGTCATCTATTGCGCCTATGATACTGATGATCAGAATGCATTGGTGCTGATGCCCAATAAATTTTTTGAGGCTATAGAGCTGGGATTGCCCCTGATCGTCTCAAAAGAGACCTATTTAGCCAAAAGGACGAAAGAAGAAGGAATCGGGTATGCGGTTGATGAAACCAACAGCTCAGAGTTGAGAGAGCTTCTGCTCTCTTTGACTCCCGATGATTTTAAACGCATTGAAGCCGCGAGTATGGAGGCCCGGAAAAAATACAGGCTGGATAAGCATAACCCCCGGCTTTTAGCTGCTTTTAAGGAGCATGTGGATCATGAATAATCCTTCTGTTCTCATTTGTCAGGGCCCGTATTCCTTTTTTCTCAGAGATATAGGGCTTCTGTTGGAAAAAGAAGGAAGAGGGGTGCAGGCTTTGACTTTTCATCCCGGGGACGCTTATCTGATGAAAGGTTTGAGTCAGCTCAATTGGCGCTCTTTGATGAAACAATACGGAGAAAGTGGAAAAGCACCTGTGCTGGAGACCTATTACTCCGCCCGGGTTGAAAAAATTGAAAAGAGGGCATTAACACAGAAGGAAAAAGAGTTCTTCAAGGCCTATTTTTTGGCAGTGAGGGATTATCTTCAAAAAAATAATATAAGAATGCTGCTTCTTCACAATGATACCCGCTGGCAGCATGCCTATGCGATAGAGGCTGCCCGACAATTAAATATTCCCTACTTTGTTTTTGAATTAGGCCTGTTTCGTCCCAACACGATTACTATGGATCCCCGGGGTGTCAATGCGCGAAATTCTGTGCCCCGTGAGCCGTCATTTTATGCTCAATTTCAAACAGAGAGAGTTGTCCATGCGGATCAGATCTCCTCTTCGATCTCTTTAAAAAAGAGAAACGCTGTTATTGCCCGTTTTCTGTTGCACTACAGGCTGGGAAAGTTCTTGGGGCTTAATGCTCCGGAAAACAAAGTCATGCGGCTGAAGGATTATTTTCGGCGTTTTTGGAAAGCCTATGTGAAAAAAGACAAAAGAAAAGAGCCGGGTACGTGGCCGGAGCGCTTTCTTTTCGTCCCCTTTCAGGTCGTCAATGATTCCCAGACGCTGCTTTATTCGCCTTATCGTGAGATGAAAACCATGGCGGATGATATCATCAAAGCGGTTAAAACCATCAACAAAACAACGCATGAAAAAGAGCGGCTGGCTGTGGTTTTCAAAGAGCATCCCATGGACAGAGGGGCGGTTTCTTACGATGACCTGCGGGTTCAGTACTCCGAAGATCCTGAGGTGATTATTCTCTCCAACGGAGACTTGAATGAATTGATCGAACAGAGCCTGGGGGTGGTTACGCTGAACTCAACAGTGGGCTTAGACGCTGTGAAGCAGGGGAAACGGGTGTTGTGTATCGGAGAAGCTTTTTATGCCATTGATGGAATCGCCCTTCGGGGAAGCGTCTCATCACTGGAAGAAGATATACGGAAGCTTTGTGTCTTTGAGCCGGATAAGCATTTGGTTACACGTTTCCTGCATTATCTGAAGGACGAATATTCCATGGAAGGCAATGAATATCAATATGATATTGTACAGCTTAAGACAATCGTAAACCGCATCCGGGAAGCCATAAAGGAGACTTTATGAAGATTATGATGTTAAACAGCCTTTATCCACCCGATTCTATCGGAGGGGCCGAGCATACGACATCTCTTTTGGCCGAAGGCCTGGTCAAAAAAGGACATGATGTTATTGTCGTGCGGGTGGGAGCTGAGGACTCTTCTTATGAACATAACGGTGTCACAGTCCATGTCCTTCATCACAGGAATGCTTATTGGGTTCACGACGGGCGCCGGAGGCCTGCGCCTTTGCGTTTTGCCTGGAAAATGATTGATATGAGCAATTTCCCTATGACCATCGCCCTCATGGAGCTTTTTAAGCGTTACAAGCCCGATGTGTTGCATAGTCACTGTATTTCAGGTTTTTCCACTGATTTTTTCATTGCGGCCCGAAGGATGGGAATCCCTGTCGTCCATACCTTGAGAGAGTATTATCTGCTATGTGCCCGTTCTCTGATGGTGCACGGGGGAAAAAAGATGAGCCGTCAGGCTTTGAAATGTAAACTTTATACGTGGAATAAAAAGAGAGCTGTGAATCGGATCGATGCCGTCTGCTCGGTGAGCCGGGCCACGCTGGATAAACATCTGCAGGCGGGTTACTTTCAAAAAGTGCCCGTGAAACGGGTGATCTATAATCCCTGCCCTCTTCCCGAAGTCCTTCCTGAATTAAAAGATCATGGCCGGCCGCTTCGATTTGCCTATTTGGGGCGATTGGTTCCCAGCAAAGGCATGGAAGAGATGATTGCAGCATTTCGAGACAGGCCGGAAGGGGAGCTTCACTTTTTCGGCGCATCGGACCCGGCTTATCTGGATCTTCTAAAAAAGGCCGCTGCCGGGCAAAGGCATATTCTCTTTCATCCCTACACAGAAAGAGAGATGATATACCGGGATTTTTGTGATGTCCTTCTCTTTCCCGTCAATTGGGATGAGCCCTTGTCCAACACAATTCAGGAAGCCCGTGCCCGGGGAAAATATATCGTAACGACTCCTTTCGGTGGTATCCCTGAAGCGTTAAACGAATATGATAAAGTGTCATGGATTGATAAGTGCCATGAAGAAGAGATTCGAAACAGCTGCCAAGCTCTCTTCCAACAACGGGAAAAAGTCTTTGGGCTTTCTTCGAAAAGAATTATCCCGTCAATGAAAACCGCGTCGTATGTCGGTGCTTACGAGAACGTTTATCAGGAGGTGGTCTATGGGACGAAGACGTAAAAGGCTGGAGCATACTCTTTTTTTCCTTCTTCTGGTCGGCGGGGTTCCTTGTATCATGTTTTTCAGGCAGATTTTTTCAGGCGAGTTTTTTTGGGAAAAATTTCCCTGTTATTATGCGGCTTATACCGGAGTATGGGTTTTTTTGTTGTATCTTCAGGGGTTTTTCCGCTTAAGCATTGTCCGCAGAGCCGGTTATGTGGCGGCGACGTCTTTCAAAACATGGGCCTATGCTTTAGCTTTGATGATGTTGGCCCGTATTTTCCCAAAAGTCACCGGGGCCTATTTGGCGGTGAATCTAGTTAAAAACAGCACCCTTTTAGGATTCTACTTTTTAGCAACGGTTCTTGTCGGCTCTTTTATTTATGCCCGTAAGGGGAAAAAGGCCGCTTTTTGGGGCAGTGGGGAGTCGGCATTGCTTGTAGCGGATGAGCTTTTGTCTCGCTCTAAAAGCCCTTTAGAGATTTTAGGGATCTATGCCGAAGGGCGGGAAAAAGGAGCCTTTGTCAAAACAGAAAAAGGGCAAGAGCTTCAAGTGCTTGGCGGGACAGGGGCTTGTCTCAATGACGAATATGCCGACAGCCTCAATATATTGATATCGGCTCGAACGCGCCGTGCGGAAGAAAAAGAGTTTTCTGTCTTTGAACGGGCGGAAAGAAAGGGCATAACAGTGGCCTATTCCGATGAAATCGTCCAGATCTTCTCTATGAGGCTGCCGGTGTCCCATATGGACAAAGACTATTATTACTATCTTTTTCGATTGATCAGGGAACAAGAGGATGCTATTTCGTTTTACGGTTTTATCAGCCGAATATTTAATATTCTTTTAGGTTTTGTCGGAATGGTTGCTTCTTTCCCGGTGGTCCTCGCCGCCGTCATCCTTCAGCAGATCGATGATCCCGGGCCGGTCTTTTTTATTCAGATGCGGACAGGGAAAAACGGCTTCCCCTTTCCAATATATAAACTACGCAGCATGCACGTTCATGACCCTGATAAGCATCCGCTGAACCCCCTATCGGGGGATGACCCTCGAATAACGCGAGTGGGCCGGTTTTTGAGAAAATCAAGAATTGACGAACTCCCCCAGTTCATCAATATTTTCATGGGGCATATGAATCTTATCGGGCCACGGCCGGAGCAGCCGATTTTAGTCAACGAATATAAAAAAAAGATCCCTTTTTACGGGTTCCGGCATATTGTCCGCCCCGGGATCACGGGATGGGCGCAGGTGAATTATGACTACGGTGCCACTGTCGAAGATGCTCTGCGCAAACTGGAATTCGACCTCTATTATGTAAAAAACCGTAGTCTGCTGTTGGATCTTGTGATTGCGGCAAAAACCGTGGGGATTATCATAAAGGGAAAAGGACGTTAAGTGTTCTTGATAACACATAAGAATTATGTATAATCATCGATAAACAGGAGGGTGTATGTTGCTAAAAGTTTACCGATACATTGCTTTAGCTGTTTTTTTCTTTTTGGGCATGTTGAAGCTGCCTCTGGAATATGCCGGAATGTTTATGCTTCTGGCTTTACTGATATATGGCATTATCAGAGACAAAAGACTGGAATGGGATAAGACAGCGCATCTCTTCAGCCTCTTCTTTCTGGTTTTGGGCGGCAGCCTTCTCTTGGGATTGACTCATGCTGTCCATCACGGGCGTTTTTTCAGTGAAGTCGAGAAATATTGGGGGAGTTTTGTTATCTTTCTTGTGGCCTATTTTTTGATGAAAAAGCATCTTGTCCGGGTGAGCCAGGTCGTGAAGTTTTTTATCGGCGGGCTTTTCGTGACCTCTGTTCTGGGCTGGCTGCGAATGATTCCGCATTTACGGTATTTGGGTTTTGCTGACAGGGCAGCCCGTTTAGATACACCGTTAGGGATCTGCAACAATTACGCATCTATCCTCATCATAGGAATACTGATCCTTGCTTATCTGATCAAAGAGAAAAAATCCCTTTTCCTGCCCTGGATCGACTGGTCCCTTTTTATCTTTTTTATTCTGTCAGTCTTTTTTTCGCAAAGTGACGGCGCGATGCTGGGTATTGTTGTCGGGGTCATTATGATTGTTTCCATGAGCAAAGAGGGTTTCCGACCGAAGCGTTTTTTTGTTCTCACCGGGGTGTTGCTGGCGCTTTTTGTTTTGACCGTCTTTGCCGCAAAACCCTATTTCCTGAGGCGGGGGAACGCGGTCCGTCTGGGGTTGTGGCAAAGCTATGCAGAGACCGCTGTCAAATATCCTCTGACAGGAGTCGGTGCCCGCCAGATGGGTTATTTTTATGAGGATTGGAAGCGACCCCTTCCTTTCGGATATGACGGGGAGAGCCCTGCGATGGATGCCCATAATTTTGTGCTTCAGTATGCAGCTGAACACGGTATCCCGGCATTGCTTTTGATGTTGACCTTTTTAATGTATTATTTCTCTAAAACCTCAGGATATAGGGGACGATGGTTCGGCATCTATTGCGGAATGGCCGCTTTCCTGATCCAGGCTCTTTTTTCCAACAATTTTATTATGATTCGGCAGATGATGTATTTTTGGTTTTTTATGGGTTTGTTCCTGGCCGAGATGGAGATCTATAAAAGGAAGTAGTGTTCTCTCAGGTCAGATTCTGAAAAAAGTTCTGAAGTTTATTTTGGAATGCGATATTTTTCAGTTTCCCTTGGATTTTTCATAATTTTCAATATACTATGAAGAGAAGCCGGGTTGAAGGCTTTTTTTTTTGCAGGGTGAAGACAACCGAGAAAAAAGGAGGTTTTATGAAGAAGGTCTTGTTATTAGTTGTTGTTTTGATGTTTGTTGCATCTCCGGTAATTTTGGCCCAGGATATCAGTTTTGGTGTTAATGGTGAATTAGCCATGCCGACCGGGAATTTCGGTGATACCAGCAGCATAGGGTTTGGTGTGTCCGGGCAAGTCGAATATCCCTTCAGTGGACAGCTGATCGGTGTAGGGAATATCGGCTTCCTCTATTTCGGTGAAAAGGATAATAGCGGACTGACCATGTCAGTTATCCCGATCAAAGCCGGTGCGAAATATATGTTCGATGAAGCAGGAACAGGTTTCTACGGAATCGGCCAACTCGGTATGTATTTATGGTCATGGAAAGTAGAATATGAATTGTTCGGCGAGACCATTTCCGCAGACGGAAATGAAAGCGAATTCGGTTTTGCTTTCGGCGGCGGCTACCTCTTTGATTCCGGGTTGGATCTTTCCGCTCAGTATGAGACAGCTGATGCTGATTATTTCAGTATTAAAGTCGGTTATAGGTTTTAATTGGCCTGATCAAAATTAATAAAGAGTTAACATCTTCTCGGAAATGTCTTAAGCTCATACCCGTCGGCAGGGTCCTTGCCGGCGGGTTCTTTTTTATTATCTTCTTTCCTTAACATTGACCTGTTGAAAAAGGTCAGCCCGGATTTGATCGTTTCCACATTCATTCCATATTTGTGGGCTATTCTGGAGGAAACGACGCAAAGGAATATGTTACGGCAAGCGAAATATATCTTGACAGGAGGGTTTTGAAGGCCTATCATTGACCGGTCGGCAAGTCAAATGCCGGCGGGGAGGGTGTATGGAGCATGATACACGCAAAGAGATATTGCAAAGCGCCTTGGAACTCTTTTCATCCAAAGGGTTTGACGGAACCGCATTGTCGGAGATCGCAACAGGTGCCGGGGTAACGAAGTCATTGGTCTATCATTATTTTAAAAAGAAGGATGAGCTGCTTAAAGAGATCATCGCTCATTTTTTTGAATATTTGACGGAGAAGCGGATGGAAGCCAAAGACATGATAAAAAAGGACGACCCGGAGTATCATAATAAACATCGTGAGTTTCTGTTGGAGAAATTTGGGCAAATGGAACCGTATCTGAAGATCATTTTCGCTGAAATTCCCAAACGAAATGATGTCCGGGAAAGTTTTGTCTCTTATCTGAATAAATGGGCCCGGGAATCGACAGCTGAATTTTGTAAAGATACGAAAAAGACAATTGTTCCGGAACACTTTATGTTTCGCTTTGTTTTCTTTCATCTGGCTCCGATGATGCTTTATACTTCGATGAAGGAGATGTGGCAAAATGTGCTGGATATGAGTGACCGAAAGATCAAAGAAGGATTCAGAGACGAGTTTTATATTTTGGTCAAAGCTGCCATAGAAAGGAAGGACACGGAATGAGTATAATGAAGCGTATAATTGTGTCGGTCATCTTGATTTTTACTATCTCTTTGTCAGCATTCGGAGTTGACGTCTTGACATTGAGTGAATACCTTGAAAAAATTACGGAAAAACTTCCCCAAATCAGGCAAAATCTGATCAAAGAGGAAATGGCAGAATTGAATATTATCAAAGCCGATTCCTATCGGGATCTCTCCTTGAGTGCGGGAGCTTCATGGAACGGTGTCAACGGATACTCAGGGTACGATTATTCTAACGGACTCTCTCTTTTTGCTAAACTCAAGAAGACATTACCTGCAACAGGGGCTGTTCTGTCCACTGGAATTGAATATGATTTTCTCAGTATGGAAACGAACGGAAACAACGTCCATCGGTTTGCACCGGCCTTGACTGTGGATGTGACCCAACCCTTAATGAAGAATTATTTGGGAAAGCTGGATAAAATACCTTTGCTTAAAAGCAAATTAGCTTCTCAGATCCAAAAGCTTCAAACGGATGATGCCCTGACGGCGTTGCGAACTGATTTCACAAAATTGTATTATCGGTGGGCCTCTTTGGATAATGCTTTACAATTACTGGAAAAGCGTATAGAGAATGCCCTTTTGATGGAGGAAGAGGTTCAGAGACGTTATCGGAACAACTTAGCCGATGCCGATGAAGTCTACCAAAGCCATTCAACAGTTTTGACGTACAGAGAGGGATATGTCCAGACAGAGCGAGGTGTGCAGCAGTTGAAGAAAGAGCTGGAGCCGTATATTGACCTGAGTCATGCCCGTCCGGATGTGGCTCTTTTTGAATCTCTCTGGCAAAAAGCGGCCGAATACGAGTTTGTCATAACGCCCTTTGAAGAGACGCGTCATTACCTGATGCTAGCGACAACCCTTGAGCAGGCCGGCCTGGATATTACACTCAGCCGTGAATTGACAAAACCCGATTTGAATCTTTCGGCCGGGTTGACTTTTCGAACTCAGGAAGAAGCGTTCAGTGATTCTTATAAAGTCGACGATTTGGATTACCGTGTGAGTTTGACTCTTAGTTTTCCTTTGGGGAACAGGGCGGCAAAGGCCGGATTATCTCTTTCGCAGCTGGATTATGAATATGCGGGGTTAGAGATCGTCAACGCTGCATTGTCACATCAAAAGGCCTTGGGGCAGCTTTCAGCACAATTCGGGGGGAATTACCGCCTTCTCGAATTGCGGAAGGAAAATTTAGAGACACTGAGAAGTCAATACGAAGCTCAGCGAAGAAAATACAATCAAGCCCGCCTGGAGCTCAACAACTTGATTCAGACGGACAATCAGATCACCGGGGAGCTTATTCAGATCAATGATCTGAAGTATAATTTGATTGAAGCCTATTTGCAATATTTGTATCTCACAGGACAAAGCCAATAATCAGGGGGGCTAAGATGGAAAAAATCGTACGCTATTTTGCAGAAAACAAATTGGTTGTGAATCTTCTCGTGATCCTTATCGTTTTAGGGGGGATTTTCAGCCTTCTGCGGGTGAAGCAGGATCATATGCCCAATGTGGAGTCCCATTTTATGATTGTCCGTATCGCTTATCCGGGTTCCAGTCCGGAAGATGTGGAGATGAATGTCCTCATCCCCGTGGAAGATGAGCTGGAAAATATCAGCGGGATCGATGAGTTTAATGCCGTTGCTTTTGAAAACGGCGCCAGTATCACAGTCAACCTTGATGAAGGCCTGAAAGATCCCCAGGCGGTGAAAGACGCGATCTTCCGCCGTATATCCATTTCCAATATTTCCGGGTTGCCGCCGGAGGTGGATGAGATCAACGTCATCGATTTCAGTCCCACGATGTTTACCGTGTTTGGTATCAGTGTTACTGCTAAAGAAGGCCAAAACGTTTCCCCGCGGGAGCTTTTCTATTTTTCCGACCGCCTCAAAAATGAATTGAAAAAAGTCCCCGGAGTCGGAGAAATCGACATCGAAGGCTATAGAGAAAGGGAGATCCATATTGTCGTAGATCCGGACAAAATGGAAAACTATTATGTGTCTTTGAACAGTATTGTCAGTTCGATCAATGCCAGAAACACCCGGTCCACCGGTGGAAAGATCGTTTTGGAAAACGGGGAGCATCTTGTGGTGACCGACGGGATATTCCACGACCCTATGCAGGTGGGAGAAGTTATCGTCCGCTCTAATTTCGGAGAAAAAAGAGTGCGGGTCAAGGATATTGCTGATATTGTGGATGATTTTGAAGAAGAGACGATCCGATTCCGCGTCAACGGACAAAACGGCGTTGATATTGATATTAAGAAAAAAGCCAATGCCGATATTATGCGGACGAATAAAAATATCAGGGCCTTTTTAAAGGACTTTGAATCCCAGATACCTGATAACATGGAGATTAACATAACCCGTGACCGGTCGCGGAATGTCTCCTCACTTTTAAGCGTTGTCCAATCCAATGCGATCATCGGATTTATTTTAGTGATCATCATCCTTCTTTTCTTTTTGGATGCCCGGACTTCTTTCTGGACGGCTTTTGGGATCCCTATTTCCCTCTTTTTGACGATGATCTATATGTATGCCATCGACCAGACGCTGAATGTCATTACCCTGGGAGCGATTATCACGGTGATCGGAATGCTTGTGGATGACGGAATCGTGGTCGCTGATGTTATTTTTGAAAATAAACGCAAAGGGATGCCGTCCATCGATGCGGCTGTGAAAGGGACAATGCGTGTTCTCCCGGCTGTTACCGTGACCATTGTGAGTACCATTGCCGCCTTTATGCCTCTTTACACCATCGGCGGGATGATGGGGAAATTCATCTCTTTTTTCCCGGTGGTGATTTCCGCTATGCTTCTCTTTTCTCTGTTTGAAGCCTTTGTGATCTTACCCAATCACCTGGCGCATGTCCGTCCGGCGAAAGCTCGGAAAAAAGCCCATTGGTTCCAACCTTTAAGAGACGGGTATGAGCGGCTATTGAATAACGTGTTGCGCTTCCGCTATCTTTTGGTTTTAGTTGTGGTCCTTATGGGAATCGGGATCCTCTGGGTGTCTCAGCCGACAATACGGAATTTTGTATTGATGTATGACAATTCAGCTGACCGTATACGCTTGACCGTAAATGCTCCGGAAGAGGGGATCAGCTTAGACGAGATGGAAAAAAGGGCTGCAACAATTGAAGAGATCATTGTATCTGTGGTCAAGCCTGAAGAACTGGAAGCCTTTACAACACAGGTCGGAAGTACAGGAAGTACCGGCAATAAACGAGCATTTTTCGGAATCAATCTTGTGCCTAAGGAAAAAAGGGAAAGGGACGCACGGGCTATACTGAGCGAGCTGAGAAAAGAGATCAACCCCAAAAAGATGAAAGGAATCAGCCAGGTCTGGGCCGGTGTTTCCGGCGGAGGCCCCCGGGGAGGAGCGGCTGTCGATGTCAAGATCATGACCGTAGAACTGGAAGATTCCCTGGCTATTGCTGATGAATTGAAAAGCTATCTTCAGTCCATTCCCGGAGTCACCGATATTGATGATGATTATGATGAAGGCAAGCCAGAGTTGCGTATCGAATTGGATTATGGCAAATTGGCATCACTGGGCCTTTCTGTCAGTGATATTACCCGGACTGTGCGCACAGCCTACAACGGGATCGTGGCGACCAGCATTCAGACGACACGGCAAAAGCTCAACTTCATTGTTAAAGCAGGAAACGGGACAAAGGACAACAAAGAGTTTCTTTTAAACCTGCTTGTTCCCAATAATCAGGGCCGGTTGATCCGTTTGAGCCAGGTCGCTTCATTGAAAACTGTGGCCGGCGCGTCGCAGATCCGTCATCATATGGGAGAGCGTGTTATCAGTGTGACGGCTGACGTGGACCCTGCCGTGACGACATCAGCTAAGGTCAACGCGCGGTTGACTGATGAATTTATGCCTCAGGTCAAAAAATATGACCAAGCATTTCTGAAATTGGGCGGAGAAGCAGAACAGACGAAAAAGACCATGGGCGGAGTCGTCTTTGCCTTCATCATGGCGGTCTTTTTCATCTACTTCATTATGATCCTCCTCTTCAAGTCTCTTTCGCAGCCCATCATCATTATGATGACCATTCCTTTCGGGTTGTTAGGATCGCTTCTGGCTTTCCGGCTCCACAATGTCCCCTTGTCCTTCATGGGGATCATCGGGATGATCGGGCTTATGGGAGTGGCTGTCAATGACAGCGTGGTGATGATCGATTTTATTAACAGCGTCTTTAAAGAGCATCCGGCCAAAGACCGGCTTCATCAGATGGCCAATATCGCGCGCGGGGCAAAGATGCGTCTGCGGCCGGTTATTTTGACAACAGTGACTACTGTCGCCGGCCTTATGCCGACTGTCTACGGATTCGGCGGCGATGCAAAGATTATTGTTCCGGTCGTCATGGCGTTGGCCTACGGATTGCTGTTAGCCAGTATTTTAACCTTGTTTATGATTCCTTCTCTCTATATGGTGAATCTTGATATTCGGAGGTTTTTCCGTTTAGATAAGAAACAAGAGAGTTAAGGATACAGGCGGAAATCAATTCCGCCCGTGAAAAGGAAGCGGCACTCGACAGGTTCCCCCCTGAAAAGCCGCTTCCTTTTTTTAAAATTGAATTCATTTGGTTTTTCTCTTATACTCAAAACCGAAGCAAAAGGGGGATCTTATATGATAGAGCGCTATACCCGTGAAAAGATGGGGGCTGTGTGGACGGAAGAGAATAAGCTCCGTAAATGGCTGGAAGTGGAATTGGCTGTATGTGAGGCGTGGCACACAAAAGGGGTTATCCCGGACGAAAGCCTCAAGACGATCCTTAAAAAGGCTGATTTTAATCTGGACAGAGTGAGGGAGATCGAAGATGTGACCCATCATGATGTCATTGCCTTTTTGACATCGGTGGCTGAATTTGTGGGCCCCGATAGCCGTTATATTCATTGGGGAATGACCTCCTCTGATATGCTTGATACGGCAAACGGGCTGCTTATGAAAGAGGCCGGAAGATTACTGCTCCATGAAGTCGAACGGTTGATCGAAGCCCTGGGTGAGCGGGCAAAAGAACATAAATATACTCTGCAGATCGGTCGCTCTCACGGGATCCATGCCGAGCCTATTACTTTTGGACTTAAGCTTGCAGTTTGGTATGAGGAGATGAAACGCAACCTGAAAAGGCTCCGGCAGGCTGTCGAGGATGTCGCCGTTGGGAAGATCTCCGGTGCTGTGGGCACCTTTGCCAATATTGACCCTGAAATCGAAGAGATGGTCTGTGAAAAATTAGGCCTTGCCGCCGCCCCTGTATCCAATCAGATTGTTCAAAGAGACCGCTATGCCTTCTTTATGGCGACATTAGCGGTTATTGCTTCAACGCTGGATAAAATGGCCACAGAACTCAGAGCTTTGCAGAAAACGGAAGTCCTGGAGGTCGAAGAGCCTTTTAAAAAGGGACAGAAGGGGTCATCGGCTATGCCCCATAAAAGGAATCCCATTATCGGAGAGCGGGTTTGCGGCCTGGCTCGGCTGATACGGTCGAATTCCTTGGCGGCCATGGAAAACGTAGCGCTTTGGCATGAGCGTGATATTTCCCACTCGTCTGTAGAGAGAGTGATCCTCCCTGACTCAACGATTGCTTTGGATTATATACTGGACAAAATGACCTGGGTGATCTCAAACATGGCGGTGTATCCTGAAAACATGATGAAAAATCTGGAAAAGATGAAAGGGCTTGTCTTTTCCCAGTATTTTCTACTCAAACTCACGCAAAAGGGGATGACCCGGGAAGAAGGCTACGCTTTGGTTCAACGCAATGCCATGAAAGTATGGGAAGAAGGAAAAGCGTTCAACGAGGTGCTGCTTGAAGACAAAGAATTCACGAAACATTTTTCATCGGAAGAGATCGAGAAAGCCTTTGATTACAATTATCATCTCCGCAACGTTGACAAGATCTTCGCCCGCCTCGGCTTAGTATAGGGGTCGCGTCTTGTATTTAGTATTACGCTGAGAGCGCCCCCGGCACTCAACTCTTAAGAGTTGAGTGCCGGATAAATCTTTTCCGGTCGATAAAATGAATTGATTATTACCCTGACTCAAGCAAAAATTTCGTCTCCCAAAAGTAAATTAAAACAATTGTTCTATTGAAATCATCGGTATTTGGACGAAGATAATACTATGTTCAAAGGAGGGTGTATGAAGAAACATATCTTTATTTCGGTATTAATAGCTTTATTCTCCGGAATAGGAGGTCTTCTAATGGCGGATGAAAACCACATTGTAGAAAAGGTGAATGACCATCTCTATGTGATCCAAGGATTAGGCGGGAACATCTCTTTTCTGATTACAGATGAGGGTGTTTTTCTCATCGATATGGGGAATAGCCGGAAAGACGGAGAAACCGTTCTCGAAGAGATTAGAAGGATTACCGACAAGCCTTTGATCTATGTCTTTTTGACTCATTATCATGGAGATCATGTCAATGGTATGGCTGCTCTCCCAGTACATGTTCCGGTTATTGCTACAGAGCATACTTTGGAAAATTTAAAGAATATAACAACTCCGAACAGAGCCTATAATATCAAAGAGGCTTATCCTGCAGCTATCAAAGATTTGAAAGAAAAGGCGCAGAAAGACTCGACAGACTCTGAAAAGGCTGCCCGTGAACTGAAGGAAATGCAAAAAAGGTTTGAAGCATATAAAAATGAATCTGTCCGATATCCCGATGAAATTTTTGAAACCCGGCGAACCCTTCGGGTAGGGGACTTTACCGTGGAACTCTTTCTTCCGGGGCCGGCCCATACCGGAGGCAATGCTATGGCATTTATTAAAGAAATGAATGTATTGATTACCGGGGATAACCTCTTTCATAATGATTTTCCCTATATTGATATCCGGGGCGGAGCGGATCCTTATCATTGGATAACGATTGCCCGTGAACATAGCAAAAAAGGTTATGATATCATTATTCCCGGTCATGGCCCTGTAGCAAAGGGTACGGAGGCTTTGGCTCGTTTTGCCGATTATCTGGAGTATGCTGCAAATGAGGTGAGAAAAGCAAAAGAAGACGGACTCACTGAAGACGAAGCCGTGGAAAAGATCACTATGGAGCCGTATACCCATTTGGGGAAAGCCCGTTTCCGGGAAAACAATATCCGAGTGTTTTATAACATAGGGGTCGCGTCTTGTATTTAGTATTACGCTGGGGGTGCCCCCAGCGTTCAATGAATGTGACAAAAACAGGGAGAATAATCCCGGAAATTTATTTTTCCTTTAATCTTCTTGACCTAAACAGTGTCATTTAGTGTTGGCTTTAAATCTTGTGCTTAGTATTAAAGATGTAAGAATTCATTTTTTGCCAAGAGTGACGTCTATTTTTTCCTTCATCACTTTGAGCTCGTGTGCAACATCAATCTTTTTATTGAATGATCTCAGGAGGGGATGGACACTATTATATTTGATGCCAAAGATCGAAGCGATCTCTTTTAAAGATAGATTCGTGTACTTTTTCAATGTGTAAAGAAATAAAAGACGAAGTTGGTTATTTTTCCGTTTGACCAAAATTTGACTTTGAGAAACATGAAATAAATTGAAAAAGAGAGAAAATATATCTTCTTTTGTAAATGAAATGACAGCTTTGTAGTCGGGAATTTCTGAAGCAGATGTTTCTTTGAGAGGATCCCCTTTGAGTTTATTTTGTATCTTTTTTTGAAAATCTTCATCTCCCAAAATCCCATTTGTTCCATATACTTCTTTTGGGTTGATATCACGATTATTAATCTGCCAACGCATGAGGAAGTTTTTATACTCTTTTGCTGACCTTCCCTTTAACAATTCATCGGTTTTTAGCCACTGAAAAGTATTTTCCTTTTGTCCGATAAAAAAAGGAAGGCTGCTCCAAGGATAAAATCCGTCTAAAGAGCAGATGCCGGCTCGAACAGGATTGAGGTGAATATAAGCTCCTAATGTCTCAAAATAATTTTCTTTTTCAACGAGTATAGCTTTATAGCGGCCCTGGAAAACAGATCCGATAAGGCTGTGCCGGGCTTTGAAAAAGTTTGAGTATGCTGTGTTTAAAAAGTGGATGGCTGTGGATAAATTAGCCATGGGAGTCTGAAGGAGGAGATGATAATGGTTTCTCATGAGAGTATAGCAATGAATCACAGTCGAATACTTTAAGTACATTTCGTTGATCAGTTCAATGAAATGCTCTCTGTCCCTTGTGTCAAAATAGATGTTCTCTTTTCGCTCGCCTCTGGAAAAAATATGGTATAAAGCGTTTTCATACTGAATGCGTAATGGACGTGCCATACCAATAGCATAAAAAAAAAACAAAGGCATTGTCAAGGAAGAATTGATAAAAATGAAAAATTCTGGTCGATAATACTAAATACAAGACGCGACCCCTATACGGTGTCAGGTTATCGGACTATAATGCCACTTTATCGCAATATTCTTGCATTTTTAAGTATCGTGCCTAATTTAAGGGCATGAGAGTTGCGAACCGAATTCTCATAATGATCCTGTTTCAATATTTTCTTGTCTTATCAGGAGCGGGTCTTTCCATCACAGAGCTGATGAGTGACCCTGATTCCTGGTCTGACTATGATCTGGAGTGGGTGGAACTGTACAATAACAGCAGTGAACCCCTTGTTATGGAGGATTGGACACTCAACGGGAAATCTTTCTCAATGACATTGGAGCCTTATTCGGCCGGGATATTAGCCCGAAAACTTACAGGCGAGAAAGACAACTTCGAATCCGTGTACGGTGATGGAAGCGGAGTATGGGGTGATACTCCTGAAGAAAACTATCCCTGTAGTGAGGCATCGCTTTCTTTACTGAACGGCGGCGGAACGCTTGTCATTCAAAATGACAGGGGGGAAACCGTTCTTCAAAGAGACTACCCTTCAGATGAAGGCGATGTGGAGGACAACACACTTTTGCTCTATTCAGGGGGTTTTTGGGACTATGGAACAGTCCCCGGAGGGACTCCGGGAGAAGCCGAACTTATGATCTCCTATCATTTTTCAGATAACGCGTTGAAAGAGGGGGATCTTTATAGAGATGATGAGATCCTTCTAACAGAGACATGTGCAGAAAGTTGGATAATCAGCCCGATGAAGGCCGGAGAAGATTACCGGGCGGAAATACGTTATAACGGAGTAGTTATTTTTGAGGATATTTTCTCTCTTTGGGATGATTACCGCGCTGATGTCGAACTGAACCTTCCGCCGCCCTTTGAGATCACTTTTTCTTTTAAAAATACAACAGGAGAATTTTTCCCATCCGCTTATATACGCGTTGAAAGAGAGGATGCCGTTTTTTTTGATGGAGAAGCCCTTTCAGGAAAAGCTCTGTCTCTTTATCCGGGGTGCTATGAGATCTATGCAGCCCAGGAGGGGTATTTAGGACGTTATGAGACTGTTTCCGTTGAGGGGTCTGAAGAGTTGTGTATTATTTTTCCTCCTCCGGATCGGTTGATTATTTCAGAGTTTGCACCTTACGGCACTGTTGAATGGGTAGAACTACGGAATCTTTACCAAAGTCCCGTCACGACAAGGGGATTATTTTTGAGTGATGATTCAACCCAAGTCCGTTTGGAAGAGAGTGTTGTGGAAAGGTATTCTGTTTTTACAAAAGACAAAGAATTATTTTGCGATCTGTGGGGAGAGGGATTGCCTGTCATTGAAATCCGTTCCTTTCCAATTCTCAATGATACAGGGGATTCTCTCTCCCTTCATAACCAGGAGGAGGTCTTTGACGCTTTGCAGTATGATTCTTCCTGGCATAAAGGAGAGCGTCCCGGCTCATATGAGCGCATTATGCCCGAAGAGGCATTTCAGCCCGGGAATGTCTGGCCTTCTGAAGAACCGACACCGGGATGCGAAAACCGGGTGGAGGGGATGATGAGCGCGAATCGTCTGCTGCTGTTGAAAGAAGTCTCTCCTTTCACTCCGGAAGGCTATGTGCGATGCCTTGTAGCAGATGACGGGACAGAAGGGCGGGGATGTCTTTTTATTGATCATGAAGTGACAGATCTGGACACAGCCGTTTCTCTTGAAGAACGCATATACCAAGAGGGAGAAACCGTTATGGTCACCGGGCTCACTTTGGGAAAAAGAGGAGACCAGGCTTGTATTATGGGGAGGGGGGGGCTTATGGATGCCTTTGCCTGGAGAAAACGGTATACAGATGTCGGGGCTGCAGAAGATGAAGATTATCGCTTTCTTCAAGAAAAGGGTGTGGAACCGATGTTATTTGATGATTCTGATCCGACGATGTCCTTTCATCAGCAAAACGGAGTATGGATCATAGATTCGGCCTCTTCTGATGTTGATACCGAGGAAAGCTCCTGGGCTCTTTCCCTTCCTGCGGTATTTCCGGCTGATCAGGGGGAGATCCTTCTCCAATATTCTTTTGATGTTATGACAGAGTTGAAGCTCACTCTTTTTGATGTCGGCGGTTTCTGCCGAAGAGAACATGAAGCGGTGGTCTCAGGAGACGGGGTTCTCTCCTTATCGCATTCCCTGACACAGGGCCGGTATCTTTGTGTCATCAGGCTGCGTCGAGGAGAAAAAAAAAGAGAAACCCATGAAACGTTAGTTTTGTATTAGAAAGGAGGGCTATGAGAGCTATTGAAGAGTATGATTTATTCAAAAAAGCTCATGAACTGAATGTCAAACTTGCGGGAATGATTGAAAAGAGGGACAGAGAAAAAAGTTTTCTCATCACCGAAGCATTGCGATCGGGGACGGGCATTAACATCGCATTGATCGAAGGAGCCTATACAGGGAAAGGGCATTTCCGCCCTGCCCTGGACAGGGCTTTCGCAAAAGGAGCCGGGGTGCGCTATTTCATCAATCTGATGAAGGAATCTTCTCTCCTGGATGATAAAGAAGGGAAAACCCTTGAAGAAGAGGCCGTCAATATCTGCAAAATGATTTCAGGGTTGCGCAATAAAATTGATGAGGAGAGTAAAAACGAAGGATGAGGCTGTCTATTGCACTGCTCTGTCTCCTTTTTTTCATAACAGAGGGGGCGTCAGCTTTTTTTCTCTACGCCGATGAAGGAATGTCCGGGTTGACGGGACGATGGGGCAACAAAGACGATTTGACAGCGTTTCGGGATAATCCCGCTTTGTTGACAGGAGAGATTCTGGTCGGGGGGTACTATGCCCGAAAATACGGGTTTAAAGAGTTGGAGCTTATAGGGGCAGGCTGTCAGGGGCGATGGAAAAAACTTCATTGGGGACTATTTATCCGGCAATTTCAGAAAAAACCTCTTCAGGAAAAAGAGGCTCTTTTTGCACTCAGCGCCCCTTTGGGAGGTGATTGGCGTTTCGGGGCAGCCCTGAAATATCTCAGAGGAGTCAAGATGGGAGAAACAGATTCTGCGCTGTCATGGGATATGGGGTTTTCCTGGACAAACGAGACGTTCGGAATTCACGCGGGGATCCTTAACGGAGAACATCCCGAAATAGGAGAAGAGATCACTCATACTTTAACCGGGGGCGGCGTTATCCGCCGGGGTCCTGTTCAGGCCTATCTTAAAGGGGTCTCTATAGAAGGGCATTATGCCTATGTCGTCCCTGCTTTGTTCTATATGTTTTCCCCCCATTGCACGATCGGATATGCTTTGAATACGGGGAACAGCGAGCATCGCTGTGTGCTGATCGTTCAGCAAAAAAAAGCGACATTGACTTTTACGTATGTCATTCCGCCGCTCCTTAAACGTTATGTCTCTGTTGAGGTGAGCATTTTACAGTGAAAGCACATTGTCTTTCTTTTCTTGTATGGAGCATTCTTTTTCCCTCGCTCATGGGGGCTTTGCCGCTTCCCTCAGAGTTAAATGTTCAAAGTGAAGAGGATATCATTCGGTATTGTGAGGAGGGTTATTTTGAAGGGGTTTCTCAGGAAGAGCTTCTTCAGCTTTACCGTGAAAAAGTCAATTTAAATACGGCGACTCTTTCTCAGCTTTTGAATGTGCCGTACATGACGCGGGAGACCGCTGCGCGGATCATCGCCTATCGAAAATCAAGGGTCTATTTTTATGTTGAGCAGCTTCTCTCAGACGGGATAGTCGAGTTAAGGGATTATAATTTGATGCGTCCTTTTTTGAAAGCGGGGTGGATCCGGCGGGTAAAGGGAAATGTGCGCCTGCAGGCAAACGAAGATAAAGTTGTATCGACTCTTACGGCAGGATTGGGCGGAGTCGAAGGGGAAATGAGAGGCGAGTTGCGGGAACGGGCCCGTTTTATCCCCGGACAAGAATATTGTCTTAGCGAAAAAAAAGAGTCTTTTTTACCTGAAGACTGGTCCCTTTTTTGGGAAAATGATGAAGCAGGGGCTTATGCCGGTTCTTTCCGGGTTCATTTCGGCCAGGGGCTTCTTGTTTGCGGCGGGAGCCTCCGCTCTTCAGAAGGGATTCGAGGCGGGACGACAGCAAAAGAATATTTTAAAGGCGGAGCCCTGGATTGGAGAAGCCGGCCTCTCGGGGGGAGTTTTTTTTATTCACGTTTCAAGAAGAATGAGAGGCTGACTCTGTATGATGAAAGTGTGGGGGAGTATCAGAAATATTATTGTGACAATGTTATTCCATGTGAAAGCGCCGGCGGGAGGCTTGTCTGGGAGTCGGCTTCTTTGGCTGTTGCTGTCGCGGGATTGTATCATGAAGAAGATGATAAGACTCATCGTCTGGGTAGTGTGGCCTGGCGGTATCAAAAAGGGGCTGTCGGTTTTGAGGGGGAGGCTGTTTCTGACGGGATCGCCGGAGCCTGGCAGACAGCTGCGCGTTATGACGGAACGTCTGTACGGGGAGAAATCTTTTTTTATGAAAATACCGGAATGAGGCTGCCATTGACAGACTCCATAAGAAAAAAAACGAAGACCTATTGGGAAGGGGCCCTGAAGAAAACAATGAAGCAGGGGAGTGTGGATGTCCGGGTCAGATCATACCAGCACCGGGATGAAAAAAATGATCTTCGATACCGTTTTACGGCAGAGTGGATTCCGTTACCCGATATGAAAGTGCAGGCCCGTCGTTATCATTATCAGAAGAACCTCTATTATTCATCTGTAAAAATGGAGTTGCGAAAAAGCGCATGGAAACCGGCCGTCGAATACAGGCTTTATTACAGCCGGGCCCAAAAGATCTACGTCAACATCGATTACAGCAATAACCCCTTCCGTGCAGGATTGTCTTTGCGCTACGGGGGGGCTTATTCCTGGGATAAAGTTGTTATCCTCTCCGGAGCCTTACGGTTAGGGCGGCATTATTATTTTTCAGGACGATATCGCTATGACCATACTGCTGAAAAGGACGGCTCTTCATGGAGTATATATTTCAGATCAAGCCTTTGACAGTGAAACACGCAGACTATCCTGATTGACAGCCCGGCCTTCTCCGTTTATACTTGAACAAACAAAATAAGGAGGCAAAATGACGGGAAAAAGGGCTTTGATCAGTGTTTGGGATAAAGAGGGAATCGTCCCCTTTGCCGAGGCACTTGTGGAAAATAACTGGGAAATTATCTCCACAGGAGGCACTTTTCGGCTGCTTGAAGAGTCCGGGATTCCCTGTCGGCAGGTTTCTGAGATTACAGGATTTCCTGAAATTCTGGATGGCCGCGTCAAGACATTGCATCCGATGATCCACGGTGGCCTTTTGGCAGTGCGGGAGAACAAAGACCATTGCGAGCAGCTGGAAAAAAACCGGATAACCCCTATCGACATGGTCGTGGTAAACCTTTATCCATTTGAAAATGTTTCTTCCGGCCCGGATGCCGCAGAAGAAGATGTCATTGAGATGATCGATATCGGCGGTCCCTCAATGATCCGTTCAGCAGCCAAAAACTTCAAGGATGTCCTGGTCCTGTGTCGGCCTTCCCAATATGACGAAATCCTTCCTTTTATCACAGAACAAAAAGATATCCCCTTTGAGATACGAAAAAATTTTGCTGCAGAAGTCTTTCAAAGAACATCAGCTTATGACGCAGCTATCGCCCACTATTTGCAAAACAGCGATCTGCCCCATGAAATCGTGATCAACGGGGTGAAGTCACAAGATCTGAGATATGGAGAAAACCCGCATCAAAAGGCGGGAGTTTACCGGTTGAATACAAAAGATGCTTCATCCCTTGTCAATGCCGATGTTTTATGGGGGAAACCCCTTTCTTATAACAACCTGATGGATGCTGAGGCTTGTCTGAGCCTGACGTATTCTTTTCAGGAATCCCTGTGCACAATCATGAAACACAGCAATCCCTGCGGGGTGGGAATCCATGAAAAACCGGAGATGGCCTATCAACGGGCTTTGGCCACCGATCCGATTTCCGCTTTCGGAGGTATTGTCGGATTCAACAGAGTAATTGAAAAGGAAGCGGCGAAAGAACTTTCGACAGCATTTGTAGAGGTTCTTATCGCTCCTGATTATACCGCCGAAGCTTTGGAGATTTTAAAGAAGAAGAAAAATCTTCGCATTATACGCGTTCCCCTGGAGGATTACGGGCGTTTCAAATACATGGAATACCGCAGTATACGCGGGGGGCTCCTTGTACAGGAAATGGACGACTATATTGTCTCCCCTGATGAATTGAAAATCGTGACGCGTAAGGAAGTGAATGACCATGAGGTTAAAAATCTCCTTTTTGCCTGGAATGTGGTTAAATCAGTAAAATCCAATGCGATTGTCCTGGCTGACGAAACCGGGACCGTTGGAATCGGCGCCGGACAGATGAGCCGTGTCGATTCTGTTCGGTTTGCTATCGAGAAAGCCCAACAGGCCGGTTTGAACATTAAAAATTGCGTTTTGGCTTCTGATGCTTTTTTCCCATTCCGGGACAGTATTGATGAAATCCATCAATTAGGGGTTAAGGCTGTCATTCAACCGGGAGGTTCCATCCGCGATAAAGAAGTGATCGAAGCCTGCGATGAGCACGGCATCGCTATGGTCTTTACGGGAATCCGGCATTTCAGACACTGAAAGGAAAATTTATGCGTATTGCTGTTATCGGATCGGGTGGCCGCGAACACGCCATAGTGGAAGCTTTGGCCAGTGAAAAAAAACATGAGATCTATGCATTTCCCGGGAACGGAGGAACAGCCGCTTCGGCTGTTAATATTTCCGTCCATGGTGATTCCTCAGATGAGTTACTGGAAGCTGTCCTTACTCAGCAATGTGAGATGGCAATTATCGGGCCGGAAAAACCATTAGTGGAAGGGCTGGCTGACAGATTAAGGGAAAAGGGCCTTACTGTTTTGGGGCCGGGAGCCGGTGCTGCCCGCATTGAGGGATCAAAGGTCTGGGCAAAGAAATTTATGGAGCGCCATCACATTCCGACAGCAGGTTATAAAGCCTTTCACGCTTTCGAAGAAGCCCTGGAATATGTACGAAGCGGTCTTTCTTATCCTGCCGTCATAAAAGCCGACGGGTTGGCGGCCGGCAAAGGGGTCGTCATTGTTGAAAATGCACGTGAGGCTGAGCAGTCCCTATTGGATATCATGGTGGAAAAGCAATTTGGGGCGGCAGGGGATATGGTGGAAATCGAAGAGTTTTTGAAAGGGACAGAGACATCTTATCTTGTTTTTTGCGATGGGGATAATTTTCTGCCTATGGTGACATCAAAAGATTATAAAAAAGTCTATGACGGGGACCGGGGCTTGAATACCGGAGGAATGGGGACATTTTCTCCTTCTCCTTTGGTAGATGAAATGTTGGAAAACATTGTTCAGGAGACGATTGTCCGTAAGGCTGTCGAAGGTTTCAAAGAAGAGGGGATTCCCTTTACGGGCGTTCTCTATGCCGGATTGATGTTGACAGAAGAGGGGCCCAAAGTACTTGAGTTTAATTGTCGTTTCGGAGATCCGGAAACGCAAGTTATTCTTCCCCGGTTGAAAACCCCTTTGAGTGAAGTGGTCCAAGCTGTCCATGAAAAAAAACTCAAGACTTTTCGTCTGGAATGGGATCCCCGCCCGGCTGTCTGTATCATTGCTGCATCATCAGGATATCCCGTGTCTTATCAGAAAGGAAAACCGGTAACAGGGCTGGACCGTGTAAAACAGGGAATCGTCTATCATGCGGGAACCCAAAAAAAGGAAGGAAAGATCTATACATCAGGAGGACGTGTTCTGGGTGTAACCGCTTTGGGAGATTCTCTGGAAGAGGCCAGAACAACGGCCTATAGAGAGATAGAAAAAGTGACTTTTGAGGGAATATATTACCGAAAAGATATTGGTCTGTTATAGAAGAAGCTTTCGCGGGGATAAATGGTCATATTAAAAAAAGATGACAAAGAGCGGATTGTTCAAATACTTAACCGCGGCGGGTTAATGGCTATTCCTACGGATACTGTCTACGGTATTGTAGCAAAAGCGGATTTCCCGGACAGTACGGAAAAGTTTTTCACGGTCAAGGGAAGGGACGAGGGTAAAAAAATACCGTTATTAGTCTCCGATGAGCCGATGTCCCGCCGGATTATTCGCTCCCCTTTTCCCCGGTATTTGAAGAAAGCCCTTGACTTGCTCCCACGGGGCGCCGTAACCTACGTGGGTCCGGCCGCTTCGGGCTATGAGTATTTCAGTTCTTCTGATGGTTCCCTGGCTTTTCGTATTCCCCAAGACCCTTTTCTTAAAGAGATCATGGAGCTCATAGATTCACCTCTTTTGGCAACATCGGCCAATCGTTCCGGGCACCCTGTCCTTAAGGATGCCGCTTCTATCTGTCAGGAGTTCGGCGAGGCGCTGGACGGGATTGTCGATGGTCTTCCCGGAGGAGACAAGCCTTCTTCTCTCATCTCCTTTATGGAAGAAATTCCTTTTTTATTACGTCTGGGGGCTTTATCTAAAGAAACAATAAGGCGAAAGATCCCCCTTCAAACACTTGTTCTTTTTGTCTGTACAGGTAACACTTGCCGGTCGCCCATGGCAGAACGATATGCAGCATTCCGATGGCCGGTGAAAGTCCTTTCCGCAGGCCTGTCTGCAATGCCAGGCGCTTCGCCTGCTCCGGAGGCTCTGCGTATCATGGAGCGTTTCAGTTCAAAAGAGAAAAAAGCTTTTGTTTTTGACCGGGAGCTTTTTGAAAGGGCTGATCTTATTTTAACCATGGAAAGAGAGCATAAAAATGTCATCGAAGAGCATTTCGGACAGGAGAAAACCTTCGTTTTAAGTGATTTTGCTCTTTCGGGAGGGGCAATCGGGAGGAATGGCACTTTCAAAAAAGATAAACAAACGATCAGAGGGAAAAATATTCCTGATCCTTATGGTTACGGCCGCGATTATTATGAGAAGGCATTTGAGATGATCCGTTCTTTTATTGATATGATCGACACGGGAGAAACGGATGAAACGTAGAAAGCCCCGCATCCTGACCCTTTATGTAACAGAACGTTGCCAGGCGCGTTGTTCTTTTTGCCGAATTTGGGAGAAGGGAAATCCTAAAGATGCAGCCCCGGCCCATTTCAAGGCTCTTCTTACGGAAGCCCGGAGACTATTCGGACGTATTTTTGTGGATTTTACCGGAGGGGAGCCTCTTCTTTACGAACCGCTGCCTCTTCTACTGAAACAGGCTAAAGAAGCCGGGCTAAGGACATCAGTGACGACGAACACAAAGCTTTATCGCCAGCGAGCGGAGGAATTGAAAGGAAAAATCGATTATCTGCTGTTTTCTTTAGACGGGACCCGTGAGTACCATGATCAAAACCGGGGAATCTCTCTTTACGACACTGTCATTGACAGTATTGAGACAGCTCGCCGCTTGGGGGAATGGCCTGATCTTCTGATGACGGTGACAAGAGAGAATATTAAAATGATTCCCCATGTGGCCTCAATTGCCAATCACTATAAACTTATTTTTCAGATAAACCCTGTTTTTTCCTATTTTGGTAACACCGGCTTGACAGAACAAGACGTGAAGATGATGAAGGAGTACATTGCCTATCATAAGACCTATGTCAACTATGCTCAACTGCGCCTTATCAGCCGCGGCGGGAATTCGACTTTACAACCTTCCTGCAGGGCTGTAACATCTCAAATCGTGATCGACCCCCAGGGCCGTATGCTGCTTCCCTGTTATCATCACGCTCTTGACCGTCTTGATACCGAGGGCTCCTTAAAAAAGGCCTTTGATTCCACTCTGCGGCGATGGTATGAAAAACGCCAGGGAACGTTTGATTTTTGTGAGGGCTGTACGATTAATTGTTATTTTGACCCCTCATTTGAATATATGCGCAATCAAGCGGCTTTGCTCAGCTTGTCTTGCCGGGCGAAATATGCATGGCTTCGCTATGTGGAGCGCCCCATCGAAGAGGCCTTTAAAAACCGAAAGCGAGGAGAGTTATGATTCTTTTTCCCTTGGGCGGATATGCGGAAGTTCATCACCGCCGCGGCAAACTTCCCAACCTTCTATGGCAAAATGAGCCTGAGATCTTCTGCGATTTCCCACGGCGAGTCGAACCCGGGGTGAAAATTTTTCCCGTCATTGTTTCAGTTAAAGATGCTCATCTCTACCCGGTCTTTATTGTGGAGATCACATTGAAATTCCTCTTTGCAAAAAGAAAGCATGAAGAATCGCTTTTCAAAGGGAAGATGCTGATCAATCACTCCTTAAAGCAGTTTTTATTTGAGGTCTCTCTCCCGGAACAGGCTTCCGGTGATGTTCCTGTCGCTGTGGAGATCCGATATTTCCTTGGAGGACGGGAAAAAGTTATGACGAATCACAATTATCAAAAGATCACAAGGGAATTATGGACTTGTTATTTTGCAGAAGAATCCCGCCCTCTTTTTTCGAATTGGTACGCCGGAGATATTCATTGGCATTCAGCTGCAAGTTCTGATGATGTCGAGTTCGGCTTAGATGCTGAATTAGCCTATGCTCCTGCTGTTGCCATGGGGCTTCATTTTTTGGCCGTTACCGATCATTCTTATGATCTGGACGATACATATCAAAATCACAGGGAAAGCGATCCGGAGTTGCATAAATGGAATGATCTTCAAAGAAGTATTGACAGGGCCAATCAAAAAAGGGTCGACTTTACTTTGATTCGGGGGGAAGAAGCTTCATTGGGAAATGATAAAGGGCGGAATGTCCATGCTTTGATTCTCGGTAACAGAAAGTTTGTTCCCGGAAGTGGCGACTCTGCGGAAGTCTCTTTTAAGAACCGGCCGGACAACACCCTCCGGGATGCGGTTGAAGAGGGATATGAACTTATTGCAGCCCATCCGTTTGAAGGGGCCCATCTTTTGCCGTATTTTTTCTTACGTCGGGGAACATGGACAAACAAAGATTGGGAGAAGGCTTCCGGGATCGAATTTTATAATGGTGTCAAAGGTGCCGGATTTGAAAAAGGTAAAAAGAAATGGGTTGAACTCCTTTTAAGAGGGAGAAAGATCTTTACTTATGGAGGCAGTGATGCTCATGGAGATTTTATCCGCTATTTTAAGATTCAGGTGCCTTTTTTGAAAATGGGCTCGTCCCGGGATCATTTGACAGGAAAAGTCCAAACACATGTGAAGTGCCAAAAGATCCCTAATGAGACAATTCTTCTGGAAAACCTGAAAAAAGGGCATTGTTATGTGACAGACGGCCCGGCTTTGGATATGGCAGTTGAAGGATTTCCGGGCTTGTGCATGGGAGATACTATTTCGGTCGGGGAAGGCGAACCTGTCATAGATGTCAAAGCTTTGTCCACCAAAGAATTCGGGACTCTCAGCTCTTTAGTGATTTTTGCTGGAAACAGAGAAACGGGAAAAGAGGAAATTTTAGCGGCTAATACAGAAAAAGGGTTTTCTCTTGAGCTCCATGCCCGGGTCGAAAAAGACTTCTTCTATTTCCGGGCTGAAGCTGAAACAGAGACCGGGCATATCGCTTTTTCTAATCCGATTTTTATTGATAATTAACATTTCCCTCACATAAAGGCGTTAATTTGGGTTGAGAAAGGATTTTTCTTGACCCTTTTTTATGGATTTCTTTGCGGCCTATTTTCACAGATCATGCTTTCATCGGGTATTCTGATGATGAAAAAGGGAATCACGCTCAGGGACTGCCCGGAAAAGAAAAACAAAGGGTTGTGGTTGTGGATCCTGGGGTTTGCTGTGAACAATTTTTATGTTTTCCCTCTGGGAGGGGCCCTGATGTTTCTTCCGCCGCATATTGTCGGGGCCTTCAGCGGGTTGGGATTGGTCTATATTATTCTCGGTTCACATTATTTTCTGAAAGAGCCCTTAAAGGGGAAAGATGGTATTTTAGCTGCGTTGATCTCGATTACGGTCGTTTTAATTGGATTAAGAGTAAACGCCGGAGCTGTTTTTGTTTTTAAAGAGATTCCATACTTTATTTTCATTATAATCCCTATGGGCGTTATGATCACCATGCCTATCAGCCCTCTGTTTCGGAAAAACTGGGTGGAAGGTTCTCTTTCAGGAATATTCAGCGGTTTAGCTGTCGTTACACTTCATCTGTATATTATTTTTGAAGAAGAAAGTATAACAACGATATCCCGCACCGGTTTTCTCCTTTTTTATCTTTTGTTTTCAGTCCTCTCATTTTTTTTGTTACAGTATGGGTACCTCTCCGGGAAAGTCCTTTCAATCATTCCCGGACGGTACTCCTTTCTTCTCATCTACCCCGCTCTTCTTTCCTATCCGGTTCTAGGGGTTATTGTGCCGGTGGTTGATTGGCTTTTACTGGGGGTTCTTTTTCTCTTGATGTCATTTTTTGCGATGAAGACAAAATGATAAATTAACAAAAAAAGAAAGAAAGGTTAATGCTGTCTTTATAATCGGCCTTTATATTGAAAAAAAGGAGGTCTGTTCAGTGCTGAAAGTGTTAAAATGTGATATGCATGTCCATTCAGTTTATTCGGAACGCCCGGGCGAGTGGATATTAAAGACTTTGGGAACCAAAGAATCCTATACAGAGCCTTTGCGTCTTTACGAAAAAGCAAAGGCAGAGGGGATGGATTTCGTCACGATAACGGACCATAACCGGATTGACGGTGTTATGCTTTTAAAAGAGCATTATCCGGATGACGTTTTTACCGGTGTTGAAGTCACCACTTACTTTCCCGAGGATAATTGTAAAATTCATTTGCTGTGTTATGATTTTACTCCTGAACAGTTTATCAGGATCGATAAACTGAGAAGTGATATCTATCATCTGAAAGAGTATCTTTGCAGAGAAAATATTTTGACATCTGTCGCTCATGCTACCTATTCGCTGAATAATAAGCTCAAAGCCTGGCATTTGGAACGGCTGTTGCTTTTATTTAATATTTTCGAGACCGTAAACGGTGGACGCGGTCTTTATGGGAATCAGACATGGCAGGAAATCCTGATGAATTTGACTCCGGAACACTTTATCCGGTTAGAAAAAAAACATAAAATAGAACCTATTGGCCGCACCCCTTGGGTCAAAGGATTTACCGGCGGCTCAGATGACCATGCGGGACTTTTTATCGCCAAGACATTTACTTCAGCAAAAGCGGATGCAAAGGAGAGTTTCCTTAAAGCTGTGCAGGAGCGAAAGGGGCACGGATCGGGCCGAATGAATGACTACAGGTCCTTTGCCTTGGCTTTGTATAAGATCGGTTACGATCACGTCAATCAGCAAAAAGAAGGCGGTAAAGACTTGGTCTTGCAAAAAATCAATCAACTGATTTTTAATGAAAAAAAAGAGTCTTCCAAAGATCGTTTTCTTTTTAAAAGAGTAAAGAAAAAATATCAAAAAAGGAATCAGAAGGTCATGGATATTTTGCTTCGTATGGGCGAAGGAGGACGATGCCATGAGAACGGGGATGTCGATGCATGGATGAATCATCTCTATGATGCGCTGACTGAACTATCGGATTATTACTTTGAATCAGTGGTCAACTCGGCCTTGAGAGATCTTAACCGTATGGACCTTATTACATTTATTCGAAAACTATCATCATCTGTTTTTGGTGTAGTGTTGGCGCTACCTTTTCTTTCTTCGTTCCGGCATATGGCATTGGAGCGCCCCCTTCTCGAGTCCTTTAAAAAGGATTATATTCCGGAAAAAGCAGAGGGTAAAAAAAATATACTATGGTTCAGCGATACTCTGTTTGATCTAAACGGTGTCTCAGTGACACTTCAAAAAGTGGCGGGCTTGGCAAAAGAAAAGGATTTGAATCTCTCTATTGTTACGGTAAAGGGCACAGATGAAACACTTCCCGGGGATATGGGGAATGTGGTCGAAGTCCCGTTACTCACAGCAATCCGTCCGGAGATTTATCACACTGTTGAATTAAAATTGCCCAGTCTTTTGGGAGCGTTAAAGGTCATCAGTCAAAAAGCTTCGGATGAGATCATTGTTTCAACTCCCGGGCCTTTGGGTTTGTTCGCTTTATTGGCCGCCCGGCTCCTTCAAATCCCGGTAAAAGGAATCTATCATACAGATTTTACAGCGGAATTTCAAAAAATAATCGGGGACGACCCTGTCCTTGAAATCGTCAAGAATTATGTCCGTTGGTTTTATCATCAGATGGATGAGATCCTTGTCCCGACAAAAGAGTATATGAGCCTGCTTGTTGAACGGGGTTATCACCCGCATCGGTTGAACCTGTTCAAAAGAGGATTAGATCTGCGCCACTTCTATCCCCGGGAAACAGGAGAAAACTACCTTTTAAATCAATACGGGGTCCAGGGAAAATACATATTTCTTTATACCGGAAGGATTTCAAAAGACAAAAATCTGAACTTTTTATGCCGTGTTTTTGATGATGTCAGCTCTCTTGCAGAGGCTTCCCTTGTTTTTGCGGGAGACGGGCCGGACATGGAAGAGTTAAAAAGACGATATAAGGAGAAAACGAATATTTACTTTATTGGGCCCGTGAAGCAACAGGAAATGCCGAATCTCTATTCTTCCGCTCATTTTTTTGTTTTCCCCAGTTTAACGGATACTTTTGGAATGTCTGTTTTGGAAGCGCAGGCTTGCGGTTTGCCGGCCTTTGTTACAGATAAGGGCGGGCCCAAACAGATTGTTATTGACCAAAAAACAGGATTTACCCTTCCCGGAGAAGATCTGGTCATCTGGGTTGAAGCGATAATGCACGGAATCCATATGCTTGAGAATCCGCTTTCCGGGTATGACATTTTGAAAAAAGCCGCTGTTGAAAGAGTAAGAAAGCAGTTTGATTGGGAGAATAATCTGGGGACACTTTTCCGCACCAACACCAAAAGAGATGATCTTAAGGTGTTTTCAAAATAACGTTGAATCTTCTGTTCCGAATTTCCGCCAATTCTATAGTTATGCAAACCATGATCGGGTGATGAATACCCCGAAAGAAAAAAGAGTACATTTAATCCATGACAAAATTCAAGACGGCGGCCTAAAAACAGGTTATAATAAGACAATGAAAAAAGATCAAAACGAATGCTTCCATGCAAAAAAGAACAGTCACCCTCTGATACTTTTGACAGGCTATTATCTTCCCGGGGAACAGTGGACAGGAAAGCGGCCCTGTACGAGGAGTGATCAGGATGTTTTTCTCTCGACAATGGATTATCCCAGGGCGATATTTGCAGCCGGAGCCTACCCTCTCTTTAGCCCGCCTCTTTTAGATCTGCCCTTTATAAAAAGAATTGTTTCCGAAGCGGACGGAGTTCTTTTGACAGGAGGGGCGGACATCCATCCCTCTCGGTACGGCGAAGAGCCCCATATTCGGTTAGGGCGGGTATCAAAAGAGCGTGATGCTTTTGAATGGGCTCTTCTTGATACGGCTTTAGAGATGAAGAAGCCCGTTTTAGGGATTTGCCGGGGGTTACAACTGATAAACATCTTTTTTGGAGGTTCATTGTATCAGGACATTTATTTTGAAAGGACTGCAGAAATAAAACATTCCGGCTCCCGGCCCAAAGATGAAAGGGCTCATGATGTCTTTCTACAAAAGGGAAGCACTCTTTTTGAGGCTTACGGAAAAGAGAAGATTTCAGTAAACAGTTTCCATCACCAGGCGGTGAAAAAGCTGGGAAGAGATCTGAGAGACACAGGCTTATCAGAAGATGGGATCATTGAGGGCATTGAAGGAGAAGACGGGCGTCTTGTGGCTGTACAATGGCATCCTGAGATGATGTTTGAGAAAGAAAAAGAACAGCTGAACCTGTTTTCTTTTTTCATCAGAGAAATTGTCTTTAAAAATCAAAGGAGGCAATCACATGAGTTATGAGCGTTTGACCGAGTTTTCCTGTATGGAGAAGATCCTTAAGGAAAACTATTACTGTACGATCGCTTTGGAAGAAAAACCTTCTCCGTATCTCTTTGCGATGAATTACGGGTATGAAGAAAAAAATCTTTACTTTCACTCTTCTCCCAAAGGGAAAAAAGCCGGGTTATTCCGCCATTCCCGTTTTTTGAGTTTTTGGATAGCAAAAGATGTCCGTTTATGGGGAAATCCGCAAAATCCATGTGCTATGAACATGCTATATGAAAGCCTTACGGGGAAAGCTGCAGTGGATATTATTGAAGATAACAAACAGAAGACGCATGCTTTGAACCTTATTACAGCCCAGGCGACCGGCTCATCGGGTTTTGAGTTTTCTTCAGAGCGTTTGGATTCCGTCTTGATTTTAAAAGCCACGATAATAGAGATAACGGGAAAAAGAAGCCTGAATTGAAACAAAAAACCTTTGATGATGTTCTTATAAGAAACGTTTGAAGGAGGGTTTATGAACCCACAGCAGTGCCGGTCGCTTTTGCAGTGCCTGGCGGAAGGCAGTGAAGCGGAAAAAAAACGGGCAAGAGAAGGCCTTCAGCGTCTCCGGGTTAACGGCTATATAAAAACAATGCTTCTCTGCGAGGCGCCTTATCTGAATAACAAAGAGGTGATGGAAGCCGTCTTTCATAAACTGCCTGATATTTCTCTCAACCCCCGGGATCACATCCGTTGGCAACGGGCGGTGAATCATTGGAAGAAACGGGATCCCGAGTGGGTGTCGCGTTTTCAATAGGGAGTTACTCTTTTTTTAGTTTCATACCAAGGTGTGGGCTTGGAGATGCAGGAGTGTCATATGTGTGATAAAAAGCAAACAGATAATACTAAATACAAGACGCGACCCCTCCACAAGATATCGATAACGGAGAAGGAGCGGGCGTTTAACTTCAGGACGGCGGCTCTCATCCTCAGGGGAAGCGAGGTCCTGTTTCATACGATTGAAGGAAACAATTTCTGGGTTCTGCCCGGCGGCCGGGTTCACATGGGGGAAAGCAGTATCGAGGCTTTACACCGGGAGATCGCTGAAGAACTGGGGGCCCGGATCGAGATCGTCCGTCCCTTATGGGTCGTTGAGAATTTTTTTGTTCATCAGAAAAAATTACATCAGAATATCGGGTTTTATTATTTGACCCGGTTTAAATCACCTTGCGATTTCTATGATGCAAATGAGGTGTTTCAAAGGCAAGAGGGGGGGGAGACTCTTCTGTTTCAGTGGTTGTCTCCGGATCAGATCATGGAGGAGACTTGTTTTCCCGCTTTTCTTAAAGAGCGGGTGAATTCTCTGCCTTCTGTCCTGGAACATGTGGTCCATTGGGATGATGTCTCCCCTGATATTATTGCCCGGGGTTTAGAGTAAAAAAAAGGGGAGGATTTCTCCTCCCCTTCTACGGATGGCTCCGGTTATTTTAGTCGCCTTCGATAGGAGAGGACTCAAGCTGGGGATTGTCGTCCCACAGCTCCTCTTCTTCCACATCTTCGGGGTTCTTTGAAAAATCAACAGTGACACGGTCTCCGCCGCTTGTGGGTGGGGCTATAGTCACATACATCGATTCAAAGATCTTGTAAATAGACTCTTTCAGGCGTCCGATATCTCCGACAAAGGTCACTTCGTATTCCACCGAATTTTTAGTGGAATTACGTTGGATCAGATTTTTCACTCCGTCGGCGCTTTGTAATTTTGACTTGAACTCAATCAACATAGAGAAATCAGGAACATTAAGGAGTTCCAACGCAACCGCCCGGCCCGAAACAGTCTCTGATTCCCAACGTTTTATAAGTTTTTGAGAGATGAATTTGCCGATGGCGGCACCGCCTTTGCGGCCGCCTTTCTTCATGGCGAATTCCTGGGCATCTTTATCGGTTCCCGTGACTTTAAAATTATCAGCAGCGATGATCTGAGCAGTCGAGGTGTTAATGAGTTTGGCTGAAATCATAACACGGCCACGGTAGAAAACCGATGTTTTTTTCTGAGGCTCTGATTTGACATTAAAGACTAAAATATATTCAGCCTGATTGTTCAATCCGAATCCCACAGATTCTTTATAGATCTCTTCGGAAGAAGAGAATTTTCTTAATGTGAACTGATCAGCTATTCTTTTGCTGACGACGGGGAACTCTTTATCCGTGAGGTATTCGATGATCCCGTCATAAGCTTCTGCGACGACCGGGTTGTTCGGACTGTCCAGAGAATTGCTCACTGTGGGGTCATAGAGGACCAGAATACGGGGGTTTCCCATTTTTTCACGCAGAATGCCCAAAGCGTTCAGGTCATTTTTTAAGTCGCCCTGAGCGACAACAGCCTCGATGGTCACTGTCCACGTGCCGTCGACTTCCTGTTTTTCGCTGATAACAGTATAGCTTTTGACATAACCGCGGGCTTTGGAGAGGATTTTATCCTCGACCAGCATAAAGTTCTGTGTGAGAGATTCAGAATCGATCAAAGTGCCGAGTCCCTGCTCTACGGCCAGCCGTTGCGCCGCATATGTGGCGTCCCGTTTTGTTGTACCGATACCACTGGCTTTGACTACATTCTGGGCGGCGGCTGTCGCCGAGAAGAGAACGGCGACAATAAGGATAAGTAATGTTTTTTTCATACTTTTCCCTCCCTTTTATTGTGCTTCTCGGAAGAAGCGTATGGTGTTCCCAAGGACAATGGGATCTTCTTTTAAACTGAGTTCGATGCGTCCGGGGATTTCAAAGAGGAGATCGTCAAGCTGTCCGTCATACCAGACAGTGAAGGATGTCACGTTGCCTGCCCGGGTCCCTAATTTGATCTGGTTTGTCATATTTTGAAGGACACGGCGGATTGATCCGACTTCTCCAAAGGAATAATCGTAGAAGACCAGTTTGTAGGGGCGTCCGTCAGCGACATAATCCTTCCAGAACAGGCGCAGTTTATTCATAATGTCGCCCATGGCGCTATTGATGGCTTCTTCCATTCCTGCTGATATAGAGGCATCTTTGGAGCTTAAAGTCAGAGGCCTGGAGTATCCTGTCTGAGAGGCGATGTTTTCGCCGGTCATAACGGTATAGGCGCTGATAGAGATACTGACTTTGAAGGCTTTCATCCCCTGGGAGAAGGCCTCTTCGACATCTCCGACCACTTTGATGTAAAAGTCGGCATTGGTATTGCGGGCCAGGGTAAGCATCATATCCTCTTCCCCTGTCTCAAGGGCTCCGGCGCTCTTTTCCAGATTGATGAGTTCTTCATTGGCTTCGATATCTTTGATCTCCTGCTCGCCGATAAAAGGAATATGCTGGTTTTGCAGGAAAGAGCCGATTTTTGCATAAGCCATGTCTTTTCTTCTGTAAAAATCAGGATCCGAAGCCTTTTCATCAACGTATGGCATCATAGAAAAGTTGTCCAATTGTTTGCGCAGATCCTTGGATGAAGCGATGATCCCCATCATCTCCAGGTCTTTTCTGATCTGTTCGGTGTTGAGTGTGAAAGTCACCGTCATCGTGACTTTGTATTTTTTTCCGTTGAACTCCTGAGTCCGTTTGGCGGTTGTTTTGCCGTTTATCGTGCCTCCGGAAAGCTGATAATTCATGGCATTGGCAAGAACAGCCTCTTTGTTGGCCTGATATTTCATCTGTTCTTCAGGCATGGTGAGCATATTAAGAATAATAGTGTCAACAGCGCTGACTAATGCGTCTGTTTTTGCATCTTCGGTTTTCATTCCCCGGCCAATAGAACGAACGGAAACCGTTTTTTCATCAATTGGCGTAATCTGTGCGGCGACAAAAACTGACGCGAAAAGCAGTAAAGTCGTCAAGAGCATTGTTTTTTTCATGATTTTCCTCCTTTACATAAAAAACGCAGGGAGAGCAACCTCTCACCTGCGTTTTGGCTCAATTATAATCAGAATGTGATTCCAAGGCCGAAGGCCATCCCGACGCCACCGGCGTTGAAGTCTTCCAGCCCGGCATCTTCTAAAGTGCCTTTATCACCGGAAACTTCCTCTTTAATTTCCGAAGGATTTGCTAAAATATCGTAGGTCAGTTGTCCGTAAGCGTAAAAGGAGGGCGAGATAAGGATTTCCGCTCCTCCGCGGATCGTGGCTCCGATAGAATTGGCTGTATATTCCCAACTTTCATCTTCTGTTGTCCATGAGTAGGATGAATATGTTCCGGAAAGCCCGGCTGTGATGGCAAACCGGGAGAGGTAGAATTTTTTCATAAAACCGACATCAACAGTCGAGACATTCATGGACCACTCATCTGTCAATCCGGAAAATCCTTCCGGGTCTTCAAAAGCCGGAGAAGAGATCCGTGCATTGGCCGTCAGATAAAATTCAGAAAAATTTATCGCGCTAGCCAGAGAGTAATCAGCGCCGACAAGAAAAGCGATATGCTGCCCGCTGATGAATTCCGTACCGCCGCTCATGACTTTTAAGTTAAACGGCACATAGGCCAAGCCGGCATGGACATTCAGCCCCAATTTGGGGTCTTCCAGGATCTGATCGCCTTCTTCGCTTCGTCCGATGAGGACCTGGGCTTCGGAATAGTTCGCATCGATCTTGCGGATCTTGGCAAAAGCCGTCATGCGGCGTTTTCCTTCTTCGTCATAAGTAAAGGCTTTATAACGCTGATCCATACGGATGCCGGTGTCTTTTCCCATATCAAAGCCAATAGATCCGGCTGTGACCGTGGAAGCAACGGCTTTGATCTGAAACTCGGGGATGGCCCGGAGATCTTTTTTCAAAACAGTGAGAAGCCCTCCGACAGCGGCGTTGAATTGACGCTCTTTCAAGGCTTCAAGTTCATCCTCTGTCTTTTTGCTCTCATCATTGACGAGAGAGTCTCCTACACTGGAGAAAAGCATCCCCATGAGATTCGATCCGTTGTTGGCTTTGACCGTCCGGACCTTGGCTCCTGTGGATGTGTTGTAAAGATCAAGACGCATATAAATGGTGTATTTGTAAGAAACGGGAAGATCGACATCTTTTCCGTTTTCTGTGAAAGTCTTTGTCTTGACCTCCTCTTTGACCGATTCGACATAAGGGACAAGGGCATAAGAATTTTCCAGGGTTTTGAGCAGATCGTCCAAGGTTACCATGGCTTCCTTGAATTTTCCGTCAGCGTCCATGCGCTGAGAAGCGATGTCCCGGGCATTGTCCCGGATGAAAGTATCGGCATCAGCTAAAAATTCTTCAAAGGATTGATCGGACTGAACGTCAAAAAAATCGACACGGACAAATTCTTTGACGACCATGTCATAGATCCTTGTGTCGATGCTTTGAAGCCGCTCCGGCGTAATAAGGCCTGATGCGATCTCAGGGTTATATCCTGCGGGAAAAAGAAAGAGAGATTTTCTCTCATAGGTCTCTAATTCCGCGGCGGAAACCATTCCCGCCAATAAAACGCAAAAAAGAATGACAAGTACAATTTTTTTCATACTACCCCCTTCAGATGGTATTAACTTTCTCCTATTATAACATGACCAAGGTGTTTTTCAAAGGCTAAGAAGGCGCTTTTTCATTTTTTTCACGGGGTAGCAATGACCAGCCCCCTTTTTCGTTGTGATTCGTCCAGAGCCTCCTCCAGTGCCCGTATCACGGAAAGATAAGGGATGTTTTTATCTACGAAAAGAATAGCATAATCCATGGGGGCTTTCATTTCGATCTCTTGAAGTCCTTCTTCTATAATAGTGATGATCCTCCTGGCCAGAGGACCCGCCGCCTCTTTTTGGGGTGTGCGGAGAAGGATGTAAAAGGTGGACTCTTCGAAACGAGCCGGGGTGTCGATCGTGCGGATAGCAGAACGGATCTTTTGAGTTAAAACACAAAGGCTCTCCCGGACGCGCAGATTTCCGTAAAGGCGTTTCAAAGAGATAGTGGAGCGGTAGCGGATCCCGAGAACGGCAAATCCATGATTGTAGCGGTCGAGGTATCCCAAAGCATCAGCCATTTTGAGCTTGAAATAGAAAGCATTATAAGCTCCTGTCTCATCGTCAAAGATGGAGCGACTGCGAAGTTTTTCTTCCAGGATCTCATCATGGAGAATAAAAGCAGCCAAAATACTCAGGTTTTCAAAAGTCATGAGCTCATCGGGTGAAAAGGGATTACGGCGGGCCATAACGGAAAAGCCGATGCAAAGCCCTTTAAACTGAAGGGGAAAGAGAAAAAGATGATTCCCTTTTTTTTCAGCGAAAGGGCCTCCGTCCTCAAAGGACATTCCCCGGGGACAGTTCAGCAGGGCTGAGAAGTGCTCATCACTCTCTGACGGCAGAAAATGGCGCTGAAACCGGGAGGAAAAGCCCCGGCTTATTTTGACTTTAAAGCGGTCTCCTTTTTTGAGAAAGACAGCGCATCCGGAAAGGCCAAGTTGATGGACTGCCGAATCCATGATGCCGGAAAGCATTTCTTCGTGGCTGGTGGCCCGGTTCAGCTTATTCATAAATTCATGGAGAGAATGAGGCATAAGGACTCCTTTCACTGTCTTTAAGTATGGCTCATATTTAAAATAATTTCAACAGATAAATAAAGAGAATGAGGGATTGAATTTATAAAGAGTTGTGCTATACTTCAAGGACAATTAACTTGGAGGTGTGTTATGAAAAAAATGTTAATGATCGTGATTTTGATGGTCTTGGCTGTATCTATGGTATCAGCCACACAGTTCGGCGTGAAAGCGGGCCTTGTCATGTCCAAATTCACAGAAGACCTTGAAGGTGTAGAGCCCGGTGTGAATACAGGGCTTCTGTTCGGCGGGATGATCCATATGCCTTTGCCGGCCCTTCCTTTGACGATTATCGGTGAAGCCAACTACATTCAGAAGGGAGCGAAGTATGAAGCATTGGGAGAGGAATTGCTTTTTAATACCAATTACATCGAACTGACAGCTCTGGCTAAATACAATATCGTCCCTATGGTGGGAATCTATGCCGGCCCCTCATGGGGTTTTCTGGCTTCAGCTGAACTGGAATCCGACGGGGAGACCACTGACATCAAAGATGATCTCAAAGGGTCTGAAATGTCTCTTAATATCGGTGCCCAGGGCAATCTCGGCCCCATTCTTCTTGATGGCCGTTTTAACATGGGTTTGACTGATAATTCGGACGAAGATTTTGGTGCAAAGTTGAAAACCAGCACTTTCATTATCTCCGCCGGCATCCTTTTTTAATCAGTTTTTAAGAATCTGATTGATTCCGTCCCGCACTCAGTTTGCATGCAAACTGAGTGCGGGGTTTTTTTTGTCTCTTTCTCCCTTGATCACAAGAGGAAACTTTATTTGGGCAAACGGGCTCTTTTCTTTTATACTGAAAAATCAAATAAAAGGAGGGTCTATGAAAAAGATATTGTTTCTGGTTGTTTGTCTGGGAATTATCTTGAGCGGGGCGTCTGCTCTGGAGTACGGGGCCAAAACCGGGTTGGTCTTTTCCAAATATACCGATGATATCGAGGGGATTACTCCGGAGTTCCGGACGGGGTTTTTAACGGGGGGTTTTTTGAGAATCCCGGTGACAGGGATGCCTCTTACCGTCATAGGAGAAGCGCTTTATACCCAGAAGGGATCCCATTTCGAAGAAGCGGGGTTTGAGGCGACACTCAGAATGGATTATTTCGAACTGGCTCTTCTGTGCAAGTATCATTTTCTTTCCCATGCGGGGGTTTATCTGGGGCCGTCTTTCTCCTATTTAACAAAAGCTGAGATGAAACAGGACGGTGCAGGAACGGCTGATCTCACTGATGAGTTCAAGGGAAGCGAGTTTTCTCTCAATATCGGAGCCCAGACCGATGTGAATGCCTTTGTCTTTGATGTCCGCTATAATCTGGGGTTGACAGACACCAATGATTCTCTTAACGGCGGGGATTTCAGCATTAAGACAATGTCTTTGATGCTTTCGGCCGGGTATTTGTTTTAACATAAAAAAACGGCTCTCTGTTTTACGTCAATGGCAGAGAGCCGAAAAAAGTCTTTCGCTTGTCATGGGCGATCATTTAGAAATAAAGCATAGTAAAAAAGTGAAACCCTTGAAATTCGAGAAATGACATGTTATAT
>DSCS01000071.1 GCA_011048995.1 Bacillota bacterium
GCCATCGCCCGGGCGATGGCGCGGGAAGGAGCTCATCTGATTGCGGCAGCCCGGCGGATGGAGCGCCTGACAGCTTTGAAAGAAGAGCTGGAAGGGGACTGGGGCGTCAGTGTCCTTCCCCTGAAGTTGGATGTGCGCGACAGGGACGCTTGCAGGAAAGCCCTGGATTCCCTGGGTGAAGAGTGGCAGGCCGTGGATATTCTGGTGAACAATGCCGGCCTCTCCCGGGGGTTAGGCGGCCTGCAGGAGGGGGATTTTAAAGATTGGGATGAAATGATTGAGACCAATATTACCGGGCTTTTGACTGTCACGCGTCTGATCGTGCCGCAGATGATCCGGCGGGGACGGGGCCATGTGATCAATATCGGATCCATCGCCGGCCATGAAGCCTATCCGGGGGGCAATGTCTATTGCGCCACCAAACATGCCGTGCACGCCCTCAGCCAGGGGCTGCGCATGGATGTGGTCCATACGCCGCTGAGGGTCACGGAGATCTCTCCGGGTATGGTGGATACAGAATTTTCAAAGGTGCGTTTTCACGGCGATGAAGAAAAAGCCGCTCATGTCTATAAGGGGCTGGAGCCCCTGCAGGGAGAAGATGTGGCCCGTTGTGTCGTATGGGCGGCTTTGCAGCCCCCTCATGTGCAGATCAATGAGATCGTCATCATGCCTGCTGCCCAGGCCTCGGCTACCGTCTCCTACCGAAAGAGCTGACGGATGGCTCTGGTCCTCTTTTTGTCGCTTTTGATCCCGGGGCCCATGCCGGCTCAGGAGTATGATTTTTGCGGGGAAGCCGCCCTCGTCTATTGGCTGGCGGCCGAAGAAGGGGTGCAGATGAGTCAACGAGAGATCCATGAGAAGGTTTTAGGGTTGACAGGAGTGAGACGGGGTGCGTATAGCCGGGAGATCATCGCAGGGCTGCGCCGCCGGGGCTATACTCTTCATGTGACCGAAATCTATGATGAAAAAGAGCGCCGCCGGGCCGATGCCGGAGAAATGGAGCGGTTGAGCCGGGCCTTTGAACAGTCTCTGGATCAGGGACATCCCCTTTTTATCGGCTGGTATCCCTGGGAAGAAGGGAATGAAGAGAAAAGAGGCCATTTCAGTGTGATTGTCGGGTATGACGAAAAGTTTTTTTATCTTTATGATCCCCGTTTTGAAGAACGTCTGCTGGGCCTTTCCCGGGATAATTTAAGCAGGCATCTTTTCCTTCCTGCATTGAACCGGGGGCCGTGGGGCCTTTTCTACTTTCATGCCGCGGAGCAGCCATGATCATTTTTCTTTTTGTAGACGGCTTAGGCATCGGTAAACGGGATGAAAGCAATCCCTTCTATGTCGGGTCTTTTCCCTTCTTTGAAAAAGTCTTCCGACAGAATACGTCTTATGTGGACGCGGTCATGAGTGTGGAAGGATTGCCTCAAAGCGCCACAGGACAGACATCCCTTTTTACAGGGTATAATGCCGCCCGCCTTTTAGGCCATCATAAAGAGGGGTTTCCGGGAAGCCGTCTCAAGGACCTGATTAAAAAGGAGTCGCTTTTCAAGAAACTGGCCGATCAGGGATACCGGCCGACTTTTTCCAATGCCTATCTTATTGACGATATGGAAGCTTTGAACCGGCAGCGTTTTCTTTCCGTGACATCCCTCATGGCCATGACAGTGGAGAAAAAGGTGCGCGGATTGAGACAACTGGCCAAGGGAGAAGCGGTTTTTCACGATATCACCAATCAGTCCCTGGCCGACGGAAGTGTTCCCGGCCCCCGGCAGGAGGCGCTTTTGGCGCGATTCGGGAATCATGTGGACCGTTATCTCATCAACGCCGTCCCGGAGATCAGCCCGGAAAAAAGCGCCCGGAACCTTTTTGAAATAGCCAGGGACCATCACTTTACCCTTTTTGAATTTTTTCTCACAGACAAAGCGGGGCATGAAGGGGACATGGAGGGAGCTTTTGCTGTGCTTAAACGCCTTGAGATCTTTACAGAGACATTACTGGGGCTTATGAATACGGGGCGGCAGACGTTGATCCTGACTTCGGATCACGGCAATATCGAAAACCTTTCTGTGCCGACACATACGTATAACCCTGTGCCGTTGCTCATCGCCGGGAGGGGAGAGCGCTATCTGAAGGGGATCACGTCTCTTTATGAGATCACTCCTTCACTGGTGGAAAATGCCCATTTTTTAATGTAAAAAGGCCTTTTGACTTGACGCAGAGTTTTTTTTTGTTATGATGGGCTCACATAAAAGCGGGAACGCCTGTTCCTCACCGTTTCGGCCCGAAAAGGCGCCGGCCGGTTTATGAATAAAGAGTTGAAGCAGGCGGGGTGTATAGACCCGCTTTTTTAATTTAAGGAGGTGTGTTATCGCTAAAGTATCGGGCAGACGAAATGAAAAAGAGGATGCCGCCAGGATCAACGGAGCCATCAGGGCCCGGGAAGTCCGGGTTGTCGGACCTGAAGGGGAACAGATCGGGGTCATGGGATCCCGGGAAGCGTTGGAGTTAGCCGAACAAAAGGGACTGGACCTTGTGGAAGTCGCCCCCAGTGCCCGGCCCCCTGTCGTCCGGATAATGGATTATGGTAAATTCCGGTATGAGCAGACAAAAAAACAAAAGAAAAATAAGAAAAATGTGATCCAGGTGAAAGAGATCCAGTTCAGGCCGAAAACAGACATTCACGACTATAACTTTAAACTGCGCCATATTCGGGAATTTTTGGAAAAGGGACATCGGGTCAAAGTGGGTGTCTATTTCAGAGGCCGGGAAATGGCCTATCTTGATAAAGGACGCGAGATTCTGGCCCAGGTCCTTGTAGAGCTTGAGGATATTGCAAAAGTGGAAAAGAATATCGACCAGGCCGGACATTTAATGTTTTTAATCGTATCACCGAAAAAGTAGAAAGGATGTGACATCATGCCTAAGATCAAAACCCGAAGAGCTGCCGCCAAGCGGTTTAAAGTAACCGGTAGCGGAAAAATCGTACGCAACAAAGCCTATAAAAGCCACATATTGACAAAAAAGAGCGCCAAAAGGAAGAAGAACCTTCGTCAAAGCACTCTGGTGGACAAAAGTGATTACAAGAGGGTCAAGGATATGATCCCTTATAAATTCTAACAGGAGGGACTAAGATGAGAGCAACAAGCGGAGTCGCAAGACGAAAAAGGAAAACGCGTATTTTTCGCGCCGTTAAAGGGTATTGGGGAGCGAAAAGCAAGCTTTACAGAATGGCTGTTAATGCCCATCGCAAAGCGATGCAGTACGCTTATGTGGGCCGCAAACAGAAAAAAAGGGATTTCCGGAAGCTTTGGATCGCCCGGATCAATGCCGCCTGCCGTATGAATGAGATGAAATATTCCGAGTTTATCCACGGTTTGAAAGAAGCCAATGTGGAACTCAACCGCAAGATGCTGGCGGAGATCGCCGCGACCGACGAACAGGGCTTTAAGGCTCTGGTGGAAGTGGCCAAAAACGGTTTGAATGGATAAGTCTGTTGCACGGAACAAAAAAGCCCGCCATGATTATCATATTCTGGAGACCTTTGAGGCGGGCCTTGTCCTTACCGGAACGGAGGTCAAATCCTGCCGGGCCGGGAAGATGAGCATCAAAGAGAGTTATGCCCGTTTTCTAAAGGGAGAGCTCTATTTAGTCAATGCTCATATCGCCCCGTATGAGACGGGGTCGCTTTTTAATCATGACGAAAAGAGAATGCGGAAACTTCTCCTCTCCAAAAAAGAGATCCGGCGCCTTTTAGGAAAAGTAAACGAAGAAGGCTTGACACTGGTGCCTTTGAAGGCTTATTTCAACGAAAGAAATCTCCTGAAAATCGAATTAGCCCTGGCCAAAGGAAAAAAGACCTATGATAAGCGCCAGGATATTAAAAAACGTGATATGCACAGAGAGGCCATGCGGGAATGGAAAGGACGCCTTTGATGAAGCGTGCTGTCGTTCTGTCCTTATTTTTTATTTCATTCTTTTCTGCTTTACAGGGGTTGGCCGTCACGCGCTGGGCCACGGCCCGGGAAGGCTACGCCTTTTATGTTCATATGGAGTTTTCTCAGGATCCAGGCCTTTTGCGCCCCTATGTCACATCAGGGGGGCTGGCGCTTCTCCTTAATGAGAAGATCCGCCCTTTTCAAGTTTCCCGCGGTATTACGGTGACCGGCCGGAACATGATCCTGGATGTGGATTCTCCGGTTCACGTCTATGGTTATAAAATGGTTCAAAAAGGGCGGCTTCTGAATATCGCTCTTTATACCACACCCTTTTTAGAACAGGCCGCTCAGCTTTTGCCCTCATTTGAGGAAGAAAAGCCCGCCGCCGAGACACCCCGGCCTCCCCAAAAAGAGTTTATCATACGCAAAGAAGCTCCCCCGGCAAGGGACCCTGCCGATCACAGAGAAAAAAAAGAGAAATGGGTCATTGTCATCGATCCCGGGCATGGGGGGCATTCTTCCGGAGCCGTAGGCCCCACGGGATATAAGGAAAAAGACCTGGTTTTGGATGTCTCCAAAGAGGTCCGGGACATCTTAGGAAAAGACAAACGGATTTCCGTTGTCATGACCCGGGAAACGGATGTCTTTAAAGGGCTGGGAGAGCGGACAGCTCTGGCCAATAAGATCAAAGCCGATCTTTTTGTCAGTATCCATGCCAACGCTGTCTGGGGCAAGGCCAGAAGACAAGTCGCCCGGGGTGTGGAGACCTATTTTTTGGGAGAAGCCCAGACCGATGAAGACCGGGCTTTGGCTATAAAAGAAAATGAAGATATTAAATATGAGTCAGACTATGCCGATGTCGCTCTTTTAGAATTGATCCTCTCTGATTTGACACAGTCTTTGTATCAAAAGGAAAGCCATAATTTGGCGGCATTAATTCAGAATAAATTGATTAACGCTACAAAATGGATAGACCGGGGTGTGAAGCAAAACAACTATTATGTTCTGCGCCTTTGTTATATGCCGGCGGTCCTGGTGGAAATTGGATTTATTTCTCATCCTGAAGAGGAGCAGCTTTTGAAAGGAAAAGAGAAACAGCGACGAATTGCCCGGGAGATCGCTGCCGGAATTCAGGAATATATAAGGAAACATGATGCCCTCTATGCACAGGATTAAAGATCAGGCACGGTTTCTGACATTTGAAGAGTATCAGGTAAAAGAGAAAGAGATCTCCCATCATTTTCTTCAATCGTCCCTCTGGGGGTGTTTCAAAGCCCGGCATGGTTGGGAGCCCTGCTATATGGGGGTGTTTGACCAAAAGAAATGTGTCGGGCTGGCCCTGGCTCTTTTACGGAAGCTTCCCCGAAACTTTTTATTTGCCTATATTCCCAAGGGACCGGCTTTTTCAGAGACAGAGGAGGCCTTTCTTCAAAAAAGCCTTGCCATTCGTGCGGCTTTGAAAAACAAATACGGGCGCAGACTTCTTTTTGTACGCATGGAACCGCATAAAACTGCTCCGGAATTACCCAAACACATGTTGAAAAAAAAGGGGTGGAAAAAAGCGCCCTATGATATTCAATATCGCTATACCCGCCTGATCCCCCTCTCCACAGAAGAGGCTTTTTGGCAGGGATTGACGTCAAAACAGCGCAACAAGATCAAAACTGCCTCCCGCAAAGGGGTCAGGATATACTCTCTCTCAGACAAAGATGCTGTAGCAGAATGGTACAAGGTCTATACGGAGACAGCCTGTCGTAATGCTATTTTTATTCATCCCCTCGCCTATTATGAGGACTTTTTCAATACGTTTCAGTCTTCGGGGACCCTTTCCTTTTGGGCGGCTTTTTATGAGGAAGAGATGTTAGCCGGAGCCTTTATTATTCATTACAGAGAAGAGTCTCTCTATATGTATTCAGGTTCTTCTGATAAAGAGCGGCAAAGACGGCCTAATGAAGCCATACAATGGGCCGCTGTCCGGGAAGCCGTCTCACGCGGATCCTTCCTTTACGATATGTGGGGTGTGGCCCCACCCGAAGAGGAACATCATCCCTGGGCAGGATTAAGCCGTTTTAAGGCCGGGTTCGGAGGAGAAGTCGCCGAGTTTGCAGGGTGTTGGGATTATCCCTGCCGTCCGCTTTTTTACAGGGCCTTTATCGCGGCAGAGAAGATCCGCCGCATTCTCCTGGCTTTTCGGCGGAAGGGGCAGAGGCGGCCGTGAAGACTTATCTGGCCCCCATGGCCGGTTATACGGACAGGGCTTTCAGAGACCTCTGCCGAAAAGAAGGGGCCGATGTGGTTTTTGCGGAGATGGTCAATGCCCGCCAGGTCCTGGCTGTTCCCGACAAAGGGAAAGAGTTGTTGCAGATCACCGCAGAAGAGAAGCCCGTCGCTGTTCAGCTTTTCGGACATGATCCGGAAGCTCTTAAGGAAGCATCTCACCTCCTTGAAGAATGGAATGTGGACTATATCGATCTGAATTGCGGTTGTCCGGCCCGGAAGGTCGTGAAGACAGGAGCCGGATCCGCGTTGCTAAAAGACCTGTCCCTTTTAACACGGATCATCCGCGTTATGCGGGCCTCTGTCAAAAGGGCCTGCTTGAGCATTAAGATACGGGCCGGCTGGGACAGTGAATCCTTAGTTTTTCAGGAAGCCGGTAAAATTGCTCAGGAAGAGGGAGCCGATCTTCTTTTTTTTCATGCGCGCACACGCAGCCAGGGCTTTGGAGGGAAGGCTCATTGGCCTTGGATCGGGGAACTGGCAGGGCGCTTATCTCTTCCCGTTGTGGGAAACGGTGATATCCGGACATGGCAAGAGGCCGCCTTGCGGCTTGAAGAAACGTCTTGTGCCGGTATAATGATCGGAAGGGGAGCCATCGGGAGACCCCGGTTATTCCGTGAGATCAAAGAAGGGCGCACTTACCAAGCTCCACGGGAGGACATTTTAAATCATCTGTATGAGCATTACTGTGATAAAGCCCGGTGGGCCGGGGAGCACAAAGCGGTTCTTCAGATGAGAAAAGTGGCTCCTTTTTATGTCAGAGGTTTTCCCGATGCCAAAGAGATACGTATTCTCCTGAATAAAGCAGCGTCGCTGGAGGAGGCCCGAAAAGGAATGGGATTATGAAAAAGGTTTTTCTGATGTTTTTCTTCTTCACAGCGCTTTTTTTTCAGGCCGGGGCATTCAGCCATAATGTGGAAAAAGGGGAATCCCTTTCCATGATCGTCCTTAATTACACAGGCACAATAGAGCATGTCTCTTTTGTGGCCCGGCATAACGGAATCAAACGGCCCGACACCATTCACGCCGGCCAAACAATAAAGATCCCCCTTTCTCTTTTCTGTCCCGCTTCTGCTTACAGTGTTCCTGAAGGATTTGATGCCGGGTATTACAAAGAGCGGGGCCTTGCAGCCGTTAAAGAAAAAAACCTCTACAAAGCCTACGGTTATCTCTTTAAAGGATATCAGAAAGAGCCTACGGCAAAATCATTGAAGAATGTCTTTTTGGCTCTTTACCGATTGGGGCGCTATGAGTCCCTTTTAGCTCTTCACGGCAAAGAAAATGAAAAGTCAGGGGAGTCGTTGATGCTGGCGGCTTTTTCTGCCTTTGCCCTGGGAAAAGAAGAAGAGGGAGAGGCTTTTCTCCGGGAGGCCCGGGAGAAGTTTCCCGGCTTTTCTCAGGCTGAAGCCGCCTTGAAGTATTTAGAGGGAACGGACGGGAGACAGCCATGATCCGTTTTGAAAATGTCTCTATTTCCTTCGGCTCCTTCAGGGCGCTGGATCATGTCTCTTTGGAAATAAGTTCCGGGGAGTTTGTAGGCCTTATCGGGCCCAACGGGTCCGGCAAAAGCACTCTTATCCGGTTGATCAACGGACTTCTTCTCCCATCGGAAGGGAAAGTCATCGTCGATGGGCTGGACACGGCCAAAGATGATCTCTTCGAGATCAGAAAGCGGGCCGCCGCTCTTTTTCAAAATCCGGATAATCAGATCGTCGCAGCCACCGTAGAGGACGAAGTCGCTTTCGGTCCTGAAAACTTGATGCTTCATCCGGAAGAGATCCGCCGTCGTGTTGAAGATGCCTTAAATTTTGTGGATATGCTTCACTTTAAAGACCGCCTGACAGCTAATCTTTCGGGAGGGCAGAAACAGCGGGTTGCTTTTGCGTCTGTCATCGCCATGGAGTCGCCCGTGTACCTTTTTGATGAGCCGACTTCGTTGATCGATCTTCAGGGGCGTAAAAAGATTATTGAAATCATAGGGAAATTACACAAAAAGGAGAAAACGATTCTTCTTGTCTCACACTTTTTGGAAGAGATCTTTCTGGCTCCGCGTGTCATTGTCCTTCATGAAGGGAGTGTCGTGTTTGACGGCTCTCCCCGAACGCTTCTTTACAGGGACGATGTTTTAAAACTTCTTGATTTCCCCCTTCCCGTACATTTGGAAACGGCCCGGCATTTCGGCCTTGTTCCGGAAATCCTTGATTTAAAGAATGTGGCGCAGGCGTTGAGGAGAAAACTGCAATGAATGTCGATGTGCGGAATATCAGCTATATTTACCTTTATGATACTCCCCTGGAGACTTTGGCCCTTGATGGAGTCACACTTTCCTTGGATAGCCGGGAAAAAACAGCGATCTTAGGGCAAACAGGTTCGGGGAAATCCACCCTTATCCAACATTTTAACGGAATCCTTAAACCCTCTGCAGGCGATGTTGCCCTGGATGGCAAAAATATTCACCATAAATCTTTTTCCGGTTTGCGCCGTAAAGTAGGCCTTGTTTTCCAATTTCCTGAAATCCAACTTTTTGAAGAGAGTGTCTATGAGGATATTGCTTTCGGCCCCAAAAATTTGGGATGGGGGCCTCACGAAGTCCGGGAAGCGGTATTCCGGGCTGTAGCCCTTTTTGCCCCTGAATTGAAGGGAAAGCTGGACGTTTCGCCCTTTTCACTGAGCGGGGGTGAAAAGAGAAAAGCTGCTCTTTGCGGAGTCTTAGCTATGGAGCCTGAATTTTTATGCTTAGATGAACCGACTGCAGGCTTGGATCCTGCAGCAAAGCGTGACCTTTTCACCCGTTTAGAGGAGATCCATGCCCGGGGAGTGGGAATTGTCTTCATCACCCATGATATTAACGATGCTTTTGCCTTTGCCCGGCGTATCATCATTATGGATCATGGGCGGGTCGTTTTGGATATGCCGCGAACAGAGTTGATGACAAATATTTCCCTTCTCGGAGATTTAGGGTTTGCTCCGCCGGATATCTGGCTTCTCTCGCATTATGTGTCAGAATCGCTGAAAGACGGTCCCTTTTTTGAGAAAGAGGCTTTTTTCAACGCCTTGGAACGCCGGTTAAACCAGTTGTGACCCTTACTCATCCAAAAAAGCGATAATGCGGTTTAAAATCCTCTTTTTTTCGTTGATGACAAGGGTTTCTTTCCGATCGCCTTGAAGTTTAGCCTTATTCGCGCTGTCCCGTTCCACAACTAACCGGCTTAGAGCTTCTGTCAGAGAATCATTCTCCTTCATAAAGGCGAAGAGATCGTTTTTATGAATGAAAAAAAGCGCTCCCGGGGTGCGCATGATACAATCAGCGGAAACAGGTTTGTCTCTGAGAAGAGACATCTCTCCCAGAAATATCCCGCTCTCAGCCACTGCGATTCTTTTGCCGTTTTTTAAGACTTCCGCTTCTCCATCCACAACGACATAAAGTCCCCGGCTCTCTTCTCCGTCAACGAGAAAAGCTTCCCCCTGTCCGTAACGCTTGACCGATCCCAAGGCAGAAAAGCGTTTGAAATCCTGGGGGGAAAGGAAAGAAAAGGCCGGAAGGCGTTGAAGGGAGGGAAGAGAAGAGGGGGAAGCAGACGGAAGTTTTTCTATCGAACGTATGGGGTAAGGAATGACGATTCCCTTGCGTTGCAAAACATAAAAGAGATTCCTGTAAAATTCATGGCGGATGCGTCGAAAATGATAGCGGCTTTCGATGAAAAAGTAGATGATATAATTAATGGAAGACTCGCCGTAACCTTCCAGATAGATCTCAGGGCTCTCTTTTTTCGAAATATTGTCAATCCCCCGCAGTGCTTCCCGGACGGCTTCTTCCACGGCATGGGGGGGAGTGTTGTATGAGACCCCCAGGGGAAGGGCGATCTTTTCTTTTTTCAGGGGTTTAGAATAGTTCGTCAGTTTGGATTTGAGGATTTCCCCGTTGGGAATGACCACAAGATGATGGCTCATGGTCCTGATTTTCGTGTTGTACCAGTTGATCTCGACGATCTCTCCTTCATGGGGCTCCAAGCGGACCCAATCGCGGACACGGATCGGGGCATTGATGGAAATAATGATCCCGGCGAAAATATCAGCTAAAAGGGATTGTAGCGCCAGGCCTAAAATAATTGACATGACCCCCAGGGAAGCAAAATAACCTGTACTGAGTTTAGGAATATAGTTGCCTAAAAAAAGGACGATAAAAAGAGAAACTAAAATGATTTTGATCAAATTGCGCAAAAGCTGAGGGACTTCATACTTCTTTTTCTGGATAAGATAATAGTCAAAAAAGATGACATCAATAAAGGTAAAAAGGTTGTAAAAAAGGATGAACCAAAGAGAAAGAGAAAACCAGGTGTCAACATTTTTAAACGTAAAGACCGGATAGACTTTATGACAGATATAGAAAGCCAAAAGAGCTAGAAGAAGGTGGATAAGCTTAAGTTTTTTTAATATGGGAACGGCTTTCCAGAGCATTCGTTTAAAAAGGAAAAGAAAGGCAAAGAGAAAGAAAAAACCGGCAAAGAAAAAAAGATAAACGGCAAACCGATGTACTTCTGGCATGGGAAAAGTATAGCATGAGGTGAGAGATGCACAAGAGAAAAGGTGGCGGGACCCAGAATCGAACTGGGGACACGAGGATTTTCAGTCCACTGCTCTACCGACTGAGCTATCCCGCCGAAACAAGAAAGAAACGGAGCTGACGAGACTCGAACTCGCGACCTCCTGCGTGACAGGCAGGCGTTCTAACCAAACTGAACTACAGCTCCTTAAGGAAATGGGCGATGTAGGACTTGAACCTACGACCCCCTGCTTGTAAGGCAGGTGTTCTAGCCAACTGAACTAATCGCCCGCTGGCTGACGCAAGGGAATATAACATAGTCATCCTTTTTGTCAAGCAGTAATTAAAAATTAACGGCATTTTTTGTATCGGGCTCCCTTCGGAGTATCTTCAAGAATAATACCGAGATCTTGAAGCCTGTCCCGGATCAGATCTGCTGTTTCATAATCCTTTCGGCTGCGGGCTTTCTGACGCAGCTCCAGAAGGATCTCCATGAGAGCTTCAAAGGATCCGCTCGTTGCCGTGTCTTCATTTGGTAAAATAAAGAAGATCTCATCCCAGCTTCTCAGCCATGCCTTGACGGCTCCGCACAAAGGGGCGTTCTCTTTGTCTTTATAGCAGGCAGAGACAGCTTCGAAAAAGACGCCTATGGCGCCGGAAGTATTAAAGTCATCGTTCAGAAAGCGGCGGACCCTGAGATCCCATGCTTGAACCAATGGGGAGTCAGGGATTTCCTTTTCATCTTTGAAGGAGTGAAAATAATTTGAAAACCGTTCATATTTGGCATGGGATTCCTCAAGGGCTTCGGCATTAAAATCCAAAAGTTTCCGGTAATGGGCAGAAAAGAGAAAGAGGCGGAGAACCTGGGGAGGATGATCCTTTAAGAGAGCCCGGACAGTAATATCATTGCCCAGGGATTTGCTCATCTTGGCGCCGTTGAGGTTGACGTAGGCATTATGCATCCAGACCCGGGCCAGGGGTTCTTCCAGGGCGGCTTCCGATTGGGCTATTTCGTTTTCATGATGGGGAAAGACCAGGTCTTCCCCTCCGGCGTGAATATCCAGCGTGCGGCCCGAAATGCTGCGGCTCATGGCCGAACACTCGATATGCCACCCGGGGCGGCCTTTCCCCCAGGGGCTTTCCCATGAGGGCTCATCCGGTTTTGAAAATTTCCATAAAGCAAAATCAAAGGGGTCTTCCTTTTCTTCATTGACAGAGATCCGGGAGCCCGCTTTGAGGTCATCTAAGCTTTTTTTTGAAAGCTTGCCGTAATCTTTAAAACGACGAACCCGGAAATAGACTCCGTCGGAGGTTTTATAAACATAGCCTTTTTCTTCCAAAGTCCCGATCAATGCGATCATCGCCGGAACAGACTCCGTGGCCTTAGGGGAAAAATCGGCAGGACTGACTCCCAAAGCAGCCATGTCTTCCTGAAAAGCGGATGTGAAGCGTCGGGCGATGTCTTCCCAGAAGACTCCTTCGTCAGCGGCCTTTTTTATAATCTTATCTTCCACATCGGTAATGTTTTGAATGAACCGGACATGATATCCGTTTCTTTGCAGATAACGTCTGACAAAGTCAAAAAAAACAAAGGCCCGGGCATTGCCGATATGAATATAATTATAGACGGTGGGTCCGCAGCAATACATAAAGACTTCCCCCTCTTTGACAGGTGTAAAGGGCTCTGTTCGGCCGGCCAAAGTATTGTAAACGGCTATCTTTTCCATAAATCCTCCTGTTACTGGCAGAATTTTACTGTGTTTTGACAGAATTGTCAACGAAAGAGACACAGGAGAAGGCATAACGGCCTTCTCAATAGTCCTTGACAAGAAGGCCCGTCTCCTTATAGTTAGGGAAAGATAACGGAGGTGGATGATGCAAAAGATCGTAGAGTGTGTTCCTAATTTCAGTGAAGGAAGGAATGCGGAGACAATTCAAAAAATTACAGATGAGATCCGGCAAACGGACGGGGTCGTTCTTTTGGACGTGGACCCCGGAAAAGATACAAACAGAACCGTGGTGACGTTTGTAGGTTCCCCTGAAGGGGTGAAAGAAGCCGCTTTTAAAGCCATCAAGAAAGCTTCGGAATTGATCGATATGCGTCAGCATAGCGGAGCGCACCCCCGTATGGGCGCAACCGATGTCTGCCCGTTGGTCCCTGTATCCGGAATAACAGTAGAAGAGTGCGTGGCCCTGGCACGGGAGATCGCCTCGCGTGTGGGCGAAGAGCTTGGGATCCCGGTCTATCTCTACGAAGATGCCGCTGTCTCTCCAGAAAGGAAAAACCTGGCGGCTATCCGAAAGGGAGAATACGAAGCCCTGCCGGATAAAATGAAAGACGGTGGTTTCGTTCCCGATTTCGGGCCAGCCCGCTTTAACGCCAAATCAGGAGCAACGGCTGTCGGAGTCAGGGAATTCCTTTTAGCTTATAATATCAATCTGAACACAAGGGACAGAAAACTGGCTCATGACATTGCTTTGACGATTCGGGAAAGCGGCCGGGCCAAACGGGACCGCCGGGGAGTCATCGTAAAAGACCGGGAGGGCCGGACAGTAAAAGTCCCGGGCCTTCTGCAAAACTGTAAGGCTGTGGGATGGTATATCGAAGAGTACGGATACGCCCAGATCTCAATGAATCTAACCAATTATAAAGTCACAAATTTACATCATGCTTTTGAAACGGTCTCCAAAGAGGCCGCCAAACGGGGTTTGCGTGTGACCGGAAGCGAAGTCGTCGGGCTTCTCCCCAAAGAGGCGCTTCTTGAGGCCGGGCGTTTTTATCTGAAGAAACAGAAAAAAAACACCGGTATCCCCGAAAAGGAGATCATTCATGCGGCAGTTCTCTCTTTGGGACTCCATGACACAACGCCTTTTGTCCCTGAAGAAAAAATCATCGAATATCGGATAAGGCCGGATAACCGGGGGCTGTCGGCTCTTTCGCTTAAAGATTTTACTGATGAGCTCTCTTCTGATTCTCCGGCTCCCGGAGGCGGAAGTGTCGCTGCTTTGGCCGGCGCTCTTTCTGCCGGGCTTTCGTCTATGGTGGCGAATTTGACTTTCGGCAAAAAGGGTTTCGAGCGGAAAAATCATGTAATGGAAGAGGTATCCCAAAAAGCTCAGGAATATAAAAGGCTTTATTTGGGGCTTATTGAAAGGGATACAGAAGCTTTTAATGTTTACATGGATGCGATGAAAATGCCAAAAAAGAGTGATGATGAGAAAAAGCTTCGGGCGGAGGCCATGGAAGAGGCTGCAAAAAAGGCAACAGAAATCCCCCTGGAGACATTGCAAGAAGCATCGGCCCTTTGCGGCTTTGCTGAGATCGTCGGTAAAATAGGGAACCCCAACGCCGCCAGTGACGCCGCCGTTGCGGCCCTGATGGCAGAAGCCGCTGCAGAAGGGGCCTATCTGAACGTTCTTATCAATCTTCCCGGGATCTCAGATGAAATGTTCAAAGGACGGGTGGCCCGGGAAGCTGAAGAGGCCCTGGCCATGGTTAAAAAAGCGCGGAAAAAAATCGTTGCTTTGGTCAAAAGGAAAATCGAATCAGAAAAATAATGTACTCATAAACGGGGCCTGTTTCTCCGCAGGCCCCGTAATCTCCATCTTCTTCCATTTTGCCTGTTTCAGGCTCTCAACAAAAAAAAGAAATATTTGTAAAGGACACTTGACATAATCGTTTCTTCTGGTATATTTCAGATGTAAGGCGTGCTTTACATTACAGACCTGCAGGCTGTTATGAAGTGTAAGGAGGGTGATATGAAGAGCCGGATGAGATCACTTCGAAAAAAACGGGGGATGACACAGCAAGAGTTGGCGCAAAAAGCTTGTGTTTCCCGGCAGACGATTATTTCTCTTGAGTCGGAGAAATATGACCCTTCCCTTGTTTTGGCGTTTAAGATCGCCGCTATATTCGGATTACCCATTGAAGAAATCTTTCTTTATAATGAAAAGGAGTAAATATGAAGAAATTATCCCGTATGACTTTAAAAGTTTTTGTTTTCACAAACCTTGTCTATGCTCTTTTAGTTGCTGCGGCCACGCTTATTGTCCCGCATCTTGATCTTTCACCGGGAAGCGTGTCCTTCTTTAAAGGCGTAGCCACCGGAATTGCCGTCGTGTGGCTGTTATTTGTCATTTTCGGTATCCGTGAGATGCGCAAACCTTCGTACGTCTTTGATGAGCGGTTTAAAAGCATCATATTAAAATCAGGCCTGGCCTCTTTTGTATTCAGCCTTCTTGCCGTGGACCTCTTCCTTATTCTGGCCCATCTTGACATGATTCCCTTTTGCGTTGATGTGAAAGCAATAGGGTATTATATGCTGAGCATGCTCGCCTTTTTTATTCTCTCATTTGGGTATTTCTGTAAAAAGGGATAGGGGGCGCAAGCCCCCGCTTATTTTAGAGTGATCGGCTGTAAAAGGCCGTAAAGGCCTGCGTCATCAGGTTATGATCGATGACGCCGGCTGTCTCCCGGATAGAATGCATCGCCCACATGGGGTTGCCGACGTCCACGGTTTTTATTCCTAATGAAGACGAACTGACCGGCCCGATGGTGCTCCCTGAAGGGATGTCTGACCGGTTTGTCATTTTTTGACAGGGGATTTTTTCTTCTTTGCAAAGCTGTTCAAAACGGAAAGCCGTTTCAGCCGTTGTGGCATAACGGAAATTGGCATTCAGCTTGATCACCGGCCCCTTATTGACGCGGGGGGCATAATCCGGGTCATGTTTTTCCGCATAGTTGGGATGCAGGGCATGGGCCATGTCAGCGGAGATCATGAAGGAGCGGGCTGCTGCCCGGTACCAGGAATCGGAAAGAGTCTCTTTTTCTGAAAGCAGAATACGTTGCAGGGTCTCTTTTAAAAAGAAGGAGCCGGCTCCCTGAAGTGTCTGGCTTCCGACTTCTTCGTTGTCATAAAAGACAGCAACGGAAGTCCATGGCTTTTTGCCGGCCGGAAGCAGGGCTTTTAATGCCGCATGGCACATGGCCAGATTATCCAGGCGTCCAGCGGTGATCAGCTCGGTCTCCATGCCGGCATACATCCCGGGTGTCGAGTCAAACAAGAAAAGATCCATTTCTCCGATATTTTCAGGATGTGTCCCGACCTCTTTTGCCACAAATCGGCGGAGAGCTCCTTTTTCAGGATCTTGTCCGGATGCTGAAAAAATAGCCGGCAAATGGGATTGTTTGTTCAGTTCAACTCCTTTATTGACCTCCCGGTTCATGTGAATAGCCAAATTTGGAATGACGGCTACCGGGCGTTTTGTCTTTATCAGGCGCTGAAGGGTCCGGCCCTTTTCGCTGATCATGACGCGTCCCGCCAAAGAAAGCTCCCGATCCAGCCAGGTGTTGATAATGGGGCCGCCGTAGACCTCCACTCCGAGCTTTAAATAATTGCCGGATATGGTTTCACTTTCGTTTTTGATCTTAAAAAGAGGACTGTCTGTATGGGCGCCGATGATCTTGAAACCGGTTTCAGCCGGATCTTCTGTGCCGGTGATAAAGGCCACAACAGCGGAGCTGTTCCGTGTGACGTAGTATTTATGCCCGGGCTTGAGGCTCCAGTGTTCATCCTCTTGAAGCGCCTGAAAACCTTCTTTCTCCAGGGATTGAATCAAGGCGGCTGCAGCATGGAACGCCGTAGCGGACTTATTAATAAAACTCAGCAGGTCATCTGTAAGTGCATAGATTTGATCCATAATACTCCTTTCCTGGACTTATGGTAATCTGATTTTGGAAAGGGTCAAGAAATAAAAGAGAAGAGGGGGGATGTCATCCCCCCGGAAACTTATTTTTTGCTGTCGATGCTTTTCAGTGTTTCGAAGATCTTAAAGAGAATAATAATGATCTCCATATAAACACGTACTAAAATAGTGCTGATCAGTATAAAGAGGGGAGCACCGATGATCAAAGCCAGAAGCCCGGGAGCAAATCCGCCTTGAAAACCTGCGACGATGATGCCCAGGGCACCGAGAACGATTCCGATAAGGCTCAGGATGTAGAGGAATTTGATGATCTTCCCTGTGATAAATTCAGTGAAATTAAAATCCAACAACGCTTTGAAAAAACTTTTACCTTCCATAATCAACCTCCATTAGTTTACTATTTTTTGATTATATCTTATAATCTCAAGTTTTTCAAGACCTTTATAAATTTCCTTGATTTTTTGCACCCGCCGATTAGTATGGACGAAAATGGGAGGTTTATATGCGGCGCTTGATTCCTGTAGCGGGGTTGATCTTCTTGACCCTTCTTTCCTGTTCCCGTCCCCATAAGTTTTCTACCATGGGGACTGAATATCAGATCACCTTATTCAGTGATGACGAGGTGGAGGTCCGTCATGGCCGCCTCATAGAAGAGGAGTTGTCCTCTCCCCTTTATTTTACTCATCGGGAGAGTGTTTTTGAAGTTACCCGGCGCGACATGGAATCCGTGGGCAAATTTATGAATTTTAAAAATATCGTCTTTATTGATGATGTCTCCACAGAAGATGCTGTTACCGTTTTTTTGAAGGATGTCCTGGGGGAAACCCTTCTGAACAACGTGAACAGGATCTCTGTGGCCCATCAAAAAGATGTCTGGACAGAGGGGCAAAGTGTGCTTTTTCTCCTCTTCAACGGATCCGGCTACACAGAGGATGAGGTCCGGCAGGCCATGGCCGGGGGGCATAACCGTCTCTTTGAGTATATCGGAGAACGGATTCAGCGCGACCTGGAAAAAGAGAGGACATCAAAAAAGGCAGCCCAAAAAAGCCAAGAGCTTTTTGGCTTTTCTTTCCGGATTCCGGCCCGGTACGCCCTATTTAAGGAAAGCGGGGATTTCCTTTCGTTTGTAACACGATCCCCGGACAGGCTCTTTTTTGTCACGGAACTGGAAAATACGGAAGAGCCGGTGACCCGCTCGTTTATGATCGGGGCCCGGAATGCTGTCACAGAAGAGTATTACGGGGGTGACCGCGTCTTCGAAGAGCTTTATCTGTGGAAAGAAAAGGAGCCTGACGTCCCCTATTACGGAGGTTTGGATATTGTCACCGTCGCCGGGCATCCTGTCTATAAACTTACGGGATTATGGGAAAACCCGGAGACCATTCACGGAGGCCCCTTCATAACTTATTTAGTCGAATATTCGGGCCGGCGGTTCTTGCTTGATGCCATGCTTTTTCATCCTTCAGGAAATAAATGGCCCTTTTTAAATAAGATGGATGCTTCACTGAAGCGGTCTATAGAAGACATCTATTCGGGAGAATCCCGATGAGGGGGGGGAAAGGGCTTTGTTTCCTTTTCTTTTTTTGTTGTGTTTTCTTTTTTCAGGCCCGGGGGAATGAATGGAGTCTTCTCCGGGATAACCTTTATCCGTGGAAGGGACTTTCTCTTCTTGACCGGACAGATTCCGCTCGAAAAGAAGCCTTGGTTTTGTGGGGGGAAACAACCCGGTTTTTGTGGGAATGGTCCGATACAGAAAAAGGGCCGGGCAAAGAGGCGCTCTTTACCCTTTACAGTACGACAACACTTTTTGATATTGATGTCTTTTACGGACGGGAAGGTTTTCCCGAAGGAAGACGTCTTCCTCTTTATAAAGGGAATAACCATAATCTGACCTTAAACGGCACGTTCCTTTATTCTGACGATTACCTCTATCGGGCGGGGTCGGTTAAAAGCGCCTTGGATCTCTTTGTCAATAAAGAGACAGAACATTTCCATGTGGAGGGAGCGCTATCTCTGGAATCGGGAGAAAACTTTCAAGGGGGAGAGACACGGCTTTCTTTTGATCATCTTTCCCTGACCTATCGAAAAGGAACGCGGCTCAGCGTGGGAAAAATACGGCCCTTTTTCGGGCCCTTTTTGCTGGACAAAAGGGATCACGGTATTGCGGGATTTGAAGTCGAAACGGAACTGGCCGGAGCCCGTATCCATTTTGTGGCCGCCAGGCCGGATATTCCTTTGGATTTTACCGGGTCTAAGGCGGAACAAGTCTTCCTTGACAAAAGCAGCTGGACATCGGGGGATGTGATCTATCATTTTCCGGAGCCGTTTCACTATTTTGAAGTCGAAGAACTTCCTGTGCGCGTCTTTGAGATCCGGAGCGAAGGAGGCGAGGTCTTCACAAGAGATATCACCGCTCTGTGCACCATAACACATAGCGATGTCATTATTCCTGCTTCTATTCTTCTTCCAGAAACGGTTCAGGTAGAGATCCGCTTCAATACTCCCCGAAACGGAGCCCGGCAGCAGATGTATATCAATGCGTTTCAGATTGAAAAAAGTATTATTCCGGAGCTCGCTCTGACACTCTCATATGTGGATCTTCACAATGATACGCATTCTGTTGAAAACACACAGGGATTAAAAGGGCCTTTGGACTCCAATATCTGGAGCCTGAAGGCTTTTTTCGAGAAGGATATTTTTGAAGTGAGTTGGCAGTATGCCCTTTCAAAAATAGTCCCGGATGACAATCTCTTTGATGACAGGGAAATTGATTTCATACATCGTATCACAGCCAAGGCGGAGCTGCCTTCTTTTGCCATTCAGGGAGAATACGGACGCATGGGAGCCGATTATCTGCCCCATGTCCTCTCCTTGAGAGATAAATGGAAACTGTTTACGGACAGAGATGCTGACTTTCGCTGGAATTATGAAGATGAAGCCGCCTTGGGACAAGAAGGGGGGCGCGTGAGCCTTTCCATAGAGGGGATTGTCTCGCAGCATCTGGTTTTCTCCGCTTTTAAAAAACTCCCCAGTCCGTATATGCAAAAAGAAGCCTATGCGCAATATGACCGGTTTTACCTTCCCTATTACAGTTCCGCCGGCAATGATTTCCGCCTTTACGGCCCCGGAATCGACGACGGGGAGAAGGTCTCCTCTTTGTCCTGGACCGGGCAATGGCGGCAGTTTAAGGCCGGCGTCATGTATGAGACACACTGTGATGAGGATCTGGTGATCTCTCCTCTGGAAAAAGAGATCAAGACTCTCCGCTTTTCCGGAGAATGGGACGGGAACGGGCTTTTTTTGAGCGCCGTCTATTCTTCTACCCGGGATAAAATCTATTACAGCCCTCATGAAGGCGGCTTTGTTTTCCAGGGCGATGACAAAACATTGCATCTGTCGGGGGAAGCTTTTTATAAAGCGGAATTACCCTACGGATTTGCTTTAAAAGTCATGGGAGAAGGAGAGTATATTGATGATGCCGACTCTTTTTATGAGAAATGGGAGAGTCAAATGTTCCGGGAAATGATTTTTCCCGCTGACAGAGTCGATGAGAATGTTTTTCGTCTCCGCTCCGGGCTTCAGCTTTTTTATACATTTAAGAATAAAGGGTATATCAAGCTTTATTATCAGAGAGAAGATTATGCCGGCGGCAACTCATTGGGCGGTCTGCCTTTAGATTATCTTTCCTATGAGCGCGGGATAAAATTCTTTAGTGATTTCGGCGAAGAAAACTTCAGGTTTGCCGCATTCTATGATGAATATGAACTTCGATTCAATCACTGGGCTTCTTATGATTATTCGTTTAAAAGAATCGGGGCGTTACTGGAGATGAAATTTTAGGGGCAATAATCCAACGCTTTTTTCAGATCTTCGACAAAAGAAGGGATGAAAGAGGACCCATTGGGCCGGACGAGAAATGAGGGATGAAAGGTCAGAACAAGCGGAATCCCGGAATAAGAAGAGACCCGTCCGTGTTCTTTTGTGATTTTGATTTCCTTTTCCCCGCTGAGTATCATCCCGGGGACTTTTCCCAGGGAGACGATGACGCGCGGTTTGATAAGAGCGAGTTGTCTTTGCAGGAAGGGGAGGCAGGCTTGAACAGCTTCTTCTTTGGGGTTTTCATTGTTAAAGGGGCGGCATTTCACAATATTGGCAATATAAAAGGAAGAGGGGCTTTGTCCCATCTCTTCCAAAACTTTGCGCAGGAGACGCCCTGCCCGGCCTACAAAGGGGCGGCCGGATTCATCCTCTTCTCTTCCGGGACCCTCCCCGACAAAGACAAGCGAAGCAGAAAGAGGACCTTCCCCTATCACAGGGTGAATGCGTTTTTCTCCATAAGGACATCGCCGGCATGCAGCGATTTCATCTTCAAAACAGGCCCAGTCATCAGAGCGGGGGGTTTTTTCTTTTAAAGGGGAGTGTTCAAGCCCGTTCGATTTCAGCCATTTTTGATAAAAATAAAATTGTTCCATAATGTGAAAGGAGTATACCCTAAAAGGGCTTGATGCGCAAAAGAAAAAGCCCGCAATAAGCGGGCTTTTTCAGGGAGGCTGTTTTGTATCAGCCGACGGGCCTGTTTTGTTTATGAAACAATGAGGAAAGCGTCAGATCCCCGGAAACGCTGGAAAAGGAGCGGTCTTTGATTTCAGACCTTTTGAAATCCACATCTCCGCTGACAGAACGTCCTTTGAAACCTCCCCACGTACATCTTTCACAGAAAAGGTCACCGCTGGTGGAGTTGAAATCAACGGAGTCTGAGTCCATATCCCGGATGCTAAAATCTCCGCTGACAGTTTTCAGAGCTGCTTTACCGACAGAGATCTGTTCTCCCCTAAAATCTCCGCTTGTCGTTTCAACAATGAGTTCTTTAGAGATCATGTCTGAGCCTTTGACATCACCGCTGATTGTAGAAAGTTTTATCTCGTTGCTGAATTTTGCATTTTTAAGATAAATATCCCCGCTTGTGTTCTTCAGTATGAGAGAATCTCCTTCGGGGCCCAAAAGACTCATGTGGCCGCTGAGATTTTGCAGTGACAGAGTCCGGCTGTTAATCTGTCGGAGCTCTATCGATGAGGAAAGTCCCTTGATATGAACAGTTTCCATGGGAGGGATCTCGATGATGAAGTGAACAGACAAACGGCCGGCAGAGTGCTTGATCTCTTCTGCTATTTTAAGGGAATCTTCTTTTTGGTTCATGAGGATCTTATATCCGGATTCCGGGACGTTTTTTTTGATGATTTTCACGAGAACATCTTTCCCCGCGGCGGGGGAAATCACAACAGAGGAGGAAACCAGGGAAAGATCAAGATGGCGGATGTTTTTATAGATATAGGTCTCTGTTGATGTTTTCTTCGATTTTTCCTGGCGGTCTGATTCTGTACGGAACGAAATACCGGTATCGCTTTCCAAGACGGAAAAATCGGGGACTCTGTTTTCTAAAAGATCATTGAGAGACTGATGCAACATATCTCGTTCCTTGAAAGCCGATTCCAATGAGCGGGTCACGGCTTTCCGGGTGAAAAAGCTGATGATTTTGCCCAAAAGGCCTAAACGGACTTCTCCTTCATCGCCTTTAATGTGAATCCCTTCGTCTGAAAGGCTGACATGCTCACCATCCGAGGAAACAAAAATACCCCGATCCGTGATTTTGACGATATTGTCATCATGGCGCACAAAAAGCCCGTCGGGGCCTTTTTCCACAAGACTGCGCCCTTCCTGAGTTTCGACTTTATACTCTCCGTTTTGAAACCAGATCCGGGCCATCGGGCGTTGGATGGTAAACGCAACACCCCTGGGAAGTGAGAGGCGTTCAATAATCGTTTCGGAATCGATCCCTTCCAGAAGAATCCTGTTATTTGAAAGGGAAGCTTTTAACGGGCCACTGACAATGATCAAATCTTGAGTGTCTTCGAAGGCCATGTTTTCAATGCGTGCGATATTTTTAAAGTCGAGGTCATAAGAAGACCGTGACAATGTCAGGGTCGTTTCATTGCCGAAAGCGGCTGTAAATGTGCCAAGAAGGATAATAATAAGGAATATTTTTCTCATACCCGCTCCTTTCTGTTCTTGCTTATAGGACAAAAAAGGGAAAGGGTTTGTTTCATTTTGAGGGAGAGAGCCATTCTAAGGGAGAGAGCGGCCGGGCTTCTTTGCGGATTTCGAAGTGAATCAAAGCGGTATCGGAAAGGATGTCGCGCCCGGCCGATCCGAGAACATCGCGGGGCGAAACCAGGTCTCCTTCCTGGACGCCGGCTGAGTAGAGATTGGAGTAAATAGTAAAGTAGTTCTCTCCATGATCAAGGATGACCATGGTTCCGAGGCTTTTAAAAGGGCGTGAATAGATGACTTTTCCCCCGGCCACCGCCCTTACCGGAGACTGAAAGGGAGCAGCGATGTCGATCCCGTCATTGGTCAACACTGTTTTATAGACAGAGTCTATGTTTTTACCGAAATTTTTGTAAACATTTCCCTGAGCAGGCCAGGCCAAAACACCTTTCAAATCAGCGAAGCGCACACCGGCGTCGTAAGTAGAACCCTTTTTTTCAAGGTCACGGATCAGTCCGGTCAATGCGTCCTTTTGTTTTTTCAATTCCGACTCCAGCTGGGTGTAGTATGTTTTTTTTGAGCGGATGGAAGAGAGGGCGTTAGATTTTTCTTTGTCCAGGCGCACAAGCTTTTTTTCGGCGACTTTTGCGCTAAGAAGGTGAAGAGTAAAACGCTCCAGGACTTCCGCTTTTTCCACACGGACCAAACCCAGTTCTTCCATGGTCTCAATATTTTCTTTTAGAATATAATAATTAAAATGGCCCAAAACAGAAAGAAGAAAACGGTCCCGGCCTGACTGCACGGCAGTGCCGGGCATCAACGGCTCCATCGCGGCTTTTCGCCAATTGAGAAAAGATTGATAAAAGACGGAGTTTAAAAAAAGGGTAAGTTTCTTCTGTTTTTCGGATAAGCGGGCCCCGCGTTCGTCTAATGTCTCGACGTCCTCTTCTGCTTTTTTTACGGCATTCTGAAGACGGAGTTTTTCGCTGCGGGCCTGATCGATCTGCTTCTGAAGGCGTTGAAGCTGCTGAAGCATATCTCCTTCCTTATCGGAGAAATATTCGCTCTTTTCGCGGCTTTCTTTAAGCTGTTTTTCAATCTCATCCAATTCCTTTTGTTTTGCCCTGATCTCATGTCCCAGCCCTTGCCCGTGAGAGGGCAAGACGAGGAAAAAAAGAATGAAGACAACGCTGAAAATACGCATATTATTTGAAAAACCGGTTAATGGCTTTTTCCGTTCCTAACAGGGCCAGAAGGATGATCAGTACGCCTGCGGGAAGTAGCTCTTCCGTGGTAAGAAAGCGTAAGTCGGGGAAATAATCACGCAGTGAATCGAATAAAAAACGGAGAAGGGCAAGTGCCCCTGCCAACGAGAGAAGAGCATAAAAAAAAGATTCAAGATAAAAAGGGGTTCGGATATAAAGTTTTGTCCCTCCCACAATCTCCATAATTTCAATTTCATCGCGAAGAGGATAAAGAGTCGCCTTGAAAATCGAGACCCAGAGGATAAACGTTACTAAAAAGAGAGCTCCCAAAAGGATAAGAAAAAAAACATCCGCTCCCCGGGCCATCTGATAGAGCCGGGCGAACCAACCTCCGGGGTAAATGACTTCAGAGACCCCCTCTTTTTTTTTCAGGTTTTGGGCAAAAGAAGAAATATGCGGCAAAGATTCCATGGCCATCACGCATTGAATCGTCAACGTCGGGGGCAGGGGGTTTTCTCCGAGAAGAGCGACCGCTTCAGCCAAAGTCTCATCCTGGGATGCGAAGGCGTTGAGGTTTTCTGTTTCATCCCGGTAGGTCATGCTGCGGATCTCGGTGAGGCTCTCTTCTTTGAGAGAAGAGATAAGCTGAGAGACGGCCTCGGAAGAGAGCCCTTTTTCGAGAATGACTTCGATCCGGGCGTGGCTTGTAAAAAGGTTCAATGCCAGGTTGATATTACCTCTGGCCAGGAGTATCCCCAAATTGATAGAAATGAGAATAAAAAGGGAAAGGACCAGGGGCCAGGATGTGCGTCTGTGCCGAACAATGTTTTTCAATCCCATCTTGATCAGGAAGAAAAACCTAGTCACGAATCCGCCCTCCATCGATTTCAATTGTTCGAAAAGGATAGCGGCCGACCAAATGATAGTCATGTGTCGCCATAATGACAGTTGTCCCCTGGGCATTGATCTGTTTCAGCAGGTCCATGATCGTCGAAGAGAGAGACGGGTCCAGGTTCCCTGTTGGCTCGTCAGCTAAAAGCAGCCGGGGGGATGTGACCAATGCACGGGCGATGGCTGTACGCTGCTGTTCCCCGCCTGAAAGTTGATACACTGGCGTTTTGATCTTATGGGACATATGAAGATCTGACAATGCCTCTAAAATGCGTTTGTGAGCGACTGAGGGAGAAAGTCCGACAACATTGGCGGCCAGAGCCATATTTTCATAAACGGTTTTTGTCAGTATGAGTTTAAAATCCTGAAAGACAACGCCGATTTTCTGCCGGAGCAGCGCCCTTTGACGATGAGACATCTTCCGCACCCTTTTGCCCAGGACATAGAGTTCTCCGCGGGTCGGGCGTTCCTCACCGTAGATGAGCTTCAAAAAGGTTGTCTTGCCGGCTCCACTCGGCCCTGTGAGAAACAGGAATTCACGGTCATTGATCGTGACATTGATATCTTTCAATGCCGGCCATGTTTTTAAATAGGTCTTGTAGAGATGGCTCATCCGGATCATATTGTTATCATAGCAAAAAAGAACTTATCTTCAAGAGAGAATAGACCCTTTACCTTTTTTTATTTTTTTTTATAATAGAGAGACCTTGTGAAAGGAGGCGTCATGACATTTTTGATTTTAGCCGGTGGAAGCGGAAAGCGTCTTTTCCCGTTAAGCCGGGAGACATTCCCGAAACAGTTTTTGCCTTTGTTTAACGGACGCTCTTTGTTGGAAGAGACTCTTTCCCGGGCATGCGGAAAGCGTTGTCTGATCGTCGGAAGTTCCGAAAGCGCCCATCTTTTGAAAAATGCATCGGAAAAGGCAGCGGCTGAGGTTTTAGCGGAGCCCTTCGGGCGGAACACCGCTCCGGCTATTTTGTTCGGCTTGACATGTGTGGATGACGAAGAGATCGTCGCTGTGATGCCGGCCGACCATTATATCCAGGACAGGCCGTTGTTTCAAGAACGCTTGCAAGAGGCGGAAAAGCTGGCCGGAGACGGGTATATTGTCACCTTGGGGATATGTCCTGATGCTCCGGAAACCGGGTATGGGTATATTAAAAAAGGGAGGCCGGCCGGGACAGGTTATGTTGTTGATTCTTTTACGGAAAAACCCGATGAAGAAAAAGCCCGCTCCTATTTGGATTCCGGGGACTATCTGTGGAATTCCGGGATGTTCATCTTTAAAAAAAAGACTCTGTTAGGGGAGTTCAAGAACCTTTCTCCACAGCTTTATGACTTTTATGAGGCATTGAGTTGTTCCCGGGAGGAGTCATTTCAGGCGATCTATCAAAAAGCTCCTGATATCTCTATTGATTATGCCGTTATGGAAAAGACAAAAAAAGCTGTCGTTATCCCGGGTGATTTCGGCTGGAGCGATATCGGGAGCTGGCGAGCGCTCAAGGCCCTGTTTGACCCCGGCGAAGGCAATGTTTCACTGAATGCCGAGCTTTTCCCTTTGGAAAGTCAGAATAATATTGTTTCAGCTCCGGGGAAAACAGTTGGCCTTTTGGGTGTTGACAATCTGGTTGTCGCCGACACAAAAGATTTCCTTTTTATCGGTTCTTTAGAGCGTTCACAGGAAGTCAAAGAGATCGTCTCCATCGTCGGGAAGAAATATCCTGAAACAGTGCGATCCCATAAGGACGAAATACGCCCATGGGGGGAATTTACGACTCTGGAAGAAGGGGACGGCTTCAAGGTGAAAAAAATTACCGTATCCTCCGGAGAAAAGCTTTCACTTCAGTATCATCATCATCGAGAAGAGAATTGGATCATTGTTCAGGGGGACGCTCTGATGACCCTTGGGGAACGCACTTTTTCCGTAAAGGCGGGAGATACAGTCGCTATCCCCCGGGGGGAAACCCATACCATTGAAGGGGTCTCTCTGACCATTTTTATTGAAGTGCAGCGAGGAGACTATTTGGGTGAAGATGACATCGTTCGGTTGGATGACCGCTACGGGCGAATGAAATGACTGAATATTGGACATGTGTAGTTTTAATAGACACAGTGTCCAATAATTAAACATTTTTTTAGAGGCTGTGTTTTGACGCCGCATTTTCAAGTTCTGTAACTGGCTATATTTCTTCCCGTTAGCTTTGCATGGTATTAAAAAGCATTTTGGCACGTCTCTTGCTTTATACAAAATAAAAAAAGGAGGTGTGTTATGAAACCTGTGAAACGAAATGAGGAGAACAGACTTGATGTCGTAAGGCGTAATGATCCGTTCCGCAGCTTTTTTGATGAATTTGAGTCTATGTTCGAGGACTTTTTCAGACCCGGCTTTCTTAGTGAATACAAAGACTATCCTGTCGCTATTCATGCTGATGTCGGAGAAGACGATGAGAAATATATGATCAAGGCCGCTTTGCCGGGAATGAAAGAAGATGACATCAAAGTCTCTGTCGAGGACGGCGTCCTCGTTCTCCGGGCGGAGCGTCGGGAAGAGGAAAAAGAAGAAAAGAAAGGTTATTTCCGCCGGGAGATAGGGTACGGCAAGTATGAGCGGCGGTTCAGGCTGCCGGATAATGTCAATCTTGAAAAAGTGGATGCCCGCTACAAAAACGGTATTCTGGATATCGATCTGCCGAAAAAGGAAAAGGGGTTGTCCCGGAAAGAAATCAAGGTCAAGGGGGCCTGAGCCCCCTTTGATCCTCTCAAGGAGGAAGAATGACACTTATTACTTTGGGGCGTTGCTGCCCTCCGGATATACAGGGATTCGAAACACATGTCAGGCGCGATGCTGATGATTTTGTTATTCAGGCGGCCTTGCCCGGTGTTGAGAAGGAGAAGATACAGGTGACAATGGAAGAAAGAAGACTCCATATCAAAGCGTTCCGCGATGATTCGTTTTCGCGGGGGCGGTCTCTGCGAAGCGAGTTGCCCCGAGGTGAGCTGGAGAAAAATTATTCGCTGCCTGAAAATATTGATGCTGAAGCGGTTACCTCTTCATATGACAATGGCATATTGACAGTTCGTCTGCCGTTAAAACAACAACCCGGCCCCCGGGCCGTTCCTATAGATTAGCGAAATCCCTTCGCTTAGGGGCGGGTTCTCCCCGCCCCGACATTGTCAACTCTTTTGACTTGACACACGTCTTTCATCATGATAATCTCCTTTTCATGAAAACGGAATATATGCGAGAATACACAATAGAGCTCTATGAGATCTACAAAGAACTGTTGACATCCAAGCAGCGCAAATACTTTGAAAACTATTATTTCGAGGATCTGACTTTGAGCGAGATCGCGGAAAATTTCCGGGTAAGCCGGCAAGCCGTGCAGACCGCGTTACAAAAAAGCAGTGAGAATCTGGGACGTTTTGAGAGGGCGTTAAAAATCCATGAAAAGCGTTCCTACAGGGTACAGGTTTTAAAAGAGCTGGAAGAGGCGGTCCGAAAGACGCCTTATTATTCCCGGGTCTCAGGCCTCACGGAAAAGATAAAGGGATCATAATGTTTGATGCGTTATCCTCTAAATTGGATGTGGCCTTTAAAAAGCTCTCACGCAGAGGGGTTTTGCGTCCTGCTGATGTCAAAAACGGTTTGCGGGAGATCCGTATTGCTTTATTGGAGGCGGACGTTCATTATAAAGTCGTCAAAGATTTTATTCGCCGTGTGGAAGAAAAGGCCGTTGGAGAAGACGTCCTTAAAAGCCTGACTCCGGCTCAGCAGATCATCAAGATCGTGCGTGATGAGATGCTTGATGTTTTGGGTGCACCGGCCCCAGTCAACAGCGACACCTCGCCCACGGTTATTTTATTGGTGGGGCTTCAGGGCGCAGGGAAAACGACAGCAGCGGCAAAACTAGCGAAGAAATTCAAAAAAGAGGGCTTAAAGCCTTTTTTAGTGGCAGCGGATCTGCAACGGCCGGCAGCTGTCGACCAATTGGAGCAATTAGCTCGTGACATCGATGTCGGGATCTATGCCACCAAAGAGACAAAAAATGTGCTGAATACCGTTCAAAAGGGGATCGAAGCGGGCCGAAAAAATTTTGCAAAAATAATAATTGTGGATACTGCAGGACGGCTTCAGATAGACCGATCCCTTATGGAAGAACTGGTTCTTATTAAAAAAAAGGTCTCTCCCCGTGAGACTTTGCTCGTGGCCGATGCTATGGCCGGGCAGGATGCCGTCAATGTCGCGGCCGGCTTTCATGATCAAATCGGTATTGACGGTGTCATCTTTACTAAAGTGGACAGTGATGCCCGCGGGGGCGCCCTCCTTTCTCTGCGCATGGTCACCGGTACGCCGATCAAGTTTGTCGGCGTAGGCGAGAAAAGCGATGATTTAGAGGCTTTTCAACCCGAGCGCATGGTGTCGCGCATCCTTGGGATGGGGGATGTCCTGACACTTATTGAAAAAGCCGAGGAACAATTCAGTGATGAAGAAGCCCGTGATATGGAGGAAAAATTCCTCAAAGCCCAGTTTACCCTCGAAGATTTCATGAAACAGATCAAGATGATAAAAAAAATGGGGTCTCTCAGCAGCCTGGTGAAAATGATCCCCGGCATGCCCCGTGATATGGATGTGGACGAATCACAGCTGATACGTGTGGAGTCGATCATTCAATCGATGACACCGCGAGAGCGCCGGTATCCCGCGATCATCAAAGCCAGCCGGAAAAAGAGGATCGCGGCGGGATCAGGAAGAAGCGTGGCCGAGGTGAATCAGCTGCTGCGACAGTACGAAGTGAGTAAAAAAATGATGAAAAAGATGGGAAAAGGCGGATTAAAGGGAAATGTTCCCGGCCTTTTTTAGGTTAACACGGATAACAGGAGGTCACTATGGCAGTGAAAATCAGAATGAAGCGTATTGGCAAAAAGGGACAACCCTATTACAGGGTCGTCATCGCAGATTCCCGGACAAAAAGAGACGGCCGGGTCATTGAAGAGGTCGGATATTATAATCCCAATGCTCAGCCGGCCGATGTCTCTATCAGAGAAGAGCGGGTTTTGGAATGGCTTTCTAAAGGAGCCCAGCCTACGGTCATTGCCAGGAATCTGCTTAAAAAATGCGGAATATGGGCTAAGTTTGCCGAAGGGAAAAAATAAGGATATGAGAGAGAGAATGAAAGAAAATCTGGCCTTCTTTGTCCGGGAGCTTGTGGAAGATAAAGAGTCTGTCTGCATTGACCTGGAGGAGGACCGGGAAACGATTACCCTGAAGATCCGTCTGGCGGAAAAAGACCGCGGAGCTGTTATCGGGGTCAACGGGAAAAGAATCAAAGCCCTGAAAGAGGTCATCCATATGGAGGGCTTCAAAACGGGGAAAAAGGTGCGTCTGGAAGTCATATGAATTATTATCGTATCGGCCGCATTATGAAGCCTCATGGGATACGGGGAGCCTTTAAAGTCTTCGTGGAGACCGATTTTCCTCAGCGGTTTAAAGATGACAAAGTCATCACTCTGGAACATAAGGGGGAAAGAAAAGATTTCCCCTTAGAGGATGTCAAATTCCTCAACGGCGGGGTGGTTGTTTTGAAAGTCACCGGAATCGAATCTCCTGAAGAGGCGACGCTGTATAAAAATGCTTCCCTGGTCATTCCCGAAGAAGAGCTCTTTCCTTTGGACGAGGATATGTTCTATGAGCATGAACTGATCGGATGCCGGGTCTTAGACGGCGAAAAAGAGATCGGTTCTTTAAAAGAGATTTTTTTCAATGGAGGGACCGATGTCTATGTCGTGGAATCTTCTGAGGGAAAAGAGATCATGATCCCGGCTGTAAAGGCTTTTATAAAAGAGATCAATACAGATGAGCGGACGATATGTGTAGAGCTTATTGAAGGGATGATGGAATGACCGTCGATGTGCTGACCTTATTTCCCGAGATGTTTGCCTCTCCGTTTGAAGAGAGTATTTTGAAAAGAGCTCGGGAAAAAGGGCTATTGTCACTGAATATCCATAATATCAGGAATTACACATCAGACAAACATCAGGTAGCCGATGATTATCCCTACGGAGGCGGGGCCGGCATGGTGATGAAAGCCGAGCCGGTGGTCAACGCCGTGGAAGCGCTTCAAAGCGGTCATTACCGGGTTTTAATGACTCCCCGGGGGACACCTTTGACACAAAGTGTCGTACGGCGCCTTTCCCGGCAGAAGAAGTTGATGTTGGTGTGCGGGCGATACGAAGGGGTCGATGAGAGAGTGTCGGAGCTTGTTATCGATGAGGAAATCTCTGTCGGTGATTTTGTCCTCTCCGGAGGAGAGTTGCCGGCGATGATGCTTATCGATGCTGTAACTCGCCTGATTCCCGGGGTCCTGGGCAATGAAGCCTCCGTCTCGGAAGAGAGTTTCAGCGGTGATCTGCTTGAATATCCCCAATATACCCGTCCCGCCGAATTTCGGGGGATGAAAGTCCCTGATGTCCTTTTGTCAGGTAATCATAAGGAGATCGAAGCCTGGAGAAAAGAGAGGGCCTTGGATAAAACACGTAAAATACGACCCGATCTTGCGGCACAGGTGTCTGTTTACGGAGCTCTTGTCCATTACCCGGTAACGGACAAGAGAGGTGACGTGATCAGCACATCCATCACACCTATCGATCTTCATGATATGTCCAGGACATTTCACACATACGGCTTAAAAAAGCTGTTTATCGTATCGCCGCATCCGGCTCAAAATGAGGCGGTAAGACAGATGCTTGATTTCTGGCAGGAGGGAGCCGGAAAAGCCTATAATTCTAACAGGGCAGAGGCCCTTTCGCTGACACGGCTTACAGAAAACATTGATGAAGTTGTCAGCCGCATAGCCCGTGAGGAGGGACAGACGCCTGAACTTTGGGTGACAAGTGCCCGGCTTCAGGAGCCGGTAACAGGCTACAGCGAAGCCCGGGGTCGTCTGGCGGGTTTAAAAGAGAAACCTCTTTTAATTCTGTTTGGAACCGGTTGGGGGTTAGCCCAAACCATTGTAGAGAAAGCGGATATCAGATTGGCGCCTGTGAAAGGCGTCGGTCATGATTTTAACCATTTGTCGGTACGCAGTGCCGCAGCTGTCATATTGGACAGATTATTTGGAAACGGGAGGTCGTTATGAATGAAATCATCAGACAGATCAACAGCGAAAATCTCAGAAGTGATTTGCCTGAGGTCAAAGTAGGGGACACAGTAAAAGTCTTTGTCAAGATCACGGAAGGAAACAAAGAAAGGATCCAGTTCTTTGAAGGCTTGGTTTTGAAACGTCAGGGCTCCGGATTGAATACGAATTTTACTGTGCGCCGCGTAACAGGGAAAATCGGTGTCGAGAGGACATTTCTTATGAATTCTCCTCTTATCGATAAGATCGAAGTGAAAAAAAGCGCTAAAGTCAGGCGCTCTAAGCTCTATTATATGCGGGAGCGCTTCGGTAAAAAGGCTCGTCTCAAGGAGAAACGCGACTTTTAAGGCTTCATGAACGATAATGTTGCCTTTGATCTGGAAAAGTTAAAGGAGAGGCCCCGGGCCCGCTATATCATCGGTCTTGATGAAGCCGGGCGGGGGCCTTTGGCCGGGCCCCTTTCTGTCGGCCTTTTTCTCCAATGGGAAGACGCTGTTTTTGTAGAAGGAGTGGGCGACTCAAAAAAACTGAGTCCGAAGAAGCGGCAGACCTTGTTTGCGAGGTTGAAAAGAGAACCCGGAACGTTGTGGAGGGTCATCTTGATCTCTCCACGCGAAGTCGACCGGCTGAATATTTTAGAAGCAACCCGCCGGGGCATGGCGAGTTTGATCTCTTCGCTTCCTGCAGGGGTTCTAGCCAAATCAGTGATCCTGACGGATGCCGTGAAACCGGGACTTCCGGGAATAACCGTCAGGGAAGTGATCCGGGGTGATGCTTTTTCCTACGTCGTAGGATGTGCTTCTATTGCTGCGAAAGTGATCCGGGACGATTATATGGACACGGCTGCTTTACGGTATCCGGACTTTCGCTTTGAGCAGAACAAAGGATACCCGACACGGCATCACCAGGAAATGCTCCGGACTCTGGGACCTACTCCTCTACATCGGAAAAGCTATCGGCCTGTGAAAGAAGCTTTAACTGCGCAAATAAAAGAAGTGTTTATCTCCGGCCTCAACAAGGAGGGAAAAAGATGAAACGATTCTGTATTGTTGTTTGGATGTTGATCAGTACCGTAGTCCTTTTTTCATGTACCCGCCCCATGGACCCGCTCTTTTATGCTGCCCGTAAGGGAGAGAAGAATGTCTATCTCTTCGGATCCATTCATGGCGCGGACAAAAGTTTTTATCCTTTGCCTGAAAAAGTGGAGCAAGCCTTTTCAGAAGCACAGGGGCTGGCGGTTGAGGTGGATCTCCGGGAGATGAATGCGATGTCCGGTGAAATGAATCAATTTATCCTTCAAAAAGGGTTTTACCGGGAAGGGATGACGCTGGAAAAAGCTTTAGGAGATAAAGCGAGTGCGTTTAAAGAGTATTGCAAAACAGAGGGGATCCCCTGGCAGCAGGTTAACCCTTTGAGACCCTGGATGGTGACGATGGTCATCACACAAATAGGGATGAGAAATGCGGGTATTGACACGCAGTTTGGCATCGACCTCTATTTTATGGAGAAATGGGAGAGAGAAGAGATCATCTCTCTGGAATCCCTCCAGGGGCAGTTAGAGATGATGTCCGGTATTCCTGAAGACGTTCAGTTGCTTATGCTTATGGAAAATGTCGAAGAGAATAAAGGCCTGAAAAAAGCGCTCAAAGAGCTGGCGGCTCTCTGGAAAAAAGGAGATGAAGCTGAGCTTGAAGCGGCTGTTTTCAAAAGCCGTTATGAAAACAAAGAACTGGAGCCTTACTATGATGCTCTGTTTGACCGAAGGAACCGGCAGATGTCCCTTGTTATCGATGATGCATTGAAAAGAGACGATATCAGCACTCTTTTTGTTGTCATCGGTGCAGGACATTTGGTGGGAGAAAAAGGGGTTCCCGCTTTACTGGAAGAGATGGGTTATCATATCGAGCGGTTATAAAACCCTTGAAACCACTTGAAAGGTATGGAATAATCATCATCGTGAGCAACCGTTGCTGAGCAGGGAGGAATAATGACATTTCAGCAGATGATCAGGACTTTAAATGATTACTGGTCGGATCAGGGGGCGCTGCTCCTCTATCCCTATGATATGGAAAAGGGGGCAGGGACATTTAATCCCCATACGTTTCTTCGCTCATTAGACAGACGGCCCTGGAAAGCGGCCTATGTGGAACCCTGCAGACGGCCGAAAGACGGCCGTTACGGAGAGAACCCTTACCGGGGGCAGCATTATTTTCAATATCAAGTTGTCTTGAAACCTGTTCCGGAGAATATTCAGGAGATGTATATCGAGAGCCTGTCCCGTTTAGGAATCACCCCGGATGAACATGACATCCGTTTTGTCATGGATGATTGGGAATCGCCCACTGTCGGTGCTTGGGGCCTGGGATGGGAGGTCTGGGTCGATGGTATGGAAGTGACGCAATACACCTATTTTCAACAGGTCGGGGGGCTGGAAGTCGATCCTGTCACTGTGGAATTGACCTACGGCCTGGAACGGTTGGCGATGTATATTCAGAAAAAAGAGAGCATGTTTGATCTGCAGTGGAATGAAGAGACCACATATGGAGATGTCTATTACGATAATGAAGTGGAAAATTCCCGGTATAATCTCGAAAAAGCAGATACGGCCTTTCTTTGGTCAGCTTTTGAGGCCCAGGAAAAGGAATGTCTGCGGCTGACAGAGGAAGGGCTGGTCCGTCCCGCCTATGACTATGTCATAAAAAACTCCCATCTTTTTAATCTTCTGGAAGCCCGGGGAGCGATATCCGTTTCAGAACGGACGAATTTCATCGGGCGCATACGCAGGCTGGCCCGGGCCTGTGCCAAAGCTTACCGTGATGCGGAAAACCGGGGTGAAGACAATGAGTGATCTCCTTTTTGAAATCGGTGTCGAAGAGCTTCCGGCCGGCTATATTTTCCCGGCGGTATCATTTTTTTGTGATTCTATCAAAGAGGCCTTGAAGGAGCATGGGATCCTGTGGGAAAGGGACGCTTCCTTTGCAACTCCGCGCAGGCTGGTGCTTTTTTTTAAAAATGTTGCTGAAAAAGAACCGGACAGGTGTGAGAAAATTATTGGGCCGCCTCAAAACATATGTTTGAAAGAGGGACAGCCGACAAAAGCCTATGAAAAATTCATGGAGAAAAATATCCTCACAGAGAAGGATGTTTTTTGGGAGGAGACAGAAAAAGGGATCTATCTTGCGGCTAAAAAGGATATTTCGGGACGCATGACGAAAGAGATCATTGCTGAAGCTTGGCCTCGCATCCTCACGGCGATCCCTTTTCCCAAAAAAATGAAATGGGATGACAGTGGCTTTCTTTTTGCCCGGCCTGTGCGCTGGCTTTTGGCCCTATGGGGAGAGGAGCTCCTTCCGTTAAATGCCGGTTCCGTCGCTGCAGGACAGGAGACCCGTCTTTTGCGGAACAGCGTTCCGGATCGCAAAACGATTTCCTCACCCAAGGAATATTTTACAGTTATGGAAAAAAGCGGGATTGTCCTCTCACCGGAAAAGCGCAGATCCGTGATCCTTGACGGCATTAAAACCAAAATGAAAGAATACGGAGCTGATTCTTTCTATTCAGAGGAGCTGGCTGAAGAAGTCGTCTATCTGGTTGAAAGCCCCCAAGTTCTGGCCGGATCTTTTCAGGATCAGTATCTTTCACTGCCTCCTGATGTGATCTCTGCAGCCATGAGCCAGCATCAGCGTTATTTCAGCCTTTACAAAGACGGCAAGATCCTTCCTGTCTTTGTCTTTGTGGCAAACGGAAGTTTTCTCAAGAACAGTGAAGTCGTCAAAGGAAATGAGCGTGTTCTCAAAGCGCGACTGGATGATGCCATGTTCTACTGGAAAGAGGATGTCTCCCGGGGCCCTGAAAAGCTCTATGAATTATTGGATTCGATCACCTGGCTGGAAGGGCTGGGTTCTTTAAAAGAGAAAACAGATCGTCTTGTGGAATTGACAGCAGGACTTTCAAACAGCGACCCGACGGCCCTGGAAGGGGCCCGGTATGCCAAGATCGATATCGCTTCGGAAATGATCAAAGACGGAAAAGAGTTTACAAAACTGCAAGGACTCATTGCCAAGTATTATCTTCTGGAGCATCAAATTGAGGAGAAGGTTGCTGATATTGCTGAGCAGCATTATTGGCCCCGTGTCTGGGGGGAGGCGCTTCCGAATCGCCGGGCCGCAGCGGTGAGCCTTGCAGACAAGGCGGATAATATCGTAGGGGCCTTTATCAAAGGCTTTATCCCTACGGGGACGAAAGATCCCTATGCACTGCGCCGCCAGGCCAACAGTATGATCGCCCTTCTTTTGGGGTATGAAGGAAGTACTGTTCATCCGGAAAACGGGTTTCCCCTTCAATCTGCAGATGAACTCTTTGAGCGCTGTGTAAAACTGTATTCTGAAGAAATGCTGCCTTCCGGAGAAGTGTGCGGGATTTTAAGTCAGGTCAAGGCTTTTTTTGATGAGCGGTTCAAGGCTCAGTTGAAGGCTTTGGACATTCCCTATGACATTGTTGATGCTGTCTGCGACACTCCTGATAAGAGTTTGACCGAAAAATATACAAAGGCGCTGGCCTTTAAATCTTTATCCCGGCGGGAGGAGTTCAGAGATGTGGCTGCGACGTTTCGGCGTGTTAATAACATTGTAAAAAAAGCCAGAGAAGAGCTGAACAGGGATGATTTCGGGACTCCTGACCCCAAAGTTTTTGTGGAAAAAGAGACCATTGCGATGTATGATCACTGGCTGAAATCAAAGAAACTCATTCGGGAGGCGGGCAATCGCTATGAAAAGATCTTTGATATCATTCTTGAGCTTAAAAGTGTCGTTGATGTGTTTTTTGATACAGTCCTGGTCATGGATAAGGATGAGCGCATGCGGAATAACCGATTAGCTCTTCTTCAGGATATTTCTGCTCTGTTTAGTGAGATCGTCAATTTTGACCATATTGTTGTGACATAAAGAATAAGGAGGATAATGATGGGTAAATATGTTTATTATTTTGGTAGCGGCCAGACTGAAGGAAAGGCCGATATGAAAAACCTTTTGGGCGGTAAAGGTGCGAATCTTGCGGAGATGGCCAATTTAAACGTCCCGGTCCCTCCGGGGTTTACTATTACCACGGAAAGCAGTGTGGAATATTACGGACATGGTGAAACATTGTGGGACGAGCTCAAAAATGAGGTCATGGGGAATCTGGAAAAATTGGAAAAGTCCATGGGAATCAAATTCGGAGATAATAACAATCCGCTTCTTGTCTCTGTGCGAAGCGGTGCCCGTGTTTCTATGCCGGGAATGATGGATACGATTTTGAATCTCGGACTGAATGATGATGCCGTAAAAGGAATGGCTGACATTACATCGAACCCTCGGCTGGCCTATGACTCCTACCGCCGGTTTATTCAAATGTTTTCTGATGTTGCCATGGGTGTGGACGGAAGCCTCTTCGAACACGCTTTGGAGTCCATTAAAAAGAAAAATGGGTATAAAATAGATACGGAATTGACCGTTGAGGACTTGAAGAAGTTGGTGGAAGAGTATAAAGCCATTTACAAAAAAGAGCAGGGACAGGAGTTTCCTCAGGATCCCATGGAACAATTATGGGCGGCCATCGAGGCCGTGTTTAAGTCATGGAACACAAAAAGGGCGGTTCATTACCGCAAACTCCATGGTATTCCTGATACCTGGGGAACGGCTGTCAACGTGCAGGCCATGGTTTTCGGGAACATGGGAGATGACTCGGCGACAGGTGTCTGTTTTACCCGGGATCCTGCCACAGGTGAAAACGTCTTCTTTGGAGAATATCTTATCAATGCCCAGGGAGAAGACGTCGTGGCCGGAATCAGGACGCCTCAGCCTATTAATAAAAGCAAGAAAAAAAATGAAAATGAAATCTCTTTGGAAGAGGCGATGCCTAAAGCCTATGCCCAACTGGTGGAGATCTATAAAAGACTGGAAAAACATTACAGAGATATGCAGGATCTGGAGTTTACTATCCAAAAGGGAACGCTTTTTATGCTGCAGACCCGAACCGGTAAAAGGACGGCTCAGGCTGCCGTAAAGATTGCTGTGGATATGGTGGACGAAGGGTTGATTTCCAAAGAAGAAGCCGTGCTTCGTGTCGCCCCCGATCAGCTGGATCAGCTCCTTCATCCCATGATCGATCCCGACGCGGAGATGAATGTCATCGCTGCCGGCCTGCCGGCTTCTCCGGGGGCTGCCGTAGGAAAGGTGGTCTTTGATGCCGAACATGCCTTTGAAGAGGCTGAAAAAGGAGAAGATGTCATCCTCGTCCGTATGGAAACATCTCCTGAAGATATCAAAGGAATGGCTGCCGCCAACGGTATTCTCACGGTCAGGGGCGGCATGACCTCGCATGCGGCTGTCGTGGCCCGGGGCATGGGGAAATGTTGTGTCTCCGGAGCTGAAGCCATTAACCTGAGCTATCAAAAAAAAGCCTTTGAAGTGAACGGCACAACCGTTAAAGAGGGAGAGTGGATCACCCTTAACGGCTCGACCGGTGAAGTCATGCTGGGGAAAGTCCCTACCATGGATCCGGTTTTAGCCGGGGATTTCGGGAAACTCATGGAATGGGCCGATGCGTTTAGGACAATCGGCGTAAGAACAAATGCCGACACTCCTCATGATGCAAAAGTAGCCCGGGAATTCGGAGCCCAGGGTATCGGTCTTTGTCGGACAGAACACATGTTCTTTGAAGGCGACCGTATACGCGCGGTCAGGGAAATGATCCTTTCTGAAGAAGAAAGCGGAAGACGAAAAGCTTTAGCTCAAATCGAGCCCATGCAGACAGAGGATTTTGTCGGGATCTTTGAAGCGATGGAAGACTTGCCTGTGACGATCCGTCTTTTGGATCCTCCTCTTCATGAGTTTGTTCCGCATGAAAAAGAGCAGCAGGAGGCCATGGCCCGGCAGATGAACGTGAGTGTCGAAAAGATCAGAGAAAAAGTAGATCAGCTTTCTGAGTTCAACCCGATGTTGGGCCACCGGGGGGTCCGGCTGGGGATCACTTTCCCGGAGATCTATGAAATGCAGGCCCGCGCTATTCTGAGGGCGGCATGCCTCGTTCAGAAAAAGGGCAAAAAGGTCTATCCCGAAATCATGATTCCGTTAGTGGGGACAAAACCGGAGTTTGATATTATGAGAGAGATGGTAGACCGCGTGGCCCAAGAGATCTTTGCCACAGAAAATGTGAAGGTCGGCTATACTGTGGGAACGATGATTGAAATCCCCCGGGCCTGTCTGATCGCCGATAAGATCGCTGAGAAAGCAGAATTCTTCTCTTTCGGAACCAACGACTTGACCCAGATGACTTTCGGGTATTCCCGTGACGATGCCGGGAAATTCCTGAAAGAGTATGTGGATAAAAAGATTTTGCCCCGCGATCCTTTCCAGGCTTTGGATCAGGAAGGGGTCGGTGAGATGGTGGAGATCGGTATTGAGCGGGGACGAAAAGAGCGTCCCGAACTCAAGATCGGGATTTGCGGAGAACATGGCGGGGAGCCCTCCTCTGTGGAGTTTTGCCATAGAGCGGGGATGAATTATGTCTCCTGTTCGCCGTACCGTGTTCCCGTGGCCCGGCTGGCGGCCGCCCATGCAGCTTTAAAAGAGAAAAAATAATCATCTTTTCTTTTCTCTTTAGGGGGCTTTGGCCCCCTTTTTTCATTTCATTTTCATCACATCTTCATCTCCTATTGATTTAACGCCCGTATGGTGAGAGAAAGGAGATGAAATGATCTTTTTTGGAATCATTCTGTTTTTAGGCTTAACGCTGACAGCCGTCGTGTTATCGGAGCGCAACAAGAAGAGATAAAAGTTTTGCTTGAAACCCGACTTTTTTATGTGTATCATCAGAGTATTATAGAAAGGAGGCGTTATGGCTAAAACAGGCGCTGTTACTTTAGGGGAATGGATTATCACCTATCTTTTGATGTTGATTCCTATTGTGAACCTGGTTCTCTTGGTGATCTGGGGATTCGGCGGGAATGCTAATGAAAGCAAAGCCAATTGGGCGAAAGCGACATTGATCTTTATTGCCGTCAGCTTTGTTCTTTCCCTGATCATGGGAAGTGCCATGGCCGGCATATTTGCCCGCATGCAGTAAAATTTATGAACCGGGGGCTTCGGCCCCCGCGTTTTTGTTATGAAAATCATCCGTGTTATTTGTGTCAACCCGTCGGCAGAAGAGCGGCAGAAAGTATGCGGCATTCTGAGGACGTTTCCCCTATTCCGACTCATCGAAAGTTTCTCCTCCATGAGAGACGCTCGTACTCTTATGGAAAAAACGGCCCCCGAGCTGTTGATCTGTCATGAAGATAACGACGTCACAGACATCTCAGGTTACACGAGGGATCTCAAGAGAAATCCGGAATATCTGATTCTCTCCCACGACCCTGCCGTGGGTATTCGCGCTTTGGAAAGAGGGGCTGTGTTTTTACAATATCCCGTGACTCCGGAAAAGATGGCTCTGGCTCTTTGGCGGGCCTATGAAAATCTTTTATTTAAAAAAATCCAATGATTTGAAAAAATGTGTTGACTATTTCTAACATCATGTTAGAATTACCTAACACTTAAGGAGGTTTTCATGAAATCATTTTTTGTTCCCCTGTTGGTTTTGGCCATTCTTCTTGCCGGGATCCTTTTGCTTTTCTTTACCGGTCCTCTGTCGACCCTTGACCTCATCCAGGTGGCTGCACTTTTCTTCATTTTAGCAGGGACGGCTCTTTTCGTTGCAGACAGGTATAAAAGTTACAGGCGCCGGGAGCCGGCCGAGGACGAGCTTTCTAAGGCCTTATGCCGTAATGCCGCTTCAGCGTCCTTTTATGTTTCCCTTTTCCTATGGCTTTTTCTCAAAATACTCAGCAGGCGCATCGCTTTAAGCACAGGAAATTGGATCACTTTGGGGATCTTGGGCATGGCCCTGTCCAATATTATGATCTGGTGCTTCATGAAATGGAGAGGCATGAGAAATGGATAACAAAATCAAAGAGTTCCGGGCGAAATTCAATTTGACACAACAGGAGCTGGCAGACAAGGTCCGGGTACGCAGGGAGACGATCGTTTTTCTGGAAAAGAATAAATATAACCCTTCGTTGATGTTGGCCCGTCAACTCTCCCGGGTCTTTGATGTTGTCATTGAAGAGCTTTTCATCTTTGATGAAGAGAAGGGAGAATGATACGGAAATTAAAATAAATTGACTCTTTGACGGAAAAGTGTAAAGTAAGGAGAAATTTTAACCGTTTGAAAACGGGGAAGGAGTAACGTGATGAAAAAAGCAACAGTCATTATTTTTTTGGGGGCCCTCATGCTTCTCTTCGGAGGCTGCGGGTCGAAGGCGGTCCCTGTGGAGACGGTGTCCGTGGTCAAGGCCTGGATGCCCGAGTATATGGCGCCCAATGACCCCCAGGGGAAAGCAGCCCTATACCAGAAAGAGATCTACTATCCCGTGATCGAAGGCAATGCCTTCGGGCTGCAGTTTTACTCACTCACCGGGGAGAAGGGGCGGCGGATCATGTTTCCAGCCGGAAACGGCCCGGGGGAGGTCCAGCCTTTTACCGTCTCGGCTCTCAAGATCGTCAATGAACGGATCTACATTGTGAACCTGGCCACGCGTACCCTTTCCCTCTATGATACTGAAGGGGAGTACCTGGACGATATTCAGCTCAATGATGAGATGGGGTTCATCTATTCACTGGACACGTTCAAAGACCGATTCTATTTTACCGGACTCTTCAAAAACAGGATCGGAGCCATCGACCTGAAGGACGGCTCTCTCATCAAGCGTGTGGAATATGAGGACCCCATCACCGATATGACAAAGATCATGGGTTCAGACCTCAAGACCGGATCCCTCAATGTGGATCAGTCCAACGGTCATATCTACCTGGGGTATTTCAACGCGCCCTACCGGGTGGAGGAGTATGATGAGGACCTGGATCTCGTGCGCACCATGACCCGTCCCCTGAAAGAGAAGTACGAGAACTTGAAGGTGGGTGGCCAGGGGGGAGGGCACATTCTCATCGCTTCTGTGAAGAATGACGAAAAATATATCTACGCCTGTTTCGGAGGAGGGCAGAAGACAACCCGCGACGGCGGGGAGATGCAGATCGAAGCCTTGCCCCGCCCCTTCTTTGTCTCTGTCTTCGACAAGGCGTCCGGACAATGCGTCAAAGAGATCCGGATCGACAATATCCCTGTTCTTGAAGGCGTGGCAGGGCTTGTGGGCGTGACGAAAGAGCATATTGTCTTTCTCTTCGCCGATTTTAAAGACACCCTGAAAGACGTTGTTCTAAACGGGGAGGACGAAAAACAGGTGGATCTCCTGGGACAAATGGGGTTGAAAATGCATTTTGCCTTTGTGGTGACGGACAATCCCCTGTATGAACACGGTCAATGACCTGATACGGAAAACGGCCCGGGAGCTTTTCCCCCGGGCCGTTGAGTTGCGCCGCTCTTTTCATCGGTATCCCGGAACAGGGTGGAATGACTACCGCACAGCCTCTTTAATCAAAACGGATGGAAATTCTCCTGCGGGAAAGAATTGACGGGAGGAGCACAGCGTTTGGGGTTGCCTTCTGAACAGAAACAGAGTGAAGAATGGGAGCGGGCCGTATACCTCTCTTCCGATTTTGATTTTAATGAGAAGGCTTTGGAAAAGGCTCTTGGTGTTTTATTGGCCTTGCTCCAGGTATCAACGGAAAAAAGGAAATGATGTGAAAAGAATCCGATATTTTTTATTCTTTGTCCTTCTTTTCTCTTATTCGTATTCTTCTGCTATGGAGATCCCGGTTTATTTTTTTACCGACGAGCATTGTCCGGATTGCCGCCAAACCGGCGCAACCCTGGAAGGGCTGAAAGAGGATTTCCCTTTGAAGATCCGTTATTTCCGGGCAGATGAGTCCCTGAAGTCCTTGCGGCCTCTTTATCAAAAGCGGCAGTTTGTCCCCCGGGAGATTCCCATTGTCCTTATCGGAGAAGAGATCCTGGAAGGGAGCCACCCGGAAGAGACTTATCGAAGGGTTTTAAGAGGCTACAAAGAGGATACATTTGCTTCTCTTTTCAACGGAGAAGGGGATAATGGCCCAAAGGAAATAAAAGTTGCGTGGAAAACGGTTCTTGCAGCAGTTTATCTTATCGGTATTTACCCCTGTGCTTTTTCCGTTTTTCTCCTTATGATTTTTTGTTAAAGAATTACTGCAGAGTCCGTGTTTGCCCAAAAGAACACAAGCCGGGGTTAACACATGGCTTTTGCCGCTTATCGGGAAACGCAGGCGTCGCATTGCTTATCGCCGGGCGGGGCGAACAGCAAAAGCTTATTAATGATGAAATAATCAAAGAGAGTTATCTTCCCTGCATAAAAAAAAGGTCCGCTTTTTTGCGCTTTGCTGTATCTTTTTGAAGCAATCGGAGAAAACTATTGTGAGGCAGGTTGCGTTGGTTTTTTTCGGAAAAGAGCGAAGAGAAGAGCACAGATGCCATAGATCATTGCGAAAGGCAAAAGAGCGGGGATGATCAGCGGAAGCAGGGCCGCCAGAGGGATCAAAAGAAGAACGGCGATAAGAGAAAAAAGGGCGGCGACAAGACGGATGATGAAGGCTGCCAGAATGAAAAAAAAGATCATCGTTAGGAGTCCGCCTGTAAATAAAAGTCCCGCAAACGGGGGAAAAATGATAAAGAGGAGAAAGGCCGTTATCACTAATGAGAAGAACAGTCGCATAATACCTCCCTTTTGTAATAGGACGTGATAATCGGTAAAAATGTTTCAAAAAAAAAGGCGCCCGAAGGCGCCTTCAGAGTTCAGTTTACTTTTTCAGGAACGGCTTGATCATATCCAGGGGGATGGGGAAGACGATCGTCGAGTTGTTCTCCGATGCGATATCATTAAGAGTCTGCAAATATCTTAATTGCAGGGACATAGGAGATTTCGTCAGCATTTCAGAAGCTTCAGCCAGTTTTTCGGCGGCCTGTTGTTCTCCCTGGGCGTTGATGATCTTCGCTCTTCGGATACGTTCGGCTTCAGCCTGACGAGCCATGGCGCGCTGCATTTCCTGAGGAAGATCGACATGTTTGATTTCGACTGCAGTGACTTTTACACCCCAGGGGTCTGTCAGCTGGTCCAGAATCGTCTGGAGTTCGTCATTGATCTTATCTCTCTGAGAGAGGAGTTCGTCCAGTTCTACCTGGCCCAAAATAGAGCGCAAAGTCGTTTGAGCCAGCTGCTGAGTCGTATAAACATAGTTTTTGACTTCAATGACGGCTTTCACCGGATCGACAACACGAAGATAGACAACGGCGTTGACACGGACAGAGACATTGTCTTTGGTGATAATATCCTGTTCAGGGACGTCAATAGTCAGGAGGCGCAAGCTGATGCGTTCCATCTTATCCAGCACGGGGAAAAGAAAAATCAACCCGGGCCCCTTTACGGGGATGACACGGCCTAAACGGAAAATAACCGCCCGTTCATATTCACGGATGACCCGGAACATGGACGGCAAAAGAATGAGAAGGATAAACAGGACAACATAAATATACATACCGACCTCCTTAGATAAGTGAAAAATGTGTTTCTTCCACAATCAAAACCATGTTTCTTATCCCTTTGACAATGACAGGAGCCCCTTTTTTTACGGGATCCCTGCTGATTGCCTGCCAGATCTCTCCATGAACAAATGCCCGGCCTCCTTGAGGGGAGATCGCCGTGCGGGCTGTCCCGGTGACACCGATCAACCCGTCAAACCCGGTTTGTGTCTTTCGTTTGTGGGCTTTTACCGCCAGAACAACCCCAACAGAAGCGATGAGAAGAAAAATGACAGTGGCAGTGACAATAAAACCCTGAGAAAAGAGCTGAAAAAGCAGATTAAGGAAATGAACATCTAACTCCATAATAAACCTCCATAAAAGGTACTATAGCGGAAAGAATAAAGGATTTCAATAGAAGAAGAGTAATCATTGAAAAATTGATAGAGATGGACTATAGTCAATCAAAGAGGTTAAGATGAGACGTTTATGGATTTATTTTTGCCTGACATTGCTTTTTTCGGGGGGCTGTTCTCAAAAGGCGCCTCAAGGGAAGTCTATTGCGGAGAGCGGAACTGCCGAGCCCGTGTTGGTGGATTCTTCGGATATCGTCCCGTATTTTAAATATTACGTCAAGAGGTATACGGAGATGTGGGAGGAGGGGACTTTTGTCCGAAGTGTCGTTGATGATGTCGGCCGAAAGTTGATGTATTTGGCCGAATCATACCCCGATTCCCGTTATGCTGACGATGCTTTATTTTTGGCGGGAAAACTTTATTTGGATATGGGCGATTATGACCGGGCCAAATCCTTTTTTGAAGAAATCGTGGACCGTTATCCCCGCGGAACAGTCAGTCCTCTTTCCAATAAATCAGGATACAGCTTCCATATTGCTCCTCTGGCTCATCTGCTGATTGCCCAGATCTATCAATATTATCTGGAAGACATTCCCATGGCTTATTGGGAATACAGCCGCATTCACAAAAAATATGCACATTTCATCGAAGAGTATTATCTTCTCAATGACACAACCGGGCATGTCCTGGCAGAGGCGCAACTGAATATGGGGGAGCTGAGCGCTTCTCTTTTCGGGGTTAAAAGCGCCATTGAAAACTATCAGAGAACTGTGCTCCGGTATTCCGGATTCACCTGGGAGAATGGCAGCGGAGTGAAATTCGACTACGGGATCCATGCCTTGGAGCGTATGTATCAGATGAGTATGAGGAACAGTATCGCCGCTGATTGGGCTCTCATTTTTTTCAATGAGATGCTGCGTCAACAGATCTATTCTTCCGTTCACACCACCATTCTCTATTATCGGGGCCTTATCGAATATGAGAGAAAACAGTATAAAAAAGCCGTGGCGACGTTTAAAGAATTGATTTATTCCTTCCCGGTCGAAAGCGATAATGATGTCATTGCTTCCATGAAGGCCCTTGAAGTCTTAAAAGAAATCGAAGTGATGAAGCTGGAGTATCTTAAAGCGGAGACAGAAAACCTCCCGGAGCAAGTGGCCCGGACAATTGTAAAGGGCAAGGAAAACGAGCTGCTTCAGGTGGAAGCCCTTCTGTTTTTGGGGCGTCTTTATTTTGAACAGGGGAAAACAACGGATGCTCTTGACGCTTTAGGAACCATTTTCAGGAGATATCCTTATATGATGGCATTATCCGGAAAAGAAGCTGTTCTGGATGCCGCATCCATTGTCAAAGAGTTGGGATCCCCGGAAGAATATACCGCTTTTCTTCAGAAAAACATTTTCTATATTCCTGAAAAATATGGAGCTAAGGGGTTTCTCAGAAAAGAGATAAAGGCTTATGGATCTTGACCGTTCGATGTTTTTCCTGTTAGGCGGAAGTCAATGGGCCTGCCCCGGCAAAAGGGTGAGTTTTGAGCGGTTGACCTCAGATTCCCGTGCCTGCCGGCCGGGCGTCCTCTTTGTCGCTAAAGCCGGGGAGAAAACTCATGGAGAGCAATATGTTCGGGATGCTTTGCGGCATGGCGCACAAGCTGTTGTCGCAGAAAGAGAAGTACCCGGGGTCTCTACGTTAGTCGTTCCGTCCATGGAACATTTTGAAAAGCGAATGCTCCCGGCCCTTTATGCCGAAGCCTTGGGAAAGATTGACCTTACAGGGATAACGGGCACTAAGGGCAAGACGACAACGGCCTTTTTCTTCTATCAGGGGGCCTTGCAAAATAATATCAAAGCAGCGTATATAGGCACTGTGGGGTTTTATACGGCAGAAGGGTTTTACAAGCGGAATATTTTGACGACTCCGGATATCTATGACCTTTATGCCTGGTTGAAGTTTTTTGCGGACAGCGGCCATACCCATTGTGTTTTAGAAATTTCTTCTCATGCTATAGCACAGGGAAGAATAAGGGGTTTGTCGTTTCAAAGCATAGGGTTTACCAATCTTTCATGGGATCATTTAGATTATCATCACAACATGGAAGAATATTTTGAAATCAAAAAAAGTCTTTTTACTCATTATCGGAGTCATCACGCTTTTGTCAACTGCGATGACCCCTGGGGAGCACAATTGAAAACATCGGTCAGTGAAACCACGGGTTTTGGGCAAACAGCCGGTGAAATCCGGTTTTCTTGGAAGAAAAACGAATCGGAAAGCCTCATCTCTCTCTCAACAGGCGAAAGCGTACGGTTAGGGATGCCGGGAGAGTTCAATGTTTATAATGCTGTCCTGGCTGCTCTCCTTTTGAAATCGGCCGGATGTCCCGAAAAGAAATGGCAGATGGGTTTCAGCGGTGTTCCGGGGCGTTTGGAGCGAATCGACCATGACGGGATTATCATTTATATAGACTATGCCCATACTCCGGACAGCCTGGAAAAAGTTCTGGCGCTTCTGAGCCAAAAAGAACATAAGCAACTGATTACTGTCTTTGGATGTACCGGCGACAGGGACAAAGGGAAGCGCCCTGAAATGGGCCGTATTGCTGCCCGCTTCAGTGATTTTGTGATCATTACATCAGACGATCCCCACAGAGAGGATCCCCTCGCCATCTGCCGGGATGTGGCAAAGGGCATACAGAAGGGTGTTCCTTACGAAGTCCGCCCCGGTCGGGAAGAGGCGATTTCCTTAGCCTTGAAAAAAGCACAAAAAGGGTCTATTGTATTAATAGCGGGGAAGGGACATGAGCGGTTTCAGATATTTGACGGATACGAGGTCCCGATGAATGACAGGGAGACTGTCGAATCCCTGCTTAAAGTAAGGAGAGATTATGGGGAAGATTAAAACGGTGATTATCATAATTCAGCTGATTGTCATTATTTTATTGTTAGCTTATATTATCAGGCTTAAATCTCAACCTTCTCCCACAGAAGAGGAAAAAATCATCAACACCCTGATTATCAATGATATAAAGGAAATATTAAAGCTCTCTGTCCTTGAGGTCAATGTGTCGGATATTGTGGAAAGCCGTAAAGAACAATTTGTGAATATTCTTTCTTTTCCGGTCTATGTGGGAAACAAAGAGATGGATCTCCTTGTGCGGGGAAAGATGAGTGTCGGTTTTGATCTGAAAAAAATGAAAGATGATGCTTTCCTTCTGGATAAAAAGTCAAAGACGATTACCGTCACTATGCCTGCCCCCGAGCTTATCGCCACCGATATTGATTACAGGTTCATGAATGAGTCAAAGACTTTTTGGCTTTCTATCCGGGAAGAAGAGCGCAATCAGATCATGGCATTCGGCAAATCGCGGCTTTATCGTATCGCCAGGGATAAACGGATATTAGATAAAGCGGAATTTTCGGGGGTCGAAACGATACAGTCGTACCTTGAGAAACTTTTTCCGGGATACAACGTGAGCGTCATTGTCACGGCCCGGGACGAAAAATAAAAAAGTGTTGAACTCCGGGAACAGCCGGGGTATAATAGATGTTAATAAGAAAAGAATAATTTCCATTTTTTTTATGATTTTCTATTGACAATAATCTTTGACGTGTGTATATTGTCTTTCGCACCGCAAGGTGTTTGCCTGTTTAAGGGCTGTTGTAGTGAAATGGAATAGATAGCAGAGCGGGTTTCAATTAAATTAATTTCTTTTGAATTATAATCAACTCAATGAGAGTTTGATCCTGGCTCAGAGCGAACATTGGCGGCGCGTTTAACACATGCAAGTCGAGCGAGAAAGTTTCTTCGGAAACGAGTAGAGCGGCGAACGGGTGAGTAACACGTGAGTGA
>DSCS01000048.1 GCA_011048995.1 Bacillota bacterium
ACGAGGATAATATCGGGATCCTGCCGGAGAAAAGAGCGCAAAGAAGCGGCAAATGTCAATCCGATTTCCGAATGGACATTGACCTGATTAATACCTTTAAGGTTAAATTCAACAGGATCCTCGGCTGTCATAATATTGACATCCACCTGGTTCAAACTGGAAAGAGCCGAATAAAGCGTTGTCGTCTTTCCCGACCCTGTAGGCCCTGTAACCAAAACCATTCCGTAAGGAGCAGCAATGGCTTTTTTGAATTTATCCTCATCGTCTTTTTCAAAACCCAGCTTGGTCAGATCCAGACGGAGATTCTCTTTATCCAAAATACGCATAACGACCTTTTCACCGAAAACCGTGGGGAGGGTCGACACACGCAAATCGACGACTTTGTTTTTGGAGACCTTAAATTTCGAACGGCCGTCCTGAGGGAGGCGCCGTTCGGCGATATCAAGTTTGGACAAGATCTTAATACGCGAAATAATGGCATTTTGAAGCTTCTTTGGAGGCTCCAATACGGTTTGAAGGGTCCCGTCTACGCGAAAACGGACGCGGACAGTCTTTTCATAGGGTTCAATGTGAATATCACTGGCTTTATCCATGACCGCTTTGGCAATCAATTGCTGAACCAATTTGACGACAGGCTCATCCTCGACCTGGCTGAGAAGCTCCTGTTCACTGACATCGTCCTCATCTTCGATGACTTCAAATTCCGTAAGATCCATTTCTTCATCCAGAGCATCAGAAATCTCGGACATGTCGGATGCGCCGGTTCCGTAATAAGAGTCGATGGCCTTCATAATAGAGGTCTCTGCGGCCACTACGGGCTCAATATTGTAACTGGTTCGAAATTTTATATCATCAATGGCCTGGACATTGGTAGGATTCGACATGGCCAGCGTCAGCGTATACCCCATACGGTGCAGAGGGATGACTTTATACTTTCTGGCAATATCTTCAGGTATGATTCTGAGTACATTCGCATCTATTTCAAAATGAGAGAGATCGACAGAGGCGACCCCCAATTGCTTTCCCAGGGTATTCGTCAGATCGGTTTCACTGATAAAGCCTAACTTAACAAGAATGGTTCCTATGGTCTCATGCGTTCTTTTTTGTTCCTCCAATGCCCGTTGAAGCTGGGCATCATCAATTAAACCCACGGTACGGAGCATGGTGCCTATCTTTGACATAATCCCCCTTTGAATCAATGGTGTCAAGGGGGGGGGATATCCCCCCCTTCCGATTAGTCTATACTAATTGGTAACCTTTTTCAAGGGCTTTCTGATTGATTTCAACGAGATTCTGGCGTCTTGCAGAGAGTACGTTTTTCAAAGATTTTTTAAGGGTCTCCAGTTTGATAATCCCGGTCTTTTTGCAAAAGGCCCCTAATGCGATCATGTTGGCATAGCGGATATCGCCCAATTCAAGGGCTTCGTCATTACATGCCAAATTGACGACATCCAGGTCTTTACGCTCCACATCCCGGTCAACAATAGAAGTGTTCACAAGAATCACTCCCTTGGGAGCCATTTTAGGTTCGAATTTATCCAGAGAGGGACGGTTCATAATAATGGAATAAGCCGGCTCTGCAACGATAGGCGCCGCAATGATCTCATCTGAGATGACAACACTGCAGTTCGCTGTTCCCCCTCGTTGTTCCACCCCATAGGAAGGAATCCAGGAAACATTTTTTCCCTCATGCATTGCAGCATAGGCAAGCAAACGCCCCATGACCATTATCCCCTGGCCGCCAAATCCTGCCAAGATAATTTTATGTTCCATATTAACCCCTTTCCCGCTTACTGATCCTGGTCGATGTCTTTTTTCACGCCAAGAGGGTAAAACGGTTCCATGTTATCTTTCAGCCACTCCACAGCATCCAAAGGAGAGAGCCCCCAGTTGGTGGGACAAGTGGAAAGAATCTCGACCATGGAGAACCCTTTGCCGTCCATCTGGTTCTGAAAGGCTTTTTTAACCATCTTCTTTGTTTCCATGACATGTTTTGGATCATAAACAGCTCCCCGGGCAATATAGGCCGCCCCTGCTGTTTGTGTGAGGATCTCCGATACCTTCATGGGATTTCCGTGGATTTTTAAATCACGGCCGAAAGGAGTCGTCGCCGTTTTCTGTCCCTCCAGGGATGTCGGCGCCATCTGCCCCCCGGTCATGCCGTAAATAGCATTATTGATAAAGATCGTGGTAATATTGAAGCCCCTGTTGGCCAGATGAAGGATCTCGGCCGCCCCGATTGAGGCCAGGTCACCGTCTCCCTGATAAGTAAAGACAATTTTATCGGGCTGGGTCAATTTCAGTCCTGTGGCGACAGCCGGAGCCCGGCCGTGAGCCGCTTCTGAAAAATCGACATTAAAATAATCATACGCCAAAGCAGCACATCCCACAGGGGCAATCCCTATGGTCCTGTCAGCTATCCCCAATTCGTCTATGACTTCCGCAACCAGCCGATGAGCAATGCCGTGGTGGCAGCCCGGACAATAAATGGTTGTAGCGGATGTCATGGATTCAGGTTTTTTATATACGGTTTTCATATAATACACCTCTCCTTAAAACATTTGATTGACACGGTCGACGACTTCTTTTACCGTGGGAATCCATCCGCCGGCATACCCGTAAAATTCAACGGGGGCTTTCCCGGCGACTCCGATACGCACATCGTCCAGCATCTGGCCCAAATTCATCTCCACAACAAGAAACTTTTTGCTCTTTTCGGCCTGCTTTTCCAATACTTTATAGGGGTAGGGCCAGACAAGGCGCGGGCGGATCAAACCGACTTTCTTCCCGGCAGCTCTTAAATGGCGCACGGCACCGATACAAGCACGAGAAGCCGACCCGTAAGCGACCAGCGTCACATCGGCGTCAGCGGTTTCCAATTCTTCGTACCGTATCTCATTCGCTTCGACCTCAGCATAGATTTTCCGTAAAACTTCATTATGTTCGTACAACCCCGTTCCCCCCAACATGAGCGAACGCACAATGTTCCGCGGCCGTCCCTTGGCTCCGGTCAAAGCCCAGTCTTTAGGAGGCAATCCCTTGTTTCCTTTGGGTTCTTTAAAGACGACAGGCTCCATCATCTGCCCCAGCATCCCGTCAGCCATGACCATTGACGGCATTCTGTATTTATCCGCCAGGTAAAAGGCGTCGATGACATCATCGGCCATTTCCTGAACAGAGTTAGGCGCAAAGACGATAAGACGATAGTCGCCGTTCCCGCCTCCGCGGGTGGCCTGATAATAGTCTCCCTGTGCAGGGGAAATATTCCCCAGTCCCGGCCCGCCCCGCATGACATTGACGATGACGGCAGGAAGACGGGCTCCGGCCAGATATGAGATCCCTTCCTGCTTCAGGCTGACTCCCGGCGATGATGACGAGGTCATTGTCCTTTTCCCTGCTCCTGCAGCACCGAAAACCATATTGACAGCAGCCAACTCGCTTTCGGACTGCACAAAGACCCGTCCTTCTTCCAGCATTCGCTTAGACATATACGCCGTTAATTCATTTTGCGGTGTAATCGGGTATCCGAAATAGGCTTCACAGCCGGCGATAATCGCAGCCTCTCCGAGGGCTTCATTTCCCTTCATTAAAAATTTTTCACCCATAAAATCCCTCCTAATCTTCCCTGTATACTTCGATGGCCACATCAGGGCACATCATGGCGCAGAAACCGCAACCGATACACTCTTCAGGATGAAGGGGCGTTGAGTACCTGTAGCCCTTGGTGTTAAAATCTTCTGAGAGCCCCAGTACTTTTTTTGGGCAGGTTGCAATACAGAGCTCACACCCCTTACATTTCTCTTTGTCAATGACCACTTTTCCTTTTGGCATTTAAACAACACCTCCTCATCTGTTACTCCGGAATCAGGGAGTGCTTTTTTCCTCCCAGGGAGTATGGTAAAACAATTCTAACGGAAAGACATCTCCTTCAAAACGGCTTTCCAGGCTTTCCCTGAAAGATGGCTCATCAAGAAATGCCGGAACAGTAATATAAGCCAGGGGAATATTCAAACGGAGCGAGGCTTCCGAACAATACTCAGCCCCCCGAAGAATCATCTCCCGGTCAGTCAACTCTTTCATGTGGGTATTGGATATAATCGCTGTAGGATGAAGTTCACTCATCTTTTCAATAAGCTTGGCCATTTTTATGATTCCGTCAGTATCCCGTGTAAACGGACGGTTCACATTCACAATAATAAAAACCTCAAAACGTCCCTTCTCCTGAATCCTTTTCCGAAGACTGCCCAAAGGAATCGTCCCCACATCATCCCCACCCATATCCAGAACCACTTTGTAATCGTCCTGATCGATCATTCCGCCGATTGAAGCCGTAATCACAGGCAGATCGGCTGAATTCACCCGGGAAGGCGGAGCAATGAGTTTGATGCCATTTTCCCGGAAGAGGATTTCCTTGTCCCTGCTCCTAAAATAGGGATTCACAACATCCATATCGGCTAAGGCGACATGCTCATGATTTTTTTTGAGAAAAAGAGCAAAATTGGACGCAACTTCTGTTTTCCCGCTCCCATAGTAGCCGGAAAAGATGAAGATGCGTTTATCCATATTTGACCCCCTTACACGAATACCATAAGATACAAAGGCTGGAGTGTCAACAGAAATTGACTGCTTCGTAATGCGTAAGAGTGACTTTATAAGACTTACCCCTTGGAAAAAAAGAAGTGGATCAAAATCAGGATCACCGCTCCGCCGCCCAATGCAGCAAAAAGGGGCAACCCGGCCCCAACCGCCAAAAAACCAAAGAAAGCGGCTATACCGGCCAAAAAGACCTGAGGAAACTGTGTCTTGATATGATAAAGGGGGCTGATTCCGCAGGCAGCCGCTGTCATTACGGACTTGTCCGAATAGGGAATCATCTGAGCGCCCCAAATAGCCCCGGATATCGTCGCAGCCACAGAGCCGTAAAGGACAGCTTCCCCGGAGGGCAGCGCCATTTGAACGGCTATGGGCATAATAAGAGCCATAGAGCTCCAGGAGAAACCACTGGCCACCGTCACAAGGGCTGCCATGACAAAGATAAGGGCCGGTATAAAATCGGGTTTCATCAGCTGTTGAAAGTAGTAGGCCATATGATATCCTGTTTTCAGATCACCCGCCGTCAATTCCAGCCCCCGCGCCAGGATGATCACCAGCCCTGTCGTCCACATTCCTTTCACCCCATGACTAAACGCCGAAGAAAACTCTTTTTTTCCCATAACACGGTCTTTGATCATAAAAAAAGCCAAAAAAAGAGACGCTGTGATCACGCCTAAATTCAAAGCATCGATTACAGGGGCCGCGCCGAAAAGAGCAGTAAGAGACAGGGGGACTCCCAAAGGAAGATGAAGAGAGCCGAGAAGAAGCATTCCGGCGAAAGAGACAGTAACCAATGTTATGATCGGAATGATCATATCCCGCCGCCTGGCTTGCCCTCCCGGGGCCAGGGGAGGATTGATCCGATGGGGCTCCCCTTTTCGCCCTCCAAACCAACGGCCTGTTAGAGCTGTAATAAGAACAAGCAAAATACTGAAATAGGTAAAAAGGTGATAGGGAAGAGCAGAAAGAAAGACATTCATGGCACCGGCCTCTGCCCGGGCTTCTTTTAAGGCTCCACCGATAAGAGAGATCTCAAAAGCGGCCCATGTTGAGATCAAAGCTACGGAGGCCAATGTGGCCATCACATCGGTAAAATAGGCCAGCATAGCCGGAGAAATACGATGGCGTTCCATCACCGGGCGCATTGAAGCACCTGCGATGAGAACATTGGCATAGTCATCGAAAAAGAGAAGGGAACTGGTCCCCACAGCTGTCAGGCGGGCTATCCGGGCATTCGGCAGCCTTCTCCCCACAGAGATCCCGAATTTAAGATTGGCCCCTGTTCTGGCCATGATATGAAGCATCCCGGCGACCATGAGGACGAAAAATGTGATTTTTAGTCGTTCAGAATCTGTAAAGCTGACAAAAAGATAAGTGCTTGCTTTAATAAAGAATCCGGAAAAAGAGTGCCCTGAAAGGACCGCTCCCGTAAGAATACCGCAAAGAAGAGCCACCCATACTTTACGGCTTTTATAGGCCACAGCAATGGTGACTCCGGTAGGAATCAGGGATATAACGGCCTGGATCACGACGCTCCTCCTTTATGATTACAGCGCAAATCCCCGATTCTGCAAATCCGTCTCTTCTTCCGATGTTAAAACAGCAATATAACCATCCTGCATGCCGTGTATTTCCACATTTTTTTCATACAAGCCCATGAGGTAGGCAATGATCTCAGAAGTGATCTCCTGGCCCGGGACCAGAATAGGAATACCCGGAGGATAAGGAACCACCATACCCGAAGCGATGCGTCCGCTGCATTTCTGAACAGGGGACAGCACACCGTCACAATAAAAGGCATGGCGGGGAAGATATTTAATGTCTGATACCATGAGGTTTAACGCTTCTGCCGGCCGCAAAATCCCGCCGGTCCCTTTCCGCTTGGAAAGGGCCTCCAATGCAAGAAAAAGCCGGTTGATCTTGGAGCGTGTCGTGCCGATGGTGATGAGAAAAGTCATCGTGTTAAAGGTCGTCTTTTCCACCTGAATCCCGTAATCATTCAAAAGCAGATGTTCCAGTTTTTTGTTGGAATAACCGCTTTGGCTGATGTCCACTGTGACTTTTGTGCGGTCCAGACGAATATTGTCATTTTTCAGCTCATCGGCAATTAGGTCTTCGGCTTCCAGCGTTTTGAACCGCTCTAAAGAGTTGACGGCATCTCTCAGGTCTTCAGCCAGCTGCAACGCATTGGAAAGCAGGCGGTATCCCTCCATGACCATCTGTTTACGCGCCACATCCAAAGAGGCGATCATAGGGTACCCCGGAGATGTCGAGCTGTAGAGCATATAATTTTCCATGAAGAAATCTTCAATCGTGTCAAAATCAGGATCATTGACATGAATCATTGAAGACTGGCTGAAGGCGCTCATCGTCTTATGAGTGGATTGTGTGGCATAGTCAGCCCCCGCCGCCATGGCACAGGGATAGAATGCCGGATGAAAATTAGCATACCCGAACCAGGCTTCGTCAATAATCACTTTCAGATTTCGTTTATGGGCTTCAGCGATGATCTCTTCCAGATCGTAGACCAAGCCGTCATAGGTGCAATTGGTCAGAATCATGGCTTTCAGTTTTTTCCCGTCCTTTAATGCTTTATCCATAGTCTCATAAAGCCTTTTCTTAGGAATCGGCCCGAAAATACCATATTTATTATTCACCGAGGGTGTTAAATAAACCGGCTCGGCCCCGGCGGCGATAATGCCGTAATGAACGGACTTGTGACAATTTCTGTCCAGAAGAATCGCTTCTCCGGGTTTGAGAAGTGTCTGAAGGAGGATTTTATTTGAGGTCGATGTTCCGTTAGTCACAAAAAAGGTCCGTTTGGCGCGAAAAGCCCGGGCGGCCAACTCCTGAGCTTTGGTGATCACACCTTCCGGCTTCGGGTCAAGAAGAGAATCCAGGGCCGGGACGGACACAGATATATCTGAAGCAAACATGTTATGTCCGAAAAATTCATAATAGTCACTGACCCAGGGAGAATGCTTCACGGAATCGCCTGAAGAATGCCCGGGAGTATGCCACGAATCATTGCTTTTGGTGGCATAACGGACAAGTTCTTCAAAAAAGGGAGCCTGCTGTTTCTCTTTCACCACAGCCGTGATCTTTCGGTACATATCGTCATAATCCCTGTCATCTTTGAAGAAATAACCGGTGATCAGGCCTTTGCCTCCTATTTTACGGGGATCCTTTTCCTTCGTGAAAAGAAAAAGGTTCACTTCATAACGGACTTTTATGATCTCATGAAAAATAAGTTCGCCTTCAATATCCGTTGATTTTGATTCTTTGTTTTTCCGGGATCTCCAATTAACCAGGACGACCTGAATATCACCGTCTTCACGAAGGGCGGAAAGCCCCTCATCCAGGTTGTCGCAATCCCTCACTGCCAAGCCGCGCCGCAAGAGCTCCCGCCGCGCTTCTGTACGGAATTCATCATTGACCTCAATGATCAAGACTTTGCCATTCATCCCGTCACTCTCCCGTTAGTCATCTGAGTTCATTTCTCAAAATCTACAAATTCTTATATTTACGCATAATAGAATCAAAAAGCTTCTTCTTAAAGTCATTATCAATAAACTGGTAAATATCCATCATATGGCCTTTTTTTGTTACCCGCACAGGCACTTCGATGCGCAGCTTCTCTTCCCCCTTCTCCCCGTCGTTAAGGATGCGGATATCTTTCAGTAAGACCGTATCGGATATCTTCACCGTAACAAACGCTTTGATGTTCCCGTTATCCAATGTTTTGGTAACGATGATATCGGCCTGTTCTACACCCAGGGTCTTTTTCTCCCCTGAGGCCACGACTCTTTTTTTTAAAAGCTTCAAATAATAAAGCAGTCCCGCGACAACAACCCATGAGACACATGCCAGAATAATCCACATAATTTCAACATCCTTTCTTTGGCTCTATAATCAGCTCAACCATTCGATCAACATCATGTAAAGGGGCAGGGAAAAGATCATGGAATCAAAACGGTCGAAAATCCCGCCATGCGCCCCCAGAAGAGTCCCGGAATCTTTCACCCCTGCATATCTCTTTAACAGGGATTCCGTCAGATCCCCTGCCTGAACCGCAAGAGACATCAAAGCAATCAAAAGGGCCCCTTTTCCCCATTCCCAGGAGACAAACCGGGAAAATAAAGGGGAAAGCATAACAGGGATCACCATCCCTCCGATGAATCCGGCTAAAGATTTTTTGGGGGAAACGGCAAGTATACCCCTTTTTCTGCCCAGGCTCATCCCGATAAAGTAAGCGGCGCTGTCAATGATCCAAACCATCAAAAACAGAAATACAGCCCAGGGGAGACTTCGTGATGACTTTGATTTTAAAAGAATAAAATGTCCCCAAAACAGAGTCAGGTATAATGTGCTTATCAAAGTCATCGATAAACGCCTGACATCTCTGAAAGCGGGCCTGTTGTAAAGGAGAGTTTCCGCGAAAGCCAGGATCATAGCAAAAACCGTCAAAGGGAAAGCAGGGCTTCGCCCTGTATAAAGACAATAGTATCCTGCAGATAAAGCGGCAAGAGAAAGAGAATAATGAAAAGGCGACCGGACGGAGAACATTCTCAAGAGCTCAAAAAGCGAAACCGCCCCGATGACAAAGACAAAGGGGAGCCAGATCAAAGACTTCTCCGTGTAGGCGATAAACAAAAGAAGCGGAATACCGGCCAATGCCACAAAACTGCGTTTTAAAAGATTCATCCCAACCCCCCGAACCGACGCTCTCTTTTCCCATAGGCATTTAATGCTTTGTCGAACTCTTTTTCATTGAAATCGGGCCAATAGCGAGATGACGTATAGAATTCACTGTAGGCCGATTGCCAAAGAAAAAAATTCGAGATGCGGTGTTCGCCGCCTGTCCGGATAATCAGATCGGGATCGGGAATTCCTGCTGTGTCCAAATAAGAAGAGATCAGCGTTTCATCAATATGCTGAGCCGGCACAGTGTCTTCGACGATTCTCCCGAAAGCACGAACCAGATCATCACGCCCGCTGTAATTCAGCGCAATGGTCAACGTCAACCCTTTGTTCTTTTCGGTTTGGGTTTCAGACATGCGCATTTTTTCAATGACTTTCCGGCCTAAAGCCGAACGGTCGCCGATGAACCGGATACGCACTTTATTTTCCATTAAAGCAGGGACCTCTTTTTCCAAAGTCTCGACAAAAAGACTCATCAAAGCGCCGACCTCTTCCTGAGGTCGGCTCCAATTTTCAGTTGAAAAAGCAAAGACTGTTAAATAGTCTATCCTTCTGGCAGCCGAAGCCTTGACAATAGAGCGAAGGGTCTCAACACCCTTTCTGTGTCCGAAGTTGCGGGGCATCAAGCGTTTCCTTGCCCACCGTCCGTTACCGTCCATGACAATGGCCACATGGCGGGGAACCGGACGGTTCACCCTATACCTCCATTATTTCGGCTTCTTTTTTACTTATGACATCATCGACTTTCTGAACATAATCATCTGTCATTTTCTGGATATCATCAAGAAGCTTTTTTTCGAGGTCTTCCGGTATCTCTCCGTCTTTTTTCTGCTGTTTGACTTTTTCATTTTCATCGCGGCGAATATTCCGTAACGCCACTTTTGTGTCTTCGGCCATCTTCTTGATGACTTTGACAAGATCTTTCCTGCGCTCCTCTGAAAGAGGGGGAACAGGGATACGGATCAATTTCCCGTCATTTGCCGGATTCAGTCCCAAATTTGAAGTCAGGATGGCCTTTTCAATGGTGGAGATAATTGAGACATCCCAAGGTGAAATCGTAATTAAACGGGGCTCCGGGACATTCACCGTCGCAATTTGAGTCACGGGAGTCGGCGTCCCGTAATAATCAACGGTAATATTATCCAAAAGCGAGGCAGAAGCTCTTCCTGTGCGAACACTGTGAAGTTCATCCTTCAAGACATCAAGACTCTTCTCCATCTTCTGTTTACCTTCTTTAATAGCCGGATGGTCCATGGATCACTCTCCTTTCCGCTTAAAACATCTACTGAATGACAGTGTGGGGGACATCCCCTGTCATTATTCGAGTGAGATTGCCTTTCTTTGTACAGTCAAAGACAAAGACAGGGATTTTCTGGTCCCGGCACAGGGAAACGGCAGACAAATCCATTATTTCCAGACGCCGGGTAAGAAATTCTTCATAACTGATCGCATCAAAACGAGAAGCATCGGGATAACGGACAGGGTCTTTATCATAGACACCGTCGACTTTTGTCCCTTTAAGCAAAACGCCTGCTCCGATTTCAGACGCCCGGAGAGCAGCGGCAGTATCCGTACTGAAATAGGGATTCCCCGTCCCGCCGGTAAAAACGGCTACATGGCCTTTTAACGTTTCAAGAACATCATCCAGGACATACGGCCGTGCAAAGGAACCTACGGGAAATGCACTGAAGTGAACAGCCGGGCAGCCGATTTCTTTCAATGAGGTCTCCAACGCGATTCCGTTAATGACTGTAGCCACCATGCCCATATGATGAGCTTTTTGGGGGGGGAAATTCAAATCTTTAATGAGAGAGCGGCCGCGAAAAATATTTCCGCCGCCGATGACAAGGCCTATGGAAAGGCCGCTCTTACGAAGGGTATTGATCTCCTCCGCAATACAGGCGAGAGGGGCAGGATGGACCCCGAACCCCTCATTGCCGCTTAATAATTCACCGCTTAATTTCAGCAGTATGCGTGAGTACATTATTCCCCCAGGGAATACCGTACAAACCGCCTTACCTGGATATTTTCACCTAATTTTGCAATAAAGGTGTTAATATAATCCTGCACAGTCATCTCAGTGTCTTTAATGAAATCCTGTTCCAGCAGGCAAACATCTTTGTAATAACGTTTTTCCAGCATGCCGTCTACAATCTTGTCCACCATATTTTCCGGTTTTCCCTCAGCCAGCATCTTTTCGCGATAAATAACGCGCTCTTTTTCGATCATCTCATTGTCCAGTTCTTCCCGGCTGACGACAAGAGGGTCAGAAGCAGCCACTTGCATGGCTAAATCTTTAACCAAAGCCTGGAAATCATCCGTTTTAGCCACGAAATCCGTTTCACAATTGACTTCGATCAAAACGCCTAACTTTCCGGTAGCATGAATATACGCCCCGACACTGCCTTCATGAGTCTCTCTGTCCGCTTTTTTTGCAGCAGAAGCCAAACCCTTCTTGCGCAGCTCTTCGATCGCTTTATCCATATCTCCGCCGGAGGCCGTCAGGGCTTTTTTGCAGTCCATCATCCCGGCGCCGGTACGCTCCCGTAATTCTTTTACCATTTGAGCTGTTATTTCCATCTCCCTCACCTCTTCTCTTTATTTATAGTCTCTTATTCTTCTTCTTTTTTAATGTCTTGCAAAATTTCAGCCTCGTCAGCCTGAACATTTTCTTCTTCAGGATTCTCTTCCTCCGGTGCTGCCGGTTCGACCGGAGCATCAGCCTTTTTTGCAGCCGCTCTTGTTTGGGCTGCTTCGGCTTCTTCCCGGACGGCAGCCTCTTCATTGACCTCACGGCCTTCGAGGCTTCCCTGCAATCCCTCCATTACGGCATCAGCCAGGACCCTGGAGATCAGGCTGATCGAACGGATCGCATCATCATTTCCGGGGATAAGATAATCGGCTTCATCAGGATCACAATTCGTATCAATCAGTGCAAAAACGGGGATACCCAGTTTTTGAGCTTCCATGACGGCGTTCTTCTCTTTTTTGATATCCACCACAAAAACAGCTTGGGGGACATCTTCCATCTCTTTGATTCCGCGAAAAACATCGCTCATCTTCTCTTTTTGTTTACGGATCTTAATTGCGTCTTTCTTGCTCAGTTTTTCCATTTCGCCGTTGATCTCCATCTCTTCCAGCTGACGATAATACCGCACACGCTGTTTGATGGTCTTATAATTCGTAAGCATGCCGCCCAGCCATCTGTGGTTGACAAAAGGCATGCCGCAGCGCAGCGCTTCCGTTTCAATGGCATCCTGAGCCTGTTTTTTCGTACCTACGAAAAGGATCTTCCCGCCCTTTTCCACGATTTCTTTACATTTTTCATGCGATTCCTGGATATAACCCATCGCTTTTTGAAGATCAATAATATGGATACCGTTTTTCGCCCCGAAAATATAGGGTTTCATCTTGGGATTCCAGCGTTTGGTCTGATGCCCGAAATGGACTCCGGCTTCCAACAATTGCTTCATGGTTACATTCGCCATAGTTTTTCCTCCTTGTGGTCTCCTCCAATCCCCATAACCTCATATCGAGGCACCATGAATGCGGGATTGTGCGTATTTTAAATTCAAATAACTTAACGTTTTGAGAACTGGAACCTGGCCCGTGCGCCCTTCTGTCCGTATTTCTTTCTTTCTTTCATACGGGGATCTCTCTTGAGAAATCCTGCACGTTTCAGGGAAGGTTTCAATGTCTCATCCATTTTCACCAGGGCTCTGGCTAAACCGTGGCGCACAGCCCCGGCCTGGCCTGTGACCCCGCCACCGTTGACTCTGACAAGGACATCATAGCGCCCCAGCATATTCAACAAAACAAGAGGCTGCTTGACAGTCTCCTGATAATCTTTGACATCAAAATACTCTTCTAAAGGTTTGTCGTTGACCATCATCCGGCCTTTACCGGCGATAAGCCTGACCCTTGCTACAGCCGTTTTCCTCCGGCCTGTCCCCCAATATAATGTGCTCAAGGTCATCCTCCTCTCTTATTTCGTTACTTTAACGGCTTCACATTTCTGCGCCTTATGGGGGTGGTTTCCCCCGGCATAGACTTTCAGCCTTTTCAGCATTCTGGCCTGCAATTTATTTTTGGGAAGCATTCCCTTGACAGCCAGTTTGATCACTTCTTCAGGTTTCTTTTCCATCATGACATCATACCGTGTGGCCTTTATGCCTCCGGGGTATCCGCTATGCCGATAATAGAATTTTTGTTTCAACTTATTCCCGGTGAGGCGGACTTTGCCGGCATTGATAACGACTACAAAGTCACCGGTATCCACGGCGGGAGAGTAAATGGGCTTGCTTTTGCCGCTTAACATGCGGGCAATCCGTGTGGCCATACGCCCCAGGATTTCCCCCTCGGCGTCCACAACGAACCATTTTCTGTCAATCTCGTTTGCCTTTGGTAAAAAACTTTTATTCATCCTAACCCTCCTTAATGACATTCACGCTTTTACGCTTGAAAATAGTAAAGTCAATATCCCCGTCCGTCAAGGGAAAAAGCCCCTTTCAGGTAGGCCTGACATCTTCACGGGGTTCCTATATTCTTGGATTATTCCACCAGTTAGATCAGCCCCCGGACACAAACCGGACAAAACTCACTCTGTCGTCATCATCGACTGTCTCATCCTGGCCGAGAGACTTCCCGTCGCGGACGACAACAAAATGCAAATCTTCAGGAAGATTCAACTTTTCAACCAGATCCCCGACACGGCAGGGCTTTTCAAGAGGGACTTCTAGTTCCTCTTTTTGGCCAAAAAACTCTTTCATTCCGGCAAATACTTTAATACGCATAATACATACCTTAGGGCTTAGTGGGGCTTCATTCTATCGGAATAATGGGTTCCGTCAAGGAAAAATTAAAGAGAAAGGGGGAGATAAAACCTCCCCCTTTTTTCAGGATTGTTATCAAAGATGCTTTTTAACGACTGCAGTGACCTCGTCAAAGGCAATGCCGAGTTTTTTGAGATGTTCAAGGGTGGGGACACCATTATTGGTCCACCCGCGGCGTTTATAAACAGCATCAATAAGCTGCTCATACTGATCTTCCCGAAACTTGCGCAAAGCCTTGACTTTTTCTTCCGTGGAAAGTCCGGCGGGATCGATGCCGGCCTTTTCTTTCAGCTGTTTGTCATAACGTTCGACACGGGACTCGTACTCTTCCACAGTCACCGGGCCCACAGAACGATAAGGAATCGCATCATGTTCTCTCAAACCTTTTCCCATACGGATATTAAAGACCCGCTGGAAATTATAAACTCTCTCTGATTGAAGGATCAGTTCTTCCTTATTGATGCTCTGGCCAGTAATCGCGTTAAAAAGATCCACATAATTCTGAACATGCTCAGGAACTTTAGCCGGTTCATCAGTCTGAGCATTGTCAGCAGGCTCAATATCATTCCAGGGCAACTTGCATAATCCCTGCAAGCCGAACCAGGTCCGGAACATGGGAAAGTAATGAAGGGCTTCCGCTTTATCCTCAAAAGTGGGAATAAGGCCCTGAACCATATCCATGAAGATGAGCCAGGCTTCATCATGTTGAGGCCCTTTAAGAGCTAAACCGTAGCCTCCCTGCATCGCCAGAGATTCTTTTGTCACATATTCGGAATATTCCAGCCCCTTGGCTTCCATTCCGATATCATCCATAAATTTCCTGTCGGCGCCGAAATGCTTCTCAAAGTAGTTTTTCATCTGCCTTATGCCCTTCCCGGCGATTTTACCGAAACCCTCGCCGCGAGAGATCTGATGGAGGAGTTCCAGAGTATCTTTGGCATTTCCCCAGGTAAAGTCAAGCCCGCCTGTCTTTTCTTTATCTAAAATGCCGTTTTCCCAGCATTCCATGATAAAGGCGGTCATCGTCCCGAAAGAGATCGTATCCAGTCCATAGGTATCACAGTAAAAATTGATCTCCAGCACATCGCGGGCATTGAAAATGCCCAGATTGGAACCGCATCCGCCGATGGTCTCATATTCAGGGCCGTCGACTAAGACTTTTTGCCCCTTGTAAGGGCCGGTCTTGAGCTCAAAGTCCTCGGCGACTTTTGCGCAGGCCATGGTGCATCCGTACCAACAGCCGTCCGGCTTGCCCTTTGACAGAAATTCATTATAAAAGACTTCTGAAGAGATATTCGGAGCATCTTTATGGCTGCCGTATTTATAATTCAATGTAGGCAGAAGATCATATTCATCCATGATCTCAGAAAGATGAGCTGTCCCGACTTTACGCATACGGCATTGCTGATCATCCAAGGCGATGATTTCTTTGTGAAGTTTGAGGCCGATTTTCTGAACAGTCGCCAGATCCGCCGGATGGGTAGAAGCTCCGTTCAGGCCCGAAAAACGGACGACAACCGCTTTGATCCTTTTATTACGAAATACTGTCCCGATCCCTCCGCGGCCGGCCTGTTTAAAACGGACACCTTTACGCCGTTTATCCCAAAAGGAAAAATTCAGGCATCCGATCCAGGCGTTGTCTGAACCTGTCCCGGCACTTACAGAAGAGATGTTCATCTTGTCTTCCTCATTTTCGGCAAAGAGATCGAGGATCTGCTCCCCGATAACATGACTGTCCACAGCCTCAAAGGGAGCCTCAATGATCTGGACTTTGCCGTTGTCTCCGTCAATATAAATAATGACATCCTTGTCGGCTTTCCCCTGTATCTCCATAGCATCAAAGCCCGCAAATTTCAAATAGGGGCCAAAATAGCCGCCCACATTGGAATCGATGGGAATCCCCGTCAGAGGTGAAAGAGAGACGACCAAAGATTTCCCTGAGCCCGGGTAATTTGTATTACCCCCGATGGGGCCGGCTGCAATGCAGATCTCATTTTCGGGATCATCCCATTTCGTTTCAGGAGTCACGCCGTCCCAGAGAAGCTTCATGCCGAAGCCCTTGCCACCGGTAAAAGTCATCTTCATCTCTTCGCTTACGCTTTTTTCCTTGACGGTTTTGTCTGAAATATTCACATAAAGGGTTCTCATATTATAACCCTTGTCCACCGTTTTCAGCTGATAATCCCACTCTTTCAGGAGCTTATGCCCTGACCTGATCTTTTCTAAATCTTTTGTCATATTATCCCTCCTCCACAATTTCCAAAGCCTGCGACGGACAGACATCGGCGCATTTTCCGCAAGCGATGCATTTGAAAGGCGAATGTGCTCCTTCATACCACATCATGGCATTAATGGGACAGACAGAGACACAAGCCAGACACCCGATACATTTATTTTTGTTTAAAAGAACAACCCCGGCAGGATTAATCGTTAAGGCTTGAACCGGACATTCATCCACACAAAGCCGGCAAGTCTGATTACAAACGGTCATGAGAAAAGAGCCTTCTTGCGGCTCGATTTTAATGGCTGATTTTAAAGGATTTTTTTCTTTGAAAAAAGTCTCGGAACAGACATCCATACAGATCCCGCATCCTGTACATTTTTCAGGATATGTTTTCAGATATTTTGCCACAAAAAACCTCCTCATTTTATATAATCCCCAAGAATCCAGTCCTAAGACTAAAATAGGACATTAAAGGCAAAATGTCAAACATAAAGGCGTTTTATCGATATGTATTTTTATTCATAACGTTACAGCCGTATATTTCTCTGATTTTCAGCTATTTTCGCTTTCGCCTGCCTCTTCACTTTCTTCATCCCCTTCTTCTTCCGGCTCTCCCAACACCCCCATGGCTTCTTTTCCCGAAAGAGAGGTGACATCTCTGAGCTTTCGTTGAATAGAACGGCTTTTCCTGGAAGCGGTCTCAATGCTGTTACTGGCTTCTTTGAGCTTTTTCTGCGTCTTGTCCAGAAGATCCCCGAAATCGCTGAATTGTGTCTTGACAGCCCCCAAAAGTTTCCAGACTTCGCCGGAGCGTTTTTCAATGGCCAATGTCCGGAAACCCATCTGCAAACTGTTCAAAAGAGCCGTCAATGTTGTCGGACCGGTCACAACCACCCGGAAATCGGACTGAAGAGATTCCGCTAATCCTGAACAACGCAGAACCTCAGCATAAAGTCCTTCAATAGGAAGAAAAAGAATGGCGAAATCTGTCGTATGAGGCGGGTCCACATATTTATCCCGAATATTTTTGGCTTCGCTTCTCATGCGCTTTTCCAGAGCCTTGAGAGCCTCTTCGGCCAACGCTGCATCGGCATTGTCCCGAGCGTCCAAAAGCCTGAGATAATCTTCCTGGGGAAATTTTGCATCGATTGGCAACCAGACGACGGAATCATCCTCATCACGGCCCGGAAGTTTAATAGCAAATTCCACCCGGTCGCGGCTCCCTTCCTTTGTAGCGACATTCTCTTGGTACTGGTCTTTGGTCAGGACCTGTTCCAAGAGGTTACCCAACTGGACTTCCCCCCAGGTGCCCCGGGTTTTGACATTGGTAAAAACACGCTTTAAGTCATCCACTCCCGAAGCCAGCTCCTTCATTTCTCCCAATCCTTTATAAACCGCTTCCAGCCGCTCGCTGATAAGGTTAAAGGACTCCCCTAAACGCCTCTCTAAAGTAGCGTGAAGTTTCTCGTCAACGACTTGGCGCATCTGATCCAGTTTTTTTGTGTTTTCTTCCTGAAGAAAAGAGAGCCTTTTCTCAACTGTTTCCCGAAGCGCCTCCAGGCGGCGTTCGTTTTCACTGATCATTTTATCCAGTTGGGAGGAAAATCGGGTAAACTGTTTCTCCTGAAGATCGGAAGAAGTTTTCATCTGGCCTAAAAATGATTTCTCAAAAGAGGCAACACTCTTTGAAAGTTCTTCTCTTCCTTCTCTGGCTGATATATGGCTTTCCTGACGGCTGCGCGACATTTCATCTTTGACCAGCCGCTCTATCCGCTCATCATCCCGGCGAAAGCCGCGCAGCTGCACAAGAAGAACGATCACCAGAAGAAAAACAAGTGCAATCAAAGCCATCATAAACCACTCCATCAAACCACCGCCTTTATTCTTAATTCTAAAGGGTAATCCCGCTTTTCAAAAGAGTTTTTATTTCTTCAATAATCTTTCGATAAGGAGCAAGATACGGAAGAAGATCGGCTTCTTCCATTGAAAGCGGAATTAAAGCAGGCTCTCCCATACTTCTCAGAAGATATGTTTCTTCCCCTGAAAGAAGATAAGGTATCAATTCATCGCGATAACGCGTATAGGTATGAATCCGCCTTGAAAGGGGGATCAGCGTAATGCAGGGATTTTCCTGCACCGCGTTCAGCATTTCCGTCCCCTTATCCTCAGGAAGACTCCGAAAGGACCACATCCCTTTTCCGATGCCTTTTTCCCTTTTTTCAAGCCATATTCGTCCTTGAAAGGCAGGAATGAAAAGCATTGTCTTTTTTAAGCTGATCTTTTGAGCCCGGGGGGGCGGATAATGGGACTGTTTTTCCAAACGGAAAGCCTCACAAAACGAAATGACAGGACATAAATGACAACGCGCATTTTTACGGACACAAACAAGCTGGCCTAACTGCATGAGAGCTTCATTGACCTCCCGGGGAGAATACTCACTCATTCCTTCCCGAATCAATCTGTCTGTCTCTTTTTCGTTTTTTTTGCTCCACTCTTTCCACAAAAAAAGCCGCATAAAGATTTTTCTCACATTGGCATCCAGTACAGGCATTTTTTTCCCGTAAGCCAGGCTGAGAATAGCCCGGGCGGTATTGTCCCCGATACCGGGCAGTTTGCAAAGCTCATCATAACTGCGCGGCAGATCCCGGGCCTGGCGCGAATGAAGAAGCTGTGCGGTTTTTCGAATATGACGGGCCCGCGAGTAATACCCCAACCCCTCCCACATCCTCAGGACTTCCTCTTCATTTGCTTTGGCAACGTCGGATAATGCCGGGAAACGAGCCATCCAGGCTTCGAAATAGGGCTGAACAACCGAAACTGTCGTCTGTTGAAGCATGATCTCCGAGATCCAGACCGCGTAAGACGCGTAAGAATTGCCGTGAACGCTCCAGGGGTCCAGACGCCTGGATTGGCTGAACCAATCCATTAATCGGGTGAAAAAAAGACGGGGTTCCATCTCCCTCCTTTACGCCATCCAGTATAAAAGGTATGACGCCGGCCGTCAAAGAGGAAGATTACTTTTTCGCTTATGAAATATGATGAGACGACTTTTTTTTGTGTTTCTCAGTGAAAAAGATGATCATGGCCGGAACAGCAGCCAATCCGATAACAACAAATTTTCCAATCCTGACAAAACTTTCCAGTCTGAGCCCGTTAAAGATATCTTTAGCCAACAGGTAGAGGGATTGAAAAAATTGAATATTCTGGGCAATGAGAATACCGAAAAGAAGTATTAAAATGGAAAAGACCCCGACAATATTACGGTAAAACTTTTTCTGGACAGCTTCTTCCTGAAGCTCGTCTTCTTTGAGGCGGGTAAGAGTGTAGAGGGTATTTTCTTTAAGGTCTTCGGAAATACGTGGTTTGGAACGGGAAAAAAGCAGAGAATCAATAAAAGTTTCATCATATTTCTTTTCGAAGCCGCTCATGACAACTCCTTTCTGTGCTTCTCCATGAGAGAGCACAATTTGTCTTTGGCTCTGTACAGATATGTCTTCACAGTCCCCACAGGAAACCCGGTAATATCGGCGATTTCATTGTAGGAATAGGAGTGAAAATAGTAAAGGTTGATCACTGTTTGCCAGTTCTCAGGCAATCCGCTGATATATGTCTCCAGAAGCGCTCTCAAATCTTTGTTATCCAGGTCTTCATCGACAGGGTCCACGGAAGCCGTATACTCCTGCAGTTCATAAATGTCTTTATTGTATTTTTTTCTGAGATGATTCTTTGTCGTATTCAGGGCAATCTGATAGATCCAGACTGAAAGTTTGCTTTCCTCGCGGAATGTGTGAACATTTTTGAAGATCTTGATAAAAACATCCTGAAAAAGATCATCGACGGTATTTTTATCTTTAATATACGTATGCAACACTTTGTAGATCACCCCTCCGTAATCTTCAATCAGTTCTTCGAAGGCCCCTTCTTCTTTTCGTTTCAGGCGCCTGACTAAATCGTCGCTTTCCGTCTTGTTCTTATAGGACACATTTTCTCCCTGTAATGTTTCACTCCGGCCTTTTTTTGTTAATCAGCATATCGTAAACTTTATTCTTCGTCAAACCGTAAACAGAGGCCAAAATGAAAGCGGTATCTTTCAGGGAAAACTTCTCCATCAATGTTTTCCCTTGAGACAAGAGAAGGGCTTCATTTGTTTCTTTTTCTTTACGGTTTCCTTCGATGGCCACAGTAAATTCTCCCCGGACATTGGAAAGAATCTTTTCTGCTATTTCAGATGCCGGCCCTCTGAGCACTTCTTCATACTGCTTGGTAAGTTCCCTCCCCACGGCCACCGAAGGATTATGGGGAAGAGAAGCAAGCATCGCTGAAAAATTCTCCATATGATGCGGAGAAACATAACAAACCGCGGTATAAGGGCATTTTTCAAGAAGTTCTCTGAATTTGTCCAGCTCCGCTTCTTTTTTAGGAGCAAATCCCAGGAAAAAAAAGCGGTCGGTTGGCAGTCCCGAAACAGAGAGAAGAGCCATAGCCGCTGTGGGGCCGGGAACGGGAATCACCTCGCACTCCTCTTCAATGGCCCGCCGCACCAAATAAAATCCCGGATCGCTGATACAGGGCGTTCCGGCTTCGGAAATATAAGCCACATCATTACCCGCTTTTAAGAGTCCGATAATACGCGGAACAGCCGACTCTTTGTTCCCTTCATTGTAACGGATCATAGAGGCCTCAATACTGTATCGTTTGAGAAGCACCGCCGAGCGCGGGGGGTCTTCAGCGGCAATGACCGCTACCGATTTCAGTATCTCAACACCCCTGAAAGAAAAATCTCCGAGATTCCCGATGGGAGTCGCTACAATATAAAGTCTGCTGTTCATCTTACTCTCAGGGCAGAGGGAAACGGGAATTCTCTTTAAGAGGCTTAAAGAGAATAATCGTTCCTCCGATAATACGCACGATTTCAGCTCCTGATGCCTCAGCGATCTTTTGAGCGGCTTCCCGCTTGTCTACAGGGGCATCTTTTTGGATCTTGACTTTGATAAGCTCATTTTTGTCAATATTTTCGACTACAGCGTGTACGACCGTGGCCGTCAGCCCGTTTTTCCCGATAAAAGCTGTGGGAGTCATCTCATGAGCCTCTTTTTCCAAATATTTTCTCTGTTTGGGAGTCAACATCTCTCGGCTCCTTTCTTATTCCGTTTTCCGGAAAGTCAGTTTTTTCTCCAAATGGTCTTCAAAGGCAGAAAGAATGAAAAAAAGATCCGAAAGCCTGTTAATAAAAGCCGGGATTTCCCGGCGGATCTGAACATGAGAAGAAAGCGTGGCAATCCGGCGCTCCGCCCTTCGGGCGATGACCCGGCACAGGTCGACAGCACTTCCTCCGGGGGTCATCCCTGTTATAATAAAACCGTTCAGGGACAGATCTTTTTCCCAGCGATGAACCGCCTCTGTAACATATTGGATATCTTCTTCCTTGATCAGGGCTTGAGGGCGAGCCGAAGCCAGTTCTCCGGAGACTTTCCCCAGTAATCTGCGAATGTTGTCAAAAAGCGGGCGGCCCTCGGGATTTTTCATCAAATGCAAAGCAGCACCCATAAAAGCCTGAAGCTCATCCACCGTCCCGTAAGCCTCGACCCGAAAATCATCTTTACTGACTTCTTCCCCGGACCATAGCCGGGTCTTTCCCCGGTCGCCGTTCCCTGTGGATATAGAACTCACTTCCCCTCCCGCTTATCAATACTGACGGCTGTGTCACAGATAGAAATAAAATCTTCTTTGTTCAAGGAGGCTCCCCCGATCAAAGCACCGTCAACATTTCTCATTTTCAGAAGAGAGGCCGCATTTGAAGGTTTAACAGAGCCTCCGTAAAGGATACGCACCTCATCGCTGATCTCGCGGCCGTACAATGATGTAATGATCATCCTTATATAGGCATGAACCTCTTCAGCATCGTCGGGGGTTGCCGTCTTACCTGTCCCTATGGCCCAGACAGGCTCATATGCGACGGTCACTGAGCGGGCCATATCTGCCGGTATCTCATAAAAGAGTTCCTTCACCTGCTTGCCTATGATATCTAATGTCGTTTTTTTCTCGCGCTGAGACAAAGTCTCACCGACACAGACGATGGGGAAAAAACAATGCTTCAAAGCGGCCACTGTCTTGCGATTCACATCTTCGTCTGTTTCGCCGAAAAGAGCGCGTCTTTCCGAATGGCCGATCAATGTCCAGCTGATCCCCAGAGAGCGAAGCATGGGAGGAGAGATCTCCCCTGTAAAAGCGCCGTATTGTTCCCAATATATATTTTGAGCACCCACGATCAGGTCCGGAGACTCCAAAGACATTTCCCTGAGATAGGGCGCCGGAACAAAGACTCCGATATTGATCTTTTTTTCATTAACAGCCCTTTGCTGTATGGCCCGAGCCAATTGAAGGGCTTCATCATAATTTTTATTCATTTTCCAATTTCCGGCAATTAAAAATTTTCGCATGATCTTCCTCCCGGTTTTATAATGCTAAGATCTGGGCGATCTCATACTGCTTTTCAAGAATATTTTTTTTGTTTTCAACAGCCTCCTGTATGGGAATAAGTGAATATGAAGCGCCGCTCAAAGCCACCATCAGGCCGCTTTTCCCGTCGGTAAGAGCCCGGACGGCTTCAGCTCCCATCATGCTCCCTAATTGTCTGTCAAAAGCTGAAGGGCTGCCGCCACGCTGTATATGTCCCAAAATAGAGATCCTGACATCATAGCCTAAGAAATTTTTCAGCTGTCGGCCTATGGTATAGGCATTCCCGGCGCCTTCAGCCAAAATAATGATCCCATGGGTCTTCCCCCGTCGATGCCCTTCCTGGATCCGTGCCGCGGTAGCTTCAAGATTCATCTCACGCTCCGGAACGTAGACCTCTTCAGCGCCTGTGGCAATCGCCGCCATCAGAGCCAGATAACCGCTTTTCCGCCCCATGACTTCAATGATAAAGGCACGCTCGTGAGAAGAGGCTGTATCTTTGATATTATCCACACAATAAATGATTGTATTTAAAGCTGTATCCACTCCTATGCTCATATCCGTGCCCCATAAATCGTTATCAATGGTCGCCGGAACACCGATAACCTTGATTCCGCGGTTATGAAGATCCAAAGCTCCTGTCAATGATCCGTCTCCGCCGATAACGGCGACACCGTCGATCTCATTTTTTTCAAGATTCTCTACCGCAAGCATCTGCCCCTCATCGGTTATAAACTCTTCACATCGTGTCGTCTGGAGCACGGTCCCGCCTTTTTGCATAATCCCGCCGACGTCTTTCAAAGAAAGAGGCTTCATAAGGCCTTCTATCATACCCAGATAAGCTTTTTCAATACCCCAGACTTCCAGGCCGTTATAGATCCCGGTCCGGACAATAGAGCGGACAGCAGCATTCATTCCCGGAGCATCCCCTCCGGCCGTCATCACGGCAATTCGCTTCATATTCCTCTCCTTTTTCTAACGTTTATCCTTTTTTATATGGGGTTTGATAGTATCCCACCTTTTCTTAAACATCTCTTCTTTCCCCTGTACCGTAAAAGAAGCGATCTCTTCCTTTTGCAATTCAGGAGGCAGATAATCCTGGCAGATCAGGGGATCTGCATAATGATGCGGATACTTGTACGAGCGTGTGCCTGATGATATGGAATCCGGAATATCCAGAACGCCATGCTCTTTGACCAGTTCCAATCCCTTTTCCATAATACGCAGAACAGAATTACTTTTTGGCGCCAGGGCCAGATAAACGGCCGCCTGAATAAGCGCCATCCGGCCTTCGGGCAGCCCTAAAAACTCATAAGCCCGGACAGCGTCATTGACCACCCGCAAAGCATTAGGATCGGCAAAACCGATATCTTCTGAAGCTATCGCTGTCATACGACGCAAGATCGCCAAGGGATCGATGCCACTTTCTAACATCGCGCAGATCCAATAAACAGCAGCATCAGCATCAGATCCCCTCAGGGATTTATGCAAGGCAGAAAGATAATTATAATAAAAATCGCCTTTTTTGTCCGATAAAAGCATTTTCTTATTGAGCGTTGCCTGAAGCTCCTCCAGAGACAACACTTTGTGGGCCATAAGGCTGAGCACTTCTTCCAGAAGGAAAAGGGCAAAACGCCCGTCACCGTCTGAATAATCAACAATAAGCTGAATGATATCAGGAGAAAGCGTCTGTCCGGAAAAATTCATTCCCTTTTGTACAAGCTCGCCAAGAGCTTCATCCCCGAGTTTTTTAAAAGGCACGACTCTCATACGGGAGCGAAGGGGAGAGATAATCGTGTACCCCGGGTTTTCGGTCGTCGTTGCGATGAGAATGATCTTCCCCGATTCAATATGCGGCAAAAAAATGGTCTGCTGAGTCTTGTTAAAACGATGGATTTCATCAATGAAGAGAATGTTCGGGCCAGGCCCCTCCTGCTCACGTATGGTCTTTTTAATATCGACAGTCGAGGCTTCCACTGCGTTGAAATAGATAAACCGGGCATTAAAATAATCGGAAATCAAACGGGCCAATGTTGTCTTTCCCGTCCCGGGAGGCCCGTAAAAAAGCATTGAAAAGAGCTTCCCCTGCTTTAAATAAATAGAAATAATGCCGTTTTCACCCACAAGATGGGGCTGTCCGACGATATCCTCAATTGTTTGCGGCCTGATAATCTCATAAAGGGGCCGAAAATCCCTTTCAACCATACTACCACCGCTTCTATGGCAGATTGGCCATAAGTTCGCGGATCCGTTCAACATCTTGAGCGGCAAATATGGATTGAGCATATTTTAAAGCCCGGGAGTAATTATCATTCGTTCTTTCAAAGTCGCGCATATGAAGAAAGGCTTCCCCTCTTTTCAGATAGAGAGAAATAAGACGGCGGTCTTCTTGCTGCTCCAGCCCGTTTTTAATCGCTGCGCCGATGGCCTTTGAAAAGGTTTTCACCGCTTCTTGAAACTGCTCTTCGGCCATCAGCTGTCCGCCGTCCATCAATGCCTCATTAATGATCTGATCCGCTTCATTCTCAGGAGAAGGAGCTTCCTCGGCGACATGTTGTGCCTCTGAAGAAAGAGAAGAAGAGACGACCTCTTCCACAATCTCCTCATCCATGTGCTCTTCACCGATCTCTTCATCAATAACATCTTCTTCCATAAGAGAGTCCGATAGAGAAGAATCCTGCAACTCTTCAGAAACGTTTAAGGACTCGGCTGGCTGAAGTTTTTCCGCGGAAGCGGGCAAATCTTCTAAATCCGAAGTCTGAGGGCTTTCTACCTCTTCTTCCTGAGCACCGTGAAGAATCTGCTCGGCAACATCTTCTAACTCATCTATATCGCTTTTAACAGATTTTATTTCTTCTTTTTTAGCAGGAACTTCTTTGTTTTTTTGATGAAGTTCTGCTGCTATCCGCGCCGCTGCTTTCCTGTCTGCATCTGTAACCTGATAACCGCATTCGGCGCAAAATACGTCTGTGGAAAGGACTTGATGGCCGCATCTGGGGCAGGGAATGGAAGCCAGGAGGGAGGCGCCGCAATAACGGCAGAACTTTTCATTCTCACGGACATTTTTGCCACATCGCGGGCAGCTGATCCTGATTCCCTCTTTCAAAGGCATTCCACAATTTTCACAATAGGCGGCATTATCAAAATTGCTGTTTCCGCAATATGAGCATTTTTTCATAGTCCCTCCTCAAAGTTCAGTCGCCTGTCCCGGAACGAGTCCATAAACGCTCTGGCTTCATCCACAAGACCGACATCCAAAACGGCTGTTGCAACATCAGTATCGGAATCCCTTAAAAGCTCTTCTCCCCGGGGAGAAAAACAAAAAGAGCCTCCGTTAAACGTCAACCCGCCGTCCCGGCCGGTCCGGTTCACGCCCAGGACATAAAAAGCATTCTCAATGCTTCTGGCTTGTCCTAAAAGACGCCAATGCTCGGCCCGGGATTGCGGCCAATTCGCAACGATAATCACTCCATGGGCGCCCCGACTCCGATAAAAACGAAACAGCTCGGGAAAACGCAGGTCATAGCAGACCGCTAAGCCGAATCGCATTCCTTCGATATCGACCAAAACAGGCTTTTCTCCCCTGTGAAAGATCTTTTCTTCACCGGTCAGGGTAAAGAGGTGGATCTTCGAATATTCAACCCTTTGCTTTCCGTCCGGTCCGAGAACAATCATCGTATTCTTAACTTTGTCATCCTGTCTTACCGCCAGAGAGCCGGGAATAAAAGCACACCTGCTTTCCCGTGCCAAATCTGAGGCCCATTGCAAGACTTTTTCGCTGTTCCCTGCCCGGCTGAAAACAGCATCTAACTCATATCCGGTGTTAAAAAGTTCCGGAGCCACATAAAGAGAAGCTTCCCTCCGGGACATTACATCCTCGATCTTCTTCATATTTCTCTCCAGCTGATTATAGGCTGTATTCAGCTGAAAAAGAGCCATTTTCATGGCAGCCTCCCTTATATCTCTTTATATTCGATGATACTCATGCAAGCCTTTATTGTCAAGAAAACAAATAATGTGAGCCCTTGACGGTTATTATTTTTTCGCTATCCTAAATAAAAAGCCAACTTAAGGAGGCCTTATGAGATTCGACCCCTTTCGTTACCGCTATCCTTCGCAACGGACTTTAGTTTACGGCTCAAGAGGCATGGTGGCCACATCCACTCCCTTGGCCGCTCAGGCGGGACTTCGCATTTTGACAGAAGGGGGAAATGCCGTTGATGCTGCTGTGGCCGCTGCAGCGGCTTTGACCGTTACAGAACCGACATCCAACGGCATCGGCGGAGATGCTTTTGCTCTTCTCTCCTTTCAGGGGAAACTCTACGGACTCAATGGAAGCGGGCCTTCTCCTGCCCTGCTGACTCCTGCCAAATTTGAAAAAAAAGAACCGGCGCAGATACCGGCTCATGGATGGCTTCCCGTCACCGTGCCGGGAATCCCTGCCACATGGGCCGAACTCGTCAGCCGTTTCGGCCGGCTTCCCCTCGCGCATGTCTTGGCTCCTGCAGCAGAATACGCAGAAAAAGGGTACCCTGTCTCCCCGGTCACAGCCCGTTTCTGGGCTAAAGCCGCCGATCGTTTCAAAGAGACTTTAAAAGGAAGCGAATATGCCCCCTGGTTCGAACTCTTCACACCCGGCGGGAAAGCCCCTGCGGCCGGAGAGACATGGTCCTCCTCTGACATGGGCGCAACACTCAGAATCATCGGCGATACAGGGGCCCGCGCCTTTTATGACGGCCCTCTCGGCGAAGCCATCGAACAGTATGCCCTGAAAACCGGAGGGCTTCTGCGTCTTTCAGACCTTTCGGCCTTCAAACCTGAATGGGTGAAGCCTTTATTTGTCGAATATGGGGGGAAAAAAGTCTGGGAACTTCCGCCTAACGGACAGGGAATGGCGACGCTTTTAGCCCTGAATATCCTCAAAGAACTCCCGGAGACCCCCTTCGATTCCCCTCAATTTGTCCATCATACTTTGGAGGCGATGAAACTGGCTTTCAGCGATTGCATGGCTTATACGGCCGACCCCGTATTCATGCCCTTTTCTGTTGAAACATTGTTGTCCCGGGATTATGCCGCCTGCAGGGCCCGCCTCATAGGAGAAGAAGCCCTGGAGCCTTTCCCCGGAAATCCCCCGAGAAGCGGCACAGTCTATCTGGCAGCTGCTGACGGGGAAGGAAACATGGTCTCTTATATTCAAAGCAATTACATGGGTTTCGGTTCGGGAATCGTCATCCCCGGAACAGGCATCGCCCTTCAAAACCGCGGGCACGGCTTTACTTTAGAAGAAGGACATCCCAACACATTAGCCCCCGGCAAGCGTCCTTATCACACCATTATTCCCGGTTTTCTCACAGAGACGGATAATACCCCTGTAGGCCCCTTCGGTGTCATGGGAGGTTTTATGCAGCCCCAGGGACATCTTCAGGTGGTGACATCTCTGCTCGACGGAAAGCTCAACCCCCAGGAAGCTCTTGACAAGCCCCGCTGGCAATGGATAGAAGGAAAAAAAATAAGCTGTGAAGCTGCATTTGATCCCGAGACTCTTGAAAATCTTCAAAATCGAGGTCATGATATGGAGAGTGCGCCTGAAAGTTTTTTCGGCCGGGGTGAGATCATCTTGAGAACAAAGGAAGGGAGCTTATGCGGAGCCACTGATTTCAGATGCGACGGAGCGGTGGCCGCATGGTAATATGGAACAAACGAAAATTGAAGCTTACCGTTGTTTTCTGGAAGAAGCTTTCGCCTGGAAAAAGAAAGCCTCCGAACAGTTAAAAGGGCTGATCCATTGCACAAAAGGCTGTTCGCATTGCTGCCACGGCCTTTTTTATATCTCTTATCTGGACCTTCTTCTTCTGAGAGAAGGATTTCGCCGATTGCCGGCAGATACCCGGCAAGGAATCATTGAAAACGCCCGGGGAATCAAGAAAAAGATGAAAGAATTCTTCGGGATCGACCGTTTTAATCAGCTGGACGATCACCGCGAAGATATTTTTTATAACAAATTCAAAGGCTTTCCCTGTCCGTTTCTCAATCCGGATACAGGAGAGTGCCGGATCTATGACGAGCGCCCCTATATCTGTCGTCTTCAGGGAATCCCTTTCTACGACGGGAAAAATTGGGATAACGGCCCCTGTTGTGATTTCAATGCCTCTCTTCTTCCCCTGGAAAAGGATCCGGCGAATAAAACCCTTTTCTGTTTTGATGAAGACCGATTCTTTAAAAAAGAGCGGGCCCTTTTTATTCATCTAGGGCTTAAAGACAAAGTCGGAACCTATTTTTTCATTCCCGATTTTATCGGATTTGAAGACCCCGATTCATATTGATGCTCAAATCTTAAATAAATCATCCCTTGTCATAGAGGCCAGAACAAAGGAAGCAGAAGAAGGCTGATTATGACGATAATGATCTCTAACGGCAGCCCCATCCGGGCATAATCGGTAAAACGGTATCCTCCGGGCCCCATGACCAAAGTGTTGGATTGATGTCCGATGGGAGAAAGAAAGGCACTGGACCCTCCAATGGCCACAGCCATAAGAAAGGGATCGGGAGAAAAGCCCAAACCCCGTGCCACACTGACAGCAATAGGAGCCATTAAGACAACGGTCGCTGCATTATTAATAATGTCCGATAGGAACATAGTCACAACAAGAAGAATCCCCAATAACGCCCAAGCCGGTAAAGCCCCCTGTAAATGAAGAAGGGACGAGGCAATCGTCTCGGAACCTCCGCTGGTTTCCAAAGCTGTCCCTACAGGGATCATAGCTCCCAGTAAGATAATAATCGGCCAATCGATGCCGGAATACATCTCTTCAACAGGCAAAACTTTGGCTAAGATCATGAGAACAGCCGCTATCGGAAACGCCATTTGCACCGGAAGCAACCCTGTGACCACAGACAAGACAGAGAGGGCGAAGATCCCCAGGGCCAGCGGGATCTTTTTCTGATAGCCGATCCGCAACCCCCGTTGGGCCAATGGGAGGCACGAGATGGTCTTGATGGCATTCATCAGGCTCTCCTCCCGGCCCTGAAGCAAAAGGACATCTCCTTTTTTGAAACGTGTTGTCATCAGCCGTGTTCTAACGTGTCCTCCGGGACGGGCCAGGGCCAAAAGGCTGAAACCGTACCGGGAGCGAAGCTTCAAATCTGCTGCCGAATGGCCGATAAGGGAAGATCCCGGCATCACGACAACCTCCATGGTTGCCAGGTAATCCGCCTTTTTGGCGTCTTTCCTTATTTTACGATACCCTTCCGGCCTCACTCCGGTATCATCAATAAAAGCGGCCAGGTCATGAGCATCGACCCGTAATTTCACAATGTCACCGCTTTTGAATAACTCCTTTGTATCCGGCGCGCGCAAGGTCTTCTCTTTGCGTATAATACTCTCCAAGTGGACTTTGGCATCCGTGACGGAGCTGATCTCGTTGACGGCAACCCCTTTCAGTTTTGAGCGGGAAAAAACTTTGACTTCCGTGATGTAATTGTCCACACGGAAAAGATTCTCTGACGATTGTGAAGAGGTCCGTTTAGGGAGAAAACGCCATCCGATGAGTGAGATAAAAATAATTCCCGCTAAAGCGATGACACCCCCCACCGGTGAAAAATCAAACATTCCGAAGGGGCGGCCCAACTCCTCGGCCCTGAAGGCTGATACGATAATATTCGGCGGGGTCCCGATAAGAGTCGTCATTCCCCCCAAAAGGGATGAAAAAGAGATGGGCATCAAAATATAAGAGGGAGATTTCCCGGCCTTTTTTGCAAGCAAAATCGCAATAGGCATCATAATCGCCAAGGAAGCCACATTATTCATAAAAGCGGACAGGACTCCCACAAGAAAACAGAGCACAATAACCTGAAGGAAAAAACTCTTGCCGATATTCATCACCATATTTCCCAATAGGTCCACCAACCCCGACTGTTCAAGGGCCTTGCCGATGATAAGAACCGCCGCCACAGTGATAACAGCCGGATGCCCGAACCCGGAGAAGGCCTCCAGCGGATCGATCAGGCCGGTCAATGTTAAAATAAACAGGGCGATGAGGGCCACAAGGTCATGTCGAATCTTTCCCCAGATAAAAAGAAAAAGAGTTACACCCAAAGTGGCAAAGACAATCGATTGCTGCATCATATCCTCCTGTTATTCAACACTCTGTCGAAGTATAATCGAACATGGGCAAAAAAAAAGATAAAATTCTGAAAATGCAGGAGCCCGATGACACTATTAATCCGGATAAGGGTTAAAAAAACTCGACTAAAATGCAGCGGAATGCAAAATAGTTTTAACTAAAATACAATCCCGTGCAAAAAAGTCATGTTTCATAATCAATGTTAAAGATCCAGCCCGTTAAGGTAATCACGCAGCTTCATAGCCTCCTCTTTGGTCAGGGTGATGCCCTTGCTCATCTTTGCATGGTCCGGGTCCCACTCTCTCAAATCATATTTGGGCTCACGGCCATTCCAACTCACCAGATTCAGTTCCTTGGTCCAGCCCTTGTTGGACTCCGATAAAACTCCTATTTCTTTCACGATCTCCACAGTAATATCAGCCATTCAACCTCCTTAGATTATTGTTATTTATTAGGGCTAAAGTAATACAGCTGAAGCAATAGAAAAATAAATCAGCAGTCCGAGAATATCCATGATAGTGGAAATAAGAGGTCCGCTGGCCATGGCCGGGTCCATGCGTAGTTTTCCTAAAACAAAAGGGAGAGACATTCCTATGAGATTAGCCACAAGAACGATACACAGCATAGTCGCGGCCAAAACAAACCCTATCATATAATCTCCCCTGAAGAATCCTAAGAGTGAGCTGAGCCCTCCCATTGCTATTCCAAGCAGTAAGCCCACACGCAGTTCTTTCAACAATGTGACGAACCATTCTTTCATTTCTATATCCCCTGTCACCAGGGCACGTATCATCAAAGTGGCAGATTGAGACCCGACATTGCCGCCGCTGTCAATTAAAAGAGGGATAAAAGCAGCCAATATGACGATTTTTGAAATCACATCTTCGTACAGAGCAATAACGCCCGAAGAAAAGAGATTGACTACAATAAGAGCAATCAGCCAGACAACACGTTTTCTTGTCAAAAGAAAAACACCGGCATTATGGTAGCTAACCCCAAGAGGTTCAACCGACGCCCCCTTTTGAATATCTTCCGTTGTCTCATCTTCAGCAATATCCAAAATATCATCAATCGTAACAATACCAAGGAGAACCCCTTCAGAATCAACGACAGGAAGAGCAACTAAGTCGTACTGCTTGATGATAGACACCGCTTTCTCCTGATCATCAAAAGCAGAAAGAACCCCAAAAGATGTATGCATTATATCTTTAATGACTCGATCGGGTTCACACAGAATCACTTCCCGAAGCTTGACTGTTCCAAGAAGGTGTTTCCCTTTATCAACAACATAAATAATATTAATAGTTTCACTATCTTTACCGACACGCCTGATATGTTTGATGACTTCAGAGATTTTTAAATGTTCAGAAACAGAAACATAGTCGGGTGTCATCAAACGCCCGACGCTTTCTTCGGGATACCCTAAAAGATGCCAAGCCTCCTTAAGATCTTCCGGACTAAGAAGATCCATCAGTTTACGAGTCATCTCAGCAGGAAGTTCCTCAAGGAGCAGTGTTCTGTCATCCGGGTTAAGATTGGAAAGGAGCTCACTGGTTTCCTGATGAGATAGTTCAAACAACAGTGATTTTTGATCCTGAGGCTCCAGATAAGAAAATACCATGGCCTTGAATTTGCGTGGAAGGGAGCGGAAGAGAAGAATTCGGCTGTGACTATCCAGCTCAAGAAGCAAATCGGCCACATCCGCTTCATGCCACTCTTTCAAAATCTCCTGAAGAGCGGCCCACTTGTTTAAATTAATCAATTCAATGATATTCTTTTTTTCCGTATTCTTCATAAATCTTCTTTCTTTTCAAATAATAACAAAATAGAGAAAGCCGTCAATACTCTATTGTTTACCTCAAAGATAAAAAGACAACTGTATTTCTCAGCCCATGGCAAAAGGGTTTCCCTTGATTAAATTTATAGAAAATCCGCGCAAGATAGAACAATCAGATTTTAACCGCAATAGATATTTTCATTATGCCAATTTAAAAACTCTTCTGAAGGGTATTCTTCACGGTGCTCAGGCAGAACTGATAATTTTCTGCCGTGCAGAGCATAATAATCTCTTCCGTTTTCATACTCCTCTTTGATCCTGCGGCTCACATTAATCGTATGGGACCGATCAACAGTCAGATAGCCCTTGTCAAAAAGGATATGAAGATCAGAACGTAACAGTAATCCGTTTTTGACTTCATGCTGTCCCGCCAGAGAGACGGGTTTAATATGAGCCGCTTCCAAAACCGGCAGAGTCTTCTCCCCGGTCATGGCACATCGTCTCTTATATGCATCCGTTACTAAAATCCGGAAAGCCCCCTGTCCCAACCGCCGTTTGGCCTCGTAGGACACAAAAGCAACATCAGCTCCGATATTTTCTTTTTCGGGAATCATGGATGATCCTAAACGGTCAAAGACAGCTCTCCATATCAACTGACCCTCCTCTTCTTGACTCTCATAACCTTTTCCTGAAACAATGCTTTTGTTCCATATGCCCCGTACCGGAATCCAAAGTTCCTTGGGAAAAAAGAATGGCTCAACAAGTATCGTGCAGCCTATAACAGGATCTCTCTCCTTTGTTTTTCTTTTTTTGTGAATAGCTTTCCGGAGTTCATCCAATGATGTTACCCCGTTCTTCTCCCCGAAGCTTTCCCAGGCGAGGCTCAGGGGAAGAGCTGTATGGCGGGCAAAAAAACCTCCTCCTGCGATATAATCCAAAGGGCTGTGAAGTTTAAAAAGAAAAAGGTCATAAGGTTTGATATTGTGGACTTGTTGGAATTTCCCGGGCCGCCAAAAATTGACTTCATCAGGTCTTTTTTCGGAAAGAAAATCATACCATCGATTATCAGTGACTCCCACATAGAAACGGCTCATCATCCGCTCCCCTCTTCTTGAGTCCTACAGCCCGCACACATTGGAAAGAGTAAGCGTCAAAGAAAAGGCCCCCTCTTTGCGTGCCGCCCGGGTCAAAACCCTTATCCCCTCGAAGACCGCTTCCTCTTCCCCGGTAAAGCAGGTGCTCATGGGGCCGTATTCCACGGTGAGCCCGGGCACCTCGGAAAGAGCATTGATGGCTTGAATAATGACGGCATTATACTCCTTCTCCCCCAAGGGGTAAAGGGCCGCCTGGCAGGATAGCTTCCCTTTACATCTTTTTCCAGATCCCACAGAGAAAACCTCCTTCTCTTTTTCTATCCTTTACACCCTCTTGTTCGAGCCTTAAGGCTTCCTCTTGCTGTTTTGGGTCAAAACCGGGCCCGAAATGGAGGCCTGAAAAATATTCCCCTTTAATTCCCGGAAGGAGCTCCATGAGCTCTTCGGGAGTGAAAAAGTGCGCCCCTTCAAAGACACTGTTCTGGTCTCTCCGCGCACTTTCTTCATAAAGGCGGGCCCAGGGACTTTCTTTTCCGATCACGGCGATGACAAGACGGCCCCCTTTCTTCACAAGGTTCCAGGCTTTCAGAGCTGTATTACGGGGATCTTTTAAAAACTCAAAAGCCGTTACAGAATAAACAAGATCGAAAGATTCCTCTTCCAAAGAGAGTTCCTCGAGTGATGCGTGAATCCAATGAACAGGAAGATGTAAATTATCACTTTTTTCCCGGGCCGCTTTCAGCATGGGCACCGAGATATCCACTCCGGTGATATCACAGCCCATCTGCGCGAGAAAAAGCGAAAAATGTCCGGTCCCGCATCCCAGGTCGAGGACTTTTTCGCCCCGTTGCGGCGCGGCACATTGAAGGAAAAGTTTTTTTTCAACTTCATCCACCAGAGTCCCCAGAGGCGTCTGAAACCAGCTGTCGTAGGAGAGGGCTGCTTTCTCATCGAAAAAAGACATATTTTCTCACCCCCCGGTGGACATGACCAAAAAGATTTTCTTACTCCCCCACGTCACCAATTGCAGATGCTCCTTTTTTTAGTGGTGGGATGCCACCTTCTCATAGTCGATCTTATAAATATTCGCCCCATCGGAAACATATAAAAGGCTCTCTTTACGATTCACAGCTATTTTTAATTCCACTCTCTCCTGGTGTTCACCCGGAGGAAAAGAAACCATCGCCAGTTCCTGCCCCTTCAGATTCATCAAACTGATAAAAGGATTCAGTTCCTGTTTTCGAAGAGCCGGCTTTTCTCCGCTAAAGAAAGCGGCTATGATCAGCTTCGCCTCTTCATCAAGTGCCAAATCGGATAAGACTTCGATCTTGTCTCCACTGCTGTTCCTAAGCCCTTTCAGGACCCTCCCGGGCAAAGGAATTCTGTGAACCGTCCCGTTGTCCCGCTCATAGATCTTGAGAGACACTGAAGGCGTCTTATAGGCTAAAAGAACATAGTTTTCACTGATATCAAAAAGGACGGGCAATGCCTCTTTATCCTTTTCAAGAAAAATAAACTCCCCCGTCTGCTCTCCCGCTGTTCTGATCAGAGGCCTGTCTTCTTTGCATTCGTCTTCACATATATAGTAGACAATCTCATTGAAAAGTTTGAGATCCGCGACCTTCTCATCAGCCGGTTTAGATTCCAGATACCCATAATCATACGAATAAAGAGAGAACCGGCTGTTCCCTTTGTCATAGAGACAAATCTGATTTTCTCCTGAAGCGATTGCGGTAATAGAGCTGATCTCGTACGGTTTTGTCCCGATTGACTGATTAAAATAATTCCGACGTCCATCATCCTCTACCATAAAGACCGTATTAGAGGAGTAAAGTCCGAACAACGTTCCCTTTTCTGTTATGGCTAACCCTTCGCAGTGATTCCCTTCACTGAACAGGCTTGACTGGATTTGAACAGGCCTTCTTTGCATTCGGCACGCTCCCGTGAAAAAAATCAAGGAGAGTAAGCAGCAGAAAAGTCTCCCCATTGTCCTGAGCCTCCTTATTTTCCTTTTATCGTACAAGCGAACGACACTCCGGTCAAGACACTGTCAATTTTTTCATACCATTTCGTTTCGCTATACGAAATTTACTTGACAAAACCATTTCTTCTTTTATACTGAGACAAACAAGGAGGAGTCATGGCAGACAACAACAAAACGCTTATCCAAATAGGAAAAGAACTGAAAGAACTCTACGTCACGAAAAGCCGTTTGGGCTGGGCCTACTACACTACCGGGTATGATTTCGGTATCCAAGAGGCCAATGATAAAATCACAGATTACCTGAAAGACAAAAAAAGGTTTGAGACCCTTTGCTCCATCCGGGACAATGCTGCCGGCCCTGAAGAAAAGCGACGGGCGGATATCCTCTTTAAATCCTTTGAAAGTTTTCATCTGTCCGATGAGATCGTCAAGATCGCAAAAGAGACCCAGATCCTTACCAATAAACTGTCCGGCATCCTGAACTCCCATCGCAGCCACATCGACGGCAAAGAAGTCACCTCCTTGGATATTCAGCAGATTCTTTCTGAAAGTCCCGACAGAGAGCTGCGCAAAAAAGCCTTTCTGGCCCGGGCTCAGGTCAACAAACCGATGATCGAAGGCGGGTTCATTGATTTGCTTAACTTGCGAAAAGATTATGCTAAAGCCTACGGCGCTGAGAATTATGTCTCCCTGTCTTTGGAAAAACAAGACCTTAATAAAGAGGTTTTTACGGGTTGGGAAAAAGCTGTCAATAAAAAACTTCCGGAATTGAAACGCGTACGCGCAAAATACGCAAAACAATATCTCCAAGACGACACAGTTTATCCCTGGGACAAAGATTATATTCGTAGCCGGCTGGCCCCCGTTTTGAATACGCAGATCAACATGACAAATTTCTATGATTATATTCGCACCTTTTTTGCCCACTTCGGATACAACCTGGATGACTACAACATCACTTACGACCTCTTCTCCCGCAAAAACAAATCGGAATGGGGCTACAACTTCCCTATTGAAACCGCAAAAGACTCACGGATCCTGGCCAATATCAAGGACCGCTTTCATGAGTTCCGCGTCCTGCTCCATGAAACGGGGCACGCCCTGCATTCCTACCTCAACGACCCGGAAAAAGTCGTTCTTAATATGGGGATTTCCGGTATCATCTCTGAAGGCATCGCTAATCTCTTCGGTGGATTTATGTCCAAACCCCTCTTTTATCAACAATTTTTCGGAGATGACCTTAAAGCGGTTGAAAAGCAATTTGGCGCTTTAAAAGAGTGGCAAAAAGCCCATATTTTACAGCCTGTCCCGGGGATTCTTTTCGACCAACGACTCTACACGACACCGATCAAAACGGCTGAAGACATCCATACTCTGAAACGAACCTTAGACCAAGATCTGGGCGCAACAGCACCCTACGGAGACGAACCTGTCTGGGCTTATCGTATCCATCATACGACTCATCCTGTTTACCTGCATAACTACTTTATGGGAGATGTGACCTGCGCCATGCTGGAAAAGGTATTCAAAAAAAAGGCCGGAGTCAACAAAATAGAAGAAAAACCGGAAGCGTTTGCCAGGTTCCTTTACGATGAAGTGATAGCGCCGTCAGGGCTGTATGCTTATCCTGAACTGTTCAAGCGCATTTCCGGAGAAGATTTCTCATTGAAATACGTCCTGTGATCTTTCATTGAATAAGGACAAAAAAAAAAGCGCTTCGTAAAGAAGCGCTTTTTTTCGAGCTTTTCGCTCTATGGAAAGAAAGGAAAGAGGAGTGTCGGTACGGTTCTGCCAAAACCGATGGAGCTAACGAGACTCGAACTCGTGACCTCTTGACTGCCAGTCAAGCGCTCTCCCAGCTGAGCTATAGCCCCTTTTCGAAAGTGATTATACGTATAAAGAACTTCTTGTAAAGAGAAAAATCATAACATTTCTATCAATACCCATAAAGCGGCTACACCTGATTCGAGCATATTAAAAAGCATGTGGATATGAAAAGCAGGCCAGAGACTTCCGCTTTTTCACTATGAACTCCGGGGGCAACCACCACAGAACACTTCATCGTCAAAACGGCCAAATGCACTAATGCGAAAAAGAACGCAGGGAGATAGTTTCATGATCTCTTCTTTGTTCAAGGGGAATGAGAATGAGCCTCTGGAGTAAATTCATTAGGAACATCTGATAAATGATCATAATTTCGTTTTCATCCTTTTAATAAAAAAAGAGGGGCTGACCCGCCCCTCCTCAAAAAACATTATCCCTCGATTTTGGGGATACGGATAACCTGGCCGGGATAAATGAGATTCGGATCTTTGATGACTTCTCTATTGGCTTCAAAGATCACAGGATACTTCGAGCCTTTCCCGTAATATTTCGCTGCAATTTTGGATAAGGTATCTCCTTTAACGATTGTGTAAAACTGGCTTACACTTTCGGGTGTGTATGTCAGTTTTTCATCATTGACTTTTTCCACACCTTTCACATTACCGGCCAAAAGGACAGCTTTCTCTTTTGTCGAGAAAGAGTCACATTTCCCGGCAAGAGCCACCGCCCCATTGTTGAAATCGACTTTCAAGTCCGTCAAACGACCCTCGAAGTTTTTATTCAGCATCTCTGAAATCTCAGCCGCTTCACTTCCTTTTTTCTTAAACAGATTTTCACCGGCATCTTTGATAAAATCAAACAGTCCCATATTCTCCTCCTTTTCTCATTCTTTAATTATTCTCCATTCGCTATTAGTCTGTTAAAAATAATTATCGTCTCTTTTTGCTTAATAATTTACCTAAAAAGCCGATCCCCTTTTGAGCGATATCGTCTTTGATATCACCGTCTCCGTCAGCATCCAGGAATTGTGTCAAAATACTCATAGACTGGGGCGCTGTTTTTGCAGCCACTTTTTTTTCTGAGCTGAGCAGCCCGGCTAAGGCGCTGACATCCAGGCCGTTTTCCTTTTTTGTTTTGCCCAATGCACCTAAAACAACAGGAGCCAACATCATGAGAAGTTTCCCCACAGTTCCTGAATCCAGTCCTGTGCTTTTTCCCATTTGCTCTTCAGCCACGCCCAATTTGGATCCCAAGACATGCTTGAGGATCCCTTCTCCGGGACCGCTTTGGAAATTCCCGAGAAAACCTGACAAATCATTCAGGATAGTTCCGTCATGATCTTTTTCAAGGGCCTGATTCAGTGACTGTGCTCCCTCTTTTTTAGATGCATTATTGGCCAACGCTCCCATAAGCAGGCTCAACGCTTGGGGGACGGCGCTTTGTGCAGTCTTTTCTTTCACTCCCAGCTGAGAACTGATACTTTTAATAGCATCACCGCTCAATTGGTTGGTTAACGTTTTCATTACAGAGTCCATAATACACAAACCTCCTTGGTTTCTGCCTGACTCCTTAATGGTCAAACTTTTCGGGAATTTCGACAGGATAATTGCATTATACGCCTGAAACAAGGGCGGGTCAAGAGGGGTCGCGTCCAGCACTCAACAAAAAAAATTAAAAAAGAAATTTTCAGGAAAGGGGTGAATCACAAATATGGAAAACTTCTTATAATCATTGAGTGCCGGGCGCGACCCCCTATTTATCATAATCCATCCAGGAAAGTGCGCAATCTCTTGATCCCTTCCCTTCCTTCGGGCCTGTCGGAAAGATACAGGTCTGTCTCTAAAAAGAGAACGCGCCCGCTAATGTCCATGATGAATTTAGCGGGGAAAGTGGGAATGTTGAGCTTTTTCCATTGTTTAAAATGAGGATCCGGAAAAATATATGTAAAATCCATTCCTGTTTCTTGGAGATAGATCTTTTCCAGGGCCTTATCTTCATGTCCTTCGGTGATTCCGATGAAAATGATTTTATCTTTGTATTTCTGGTAAAGCTTATTTATTACGGCCTTTTCTTCTTCACAATAATGACATCCGATGTTTTTAAAGAGATAGATAAATATATAGGGAGGATAGCTCTTCTGTTGCATTAACCCGACGTTATACTGAGTCAAGTTTTCTTTTAAAGCAGCCTGCCCCCAAAGGATGCTGAGGACACTGATAACTGACAGGAAACACCCCAAAATAATCTTAAACGGAGCTGATGTATACTTCATTTTCTCTGAAAAAATAGACAATATCATCATGGATGAAGAAAACTCTGAATTTTTTATCAATCGTATAGATCTTCTGACGATTCAGGTCAAGATCATAAACAGATAAATATGTTGTAATCTTTGGCTCATCCCCCTTGTTAATTGAACTCATGTCATAGCATAAGACATAGAGGTTCTTTTTATAAACTTGCATTTTTGTCACATAAAAACGCTCCGGGGTATTTTCAGCTGCGTTATAAGCCTTTGAATCCATGTTCAAGAAAGGTTGTTTTATCTCTTTGATCTTTTCACCTGTAATGAGGTCATATTTTGCGATTTTGTTTTGAAACGTATACCCGACAAAAAGGTGATCATCGGTACATACTGAATCAGTATAATTCATCGAAAGCTTTTTCATTGCATTATCATATTGATCTGCAGAGACAAGGTCTTCTTCAAACTTTTTTTCTTTCATGTTAAAAATGGAGTATAGCTTATCCGTATTCACAGGGATTAATCCTAAGATAAGCCTATCTGTCTTATAGGTGGTGATGTCATGAGACAACCCTTCTTGAGGAATATTAATCGTGTCAATGAACCCGGATCGGTCAAAAATATTAATTCTGTGAAGGCTCTGATCAATAATATAAATATTATCACCTGAAGCCATATATAAGGCCCTTGACCATAACTCACCCGGGCCTTTTCCCCTCCGAGCAATAACTTCAATATTTTTGAACTCTTTATCACATGCAACCAAACGCCGTGATAATCCATCGAGAATGACAAAAGAATCACTTAATACCGTAACATCAGTGATTTCACTCACTTCTTTGATTGATGTTATTTTTTCTGTCTTCAGATCTATAAAGTCAAACTGCTCTTTTCGGCAGGAAAAGAACAACGGCAAAACAATTAATAAAAATGCAGCTTTCAGCTTCATCTCTCTTCAACCTCCTGAAATTTCAAATCATCCTTGTCAACACAGGCAATAATCCGGGTTCCGAGATCAAAAACAAAAAATACTTTCCTCTTGTTGCTTACCATATGGGTAATGTCATCTTCTCTATCTTGGGCCATTTGGAAGAACATCGTTTTATTTGTCTCCAAATTCTTTTTGTAAAGAATCAGCTTTTTATTGATCTCTCCATTCACCGTATAATAGAGGTCGTCGCCCTCGATGCAAAAGGCCTTGATATGTTGAATTTCATCCTCAGGAGAAAACTCAGTTTTGTTAACCATATCGATGCTGTAGGAACCGACTTGCTGAAACCTTTCATCATAGGTCTCCATCCGGTTTTGGAAAGGCCAGATGACAAAGAGTCTGTCACCTGATGAGAAAAAACGAACCGAATTGACTACGCTGTCAAATGATTTTCTTTTTCCAGCACACTTGACATATGTCCCATCCTGCTTATAAACCAATAGAGCAGGCTCTCCTTTTCCAGAATAATAATTATCCGTTAAAAGAAAATCATTCCAAAAGATAAACTCCCGACATTTTTCTTCCAACTTAATCGTGCCCCTTTTCTGTCCTGAATTCAAAGATATTTTGTGTATTGTTTTAAGGGGAGCATTCAAAACATACAGATCATCTCCTGAAACTTCCATATCATAATATTTACGCTTTTCTTCTGATTTGAATATTCTTATCCCATTCGTTAAATCCATCACGTACCCATAAAAAAGAGTCGGTCCCATCAACAGGCGATCTTCACTTATTAATACTTTTTTTGAAGACCCCCAAAGAGTTAAAGAATACGGAAGATCAATCTGATACTCTTTATCCAGTTCTCCTTCTTTTTTCTCCTGAAAAACAACCTCCATAAAAGAGAATTTCGTTCTAAAATTGCTCTGGTTGATTTTAATAATCTTATTCATTTCCTCGTGACCAGCTTCTATAAGTGCATCGTCATTTCCAAGTAGATCATCATCTTTTTGACTGGAATTATCATACCCCCCTTGTTCTCCGGAAACACATTGTGTAAGCTGAGATAAGGCTAAAAACAATATCAAGACAATAAAATGAAACTTCACGACATCCCCTTTCGAGTTATAATTTCCCCTCCGTTCTTAAAAACGGAGGGGAATTGGCTCAACTGAAGATAGCTCTACCGACATCAATGAGGTAGATAACACCACATGCCAGCTCACCAAGATTAGATTCGGCATGATCCAGGCATTCATTAAGATCATCTTTGGCATCCTGCATTGTGTAATTATCATCTTCTGCAAAAAGGTTTGTTGCAGGAGCTAAAAGAAGCCCGAACATGAGGATAAAAACAATCACCTTTTTCATCCTCTCACCTCCTTTCTTCCCTTTGCGCGCTCAAGGAGTGATTATTATCTATGTTATAGGGCTGAAAGGTCTTGTCAATCAGGCAATCCCCTGAATTTAGGGGTCGTGCCCCCTATACTAAATCCTTTTGATAGGATTTTTCACAAACACAAGTCCTGAAAAATTATCCTCT
>DSCS01000004.1 GCA_011048995.1 Bacillota bacterium
GCCTTTTCTCCTTAAAGGATCTTTCTCCTCCCAAAGAAACGGCCCGGGTAGAGTATATTCTTGGCCGTCTTTTTTTAATCGAAGAGAGCGGGGAGATCCCGCTCAAAGCCGGAGAGGGCTTAGCCGTAGGAGATACGATCCGTACAGGAGACAACAGTTATGCTGAAATCAGTATGAGCGATAAAATTCTTTTGAAAATGGATAAGAACACAACCTTGGAAATTCAAGCTTTTGAGGAGAAAAGTAAAGGGATTCGCCAGACATTGGGGCGTCTCTGGGTCAAAGCAAAAAAACTTGTTGCCGAAAAGTTTGAAGTGGAGACCCGTTTCGGGACAGCCGGGGTCAGAGGAACGGCCTTCGGTGTCCGACTGGATGCTGCATCGGGGATGGAGGTGGAATGCGAAGAGGGTGAAGTCTATGTTCGCAATCCCGAAGGGGTCGAGGCGCTGTTAAATGCAGGGTTTAAAAGACGTGTCGGAGCAGACGGAATAATCTCGGAACCCGAAACCCGGACCAGTCAAGAAGGATTTGAAGAATTCGGGGAAGAGAGTGTCGAGGTATCTGCTGAACTCAGAGAAGAGTATAGGCGCTTGATGATAACGGGGCGGGAGCTGGCCGCATCTCCTGACGGGGCCGAAATCTTCTTTTATATTCAGGATGTCGCCCGGTTGAGGGAAAAAGTCCGCAGCCTGGATATTTCTTCGGATGATTTGGATATGAAGCCTTTGGAAGAACGGGTTTCTTCATTTCAACAGCTTCAAAAGGAATTCGAGCGGTTGACGGCTGATGCCTTAAAAAAACTTGTTACCTTAGAACAGAAATTCGATCCTGAAACCTTTGAAGCTTTAAGCCGGGAAGAGGATCTGATCGCGCGTTTTGTCAATGAGCGAAATTTTCCATGGGAAGAATATGAAGCATTTGAAAAAAGAATGATTCAATTAAGGGAAAAATACCGCTCTGATACAGATGCAAAGCAGGAAAGCCTGGTGCTTTCTCTTTTAGAGCAGGAAATTGAAAAATGGGAGGAAAAACTTAACATCTCCGGCTCAGCTGTCGATTTTCATCTTTTAGCGCTTAATACCGCCCGTTTTCAAGAACGCTATTTCGGATTAACCGACGAACTGAAACAGCTGAATGCCAAAAGAGAAGCTGATCAGCTTTTGAAACAAGCCGAGCGTCTGTATAACAGTTTGCCCCTTTTAAAGGAGATCATTGCTTTTGAAAAGGGGGCTTTTGAGCAGATGGCCCGTGTCAGGAACCGGATCTTTGTCTTTAAACAGACATTAGAGGCTTTTTCAAGTCAAACGGATTCAGCCGCTCTGTGGATCGAACAGGCTGTCAATGCTGTACAGACCGGGCAAAACCTGGCCCAATATGAAGCACAGGCCCGGATGTGGGATCGATTGATCCGGGAGTATGAAGCATTGCGCAACACGTTTTCTTCTTATGAAAAATTGGTACGTGATGCCAGGCAGAAAGGCGTCTTCTATACCTCTCCGCGTATTTTAAAGGAGTATGACGAGATGAGCCGGCTTCTGAATAATTTTAGCATCAAAAAGGGCTGTTGCATGGTGATAATGAATTTCGGCCAGATCCGCAAAGAACTGATTTTGATCAAGAACTTTCTCTTAACCAGTGAAGGAAGGAGTCTGCTCTGATGAAACCGCTGAAGAACCTTTTTATGGTTTTTATTGTATTGACGGCCTTCGTGCCTGTGCTGCCGGCCTTAGACGGCAGCGTTACGGCCGGAGGCGGATATGATTCTGTCATCCGGGAGGAGATAGACGGCACAGAAATCGAAGAGATGAGCGCTTATGCCCAGGGAGGGCTGACCCTCAACTGGGCTCGCGGCGAGTCTTTATGGACCGTTTATGCTGAGATGAGAAGAGACGACTTTTATGATGAAGCCAGCGGCCGCCTTTCCTATACCGGGAATCATTCTTTTTGGGGAAATCTCTACACAGCACTGTCTTACATCAAAAGGGATGATATTACCGAAACCGATAATAACAACTCTACCCTTCAGTTTTTCCTTTCATCAACCCGATATCGGGAAAAGGGAGGATACTGGAGCGGAAGCATTTCTTATGATTATTCCGATTACAGCCGTGAAGAACTCGGCCTTTCCGATTATCATCATTTTAACGGACGGGTTTCTGCCGGCCTGGGAGACATCTATCTTTCTTTACAGGGAGAACGAAGAGATTATAAAGGGGACGTGACCCCTGATTATACAGGAGCCGATCTTCTTATCAACGGGTATTTTTATCCCGGGTCATGGGTATTGAATACATCCGGCGGCCTCTCCCATCGTTCATATGCCTTTTCTACAGAGGAGCTGGATGATTATTATCGGGGGGATATGTCTCTCCGGGCCGGATATAAAATAAACTCTTCCTTGACACCCTTTCTTTTGGGTGAAGTGATCCTCTACCGTGAAAAAGAGGGGCTCGGCGATTATCTCCAATGGGAAGGGGGCATGGAGTGGAACTTTTTTGCAAATCCCCTGACAATCATTGTAAAAACAGGAAAAAAGGATTTCGTTGAAGACTCCGAGAGCCGCCTGTCATACTCCTATTATGTCGCCGAAGGCTCCTGGTCGATATGGTCCGGCCCCTGGAGTCTTTATATCGGGAATATGTGGGAGTTGCAAAAGATTGAAGACCTGGCTCATACCACTTATCCGGAAGCGAAAAACAGTAACTATATCAACAGCCTTTACGGGGAGATCTCCCGGGAATTGGGGCGTTCTCTGACTTTGAATTGTGATATTTCCTATGAATGGAAAGAGTTCTTTATTGAAGATGAAATGAATGCTAATTACAATCAGGCTGACATCTCTTTCGGGGCCCATTATAATCTATTGTTTAAGTATATTTTTTCTGTGGAGGGGGGATACCGCATCATCGAGTATCCTGCTTTTCCGGAAAATGACAGCAAAAGATGGGGGGTTTCCGCATCTCTGGAATATGGGTTCTGAAAAAAAAAACGATTTTCTCTAAAGCGTGCGTTTTTTGAAATGATCTGACATATATCGCCGTTTATCGATATATAGCTTTTTTTTTCACAAATCTTAAAAAAACTATTGCTTTTATAAAAGGGGTCAGTATAGTGATTTTGGTAACAATATGAAAGCATGTATGTTAGCTTTATATAACATTTTGGGACATTTTTGTTTTCACCGGAAGGAGGATTTTTATGGAAGCGTTGAAAATCCATATTCCCGACAATGAGCAATATCGCGAACTCGGCGCCTATATTGAGTCAGTCCGGAATATGCCCGGCCCCTTGATTAATGTACTTCACAAGGCCCAGGGGATCTTTGGCTATTTACCCATGGAAGTGCAGGCTTTTATTTCACGGGAGTTGGATATCCCCTTAAGCACCGTATACGGGGTCGTTACTTTTTACAATTTTTTCAGTATGACACCCCGGGGAAAGTATGTGATCAATGTCTGTATGGGAACAGCCTGTTATGTCAAAGGCGCAGGAAAAGTCGTCGATTATTTTAAAGACGAGCTGAAAGTCGGTGAAGGGGAGACCACAGAGGACAATCTTTTTACTTTAACGACAGCCCGGTGTTTCGGCGCTTGCGGTCTTGCTCCGGTACTTATGGTCAATGAAGATGTCTACGGTCATGTCGATCGGAAGAAAGTCACTGAAATCTTAAAAAAATATCGCTCTTTAGGTTAAAAGGCGGGAGGTAATCTTATGAAAAATCTTGAAGAATTGAGAAAATTAAGGGAAAAGGCTCAAAAAGAAATTCAACTTCGCTCCAAGGATGCGCGTATCAAGGTCGTCGTGGGTATGGGGACTTCAGGTATTGCAGCCGGTGCCCGGGAGGTCCTGAAGACTTTTATCAATGAGATCAATCAAAAAAACCTTACTGATGTTATCGTGACCCAGACCGGGGAAAAGGGAATGAGTTCCATGGAGCCTATTGTGGAGATCCATGAAGAGAAAAAACCCGTCATCGTCTATGGCGATATGAACCCTTCAAAGGTGAAAAAGGTTGTCGAAGAGCATATTGTGAACGGAAAGGCTGTTGATGATTACCTGATTTCCATGGAGGAAAAATAGGGGAACGAGGAGGATTGAACTATGGCTCACAGAATGAATGTGCTGGTATGCAGCGGTGCATCCTGCATATCCAATAACAGCCTGAAAGTCAAAGAGGCTTTGTTAGCTGAGATCGAAAGGCTGGATTTAAAGCGAGAGATCAAAGTCATTGAGACAGGATGCATGGGGCCGTGTCAGTTAGGGCCGGTTCTTTTGGTGTATCCTGATGAGACATTGTATAAAAAGGTTCAAGTAGCCGATGTCAGGGAGATCGTCGAACAGCATTTTCTTAAAGGCCGCCCGGTCGAACGTCTGATGTATAAATCACCCTTGACAGATGAATTGGTCCACAAAAGCAGGGATGTCGATTATTTCAAAAAACAATATAAGATCGTGCTGGCGAATTGCGGCAGTATCGATCCGGAAAGCCTGGATGAATATATTGCCGTGGGCGGTTATGAAGCTTTGGGAAAAGCCCTTACCGAGATGAATCCGGACAGTGTCTTGGATGAGATCAAGATCAGCGGACTTCGGGGCCGCGGAGGCGGAGGATTTCCCACACATCTGAAATGGATGTTTACAAAAAACGAAAAAAGCAAAGAAAAATATGTGATCTGCAATGCCGATGAAGGGGATCCGGGAGCTTTTATGGACCGTTCGGTCATTGAAGGGGATCCTCATACGTTGATCGAAGGCATGGCTATTGCCGGCTATGTGGTCGGAGCATCCAAAGGCTACATTTATGTGCGGGCCGAATACCCCCTGGCAATTGAGCGCCTGGAGAAGGCAATTGCCCAAGCCAAAGAAACCGGATTTTTAGGTGAAAACATATTTCAGACAGATTTTAGCTTTGATCTTGAAGTCCGTGTCGGTGCCGGAGCCTTTGTTTGCGGAGAAGAGACGGCTCTTATTCACTCCATTGAAGGGAAACGGGGTACTCCGCGGCCCCGGCCGCCTTATCCGTCTGCATCAGGTGTCTGGGGGAAACCTACAGTTCTGAATAATGTGGAGACCTATGCCAATGTCCGCCATATTATCCTCAACGGCGGTGCCTGGATGGCCAAAATCGGAACAGAGACCAGTAAGGGCACCAAAGTCTTTGCCCTTTCGGGAACTATAAAAAATACAGGATTAGCAGAAGTTCCCATGGGGACGACGATCCGTGAGTTGATCTATGACATCGGGGGCGGAGCGCCTGAAGGGCATGAGATCAAGGCCGTTCAGCTGGGCGGGCCTTCGGGAGGATGTGTAACTCCTGAGTATTTCGATACCCCCATTGACTATGAATCACTTACGGCTTTAGGTGCGATGATGGGCTCCGGCGGAGTCATCGCCATGGATGAAACAGCGTGCATGGTCAACACAGCAAAATTCTTTCTGGATTTCACCTGTTTTGAATCATGCGGGAAATGTGTTCCGTGCCGTGTCGGGTTGAAACAGATGTACGGGATTTTGGATAAGATCACAAAAGGCGAGGGAGAAGAGGAAGATATCGAAGCTCTGGAAACCTTGGGGAAAACGATCAAGGCGACAGCCCTCTGCGGCTTGGGACAGACCGCTCCCAACCCTGTTCTTTCAACGATCAAATTTTTCAGGCATGAATACGAAGAGCATATTTTTGAAAAAAAATGCCGGGCTCTTGTCTGTAAAGACTTGATTTCCTATGAAATCAACAAAGATGCTTGCAAAGCCTGTACTCTATGCGCTCAAAAATGCCCGGTGGATGCCATTAAGGGAGAGCGCGGAGTTGTCCATGAGATTCAACAGGAAAAATGTATATCCTGCGGAAACTGTTATGATGTTTGTCCCTTCGGCGCTGTCATGCGTCTTTCAGGGGAAAACTGAGCATGATAAAGAGAGGAAGGAAGCTGCCACTTCTTCCTCTCCGATAAGACTGAAAGGGGAGATGGTATGAAACGAAAGGAAATACTCAGGAAATACGAGGCGAGGCCTGATAATCTGCTCTATATCCTGCATGATATTCAGGATGCCAGCCCGTATAATTATGTCACAGAGGAAGATATGGAGGAAATAGCTGATTTCTTAGACTTGCCCTACTCTAAGGTCTACGGTACGGCCACCTTCTATTCCATGATTTCGCAAAAGCCCCGGGGGAAGCATGTGATCCGGCTCTGCGATTCTCCTCCATGCCATTTGATGGGGTCGGAAAGCATTCTTGACCTTCTCAGGGATGAGTTGGGCATCGATGTAGGGCAGACGACACCTGATATGCTTTTTACTTTGGAGATTACCTCCTGTTTAGGTGTTTGCGGCGTGGCTCCGGCCATGATGATCGATGAAGAGGTTTACGGAAACCTGAATCCGAAAAAACTCCGCAAAATCATTAAGGATTACAGGGAGGGGATTATATGAGCCTGATAACAAAATATGTCTTGATCAGTATAGATGAAGATACACTTATCGCCGGTGCCAGAAAAGTCGAAACGGAATTGAAACGCATTTTAGAGGAATTGGATCTGTCACGGGAGATCATGGTCGTAGAGACAGGGACCATGGGTATTATGGGCAAAGGTGTGGTCATTCTGATCCAGCCTGACGATGTGACCTATGTCAATGTGACTCCTGAGGATGTCCGTGAGATCGCCAACGAGCATTTGCTGAAAGGGCGCCCGGTTAAACGTCTGGAGTTTACGGGGAAAATCGATCAGAGTGTGATCTCTTTCAGGGAAACGGCTCAGGAGCTCAAAAAGCAGACCCGTGTGGTCTTGGGTAATTCCGGGCTCATTAATCCTGAAAGTATTGATGAGTATATCGCCGTAAACGGCTATGAAGCCCTGGGGAAAGCGTTGACGGAGCATAAGCCCGAAGAGATCATCGACATTGTTAAAAAAAGCGGCCTCAGAGGCCGGGGCGGAGCCGGTTTTCCCACTGGACTCAAATGGTCTTTTACCGCCCCCCTGAAGAATAAACCTAAATATCTGGTCTGCAATGCCGATGAAGGCGAGCCGGGGACATTCAAAGACCGTTTGATTATGGAAGGCGATCCCCATAAGCTCTTGGAAGGAATGGCCATTGCAGCCTATGCCATCGGAGCAGAAAAAGGCTTTATTTATATACGCGGAGAGTATACCTTATCAATTAACAGGACGCAAAAAGCGATTGAAGATGCCAGAAAATACGGACTTTTAGGACAGGATATTTTCGGATCGGGATTTTCGTTTGATGTCGAGATCAAAAAGGGAGCCGGGGCGTATGTCTGCGGTGAAGAGACCGCCCTGATCAACTCTTTGGAAGGGGGACGCGGCAATCCGCGTGTCAAACCGCCTTTCCCGGGAGTTCAGGGATTATGGCAGCAGCCCACAGTGGTCAACAATGTCGAGACACTTTCCAATGTCCCTGCGATAATCCTTAACGGTGCCGATTGGTATAAATCCATTGGAACGGAAAAGTCTTCCGGAACAAAAGTCTATACGATTTTGGGCCATGTGCATAATCCCGGGTTGATAGAGGTCGAAATGGGAACGACCTTACGCGATATCATCTATAAATACGCAGGAGGCGTAAAAGGCGGAAAATTCAAGTGCGCCCTGGTCGGCGGTGCTGCAGGGGCTTTCCTCAATGAAGAAATGCTGGATGTGCGCATGGATTATGACCATCTGGGTGAATATAAAGCCGTTTTGGGCTCAGGAGCTATTCTTGTCATGAATGAAGAGAGCTGTATTGTGGATATGCTCCGCAACATCCTCTTTTTCTTTAAACATGAATCCTGCGGCAAATGCTCTCCCTGCCGGATCGGAACAGCGCAGCTGTACATGCTGGCGGACAAGATCTATTCGGGACAGGGGACGGACGAGGATCTGGATCAGATGCTGACATTGTCTGAAGCCATGAGCACGACGGCTTTATGCGCTTTGGGACAATCTCCCTATTTGGTGATTCACACCGCTGATAAGTTTTTTAAGGATGAGATAGAGGAGCATATCCGGAGAAAAGTATGCATGAAGGATATTTGCAGGATGAACGGAGCAGAGCACAAATGAAGTGCAGCTCTGCTTTAAACCATAGGAATTTACGGTAAGGAGGATTTGATTATGGCTGAAATGGTCAAATTGTATATCGACGGCACAGAGGTGGAAGTTCCCGAGGGGACAACCATTTTGAATGCAGCCAAAGAGGCCGGGAAAAATATTCCCACATTGTGTTATCATCAGGATCTGCCCCCGACGGCCGCTTGTGGCGTTTGTGTTATTGAGTATGAAGGGCGCCCGGGTATGCAGAGAGCTTGTTGTACACCGGTGGCTCCGGGAATGAAGGTCATTACCAATTCTAAGACTTTGAGAGAACGCAGAAAAGCCGTAATAGGCCTTATTCTCTCTAATCATAATGTGGACTGCCCTTCTTGCGCAGCCAATGAAAAATGTGAACTGCAGAAACTGGCCAATGATTTAGGTGTGGATATGCATATGTACGAGAAGATCTTAGATCACAGGCCTGAGGACAAGACCAGTGTCGCCATCGTCCGCGACCCTGACAAATGTATTCTTTGCGGCCGCTGCGTGACTGTCTGTGATGAAATACAGACAGTGCATGCGATCGAGATTGCAGACCGCGGATTCGATGCCCATGTGGATACCGCTTTTTCTGCGGGTATGGGAGTCAGCCCCTGTGTCAATTGCGGCCAGTGTATCGTTTATTGCCCCACCGGCGCTTTGCGTGAACAAAGCCATCTGGAGGCGGTATGGGATGCTATTCTTGATCCTGAAAAACATGTCGTCGTTCAGGAAGCTCCGGCTATCCGTGCTTCAATCGGAGAAGAATTTGGCATGGAAATCGGATCCGTGACTGTCGGAAAAATGTATTCAGCGCTGAAACGCATCGGTTTTGACGCCATATTTGATACTAATTTTTCTGCGGACCTGACGATCATGGAAGAAGGGACAGAGCTTGTTCAGCGAATTCAAAAGGGCGGCAAACTACCCCTGATCACTTCCTGTTCACCGGGATGGGTCAAGTTTATGGAGACCTTTTTCCCGAACCTTGGGGAAAACACCTCAACGGCGAAATCACCGCAGCAGATGATGGGAGCGTTGACGAAGACTTATTACGCGGAAAAGAGCGGCATCGACCCTGCAAAGATCGTTTCCGTCTCTATTATGCCGTGTACGGCGAAAAAGTTCGAAGCTCAGCGGCCTGAGATGAGGGATAGCGGGTATCAGGATGTGGATTATGTCCTGACCACACGGGAATTTGTCCGCATGATCCGAGAAGCCGGCCTTGATTTTAAAAACCTTCCTGAGGAAAAGCCCTACCATGCTTTGGCTGATTATACAGGTGCGGCGACGATCTTCGGTGCCACCGGAGGTGTTATGGAAGCGGCCGTCCGTTCTGCGTACTATCTTTTGACCAAAAAAGATATGAATAATGTCGATATTAAACCTGTGCGCGGCATGGAGGGAATCAAAGAAGCAGAATTGGAGATCCCCGGTGTAGGGAAAGTCAAAGTCGCCGTTGCTCACGGCCTCGGCAATGCCAGGGAGCTTTTAACGAAAGTCAATAAACAGCTGGAAGAGACAGGGAAAAGCGAATATGTTTTCATTGAGATCATGGCTTGTCCCGGCGGATGTGTCGGGGGCGGAGGACAGCCTTACGGCAGTTCCATCGCTATGAGGGCCCGCCGCGGCGAAGGACTCTATCAGGAGGACTCATCACTGCCTAAACGCTGTTCTCATCACAATGAAGCGATCCTGAACATCTATAAGGAGTTTCTGAGTGAACCCGGATCCAAGAAGGCACACAAGCTTCTCCATACCAATTATGTGGAAAGAAGTGTTGTCTCCGGTGATGCCGTCAGAGAAATCACACATAAGCACGGACATTGAAGTTAAAAAAAAGACGATGAAAAGGGGCGGCTTTAAGGCCGCCCTTTTTTTTATTTCTGTTGATCAAGAAAAAGAGTAAAAGAGTGAATGAGAACCGGTTTGGCGCTTTCCCATTGAAAACGGTCTCCGGGATCAGGGAAAATCAAAATTCCGAATTGACGGGAGACAGCCTTAAAGGTTTCCCGGCGAGCCGCTCCCGCCGGAAGATTGCCTGTTCCGGTCAGATAGGACCATCTTTTCCCGAATATTTCACAAAAAAGAGCCGTGCAGGAATATTCTTCCGAAAAAAGCCGAGTAACAGTGCGAATAAAGGTGTCAAAATCCGGGCTTTCACAAGATGTTCTTTCCAGCCGCTTATAAAAAGAGGTCACGTTCGCCCCCGGAAACACGGGTGTAGTATTCTTCAAATTCTTTTAAGAGAGGGTTATTGGCGAAGAAGGGGTCTTTATGGATCTCGTCGATCTCTTTCTTTATCAGCGCTTCTCCGATCTTTTGCGTTTCGGGAGAAGAAAAATCATCAAGCCATTCTCTGAATGTCAGAACAGCATTTAATTTACAAAATTTACCCTCTGTTCCGCATTTGAGCAAGCCCATGATCTTGTCCCCTGTTCTTCCGCATCGATAACCGGCTGTGCAAAAGGAAGAGATCATCCCGAGTTCTGCCAATTCACGGACAACATCGTCTAATTCACGGGTATCACCCAGCACAAATTGCTGACGGTCCTTTTCCTGACGGTCATACTGCTCAGAATAAGCTCCTAAACCGATACGTGTTGATGCGTCAGTCTGTGTGCAGCCCAGCTTAATGACTTCTTTGCGTAATTCAGGCCGCTCCCGGGCTGTAATGATCATGCCGGTGTAGGGAATAGAGAGGCGGAGGACTGTCACAAGATGTTTGAAATCATCATCAGAGACGAGATGTTCCGTATGTTCAGAATAGGGCGCATTATCAGCGGGCATTAACCGGGGAAAGGAAACGGTGTGAGGACCGATCCCGTCAAATTTCTCTTCCAGGTCGATAGCATGATACAACAGGCCCATGACATCATAGCGCCAGCGGTAAAGCCCGAAGAGAGCTCCGATCGCCACATCATCAATGCCCGCTTCCATGGCTCTGTGATGAGTATAAAGACGCCACCGATAGTCAGATTTTGGTCCTGTGGGATGCATCTTCTGATAAGTGGGACGGTGATACGTCTCCTGAAAGACTTGAAACGTGCCGATTCCTGCTTTCCAGAGTTTTTTAAAATCTTCAATAGAAAGGGGAGCGGCATTGACATTGACCCGACGGATCGAGCCTGTGCCTTTTCTTGTCTTTTCATTGACTTCGTAGATCGCTTTAATTGTCTCTGCCATATAATCGGCATCGGAAAGCGGGTGTTCGCCGTAAACGGCAATCAAACGTTTATGGCCCATTTTGACCAGGGCCTGTGCTTCTTTACGGACTTCATCTGGTGTAAGGACGCGTCGTTTTTCATGCGTATTGTCTTTTCTGAACCCGCAATAGAGACAGTTGTTCACACAGACATTGCTGCAGTAAAGGGGGGCAAAGATGACAATGCGATTGTCATAGACTTTCCGTTTTACTTCAAGAGCTGCTGCTGCCATCTCTTCACGGAGCTCTTTATCCCGGACGTGAAGCAGAGCCGCTGTCTCATCAGGGTCGAGACGCTGGATAGAGAGAGATTTTTGGATAATATCGCGTATCTTTATTTTATCCGGATTTTGATTTTGGCTCAAATGACTTTCGATGGCCTCATGATCAATAAAATCCTTTCCGCTGTCCAGATAACGGTCAATTTCGTCGTTTTTGACAACATCATCCGCCCATTCCTGTACGCTCTTTTTTCCCATGAAAACCCTCCTTATTATTATATTGTAAGCAAGTTACTTTCAAATAAATCATAAAACTTTTTGTGAATTTGTCAACGAAAAAATAAAGAAAGCCTTTGGGAAAGGTTTTCACTGCATCAGGATGTTAAAGAGAGAGGCTCCATTTCATCCACTCTTCTGCTGTGGAATATTTTTTGCCTGACCCTTTTGTCAGGCTCTCTTGGGCCGACTGGCGCACGGAAGAAAGGTCATGGTTCAAAAGGCCGGCCAAATAAGACATGATGTCTTTATTTTTGGGGTAACGGGATGCCGCAGATATGGCCGCTTGCTTGATCACCGGATTTTTGCTTTTTAATCCGTCGATGATAAAGGACTGAGTCAGAGATGTATCGATAAGGCTGATGGCTTCGATAGCCGCTGCCCGGGGCTTTTCCTCAGGATCATTATAGAAAATGTTAATAACAGGGTTTAAGGCTTCTTTGGCTTTTAATTGTCCCAACGCTGATACGGCTTCAGTTCTTACTTTGGCGTCTTCATCGTCTAATGTTTTGATGAGAAGCGGAATCGACTCTGTATTATTAAGACGGGATAAACCACGGGCGCAGAGGGATCTGATCACCGGGTTATCATCGGTTAAATAGGTTATAAAAATATCTTTGGCAGACTCGTCCCCGATCTCAACTAAAGCTTCAGTTGCGGCTTCACGAACGGATTCGTTGGGGTCGTTTATCAGGGGGGAAATACGGGGAAGGGCTTTTGAGTATTGCATGCGCCCGAGACTTTTAAGGGAAAAAACTTTGATTTCCGGATAGGGACTTTGGGACAGTGCGTCACTCATCACAGGTGTCAGGCGGTAAGAGTCCGTAAAGGGCAGAGCTTTGGCCACCATGAGCCTGATCTGGGGGTCACTGTCTTTCAGAAGTTCCTCGACAAGCGTTGCTGTTTCCCGGGAGACATCATTAAAAGTCAAAAGAGCCGATACAGCCCGGGCCGAAATACGTTTGTCAGGCGATTTGACGGCCGATTGCATAACGGATATGGCTTTTTTATCAGCCAGGGCAATAAGGGTCTCCATCGCCTGGAGTTTGATTCCCGTGGGATGCCCGGAGGAGATCAACGCAATGATCCTATCGGTGAACCCGGCCCATTTCGTCTCGGAAATTAATGTTAAAATATGGCGTACTGTTTGAGGGTTTTGAGATTGAAGGCCATGATTTAAGGCGTCTCTTGTGACGGAAGGTTCCATTTCCTTGATCAAATTTCCCGCTTCGATGGCAGTGTTTTCGTCAAATTCGGGTAAATGCTCGACCAGAGGTATGATAATGCGGTCATGGGGATAGCGTCCCAAAGATATAACAGCCTGCCGGCTGACTTTCTGATCAGAATCACTCAGCATAGTGATCAGCGGCTCAATCGCATCGTTCAAACGAATAGAACCTAACGCTTCAGCAGCGGCCAGGCGGATAGGAGCCTCTTTATCATGAATTAAAGACTTGATGTCGTTAAGACAAAGAGTGTCGCCGATGAGGCCCAAGGCTCGTGCAGCATTGGCCCGTTTCATGGTGTCGGGGGAGGCCAGGTTGTAGGTCAAAGGTTTGATCGCCGTGTATCCGAAAGCAGCCAAAGCGTTGACGACAGCCTGAGCAGCCATTTCATCTTTTACGGACAGAAGAGAGAGAAGAGGCTGGATACTGCTGCGGTTCTTAATTTTACCCAATGATTGAATAACGTTAATCCGGACTTCAGGATGGGACTCGTTCAGAGCCATTATATGAAGGCGGTCAATTCCGACTGAACTGGACCATTGGCCCAAAATGAAAGCCGCTTTTGCCCTGACCGGAGGTTTGGAGGAAGATAAAAGCCGGGCCACAGAGGCTTCTATAGACGGCCCTATGGCGATAAGAGCCCGGGCCGCTTCATCAGATACCGTTTGAAGGCCCTGAACCCGCAAATCTGTTGTATCATCAAGAAGATCCATAAGGAACGGTGCCGCATTGATTCCCTGCGAACCGGCTTCCTGTAATGTAATCAGTGCCAAAGCAAGGTCGTCAGGGTCGGTGGAAAAAAGTCCGGCAACACCTGTTTTTACGGGCCCCGGTGTACCGGCGGGCAAACTTGAAAGGGGTGTCTTTGGCGGGGTGTAAGCTGATAATAGAAAAACAGAGATGAAGAGAATAAGGGAGATACGGTAGGACATGACGAGGCCCTCCTTTGAGATGTAATCATTTGCCTGCCTTGAATATAGAATAAAATATTAGGTATGTCCAACAAAAAACAGAAAAAGAAAAGGCCTAAGGGGGTTTTGCCTTAATAAAACCCCCTTAATTAAGAATATTTATTATAAATTATAGGTGTTATCCTCCGATTGTATAAGCCTCCAAGGGGGGAAATCCGTTAAAATAAACAGAACTGTAACTTTGTGTGTAAGCTCCGGTTGTAAAAATATAGACTTTGTCGCCGCCGGTTGTGGTCGAGGGAAAAGGATACTTATAGTCTTCATAGAGGATATCCATGCTGTCACAGGTCGGCCCGGCAATAATATATTCTGATTCCAATCCCTCTTTTTCAATATAAATAGGGTATTTGATGGATTCGTTTATTGTCTCAATCATCCCCCCGAACATGCCGATATCCAGATACATCCACTTATAGGGGTTATGCTTAGCCTTTTTTTCTGTCATAATGACTTCTGCAACGATAACACCGGCATCACCGGTCAGTGAACGGCCCGGCTCTAAAATGATTTCAGGCATATTCTCTCCGAAATCTTCCCGCAAGAAACGCTCGATCTCTTGCGCATAGATATTTGTCTCTGCTGTCGGTTCATTATAATGGGCGGGAAAACCGCCGCCTAAATTGATCATTCCGAGTTCGACACCGATGTCTTTGGCGGATTCAAAAAGATAATAGCATTGACTGATAGCGTTATCCCATTGGCCGATATCCCGCTGTTGGGATCCCACATGAAAAGAGAGCCCATAAGGAATGACATCCAGTTTCTTTGCTTGTTTGATGAGATCAAATACAATATCGGGATGAGTCCCGAATTTTCTTGAAAGAGGCCAGTCGGCGCCGCTGCCGTCAGTCAGCAGTCTGAAAAAAACTCGGGAGCCCGGGGCAAAGGTCGCGATATTATTTAAATCCGTTTCACAATCTGTGGCGAAAAGACGGACTCCTTTTTCATAAAAGTATTGAATATTTTCTTTCTTTTTTATGGTGTTTCCGTAAAGCATACGGTCCGGGGTGATACCCAGCCGGAGGAGTTGATCCAGCTCATAGACTGAAGCGACATCAAAATTGGAGCCTAAACTATAGAGCAATTTTAACACATTATCATGAGGATTGGCCTTGACAGCATAATGGATCTTGGCGAAAGGAAGATGTCCTTTTAATTCCATGAAATTTCTCTTGATGATATCCAAGTCAATAACAAGAAAGGGTGTTTTTTTGCTGGAAGCCATCTTTTTGATAGTATTGAACTTTTCCTGAGTAATATACTCAGAGAGGGGGAATGAGTAAGGTTTCTGTTTCATAATACACCTCCGTTTCTCATAGGGCCGAACACCATAAACGCGTAACTTGGTATCAATACCACAGACTGGGTAAATGTCAATAAAAAAGGATCAAACAGGGAGGAAAATCATTATTATTTTTTTTTTTTCTGATAAGGTATAGGGAGAAGAAAGGAGAGGGAAGTGATGAAAGGAATGGTTCACCTCTACACAGGAGACGGTAAAGGAAAGACGACAGCGGCAGTGGGATTGGCCGTAAGGGCCTGGGGGGCGGGGTTTCGGATTTTTATCGCCCAATTCATCAAAGACAACGTTTATCATGAAATAGATGTCTTGGCCAAATGGGAGCGAATCACAGTTGAATTGTTTGGAAAAGGATGTTTTTTGACTCGGCCTGCCGATGCTGAAGACAAGGCGGCCGCCCGAAAGGGTTTAAGACGAGTGAAAGAGATCTTAAAAGAGGGGCTGTATGACCTTGTGATTCTTGACGAAGTCACTTTTGCTGTCAATTACGGTTTTTTTTCAGCCGAAGAGCTGTTGCAAGGACTTAAGGACAGGGATGAAAAGGTAGAAGTGGTCCTCACAGGACGGGCGGCTTCTTCTGCCCTGGAAGAAGCCGCCGATCTGGTAACGGAAATGAGAGAAATAAAACACTATTACAGAACGGGACTTTTGGCCCGGGAAGGGATCGAACGGTAATCCGTCCCTTTTTTCCTTGTCCGGGGGTTCTCCTATGATATAATGAAAGAATGGATGAGAAAGGCCTGGCTCTTCCTTCCTTTATGTCTTATTTCGTGGATCTCTCTCCGGATCCTTTCTGTATTACCGATAACAACGGACGGCTTCTTCGTGTCAACAAAAGATGGGAAGATTCCTTCGGAGCTTTGAAGCAGAAGATGGAAGAATCTCTTTTGACGGATGATGTCCATCCCGATGATAAAGAGAAAACAGCATCAGTTCTTTCCATGTTAAGCCCGGATTGCTCCACGTCATCTCTCATTAACCGTTTTCGGCATCAAAAGAGTGGCTATCGCTGGACAGAGTGGCGGTTGCTGTTTCATGAGGGTTTCATTTCCGCATCAGCCAGAGATATCAATGCCCATATAGAATCCCATGAAGAATTGCAGTGTTTCAGGGATGTCCTGGACAGCAGCTTAAATGAGATCTACCTGGCCCATGCCGACACATTCACTTTTTCTTTTGTCAGTGCCGGTGCACTGGCGAATTTGGGGTATCGGTTAGAAGAGATGTATGCAATGACGCCATTTGACATTAATGCCCCTGATCAAAAAAAGGATTTGGAATCGCTTTTTAAACGTCTGAAAGGGGGAGATGCGAAAAAGTTGCTCTTTGAGACAGAGCATTATCGAAAAGACGGCTCGGCCTATCCCGCTGAAGTCTATTTGCAATATATTTCCGAAGGGGACAGGGCCTTTTTTCTGGGGGTTGTCCTGGATGTCACAGAAAAGAGACAATGGAAAAAATCTCTGGAGGAGAGTGAAGAGCGTTATCGACGCCTCACAGAGCAGGCTCTTGACATTATTTACCGTATTGAACTCATCCCTGAAAGGCGATTTGTCTACATTAATCCGGCTGTTGAGAGGATAACGGGATATACGCCTGAAGAGCATTACAGGGATCCGGATCTGGGTTTAAAAATCGTTTTCGAAGAAGACCGGCCGTTGTTGGAAGCTGCCTTAAAATCAAATGATATCTTCAGCCGGCCTCTTCGGGTAAGGTGGAAGACCAAAAAAAAGCAGATCATCTGGACAGAACAGCATAATGTCCCTTTATATGATTCGGAGGGAAAACTTATAGCCATTGAAGGGATCGCACGGGATGTGACTGACCGCATGGAAATGCTCGAGGCCCTGAATAATGAGAAAAAACGGCTTGAAGTGACCCTTTTCAGTATAGGGGATGCCGTTATTGCCGCTGATAAACAGGGGCGCATAACATTAATCAACCCGGTGGCAGAACATCTCTTGGGTGTGCTTCGTAAAGATGTCTTGGGGTCACCTGTGGATGATTATGTCATTATCGTCGATGAGGAGACCCGTGAGCCTGTAACAAGTCCTGTCACAGATGTGATTCAAACCTGTAAAGCGGTAGAGTTAAGGCCACCCTGTTGCCTGATCAACAGTGAGGGAGAACAGAAGCTTATTGAATCGGGAGCTTACCCGATTAAAAATGAAGATGGCCTTTTAACAGGGGTTGTGATGATCTTTCGGGATATATCTCAAAAGTGGGCCATTCAGGAGCATTTGATCAAGACTCAACGGCTGGAATCCCTGGGCCTTCTTGCAGCACGGATCGCTCATGATTTCAATAATCTATTAAGCGGGCTCTTCGGCTATGTGGAGATTGCCGCGGGGGCGGTGAGGCTGGGTGATCGGGATAAAGGATTAGCATATTTGGAAAAGGCCGCAGGGGTGTACAGCCGCATGAAAGGTCTCACAGGGAAATTTTTAACTTTCTCTAAAGGAGGAGGGCCCGTCAGAGAAAAAGGGGATTTGTCTCTGTTGATCCGAGAGGTTTTAAAAAACTCCTTAAAAGAGGAAAAGGTGTCCGTTGAGTTTCGAGTCGATTCTGATCTGCAGCCTTGTGATTTCGATGAAGGCCAGATCCGTCAGGTGTTGACTAATATTGTTTTAAATGCTGTGGAAGCGATGAAGGGGAAAGGGGAGTTGAAGGTTGAAGGTTCGAATCTTTCCGTCGATACGGACTCTCCGCTCCCCCTGACTCCCGGGCCTTATATTGCTGTACGTATCAGTGACAACGGGGAGGGGATCCCTTCTCATTATATCAAAAAAATATTCGACCCCTTTTTCACCACAAAGAAGAACGGAAGCGGATTGGGGTTGGCCACGGGCTATTCAGTCGTGAGACAGCATGGTGGAGACATTCAGGCCGAGTCTGTTTTGGGGGAAGGAACAGCGGTCACAGTTTATCTGCCTGCCTCCTTCGGGCCGGTTGAAAAAAAGAATACGGATCAAGAGGAACTATTCTGTGGCCGGGGAAGAGCCTTGGTGCTTGATGACGAAGAATTTGTGCGTGAAGTGACGGCAGAAATGCTTCAGAACTTTGGCTTTGTGGTCGATGAAGCTGAAGAGGGAGGGCGTGCGCTCCGCATGATCAAAGCCGCTGCGGAAAAGGCTGACTCCTATTCATTGATCATTGCCGATTTGACTATTCCTTCAGGCCGGGGAGGGAAGGAAATCATCGATGAGATTCGTGTTGTGGATCCGGATGTCGCTGTTGTGGTTTCCACAGGGTATTCCGATGACCCCGTTTTAAATCATCCTCAAAATTACGGTTTTTCGGCAGGTCTGCATAAACCCTTTACGACAGAAGAGCTTAGCCGTGTCCTTAAAGCGGTTTTTCTTCAAGAGGATGGATCGTGATTTTTCAGGCGATTATGAAAGTGGGGACTGTCTCCCCAGGCATCATAATGGACTTCTTCGCCTAAGGCCCTGACGGTTTTTTCAAGATTTTGGCGTTGCACAAAGGCATTTTCATCCATTCCCGGTTTATTTTGATAAAGTTGATATCCCGTCCGGTAAGCTAAATCCGTGACATTAGGCATAATAATATTAGCTCCGGCCCGTAAGCCCATTTCACGCCCTGTGGGCGAGAGGGCCTGAAGGGCGGTGGTCGCGGCGATGTTGATATCCTTCATGACGATCCTCACGGCGGCGATCATCTTCAATCCCAAAGAGAGCTGTCTGACAGGATCAAAACCTGCGGTTTCGGAGAATAGAGGAGTCTGGTTATGAGGGATATAAGGCCCCATACCCACCATATCGGCGTCAGCCTCTTTGAGAAAAAGGACATCTCCGGCCATATCATCGATTGTCTGTCCCGGAACGCCGATGAGAAATCCTGTGCCGACCTGATATCCGCTATCACGCAATGAATGAAGGCATTGCTTCCTCTTTTCCCAGGAATGCCCCGCCGGGTGAATTTTGGAATAAAGCGCAGGGTTCGAAGTCTCTATTCGGAGCAAGTAGCGATGTGCTCCTGCTTCAAACCAGCGTTTGTAGGTTTCCAAACTTTGCTCTCCAACAGAAAGGGTAATGCCCAGCCGTCCTTGAGAAAGGTCCTTGATCTTTATAAGCAACCGCTCTATTTTATCCACAAAGGCCGCATCGCTGCGTTCCCCTGATTGAAGGACGAGGGAGCCGTAGTGATTATCATGACACCACCGGGCTTCGCGGAGGATCTCTTCATCCGTCAATTCATACCGTGTCACGTTTGAGTTGCTTTTACGTATTCCGCAATAGTAGCAATCCTTTGTACAAATATTTGAAAATTCGATGATTCCGCGAAAATAGACAATACGTCCGACTTCACGTGATTTGATGTGATACGCATAACGGAAAAGGTCCTGCTCTTCTTTCGGTGTAAGGGGAGATAAAATTCTTTTCAGATCAGACAGTTGAGGCTCATGTTCAAGTCTTTTTAATACACTAAGAAAAGAATTTCCCATAACCGCCTTCCCTTTTTTCAACCATAGCGTCAGGCAGAAGAAAAATCAAGAAATATATTATAGCCAAGCTAACAATATAGGATCTTTCTCTGTAATTGACGCCTCTTTCCTTCTATGATACTCTCGGAATGTATGAAAAGGAGGTCATGATGATCGTCAAAGGATATCAGGATGTCCCTGAACAGAAAGTTGAAACGGAAGGAGCAGCGAAAGCCTGGATCCGCTGGCTTGTTTCCGATAAAGAAGGAGCTCCTTGTTTTGCAATGCGGCAGTTCCGCCTTGAACAGGGAGGGCATACGCCGTTTCACAGCCATGAATGGGAGCATGAGATGTATGTCCTTCAAGGTGAAGGCAAAGTTGTCTCTTCAGAAGGAGAACAACCCTTATCCCCGGGAGTCTTTATGTTTATTCCCCCCGGTGAATGGCATCAATTCAAAAATACAGGCAAAAGTGAACTTCAATTTTTGTGCATGATCCCTTTGCCCGGCAGGTGTTCAGCCGAAAACAGCAAATCTCAAAAAAAGAAAAAGAATTCATGCTGATCTGCGGAAAGAATACCGTTACGGAGACATTACGCCTGTCTCCTCATCTGATCAGAAAAATATACCTTATACCGGGGAAAGAAAGCGATATTCCTGCCGCCTTTCAGGATAAAGTTGAATTTCGCCGAAAGGATTATTTCGAAGCACAGTTTAAAAGGGGGCATCATCAGGGTTTTGCTGCCGAAATTGCATCTCCCGTTTTGCAGGATACCGGTTATCTGCATGAGATCATGGGACCTTCCGCGTTCTTCCTTCTTTTAGACGGAATTCAGGACCCTATGAATCTGGGGAGTATTTTACGGACCGCATACGGATTAAAGGTGGATGCTGTTGTTTTGACAGCCCACGGGGCTGCTCCTTTGACGCCAGCTGTTTTCTCCGCTTCATCGGGCTATGCTGCGGCGATCCCTCTGGTCATCATGAAAAACCCTGCTCATCATATCAAAGAATTGAAAAAAGAAGGCCTTTGGGTTGTTTCAGCCCACATGAAGGGAGAAGCCGAATTGGGAAGAGACAAAATGGCATTGCCGTTTCCTCTTCTTCTTTGTATGGGCAGTGAAGGAAGCGGCATCAGGCATACCTTTATCAAAGAATCTGATTTTTCACTCAGGATTCCTCAAAGGGAGGGGTTTGATTCTTATAATGTCAGTGTTGCTGCGGCCCTTTTGATGTGGGAGCTGAGCCGCCTACGATAAGCCGTAACGCTTAATTTTATTATAGAGGGTGCTTCTGGCGATTCCCAGAATACGGGCCGCTTCTTTTTTGTTTCCGCGGGTGGTCTTTAATGCTTTCCGGATCGCTTCTTTTTCATGTTCTTCGAGAGCCCTTAGCGGGGAGTCCGCTCTCTTTACACGGGGGGAGTGAGATTGCGTTTTATTTTTGATACTTTCCGGAATAAGGTCATCGGTGATCAAATGTTTCTTTGTCAATATAACAAAGGATTCAATGAGGTTTTTTAATTCACGGACATTCCCCGGCCAGAAATACTCTGTCAGGATGTCTTTGACTTTATGAGAAAACCCTTCGACTTCTTTTGCATATTTTTGTTTAAAAATATGCAAAAAGTGCTCGGAGAGGAGAAGGATATCTTCAGGGCGTTGCCGCAGAGGAGGAAGAGTCACCGAAATCACATTCAGCCGGTAATAGAGATCATCTCTGAAAAGCCCCCGGCTCATGAGTTCTTCAAGCGGCTGATTTGTGGCAGAGATCACCCGGACATCAGCCTGCCGTTTCTGATGGCCTCCCAGCCGTTCGACTGCTTTTTCCTGCAGCACCCGTAGGACTTTGGCCTGAAGGGAAAGGGCCATGTCGCCGATTTCGTCCAACAGAAGTGTTCCATTGTGGGCATATTCAAATTTTCCTTCTTTCGAGGTTGCTGCCCCGGAAAAAGCGCCTTTTTCATACCCGAACAGCTCTGATTCAAGAAGTGTTTCGGGTAAAGCGGCACAATTAATCGTAACCATTTTTTCGTTTTTCCGTCGACTTAACCGGTGAATAAGCCCGGCTATGATTTCTTTTCCCGTTCCGGTCTCCCCGCGAAGAAGCACAGAGGCATCGGTGGGAGCCACTTGCCTGACAAGTTCATATACGGCTTCCATTTTTGGCGAAGCGGAAAGGAATTCCCCGTCCCGGATAAGAGGTGAGGAGGGGGGATTCAGTGAGGACAAGGAGTCGTGGGGAAAAAGTGTTGTCAGCAGTTCCTCAGCAGAAAAGGGTTTTTTGATAATCTTAAGAGAAGATCGGCGGGAAACGGTTTTTAAAGCCTCCTGAGGAAAAGGGGAGAGGATAAGAGGAGACAGGAGGGGGTAATGCTTGTGGCACCATTGGAGAACGGTTTCCAGTTTTTCCATACCAAAATTAAGATCGATGATGATATGTCTGATTTCACGGGGTGGGGGCGAGGGGTCGGAAAGCGTATAAAGCGGGAGAAGAAGGGCTCCTTCTCTTTCCAGAAGGGGCCGGAGAAAGAGGTTGTCGTTTTCATTTCGGGTTATGAGGAGAATCGTTTTTGCAGGGTCAGGCATCGTTGTGTTCACCTCCATAGGGGAGAGATGGCTGGCTCTCTTCACGAAGTGGCAGCAAAGCTGTTACCCGGCTTATTTCTCCAGGCCGGCTTTTTATATTCAGGGAGCCTAAGTGATGTGCAAAGATATGGGCGGCCAGGGATAATCCCATCTCTGAAGGTCTTTCCCGTGAAGGGAACAAGGGGTCGAAGAGAGAATATAACTCGTCACGGAAAAGGCCTCCTCCCTCATAAGAAACAGAACAAGAAAAGAAATCTTTATCTGAAGAAGTCTCAATAAGGAGCTGCCCGCCCTCAGGACTCTCTTCGATAGCAAAATCGAGCATTTGACTGAAAGCCTGTTCGATGCTTTCGGAGTTACCGAAGATATTTCTCTCCTTTGATGTCATATTCCAATCCAGCCGGAGAGATTTCTCTTCCACTTTGAATTGGCGGCCCCGGATGACACGGCGCAGCACCTTGTCCGGGGGAAAACGCCGAAAGACATGGGGATTGGAAATAAAAGTAAGGGCGAGATCACTCAGAGTCTTTTCTGTTTTTCGCAGGTCTTTTTCAATGATTTCCATCTGTCGGGCCGATGTCGCAGCAATATCACGGGGAAGAAGGTCCAGAAAAAGGCGAAAACGCGTCAGCGAATCATTGATTTCAGCGTTAAGAAGATTAACCAGATGGCCTGTGGATTGCAAGTTATCCACCAAAAGACGCCGGGTGCGATAAATATCAGTCACATCCCTGATAAAGACATAAATTAATTCTTCGGTCTGATCAGGCTCGATGATCAAATGAAGCATAGAGTGACCATGCTCCAGGATTTTACTTTCCGTGTAAGAAGCTTCATTCGAAGTCGAGAAGGGCCGGCTTCCGTCAGAGAGAGTCAGACGGGAAATATTTTTTTGCTCAGGAGAAAGGCCCAGGAGAGATTTTCCCTTTTCATTGGAAAAAAGAAGTGAACCGTTACAGGTGAGTATAAGGACTCCCTGAGAAATATGGTCGAGGAGATGGATAAGACGCGTATACTCTTTTTGCATTGAGCGCATGATTTTTTGAATATTCTCTTTTGAGAGGTGATCGAATTTCTCATCAATGAAGAGAGAGAATTTCCCTTTATCCATACTTTTTATTATACGGAAGAGCCTTAAAGTGTCAATTGAAAGTCCGCCTCCGGGCAAAGCCTGCAACATGTTTTTTTTGACAGGAGCCATGAAACATATTGACAAAAAAAAGGGGGTATGTTAATATCCCCCCGTCGTGAGAAAGCGGGTGTAGCTCAGTTGGTAGAGCACTACGTTGCCAACGTAGATGTCGCCGGTCCGAGTCCGGTCACCCGCTTTTTTTTTATTATGATGGCAACGTAGCCAAGTGGTAAGGCAGTGGTCTGCAAAACCACTATTCACCGGTTCGAATCCGGTCGTTGCCTTTGCCTGGGTGGCGGAAGTGGTAGACGCATCGGACTTAAAATCCGGTGGCAATTCTTTGCCGTGTCGGTTCGAGTCCGACCCTAGGCATTTTTTTCTTGAGGGCTCTTTTCACGAGAGATTTTGACCTTTTTAATTTTCGCAGGCGAAGCGTCAATAACGGTAAACCGATATCCGTTTGAAATCCGAGATTCTCCGGGCCGAGGGATTTTTTTGAAGGTTTTAAGAAGATATCCGGCTATGGTGTTGATATCGGGAGCGTCGATGATGATGCCGAAATCAATACGGAGCTGTTCCAAAGATGTCTTGCCGCTGACCACCATTTCTATGTTTTTCTGAAAGGGAGCCGAAAGGATATTCTCGCGTTCCCCCAATATTTCATCGACGATCTCTTCCAATGTCAGAACACCGGAAATAGAGCCATATTCGTCCACGACAATGAGGAGAGCTTCTTCTTCAAAAAAAGGAACGGCATCAATCAAGGGAATGATCTCCGGAATAAAGACAATGTCACGCATGACTTCGGAGACAGGTAGCTCATTGCTGTCGATGTTGACCAGATCTCCGGGGACTGTGTAGCCGATGAGATGGGTATGTTTCCCGTGAAAAAGGAGAAGGAACTCATCCTGCGAAGACAAAAAACGTTTTTTAATCTCTCCGACAGAGGTGTCCCCCGGCAGGGCGGATGTCTCGTTGATGGGGATGACCGCCTGATGTATCCGTTTTTCTTTAAACGAAAAGATCCGTTCGATAAGGGTCGGGTCTAATTCAGGAATGATCTCTGCCATTTGAGAAGAGCTGATGACTGTGAAAAGTTCTTTTCGGCTGATGCTTTCGAGATGATTGGCTGTCTCAATATTCAGCAATGTATAGATTCCTTTAAGCATGAATTTTAAAAGAATGCTCAAGGGGAAAAACAACATGCGAAAGAAAGCGAGAAAGGGATAGAAGTGGTATGCGAAATAATGGGCTCTTTGACGCATGATGTTTTTCGGGATGATTTCTCCGAAAAGGACCATGACCGCCGTTCCCGCTACAGAACTGATCAGTGTTCCGTAGCGCGGATAGAATTTTAGCATCAGAAGTGTCAAAAGAGAAGAGAAGACAAAATTGCTGATATTATTGCCCACCAATATCGTAGTGTAAAAGCCTTCGATGTCTGCAAGGAGCGCTTTAATGGCGATGCCTCTTTTAGACCCCGTATAAGCCAGCGTGTTGATTTTAAACTTGTTCAGAGAGAGAAAGGCATTCTCTGTTCCGGAAAAGAAGGCGCTGAGAAAGACCATGCCTATGACAGTCAGCAGGAGAGTCAGTGTTTCTGTCATGCCTCTCCTTTTTTGCGGATGATCTTGATCGTATTGATTTTGTTTTTGGCAGAATCCACGATGATGAATTTTGCTTCGGAGGTGCTGAGAACAGTTCCCTTTTTTGGAATGTCACCGGCGAGATGTTCAATATATCCTCCAATGGTCTTTGCTTCGCTGTCATCCAGCTTTAATCCGAGAATGCGGTTGATTTGAGGAACAGGGGTAGCCGAATGGACGATAATACTGTTCTTTGATATCTTTTCATGAGAGATATCCGGATTAAGCGATGTGACGTTTTGAAGAATATAATGCATAATATCGTCATAAGTCATGCTTCCGGTCACGGTGCCGTATTCATCGACAATAAGAGCGACCGGAGTCTCTTTCAGAGCATGGATCACATCCTTGACTTTTTTTAAGGCGGGAACAAAAAGAGGGGGAAGAAGATCCGGTTTACGGTCCGGCTTTTGCATCAAAAGGGCTTTAGGTGTCAAAATACCACGGATATGGTCATAATCTCCGTTGAAGACCACAAGATAACCCGATTTTGTCCGGATAAAACGCCCCTGAATTTCTTCAACAGTCATCCCGTCGGGAATAAAAAGGGCATGGTCAATATTGTTCATGACATTCTTAAGGGAAAAGAGCTGAATATTGAGCATATTGACTAAAATCGTTTCTTCTACAGGGTCCAGAATAGCTGCATTTCCCTTTTTCAATACGGTAATGACTTCGCTTTTTTTTAAATGCTCTTCCCGGCCGGGGATCAGCCGAAGAGCCGTTTGGATCAGCGGCTGCGTGACGGCTTCGGCTAAAAGGACGAAGGGCTTGAGAAAGAAGATGAAGAAGGGAAGAATCGCACAGGACAGGCCTGAGTAAGCGCGGTTAAAGCGGGCGGCAAAGGTTTTCGGGATGATTTCTCCGAAGATGAGAATAGCTCCTGTGCCGAAAAGAATGGCGTAGGGGATACCGGACGGCCCGAGTTTTGTGTAAAACGCTTTGGTTATGAGGGCTGCGGCAATGACATTGACAAGAAGATTTCCCAAAAGAATAGATGTCAGCAGTCGGCCGGGATTTTTTCTTAAAGTATGGAGTTTTTGCGCCAGTTTATTTTTAGTGAGGCTTTTGATCTCAGCATCAGAGAAAGAAAATATGGCTGTTTCAGACCCCGAAAAAAGGCCGGAAAGAATTAAGAGAATAATGAAAATGAAAATGGATGGCCCCATATGTCTTCATGCTAATGAGGCAAGGGCTCTTTGTCAAGAAAGAAACCTTTTTATTGAATCTTTTTCCTCCCGTGATATAATGAAATTGTTCAAAAAGCGGCTGTTTCATCTAACGGAAAGGGGAATCATGGAAAGCTATCAGGCGGAGCATTCAAAGATCAATGAGCATATTTCAAAAATTACCGTAAAGGGCTTTCTGGACGCTCATACGGCGTCTCAGTTTGAAGAGTTGTTGAAGTCTCTTATCGATGAAGGACATGTCTGTCTCATTGTCGATATGAAAGAGTTAAGTTATATCTCTTCTACAGGATTAGGCGTCTTTATGGGTTATATTGAAGATATCCGCGAAAAAGGAGGGGATATCAAGTTTGTCCGCGTACCCGACAAGATCTATAAGATATTTGCTATTTTGGGCTTTACGGCGATCTATGAGATCTTCAATGAAGAGGGAGAGGCGATTGAAAAATTCTAAGCTCTTCTTTATCAGTTTCCCGGCCCGGAAACGGTATCTGCAAATCGCCCGAGAATTCGTCCGGACGATCTGCGCCCTTCACGGGCTGGATGATGAAGTTGCGGAGGACTTTGTCTATATCGTCGGAGAAGGAGCCTCAAATGTGGTGAAACATGCCTATCCCGACCTTGAGGCAGAGAATGCGGTGGTCGAGATCAGTTTAAAGGTGGAGCCTCATCTTCTGACCATGGCCATAAGAGATTACGGGCGGGGTTTTGATGAAAAGAAGTATCACAAACTTGACTTTGAGGATATTAAAAGCAAAGTCAAAAACAGGCATAAAGGAGGCCTTGGCCTTTTTATGATCGACCGCCTGGCCGATACTCTGACGATATCCATCGATCCCTATCATAAAAACGAACTGATTATCGTTAAAAAGATTTAGGATGTTATGCAGGCCGTAAACACGATCAGCTCTTTTCTTATTTTCATGCTGAGCCTTTATATTTACAGAAACAAGAAGACGAATATCAATACGATTACGGCTATTATGCTTTTTACGTTGGGTCTGGCTCCTTTTTCATGGATCATTTCGGAAAAAATTGATATTTTTCAAAACTTTTTTGAAATCTGGATTTTATTCTTCCCTTTTTTGTTTCTCTTTACGATTATTTATCCCTATGAAATGGAGAATACAAAGCGTTACAAAGGTTTAAAATATATCATTTTCATTCCTTATTTTCTTTATTTTCTGGCTCTTTTTATTATCAAGCTTTTCGAAAGTGTTCTTCTTCCCCAGTTCTTCACGGAAGGGCTGCTGGGACGGGGCCTGTCTCATCTTATTTCGTCTGTTTATAATATATTCCTTCTTGTCCTCAACGGCGCTTATCTGGTGTTTTCCTTTCGTATGCTTCACCGCAAAAAAAAGATCTTCGATAACCAGCTCTTAAGCAAGCAGGTCAGTTATATTCTCACGGGAATAAAGGCCTTTGCTTTTGTCTTTGTTATTGACCTGCTGTCTGCTCATTTGCACCTGTTTCCTTCTCTCTTTACCATGGAGAGGATCCGGCTGATGTACACGCTGGCGATTATTCTGAATGCATTTTTATTGGCTTTTTCCATGGCCAAATATAAGTTTCTCAATATTGAAGTCAAAGAACGTAGCCTTCTTTATCTCTTTTTCCGTGCTTTTTTTATCTTAGCCTACGCTTTTCCCTTTACTCTTATTCTGATCAAGATGAAAGAGAGCCATGAGATCGTAATTTTCGGCATTATTTTTGTCAGTTTTCTTATTTACAACTATTATCATAAGCTTGTGACATGGCTCATGAATTATTTCTTCGTCAAAGATGAAATGAATTATGAGGACATCATTGGAAATTTTTTCGTTCATGTTTCAGGTCTCAACTCATTCGGAGAGATCAGGAATATGGTGATTCATGAATTGAAGAATCTGCTGAATATACAGGAAGCCGATTTAATTATGAGCGACGACGCCGCTGAGAAGTATTTTACAAAGCGTTACCTGACTTTTCTGGACATGAGCTATCGGTACAGGCAGGCATACAGATGGGCAACTTTTTTCTTTCCTGTTTTTTTCGAAAAACGGTTTTACGGTTTTCTGATTGTGGGTAACAAACGCGCAAAGACCCGTTTCAAACACAAGGAGATGCAATTGATCGCTTCAGTGGCCAATCAAATTGCCATGATGTTGCATACTGTGGATGCCAGCCGGGAGCTGTCGGAAAAAAAGATCATTGAAAAAGAGATCAATTTAGCGCGAAAGATTCAGTTTTCCCTTCTTCCCCCCAGAGATATGCCCCATAAGGACCTTCATATCCGATGGCGGTATAATCCGACGACCAAAGTCGGGGGTGACTACTGTGATGTGATCTTCAAAAACGGAGGGGATCAAGCCCTTTTTGTCATTGCTGATGTGAGCGGCAAGGGAATTAACGGTGCCATGTATATGAGTATGGTCCGGACACTTTTGCATATGGGGATGTCCTATTTCAATCTCAGGGATATCATTCTCTATATGAATGATTACATCAAAAACAAACTCCCGGCGCAGATTTTTGTTACCATGGCTTTAGTCTATTATGACAGCCGTGACCAGCGAGCCGATTATATTCATTTAGGCCACAATTATCCTCTGATTTACCGCAAGAAAAGTCAGGAGCTCTCCTTTTTGGAAGAGGAAGGAATGGGGCTGGGATTGGTGGACAATGAAGCCTTTGAAAAAAAATTACGATATCATTCTTTCAAATTAGATCCCGGGGATTTCATATTTTTGTATACAGACGGGGTAACAGAAGCGCTGAACCGGGACGGCCTTTTATATGGGGAACCCCGTCTGATGAATGTGATCAAAAACAATATCGAAGGGGGCTGTGACCGGATCATTAACAAGATCACAGCAGACCTTTATGATTTCAGAGGCACATACGAACAAAGTGACGATATTGCCATGGTCATATTTCAACGGAAGGAAAATGAGAATGCATGAAACGATGAAAGAGATCAATGAGCAGGCCCATGTCCGTGAGGGGCTTCATATTTTTATGGAGGAGTTTTCCCGTAAATATGGTTTAAAATCCTGTTCTCTCTTCAACAGCAGTGATAACGCGGTCTTTTACTCAAAAAATGTATCCGGCCCGTTACCCTATGAATTGATTCTGAGAAAAAACGGCCTTGAAGATGTGCGGCTGTTCCTGGATAAGGACCCGGCCTCGCTCTTCTCTTCTCCGGAATCCCAGACAGACCTTCAATTTCTGAAATCCGTCGTTTTAAATCATCTTTTATACCGATCTGTTCTACGGATTTCCAAAAGCCGGATGCAAAAAAAGAAAGAAGTCGAAACGCTGATGGAGATCTCCCGTGAATTGATATCGCTTCACAATGAGGGCAATATCCTTAATGCCCTCATCTTTGCCATCATGGGACAGGTCATGGTCACCAAAACGGCCATTTACCTCAATGAAGAAAACCGTTTCCCCTTAAAGATTGCCAGGGGATTTAAAAAACTTCCTCATGAGCTGAGTATGGTGAAGACATTAAAAAATATTCTGGATTTAAATGAGCGTCGTGAATTCCTGATGAACCCTGACATGAATGAGATCTATCAGGCGGGCGGTGCCCTTATCGTTCCTATGCAATACCAGAGCTCGATCACAGGCTATATTGTCCTGGGGTATAAAACCGACGGCCTGACCATTCCCCGGACAGAGTATGATTTCCTTTTTTCACTTGCCGCTAATGTCGCTTTTGCCCTGGAGAACTCAAAACTGATCCGTGAATCGATTGAGAAAAAGCGGATGGAAAGTGAGCTTAGCCTGGCCCGGGAGATTCAAAAAAATCTTCTACCCAAAGATCTGCCTCAAATCCGGGGATGGGAGATCTGGGGGACCAATATCCCCAGCCGTGAAGTCGGCGGAGATTATTACTTTGTCCGCAGGGTGAAAAACAAGATCTATATTGCTGTTGCCGACGTCACCGGGAAAAGCGTTCCGGCGGCCCTTCTTGTTTCAACTCTTCATGCTGCTTTGTTCGTTCTTTCTGATCTGGAAATGACATTGCCGGATCTTGTCAGTGACGTGAATAATTTGATCTGCTCCAGCACCGATCCGGAACAGTTTATCACGTTTTTTATTATGGAGTTGGATACCGCCAGTGAGATGATGACCTATATCAATGCCGGGCATAATCCGCCCTATTTGATCACATCATCAGGGCAGCTCTTCGAATTGGAAAAAGGAGGGCTCCTTTTGGGGGTCAAGCCCCATATTGATTACGAGAGCGGCTCTTTTGCTTTTGATGAATTTGAATCGCTTCTCTTATTCACCGATGGGGTGACAGAAACGATGAATGCTTCCGATGAGGAGTACGGGGAAGGACGACTGAAAGATAATATTCACGCTATGAAAAAGGCCTCGGCTGCAAAATGGGGAGAATCCCTTTTAGATGAAGTCCGGCAATTCAAAAATTCCTCGGTACCGCAAGATGATATTACGGTGGTCGTTGTGAAAAAAGGGGATTCGCCTTGAGAGTCCGGGTCAATGAGATATGGAAAGAAGTGGCGGCGGGGACATCATTGTTCCGCTTAAAAGAGGGGTTGTTTCCAACGGCCGATGTTTTTATCCTCAATTCGTTTCCCGTACAAAAAGACCTGGCCTTGCAGGAAGGAGATGAAGTCGTCTTGATTGAACGGGGGAAGCGCTATTCTTCCGATGAATTGAACCGCCTCCTTTCAGCCCGGCATTCTCCGGGTGTTCAGGAAAAAATCTCTCAGGCCGTTGTCGGTATTGCCGGGTTGGGAGGGTTAGGTTCGACAGCTGCTCTGGCTTTGGCGCGGCTGGGTATCGGGGCTCTTGTGATAGCTGATTTTGATGTCGTTGAACCCTCTAACATCAACAGGCAGCAGTATTTTTTACGTCATATCGGACAATATAAAACTGAAGCATTGAAGGAAATGATTGCCGATATTCATCCGGGTGTCATTGTCCGAAGTCATATATTGAAGCTGACTCCGGAGACAATCCCCTCTGTTTTTGATGATGTCCCCGTTATTGTTGAAGCCCTTGACTCAGCCGATCAGAAGGAAATGCTGATTCGAACGGTTTTAGGGGCCTGGGAGAAGACATCTATCATATCAGGTACGGGTATGGCCGGATACGGCCCTGCAAACGCCATAGAGACCGTATATGAAGGGCGCCTTGTCCTTTGCGGCGATCAGACGAGCGAAGCACGCCAAGGTTGGGGGCTTATGGCACCCCGTGTGGGTGTATGCGCTCATCATCAGGCGAATGCTGTTTTAAGGCTGATTATGGGGCTGGATCAATAATGAAAGCGCCGTATGACTCCCGGAGGCAGCCCGGCATCGATCAGGTAATAGAGATTTGAGAGAAGGCGAAACAGGGTCATGTCATTGATCCGGTTGCCCTTTTCTGTCAGATTCCAGCGCGGAGCAAGGATTCCGGCTTTTTCTTCGATCAGGGGATATTCAAAATTTCCGTCAAAGGAGATATCGATAACAACGGTTCCGGGCCGGATATGGGATGACGGTATCACAAAATCCCCCGGTACAGCTGAGATAATAACATCGGAATTTTCACAAAGGGAGAGGACTTCTTTGAAGGGGGTATGACGATGGCATACCCGGACGGAGCCGTTTTCATTTAAAAGCATTAAAGCCAATGAACGCCCTACAGCCAGCGAATCGTTAATAATCGTGAAACGTTTTCCGGTAATGAAGAACGGGTTGTTCTGAAAACTGAGAGGATAGCGTCCCTCTTTAATTTTGATCTCTTCATAGAGATGGGCATATCGTTTGAAGATATAAAGAATACCCTTGGCGGTCGGGGGGATGATCAATTTTTTCAGTTTCAACAGATCTTTGAATTGCTCAAACTGCACCAGATATCCCAGATGAGAATGGTGAAGGCCCTCCACATCTTTGGCGGGGTCCACAAGATTCATAAAGCGCGTGTCTTTTGTTTTAAAGGGAGTCGGATACATCACCATGATGCCGTGGATCTCCTCATTTTTATTAAGGTCATGAAGAATTTTTTCAAGCTGATGGCTGTCGGCACAGAAAAAAGACTGGAGATCGGCTTTTTGAGAATGGCAAAAGCGTTGTATGCCACGAAGATAAGAAAGTGACCCGGGATCCTCACCGGCCATGATCACAGCAAGTGTCGGAGATATTCCCAAACGGGCATAGGCGTCCTGTCTTTTTCTAAATTCCGGAATGTCAAAATCTTTGATCAGGCGGGCGACATCGATGATTTTAGCGCTGTTCACGACTTTTCTCCCTTTGAAGAGGAATGTCCATATCCCTGAGTAAATGCCCGGTGTAAACGAAAAAATCTCCCCGGGGAGTTTTGATGAATGTGGCAGGGAGGGGAGACCCGATGATTCCAAAAGGATAAGCTTCGTCGTTGATGTGCAGAGAATGGTCTCCGGTCAACGGAAGAGAGGTCCTGTTATGGCTGTAATCAATGGTTCTTAGCAGAGAATACTTTTCCGGAGGGATCGGATAGTCTTCGCCTGAAGAGTGGATGACGACACGGTCATTGCTGTTGAGTCCGGAGAAAGGATTTGGGGGGATCTTCTGATAGCGGCCCTCTGTAAAGAGATGGAAAAGAAAGAGAGCCAGCGCGATTCCCCCCATAAGAAGTAAGACATAGAAGGGGTTTTTCTTAAAGGTAAAATCAATCCCCATGGTCAAGGCATCATCAGTGTTATTGCCAGGCCGGAATTTGTTTCTCTGATGTCCAAAGCGCCGCCATGTGCTTTTGCGATCTGAGCTGTTATATCAAAAAAGACACTGAAGCGGTCTGTTTGATGTTCCATGGTTCCCCGGACAGCAGTTGCCTGATATTCCGAAAGCGTTGTCAGGAGGAAAAACTGGCCGTTTTTATCTGCTGATTGAACTGTCAGCCGGGCTTTATCTCCTGCCGCCTGAGCCACAAACAAAAAGAGGTTAAAAAAGGCCAGACTCATAAGAGTTTTGTCAAACTGCAGAGTGGGAGCATGTTTTAAATCGGCTTGAACACTGCAGCGTTTCTCCCGAAGGTCCTGTTTGACTAAGTCGAAACTTTTTTTAATATAGTCAATGATCTCTCCCTCTTCGATGTCAGGTGCAGTCTCTTTTCTGTAAAGGAGGATATCCCTGACAAGAAAATTGAGAGAAGTCAGTTCTTTACGCATATGAAGAAGCATTCTTTTTTCATTATCATCAAAGACCAACGGTAAAAGTGTTTTGATAAGTTTTCCGGTTCTGGAGAGAGAAGCGGCCATAGGAGCTGTTATAAATTCAGCTGCCGTGGAATCCGCCGTTTCTTCAGTTTTTTCCTGTAAGATGTAGTTTTCTTTCGTCAGCCGGTTGATCTCTGTTTCATAGCGTTTGATTGTCGATTCGGCTTCATGAAGGGCCATGGCTTTTTCATTGTTGAGTCCGCTCACGTCGGTCAGGGAGAAAAGAAGATCATATTGCCCCTGATCGCTCAAAAGCAACGCGGTCGCTGAAAAGATAAAGGACCTGTCGTTGATAGACGCCTGGAAAGAGTGGCTTTTTCCCTCCCGGGCCGCCGTCTCTATCGGATCGGTATTGATCCCGGATTGGATCAAAAAATCAAGCATATTGAGGCCCTCTTCCTCGACAAGGAGCAGCGACCGGGCTGCATCGTTGACTTTTTTGATCCTGCCGTCTTGTGTGGCCCAGATAAAGCCGACAGGGGATCTGTTAAATCCCTTTTCCGTATAGACTTTATTCCGGATAGCGTCTATACGGTCATGATGTAAGACAAGGACCTGTTTGAACAATTTCACGAAAATATCGAAGGTATCCAGTTTAATATGAGAAAGCTGGGATTTTGGAAGGAGTAGAATGGCATTTTCATGTAGAGGATAGACGATATAAGCATGAATCGACGTATCCTCTTCATTAATGACAGAGGAAAGGTCGAATTCATCAAGCAGTGATTTTTCTTCCATGGAGAAAAGTTTTTCTAAATTGGGAGTCGAAGGAATCGTTGACAAGTCCAATCCGCGAAAATACAAAACCTGTTGGGAATCTTTGACGAAAAGGTGAAAACTTTCCATAAGGAGTTCGTTAACCAGAAATGAAAGAAAAAACTGATATTGTTTAGAGGGGGTCTGCTCACGGGTTATGGTGTGAAGAGTCTGGCAGAAAGAGAGGATCTTCTTTTTCTCCACGGAAGCTTCAGCGTAATCCTTTTGGGTGGAATCCAAAAAGAAGTTGATTCCTTCTTTAACATTTTTCAAAGGATCATTCCCCTTGATCTCAAACCTCAGGTCGGAATTGCCTTTCTGGATCTGTTCGAAGAATGATGTCAGCGAGGGGATATCTATGCGCCGTGTATTTCTGATAATCAGCCCCACAGCCAAAAGGCCTAAAAGCAAGAGGCCTCCCTGGATAATCCATAAAGGATAGAGAAGCGGCCGGGCCAGCTGGCTGAGAACGATGCTGTATCCTGTTTCGTCCAAAGGGAGGGTACCGTAAACCATATCGGGGTTCTGTGACAGTTCACGGATGATCGGCTCGGGATTCCGGACAATGGCGGTGCGGGGTTGATAACGGGTCTCGACAAAAGACTTAAGGTCGATTCCGGTCTCAATCCGGGCTCCCCGGGGAAGAGAACGGGAAAGAACGAAGTCATCGGTCCGTTCTCCTGCTTTATTGACCGGAACTCCGGAGGCGTCAATATACTCTAACCAAAGAAACTGAGACAGATTGCCTTCAAGAATACCGGAGATCTCGTCGGCATCAGTGCGGGCGCTCAAGGATTGGGCTAAACTGTCAACGGCATTCTCTTTAGCGACTAATCCGTTAAAAATGGCTTCATATTGACGGACAAGGGCTTGATTAACCTCCTGGCGGGCCTGATTCTTCCATTGATTGATTAAAAGAGGCTTTATTCTTTTTTCCGAATAAAAAAGCGCACAGCCGGCTATAGCCACAATAAAGACGATTTTAAGATATTTCATCCTTCCCCCTTAATGACATCAGATTATATACGATTATAAACATTCCGGGCAAAAATTCAAGGAAATAAGGGAGAAAAGGTTAAATAAAGCAGTCAGAATCAAATTTTACCTAAAAGCAAAGCGCGAATATCCGGATTTTTGCCTTTTCCCAAAGCGTAGACCGCTTTTCTGAGTATTTTTGCCAGTGTTGTATCGGGAATATCTTTGAAGAGTTCTTCAGGAATCGTTTGCCCCACAGTAATGGATATACTTTGGGATTTTTTTTTGAAAATCTCTCTGGGGAGCATCAAAGCAGCCAATTTCTTATGAATCACAGTGGAAACATAGTAGATAAGAGAGTTTTTAGCATGTACGAACATGGGAACGATGGGGCAATGGAACCGCTTGGCAAAAAAGAAGGCCCCGGCCATCCACTTGGGGTCTTTCAGGCCGTCAGGCCTGAGACGGGACACGCCTCCGGCAGGGAAAAAGAGGACACAGCCGTTGTTCTTTAGTGTCCTCGAGATTTCACGGACTGTTGAAATGGGAATCTCATCAGATTTTTTACTGTAGGGGACAAAGATCCCCTTCAGATTATCGACGTTCATTAAAAGCTCGTTGACGATGATTTTTACATCATCACGGACTTCATGGATTACTTTGATCAGTGCAAGGCCGTCCAGCCCCCCCAACGGGTGATTTGCAATACCGATGAAGGCCCCCCGGCGGGGGATATTGACCAGTTCTTTTTTCTTTACAAAAACATGAAAGTCGATGTCTGAAAAAAAGGCTTCGATAAAGTCGATATTCTGAAAATGCCGGAATTTTGTAAGGACATCATTGATATCGCGGATCTTTAAAAAGCGTTCCAGGAAACGGAAAAGCGCGTCTCTGATCCGGCCCGGAAGAGAAGCATAAAGTTTTGGTATGGCCTGACGTGCCAGATTATGTATATCGATAAATTTTTGTTTCAAAGGGATTCTCTTCATGGGTCCTTCTTATTTTAATAATATTATGTTTCATTTCAGGGGAAAAGTCAAGGCCGATAAAAGTGAGTCTTGAATATTGTTCAATATATGGTATGCTATGGAAATAGGAGGTTTATGGCTTTAAACGGCAATCTCAAAGACTTCAGGCTTGAAGATATTTTTCAGTTTCTCGGGTTAGGGCAATATATGGGATGCCTCCGTATCACCCGTCGTAACGGTATTATCGGTGAGATCTATTTTGATAAGAGCAAAGTCATCCACGCTAAAACGGGGTCTGTCATCGGTGAACAAGCCATATATGAGATGTTCGACTGGAATGAGGGTGCTTTCATTTTTGACCTCAACCTCTCCCCGCCGGGACATAGCATCGACGGGAATTGGCAGAATATCATATTAGAAGCTGCGAGACTCAATGACGAAGAGCATCGGGATGACAGAGGGGCAGAGAGCGAAAAAGAACCGTCTTATCAAGAAACAGGAGACTTTGACCTTTCTTTCCTCCAGGAAAAAGAAACCATACCTGAAAACAGTCATGCTGATCATGATCATCTTATTGACGCGACATTCAAAGAAAAAGAATCTGTCTTTGACCTGCAAGAGCAAAAGCAGCCTTCTCGTACGCCGGAAGATGAGGTTCCCGTCAACGGGATCTTCGGTTCTTTGGCAGAGAAAAAGGAAAAGAAAAGCCCTTCCCCGGAGAACGAGATGTCTCACCCTTCCCTCGGCAAGATCGGAAAGGCCGGCAATGATGAAGACAAAGGCATTGAATACAGGATACGCGGATTCAACCTTGACCCGGATAATAAAACGAGTCAGAACGAACCCCGTAATGATGGAGCGTTTATGGCTTTTGCTTTGAACACCCTGGTCAAAGAAGCAGAGACGACCTTTAATATTTCACGTGAAAAGGCTTTCGGCGATATCTCTGCCGTTGTTGAGGAAACAGCCACCGGACGTATTATCGACTACCGCAGTTCAACAGGATTTGCCGTGAAGACCGAAACCGGTGCTGATGAGATCCGGGATCTTTGCATGTTTCTTGCCCGGCTTATCAACTCTCTTTATGCGGCTGCATCTCCGAAAAGCCTTATTCTTTTTTTAAAGGACTATTATGTCGGGCTTTCAGGAAAAGAACGCCTCATGGAAAAGCGCTTCGGATATCCGCTTTTATCCATTAAAAATGTCGTGGACAGCGCCGTTGACCAGTTACGCCGGGATAATCAATCTATTCTTTCCGATTAAAAAAAATTAAAAAAGGCTTGATTTTTTTTCGCACTACTGTTATAGTTAGCTACAACAGTAGTAAAGGAGGCGTTATGTTGAAAATCACCGACTTAAGTTTCGGGTACAGGCCCGGTAAAAAAATCATCGAAAGAGAATCTTTCGAGTTTTTGCCCGGGAAAACCTATGGGATCATCGGAAGAAACGGGAGCGGAAAGACAACACTGCTTAATGTGATCTCCGGCCTTCTCATCGGGTACCAGGGAGAGGTTTGTTGGCAAGGGCTGGAAGCCAAGAGGCGGGATACAAGGTATTTTGAGAATATGTTTTATATTCCGGAAAACCCGGTGCGCTCTGATTTAAGGATTCAGGCATTCTTTAAATTGGGAGCCTGTTATCCCCGATGGGACAAAGAGATCTTTGAGACACTGCTCACAAAAAACGGTTTGGATGCATCTGTTTCTTTGAAAAGCCTCTCTCATGGCTGGCTCAAGAGGTTTTATTTTTATTTCGGTTTAGCTCTTCAGACAAAATTACTCATAATGGATGAAGTCAACGACGGAATGGATATGCCGGCGCAAAAAGAGCTCGTCCGGGAAATGGTAAAACATCATGACCCGGAGCGCATCGTTCTTCTGGCTTCTCATCACATGGAAGAGTGCCAGAGCCTCATCGATGACCTTGTCGTGATGGATAAAGGGGCCGTTCATTATACGGGGTCTATGGATCAGGCTTTAAGCATGATCGGCTGGGTGGAATCGGATAAAGCCTCTTGTCCCGAGGAGGATATTCTGGACAGAAAAAAGATTTTGGGAGTGGAATATCTTTTAGTCCGTCATCCCCGTAAATACGGAAATGCCGTCCATGCTGCCGATTTGGGTACTTTTTTAGAAGCCGTCACTCTTAAAAGAAAGGAGTTTACCCATGATAAATAAAGAGACATTCCGCTTTTTTAATTATACATTACAGACTCGCTGGAAGATGTTTTTATTTGCAGGGCCGGGGATATATCTTCTGCTACTCCTCTTTACCGCCTTGGCATTGCCCTTTGCCCGCCATGGAGGGGGACTCTTAAGATTTATCGCGTCCGGAGATTTTTTGATGATCGGGGCGGGTGTGGCGCTGGCAATCAATATGACATTCGGAGTTTTTGCGCAAATCAATCGGGCCGTTGGGAGCCGACGTCTTTTTATCCTTTTTCCGGCGTCAAAGGGCGATAAGATCGTCGGCCTTTTTCTTTACGGCCTTCTTTGGGCTGTGATGAATTATATTATCGGCGTCGGTTCTCTCATCCTGACGCTCTGTGTCAAAGGCGAAGCAAATTCTGTCGACTATGGGGGAGTGCATCAGATCCCTGCCCTTCTTTTTATTGCGGCGTTTGTCCTTTTTGCCGTTTTCTTTGCTCTGATCCGGCAGCATAATGGTATCTACAATGCCCTCCTTTTTGTAGGCCTTATCACGTGTGCGGTTTTCGTGGCCCGATTGAATCATGTTCTTTTGCTCCTGATCTTCCCCGGGGCCACTTCCGTTCTTCTCAGCCTGTTCCATTCTCTTTTCATGGTGGCCGCCTTCGGGGCCTGTGTCTGGTTTTCAGTCTCCAGGCTTTCCTTTAAGGAGGATTAGGATGTTCGCCCACGACAGGCCCATTTATCAGCAGATCCGGGATATGATGATCGTTGAGATCATATCCGGACGCTGGAAAGAAGAAGAATGTATTCCCAGTATACGTGCTCTGAGCATGGAACTTGATGTGAACCCGAACACGGTCCTCCATACGTTGAATGAACTTCGCAATGAAGGGGTTCTTGAAAGCGAACGGGGAATCGGAAACAAAGTGGTGAGAGGGGCGGCGGAGCAGCTGGTCCGCGGATTGAAGAACTATTTCGAGGAACATGAGATCGGGGTATTTGTCAGACGGGCCCGGCTTATCGGGTTTGACCGCAAAGCCCTATGTGAAGCTATTGAAAGGAGTTGGAATGAAATTTAATATGAATTACTTTTTGATTATTGTCTTTTTACTTTTATTTTCCGGATGCGGTTCTCAGGGCCCGCTGACCCATCTTTCCCGTCCCCGCGACGGAAAAAAGGAACTGCCTCTGGAAGCAGCCTGGAAGATCGGGGGACTGATAAACAATAATGCGATGTATAATATCGGGGTGACTTCAGAGGGGCTCTATTACATTCGAGACAAGAGGAGTACATTTGAAATGGTCTTTACCGGCCTCGCCGGGGAAGAAATATCCTCTTATAAGATCCCCAAAGGGAAAGGCCCGGGAGAAATTCAGTCGCCTATGCAGGTGACGCTTGGAGACACGTTTACCATGATCTATGATATTGAGATGCTCAAATTCTCACTCTATTCTCCAAACGGGGAATTTTTGGAAGATGTGATGATGGATCCGGACCAGGGTATCCCCTTTTTCCATCAGCAGACCGGAGAGACTTTTCTCTACAGTGGATTGTTGAGTGTTCAGTATGGACAGGGACGGATCACAGACGGAAAAGTGGAGACGCTGAGAAAAGTCGAATATAAAGAGAAGTATAAGGGAATGGAAGAGCTGAACACAAAAAAAATGAGGATGACGATTCCTCTTGTTTCGGAAGGAAAGGTTTTCTCGCTGGTTTCTCAGGATTCTCTCCGGCTTTCCCGGCTCGATGATGATTTCAAAGAAGATAAAGTCTATGTCAATCTGTCCGGATCGCTGCTTTCGTTCAGGGTCGTGGCAGACAGTAAGCACCTCTACTTCCCCTTCCCATTTGATGTTGACAAAGCGCAGAGTACAGGTACATTAAAAACCGCATTTGCCGTTGCTGTCTTCGACAAGGAGAGCGGAGAGCATCTGTATACCATATCAGGCCCTGTCTCTCAATTTGAAGGGATGCTCAGCGCCGTAGGTGTCGTCAACGGGAATTTGATTCTTTTGGTTGATGACCATAGCGGATCGTTGTCTGAAGCCCTGGGTGAAAAGGGGCCGGGAAACTGGATCCTTGTCTATCGTCTCCCTGAATAAGATAAAAAAGACTGAAGGGGCGCATCGGCGCCCCTTCAGATGTTCTGAGGATGTGAAGGAGGTTGGGTTGTTGCCTTTCCTGCTGTCCTCGTCAGTGTGGATATTACTCTTTTGATACACTTGATTAAGCCGTTTGTTCCCGGTAAAACCTCTTAAAAAGAACTCAAAAAAAAGATAAAAAAAACCGTTGTGTGCCTTGACATTACTGTAGTGGGGTGATAATATATAGATGTGGAACGAAGTGGGATGAAATGGAGGGTTTATGTTTATCGGGAGCTACATTCATGCTATTGACGATAAACAGCGCTTAAAGCTACCGTCAAGTTTTCGTCAAAAGATTACCGATGACACAGTCGTCCTGGCTAAGGGAGACGGTGAGTCCCGGCATATTACCCTATATCCCTGGGAAACGTGGCAAGACTATGTTGGCCCTATCAGAAAAAAAGCGCTACACGATTACAAGTACAGACAATACATGCGGGTCAAATTTTCTTCTGCCGCCGAAGTGAAAATCGACAGCCAGGGAAGAGTGTTACTTCCGAAATCTCTCTTGGATTTTTCCGGTATCAACAAGGATGTCGAAATTATCGGAGTCGGTGATTATGTAGAATTATGGGCTCCGGAAGGCTTCGGTAAGGAGGTAGAGGAGGTCGAGGAATTGAGCGGTCAATTCCTTGATTATATGGCCCGTCGGGAAAGCGACTGATTCTATGTCTTCTTATCATGAGCCGGTTCTCCTGAAAGAGACTCTTGACGGGCTGAAGGTGAGGGAGGACGGGACCTATTTGGATCTGACCTTAGGCGGGGGCGGCCATGCCTGCGCCGTCTTGAATCGTCTGGATCCGAAACGCGGCCGGCTCGTCGGAGTCGACCAGGACGAAGATGCTCTTCTGCATGCGAGAAAAAGGCTTGCCTTGTTTCCTCATTTTCAATCTTATTACGGAAATTTCGGGGATAAACCGTTGTGGGACGTTTTGGCTCCTTTATCGCCTTTTGACGGAATTTTAATGGATCTGGGCGTCTCTTCGCATCAGCTTGACGAGGGGGAGCGGGGATTTTCTTTTATAAAAGAATCTGCCCTGGATATGCGGATGGACAGACAGAGCAGTCTGACGGCCAGGCAGGTTGTCAATTCTCTTTCTGAAAGAGAACTGGCTGATGTTATTTACCGCTACGGAGAAGAGCGGAAATCAAGACAGATCGCCAAAAAGATCTGCCAAAGCAGGCCGGTGAAGACAACGTCCGAATTAGCCGAAATCATCCATTCTTGTTTTTCGGGCCGTGAGCGGCGATTATCCCATATCGACCCGGCGACAAGGACTTTTCAGGGATTACGTATTTTTGTCAACCGGGAACTGGACCGGCTTGCAGAAGGATTGAAATATGCTGTTGCCTTTTTGAAGCCCGGAGGGCGCCTGGCGGTTATCGCCTATCACTCTTTAGAAGACCGTATCGTGAAAGATTATTTGAGAATGGAAAGTCGGGACTGTCTTTGCCCTAAAAATGTGCCGGTTTGTGTTTGCGGTCATAAAGCGTCGGTGAGGATCATTAATAAAAAAATCATCATCCCTTCAGATGAGGAAAAAGGGAAAAACCCCCGAAGCCGAAGTGCCCGGCTGCGGGTAGCGGAGAAGTTATGAAGCGGCTTAAGAATGTCTGCATATTTCTCATTTTCCTTCTCATCTGCTTTTTTTTATTTGAAGCTGTGATCTATGTACAGAAAGAACATTTGAAATCAGAGATCTACGCCCTGCGTGAAGAGATCATTATTCTGAAACTGCAGAACAGAGCCCTGAAGTCCGATATCGAAAAAATTCTTCAAATGGACAATATAAGGAAATGGGCCTATCAAAATAAATTGACTGAAAAATGGGAGGAGCGGCGC
>DSCS01000006.1 GCA_011048995.1 Bacillota bacterium
CAACTGTCAAAGTCCTTTTAGTCAATGGGACATTTTTCCCTTTCATCAGCTTTCTCTCTATTTTCGCCAAGGCCTTTATTATCTGGTTCGGCGGGGTTCAGATTTTGAAGCTGCAACTCACAACCGGCCAGTTGGCTGCGTTTCTCATTTTTATTGAAATGTTTTTCAAACCTCTCCGGGAATTAAGCCAGAGTTATAATATTTTCCAGGCTGCTATGGCCGCTTCCGAGAAGATCACCTCGATTATGGATGAGCCTGAGTCTGTGGTCTATAGCATTGAGGGGGGGCATCAGGGGCCTTTGGAGGGGACTATCGAGTTTCAAAATGTCTGGTTTGCCTATGATGAGCAGAACTGGGTCTTGAAGGATGTCTCCTTTAAAATCGATGTGGGAGAAACCGTTGCGATCGTCGGGCAGACAGGCTCCGGAAAAACGACGATCATTAATCTCATCGGGCGATTTTATGATATACAGAAGGGGCGGATTCTTATTGACGGCATCGATATCAGAGAGTGGGATATCAGTGCCCTGAGACGGAAAATGGGACTTGTCCTCCAGGATGTCTTTCTCTTTTCAGGAAACGTTCGCGAGAACATCTCTCTCTACAATGATCAGATTTCCATGGATGAAATACAAAAGATCGTACAATTTGTCAATGCCGATAAATTCATTGATAAACTGCCCGAAAAGTATGAGACCTTGATTATGGAACGGGGAAAGGCCTTGTCTGTGGGGCAACGTCAGCTTCTCTCTTTCGCCAGGACATTGACTTATCAGCCCGCTGTCCTGATCCTTGATGAGGCCACGGCAAATATCGATTCGGAAACAGAAAAGTATATACAGGATGCCACGTTGAAGATGACTGAAGGAAGAACATCTATTATTATCGCCCATCGCCTGGCGACCATTAAGCATGCTGACCGTATCATGGTCATTCACCGCGGAAAGCTGCGGGAGTCCGGTACTCATGATGAGCTGATCAATCAAAAAGGGATTTATTATGATCTTTATCAGCTTCAGTACAAGGATCAGGAGGCGGCCTCTTCGTAATGAGGCTTGTCTGTTTACTCATTATTTATTGAATCGGCCTTTTTTACGTCGTATTAGGTATTGAATATTTTCATATTTTTGTTATCATTTAAATATGAAGGAAACTCTGAACGGAAATCCGGCGTTACCTATGCTGATCGAAACCACTCACTTTTCTGTACAATATTCTTTCTTAAAAGAAATAGAGGCCGATGAAAACAAGACCCTTTTCCTTTCTCCCGGGAAACATCCCCGTCCACTGCAGTCCATCAAGCGGCTGATCATCAGTCTGCTTTATGAAGAAAACATTTCTTTGAACCAATGGGGGACTATTTTTGAAGAGGGTGGCGATACCCACGGGTTTATTGCCTTTTGCAGGGATGAACTCGGGATCGGAATGCCGGAAAGCAGCTCCTATTACACGGACAAACCCGGATTGCTGGGAGAAAAAGAGTGGCATTTGCTGGCGGACCATCTGAGACCCGCTTTTGAGAAAAAAAAATATCTTGTGATTTTCAATTGGGGAGCCTTGGATCATCTGACTCAATACTTTATTGAGACCTTCTACAAGGATATTCCGCTGTTGGTTATTATCTTTTCCGATCAATCCCTTGCTTTTGAACATCAGTCCTATTTACCTGATTTGAAGACAAAAGAGAAAAAACCTCCTGAAACGTCTCTGTTTGATATCTGGGGGCCGGCTGTCCCAAAAAAGATTGCTTCAACGGTACCCGCCGGAAATGAAGGGTATTCCTTTGGAGAATACACTCTCTTTTTCAGCGGTGGCAGTCTGAATGACGCGAAAGCGGGTTCTTCCATCTTGTCCGCTGTCAAAAATGAAAAGCAAGGGTATTATGACTGGCATGATCTCTATTCTCTTCAAAAAGGACAGTTTGATTCAGCGACCCGGCATCAATATTTGAAAAAGATGAAGAAGAAACTGGATTCGAGTTTGAATCTTGATGCTTCAATATTTATACATCTGGAGCTTGCCGCTCTTGCTTCTGATGAATCGGAACGCCTGCTTCTTTATACCAGGGGACTTCTCCCCCTGTATGATGCTATACAGAGTTGGGAGAAGGGAGAAGAAGCTGTGCACTCTTTCAGTCCGGATCTGCTCTCTCCTCGTGAAAGAACCTATCTTCTCTATTATAAATACTACTTTGAAGTCAAACTTCAGGGTGGAGAGGACAACGGCCCAAAAATAAAAGAACTTTTCGATCTTTGCCAAAAAGAGAAATGGGCTCCGGAGTATTATGACATTCTCAGTCTTTTGTGCTACATCGCTTATATGAATTCAGATTATGATACTGTTCAAAAAAAAGCCCAATTGCTTTTGGACAGCTCTTTTGAACCCCGGAATCCGGCCCGGGATGTGGAGGCCCTGAACCTTTTGGGGGCGGTCGAACAGAATACGGGGGATCCGAAGTCGGCATTGCGTTTTTATAAAAAAGCCTATGATATCGCTGAAAAAAATAGGTTAGTCTATCGGAAAATTATGATGAACTCCAATATCGGGCTCTATTATACAGAGATGTCTCAGCCGGATAAAGCGCTTCAATACCTCAAAGGAGCTCTGTATGGCGCCCTCAGGTCAAATATTAAGATGGTATTGGGAAATGCTTACGGCAATATCGGCCTTGTCTACAAAATCAATGAAGAGCATCAAAGCGCATTGGATTATTTTACTAAAGCCCTGAATATCTTTAAACGTATTCAATACAAAAGGGGAATGTATATTGCTTACGAAAGCCTGGCTTCGACATACTATCTTTTGGGAGATGGGAAAAGCGCTCTTCTTTATTATGCGGCTCTGGAAAAGATGCTGAAGGAATGGGGAGAAAAAAGACTATTGGCTTCTGCTTGGGCTAATTTCGGCCGAGTCTGGCTGCACTTAAGGTATAATGGGGAAAAAGCGGCACAATATCTTACTCAATCCATTGAGACAGCTATGGAGATCGGTGTATGGGATTGGGCTGATGAGATTCCCTATCTTATGGATGCATGGCTTTTAGAGAATAATAAAGTTAAGGCAAAAGAAGCCTTTCAACTTGTGCGGCCGCATTGGGATGATGGAGTGATATCAGATGAATTGCGCGACAGCATTAAGCTCAGGCTTCTTGGCATTAAAGCGCTGGAACAAGGATCTCATGCAAAAGAGGAATTGCTCAAGGAGACAGAACAACTTTCAGAAAATGATTCTCTTTTCTGGGACTATCAGTTTATGTTACAAATGCTTTTTGATGCCTCAACTCTTCCCCTGAAAACCCTTCAGGCACATTTCGATCAGAACCCTTCACCGGAATCCCGATATCGGTCTTATCTTTTAAAGAAGAAAAAAGAAACATAACCGTTTAACTGCGTAAAGAAGCGTGGGTCGTAACAATCGTGTTTTTTCCCATCTCTTTGGCCTGCAGCAGACAATGATCTGCTTTTTGTATCAGTTCCTCAATGAGACGGGAATCTGTGGGATAATGAGAGAGTCCGATACTGATCGTGATTTTTCTGATCAACCCCATGAGCTGAGCATGTTCGACCTGTTCTCTTATACGGTTGGCGATCAGGCGCCCGTTCGAAAGGGTCGTGTTGGGGAGAGCGACAATAAATTCATCTCCGCCGTATCGTCCGGCCAGGTCATAACTCCGGATTGTCTTCGAGATAAGTCCTGCAATTTCACGCAAAATGGCATCGCCTCTTTGATGGCCGAAGGTATCGTTGATCCCTTTATAGTTATCAATATCGATCATAAGAAGCGAGAGGGGAAGGGGCTGCCGTTCTCCTTCACTGAAAATCAGTCCTTTCATTTTTTGCAAAAAGACATCTTTGAAATAAAGCTCTGTCAAAGGATCCCGCATGTATTTATCTTCAGAAAGGCGGTTTTGCCAATATTCGTTTAAAAAGAGTAAAAGCGTATTCAGAGTATCCCGGTTATATTTCACATTGACGTCATGGGAGCGGTCGAAATAAAGAAAAGCTTCTAAATAATTCATTTGATTGAAATCTGTTTTTTTTGCGCGTTTCGTTTTTTCTTTGGCACGGCTCCAGATCTTTTTATTGATAAGAGGAAGCATGAGAATATTTTTGATTTCAGGATGTTTGACAGTTTTTATAAAGGAGGAATCTTTGAGGTGTGAAATATATTTGTCATAAAGAGACGGTACTCCGGGGGGGAAGACTCCGGGCCGGTTGATAAAAAAAGACTCTTCTTTCAGCTGGCCGAAATGGTTTCTCACAAATAATCCGCGGTCAAAGTGGAAAAAACGGGCAAAAAGAGAAAGAAAAGATTTGAAAAAATCACTTTGGCTGAGGTTTTTTCCGGACAATTCTTTGATATCCTCAATCAATAAACTAAAGTCTTTGACGTGGAGAGCCGGGCGATTCCGGTTTTTAAATAATCGGTCGTATTCCTCAGGAAAATCCTTTTGGATGTTCTGACAAATCGGGTTGTTTTCCCTGAAAGAGGGCGGGATCATTTTCAAGGTCTCTTTAATACGGGAAAGCTCGCATAAGTAAGTGGAGTCTCCCAAACTTTTCAGAGCTTTTGCCAGGTGCAGCCTGACTGCGGCATTAATGAAGGGAAAAGATGAATTGTCATAAAAAAAACGGATATAACGCACAATTTTATCCGGTCTCTTATGAAAAAGGGTGTTATTCTCCAATTGATGCCAGACTCTGAGATCACTGACAGTTTTTATGCTGCCCTGTTTTGATTGATGTTCAATAAAGAAGCGGGTGGCCGATTTGATCTCGCTGTAAGGTAATATCCATGCGGCGGTCCCATAGAGGAAATCTTTAATGGTAGTGAAAGATGCGGCTCCGGCTGTTGAAAGGATTTGCGGGAGGTCGTTCAAAAAACCTTGGTGAATATCCCCGAGAAGAAGCTGCGATTTTTTGATAAAGATCTGCCGCATAGCTGTCGCATCAGATGCTTGAAATCCTTCTATTTTTTCCTTTTGTATCATAGTGTTCAGAGACTTAAGATCATCCATTTTTTTCAACGCAAGAAGACTATCTGCTAATGATATGTAGAGACTATAGCGGTATTGGATGACAAAGGCATCCTCCGTATTCAGCTGATTGATGAAATGCTCGTATTTATGATACAGAGCGTAGGCCTCTTCCGGAGGGACTGTATTGACCAGATTCAAAATGATTAAAATCTTATTCCTTGTATTTTCTGTGAATTCTGCGAATTTTAGACCCTGATAGTAATAAACAGCTCTTTGCTGGGTATCGGGTTCATTCACGGCCAGATTATTATAAGCAATCATCAGATAGTAGAAATCTTGAAGAGTTTCCGCTTCCTGAAGGGCCAATTGAAAAGAATGACGGCTCTGTGCAGAATCTCCTTTAAGATGATAATAGTATCCGTAATAGCTATGGGCCATATAGCGGAAGCGCGGATTATCAAGCTGTTCAGTTCTATGGAGATAGACCTCAATAATCCTTTTGTAAGCCGTCAGGTTTCCCCTGTGTTCGTAATAAAACGCATAATAGGTGATCAATTTCATCCCGATATTGTCCGGGTCATCGGGCTGCTCTTTCTGAATTATTTGTGAAAGAGAGCGGCATAAGCGGATCATTGTGTCAATGTCCTGAATGGAGTAGAAGTATTGGATCTCCGCAAGATATGCTTTAATCGCAAACTGGAAATCCACTTCGGGGATAAGCTTTTTCATCTCTTCAATGACGGGTTTCATTTCCCCGGCCCGGCTCAGGGTTAAAAGATTTTCCACGACCTCATGCAGGAGAGTCATGCGGATGTCGGGGTTCAAATGCGTTGTTTTAGCCATTTTTTTCAAGTTGGTCAGACGAATTTCCTCTTTGAGGTCATCGGCAAAGGAGATGTAAGCTAAATGGATGATTTGAGCTGTACGGGGGGGATAAGTGTCCGATGTCTTTTTGATTTCTGAATAAAGTTTTTTAATATACCAAGACAAATTGTTTTTTAACAAGGCAGAGGAAGCCTCTTTATGAACAAAAAAACAGCGGAAGAGATAGTTCATGGCCTTTTCAACATCGCCTGACCGTCCGTAATTGATAATCAAAGCGATTTTTTCCTGAGGGGAAAGCTCCGTTTCGTGTTTTTCATACAAAGCCGCTGCTTTCACGGCCAAGTGTTTTTGCTGTCCCTCAGACAATTTTTTGATCTCATTACGGATACGGGTGAAAAGGTTTTGATCGGCCAAATGGACTGTTTTTTCAGCCCCGGGAATGAAGACTCCTTCAATAATGAGATTTTGGAACAGACGTTGAAATTTTTTTCCGGCTAATTCGGAAAAATAGGAAATGCGCATCGGGTTGTCCAAATAGACGGCCTGATAAAGAAGTTCTTTCAAAGCGGGATCAGACAACAGGGAATCATAAAACAAAGATCTGTTTTTTTCGGGGTCAAAAGTGGCAATAAGACGGATCAGCTCTTCATAAGGGGCTGAGAGGTCCATGTACATCAAAAAGCGCATTGCCGGGATGATATCGATCTGCTTTATGGAACATAAATGAGAAAATTCAAGCCCTGTTAGTTCACTCATAAGATAGCGGTTGAGCGTCGAACAATAGGCCTCTTTGAATTCAGGAGTTGCAGGATGTGTGAAATCTTCGATAACTATCCAATTTTTTCCCGCGGATTCTTTGTAGAATTCTCGATTGATATTGTCATTAATGAAAAAAACCAAATTCTTTCCTGCATGATTCTTGAGGATCTCAGAAAGGACTTCTTTACTGAAAGAATCGGCTGTGCGGATATTACGGATGATGACTGCTGTTTTTCCAGAAGCGTTGAGTCCTTCCAGAAGTCTCTCGACGATAAAACGAGCATACTTATTATGGATGTTTGAAAAAGAGTCATAGGTTATTTTTTTTAAGCTGTCTTGCAGGTTTTGATCTGCCGTGAAAATGGTTTTCAATACAGGGTCATGGAGCAGGGCAAAATAGAATTCCCGCGCAAAAGAGTGGGGGTCTCCATTCACAAAGATTTCTTTGACGTGAAGGCCGTTAATGCCCAGCCGTGGCTTAACGGATTGCATGGCCAGAGGGAAGTACTCTTCGCTGAAATTCACCATGTTATAAAGAGTAAAAGGGAAGTTCTCTTTATTGAAGGCTCTGAGATGCTCATAAAGATTATCTAAAGAGGGCTCGATCAAAGCCGGCGAAAATCCCAGCCGGCGTATGCTTTTGAGAAGTGTCAGCCCGATCTCCTCTTTGCTGATATGAGCCCGGAAATCATCCACAGAAAAGTGAAATGTTTCCTGCATCATAGCCTTAAACTCCCGGATCTCATCCTCAATATGGCCATGAGGGAAAAAGTCGATAAAGATGATCTCCTTGTCAAAAGAGATGATAATATTACCAGGAGAGAGGTCTCCGTGCCAAAAACCGTTGTAATGCAGCCATTGGACAGCGATTGTGATCTGTTCTAATATATTTTTCTTTTCATTTTTGTCCGTAAAAAGATAATTGTTTAACGTCAACCCATCGACAAATTCCATAGTGTAATAGAAGTAATCACCGTTAAAGGGGGTGTCATCCAAAAGAAAGACACGTGAAAAATCATAATATTTGGCTGTACATGTCAATGTGACCGAACGCGCATAGAGAAATTCCTGAAAAAAAGAATCCTTATTTTTGCCGTGTTTATCAGAATCAAAGAGTTTCAAGGCTTTGATCGGGGCGGCTTTGTCGTATAAGTCACGGACCTGATAAATGATACCGTACTCACCTGTTCCGATTTCTTTGATGATTTCGTATCGACCGTTGATTGATTTCATCCTGCTTTTATTCTATCTCTTTCCGGGTCAATATCAAGGAGTAAAAATTTCGCTATCCTAAATTATTGTTGACCTTTCTCTCCGGTCCTCTATAATTCGGGTGTGGAACGATTACAAAAACGACATGAAACCGATTTGACAAAAGGCCCTATTCTTAAGACTTTGATCGCCCTTTCTCTTCCTATAATGCTTTCAAATTTTATGCAGACGCTTTATAATCTGACAGATATGTTTTGGCTGGGTAAGCTGGGGGAGGCGGCCCGAAACTCAGTGGCGGTGGTGGGAATGGCGTTCCCCCTGGTCTTTTTCTTCTCTTCATTCGGAATCGGTTTCGCCGTCGCCGGAACAGCTCTTATCGCCCGGTTTAAGGGTGCCGACCAAGAGTATCGCATCAGAAGGGTTGTCGCCCATCTTGTATGGATCGTGGCCCTGTTTTCCCTGGTCTTTGTCCTTTTAGGGACCTTTTTTTTGAATGACATCCTTAAAATCCTTTCCACACCCCCGGAGATCATGGATTTAGCTAAACAATATATCAGTGTCATCCTTCTGGGTGTTCCCTTTATGTATCTTGTCGTATTTTTCCAAAGCATTGCCCACGGATTAGGCGACACTGTCAACCCGATGAAAGTACAGATAATCTCTGTCGTCTTGAATGTGGTCATTGATCCTCTTTTTATTTTCGGCTGGAGTTTTATCCCGGGGGGAGGCGTTTTGGGAGCGGCTTATGCGACTTTTCTTGCCCGATTCGTCGGCGCGCTTTTAGCATTGCTTTATATGTTCCGGGTGCATGGCCGCCATATCCCAGGGCGCAGCGAGATGAAGCCTCAAAAAGAAATGACAGGCTGGATTCTCCGCATCAGTATTCCGGCTTCGTTAGCCCAATCTATGACCAGTTTCGGATTTTTATTTCTTCAGGGTTTCGTGAATTCTTTTGGAACGGCTGTCATTACCATTCACTCCATAGGAAACCGGATGACCGGGTTTTTTATGATGCCGGCCATGGGGATCAGCAATGCTTTAACGGCCGTCGTGGGGCAGAATTTAGGTGCCGGGAACCTGAAAAGAGCCATAAAAAGTTTTCACCGTGCGACAGCTCTGGTCATGGTTATCATGGGGACAGGAGCGCTGATCATCTTCTTTTTCGGCTCAGCCCTCACACGTTTTTTCATCAATGATCCGACGGTTGTTGATATCGGTGTCAGGATGTTCAAAATCACCTCCGTTGCTTCTTTCATCTTCGGTGCTGTTTTCATGTTTATCGGGCTTTTCAACGGCGCCGGAAAAACAGGCGCCGTATTTCTCTTTAATGTGGGCCGATTATGGCTTTTCCGAATTCCGTTTGTCTATTTGCTTTCCGGCCGTATCAATGCTCCTGAAACAGGATTGATGGCTGTTGTCCTGGATCAAATCGCCCGGCCCTTGGCCAAGCACCCCTATGATGCTCTTTGGTGGTCTATGGTTATCAGCAATTTCCTGGCGGCTTTATGGGCCTTCATCATCTATAAACGCGGGCATTGGAAAAAAATGCGAATTTCATAAAACCGATTCTTCTCCTTGTCAAAAGAGACACCTTTGTTATAATGGACTTATGAAATTATTCTCTCTTCAGGTGAAATGCCCTTTTTGCGGTAAAGAGTTCAGAGGGCAAGTCTTGAGCGAATATCATGTCCAACGGTATGATCTGGATTTTAAACCCGTTTTTGAAAACGGAGAATCTCTTTTAAAATATTTTATCTGGTTCTGTCCCGCTTGTCATTATGCCGGTTATGACAACCGGTTTTCGTATGAAAAAAATCATGTCGAACTTGATCCCGGAACCATGGAAAAAATCGCTCAGCTTGAAAAAAAACATCCGGCTACTCTTCCCTATAAATTTTACAGGGCCGGAGAGATCGGCGCCCTTATGGGGGAGTCCGGGGTTTCTCTCATGGATTATTATCTTAAGGCCTATTGGTCAGCCAAAGAAATGAAAAAAAAAGGATGGATCCGGAAAAGCTCCAAACGCCTTTTGGAATTAGCGGAATTGCTCTATCAGGAGGCTCATGAGTCCGAAGAGCTTTTTATCGCTCTCTATCTCTCCGGATTGATCTCCTATGAAAAAGGGGATACGGATGAGGCGGCCTTTCATTTTTCCCGTATGATGCGGATGAAGATGATTCCCACTCAATATGAAAAACAATTGAAATTTGCCCTGGATTTTTTGAAAGGCCATAAGAATGAAGGGTGAGTGAGGGAGTATGGGATGTTATAAAAAGCATCTTTATCCTCCGGACAAAGCCGATTATATCAACCGGCGCCGGGAAAAAGGACTTTCAGAGGAGTGTATTCTTTGCGCTGTCAGAGACAGAAAGCCCGAAGTGGCCCAGCTTGATGTCTACCGGGCGGAAGGGTTTATCGTATCGGTGAATCTCTACCCCTATAATCCGGGGCATCTGATGATTTTTCCCGAGCGGCATATTACAGACTTCAGAGAACTGACGGATGAAGAAGAGACGGCCTTTTGCCGTATCAGAAACAAAAGCCTGGATCTGCTGGAGAAGCTCTATCATTGTCAGGGCTTTAACGTCGGATTTAATATCGGGCCTGCCAGCGGTGCCAGTATCGAGCATCTTCATATGCATATTGTCCCAAGAAATAACGGAGAATTAGGTTTTATGGATATTATCGGCGGGGCGAAGATCTATATTGAGGATCCTGCCGAAACCGTGAGAAGGCTTAAAAAAGCCTTTCAAAGTTAAAGGAGGTCGGCTATGGCATTAGTGACGAGTCAGGAGATGTTTCAAAAAGCCTATGAGGGCGGATACGCTGTCGGGGCTTTCAATGTCAATAACATGGAAATCATTCAGGGGATCTGTGAAGCGGCCTCGGAAATGCGTTCTCCGTTGATCTTACAAGTCTCGAAGGGGGCAAGAAAGTATGCCCGGCATGAGTATCTTGTTCATTTAGTCCGGGCGGCTTTAGATATCAATGAGGACCTGCCTATCGTCCTGCATCTGGATCACGGGGATTCATTTGAATTATGTCAAAGCTGCATTGACGGCGGATTTACCTCTGTCATGATCGACGGGTCACATCTTCCTTTTGAAGAAAATATTGCTCTGACAAAACAGGTCGTTGACTATGCCCATCCCCGTGGTGTTGTGGTGGAGGCTGAGTTAGGGCGCCTGGCCGGAGTGGAAGAACATGTCCGTGTATCGGATAAGGATTCTTCATATACGGATCCGGATCAGGCTGTGGAATTTGTGGAGAGGACAGCGGTTGATTCTTTGGCTATTGCTATCGGAACATCACACGGGGCTTATAAATTTAAAGGAGAGCCCTCCCTCGATTTTGATCGGCTTGATGTGATAACGAAAAGACTTCCGGGTTTCCCACTGGTACTCCACGGGGCCTCTACGGTGATCCCCGAGTTTGTTGAATTATGCAATCAATATGGCGGTGCCTTGCCGGGGGCGCGGGGTGTTCCTGAAGAGATGATCTCCAAAGCCGTTCGATATGGAGTCTGCAAGGTGAATATTGACACGGATCTGCGCCTGGCCATGACCGGAGTCATCCGGAAAGAATTAAAAGAAAACCCTGAGAACTTTGACCCCAGAAATTATTTAGGCCCGGCCCGGGATGCGATCAAAGAGATGGTGAAGAGAAAAATTGCCATTTTGGGGAGCGGACAGAAAATCTAAGGAGGAAAAATGAAAAGAATAGTTTTTGTATTGCTGACAATCTTATTTCTGAGTTCTTCTGTTTTTGCCTTCGGCCCTTCATTGGGTATGCAGGCTGAATTGCGCGGAGGCGGATATCTGACCCTTTCTCCCAAGGAAGCCAGAAATATGTTTGGAAACGGTTTCCTTATCGGCGGTTCGTTAAGAAAATCGGTTTTCCCGATGATCAAGGTGGGAATCAGTGTTGACCGGATTACTTTGAGTGAGAACAGTGCTGTTCAGTTTGCCGATCTTTCTCCTGAACTTCAGGATGAATTTGAGGCCCTGGCTGATGATTTCGATATTGAATTCGCCACGACACCTCTTTGTCTGGAAATCATGCTCGAACCCCCGGTTCTTCCTCTCTACGCTCACGCAGGATACGGGATTTACAAAAGTACTGTTACTGTAAAAGATCAGGATAGCGGGGCGACCCTTTATGATGAATCGAAAACCCGTTGGGGGGGCTTTGTGGGAGCAGGAACGAAGTTGGGCCTTCCCCTTCTTCCCCTCTCTTTTCGTGTGGGAGTGCGGTATCATATGCTGAAAGTGGATGATTCAGCCATGGACAAGGGGATCAAAGCTCTTTCGGCTGAAGCAGGAGTCCGCTTGAATTTCTGATTTTGTCGTTTATTTTCATAAGGTGGCCAAAAAGAGAGGGTTTCTCCCTCTCTTTTTTTTATTAACTGAAACAAATATCAATAAATATCTGTCTTATATATTGACAATGTTAATATGTGTAGTCATAATGTTAATGAAAGGAGGGAATATGATTAACATATGCCCGGTTTGCGGAGAACCTTTGACAGTTACAGAACTTCATTGCGACGGTTGCGGGACCTCATTGTCGGGGCGTTTTATGCCCGACAGGGGATGCGCCCTTTCTCCCGAGATCATGGAATTTATTAAAGTCTTTATTTATGCTGAAGGGAACATTAAACAGGTCGAACGCCTGATGAATTGTTCCTATCCTAAAGTCAAAAATCTCTTGAAAAAAGCCAAGGAAGAATTGGATGTCAGCTCAAAAAACGAATCAATGTCGTCAGAGCAAAAAAATAAAATCCTGGAGCAGCTGAACAAAGGGGAGATCACCTTTGATGAAGCCATGGAAAGGCTGCAAGAATAGGAGGTATTATGGAATTTGAAGTCAAAGGGGATAAGCTGAAAATCGACATATCCCTTTTCAGGGGGGATATCTCTTTTGAGCCAAGCAAAGGGAAAAAACTGTGCGTGGAGTTCCCTGATCTCCGAAAAGGAGCCCTTGAAGCCTTTATTGATGTTTCCTACAAAGAAGAAGAAGGATTGAAGGTCATTGAGAAAAAAAACGGATTACCTCTCAGCCGACAAAGGGAAAGTAATATGGTACTTTCTCTGCCCGATCTCCCCCTGGAAGGCCGTGTGATTTTGGAGAAGGGTGATTGTGTCATTCACGATTCTCTGGAATGGAACGGGAAGATCGAAGTCCGTCTGGGAAATCTCACAGTTAAAAAGATGTTTACAGGAGAGCTCACGGCCAAAGTCATCAAAGGCGATCTTTTTATTGAAGAGATAACGGGACGATTGAAGGCTGTCACCGTCAACGGGGATATTCTGGTCAAGGGCGGGAGAATAACCGCATTAAACTGCAGGACAGTCGCCGGAGATATCTCTGTGACCGGGGATTTTGTTTCCCAAGAGCCCATGAAAGCCGTCTCTGTTTCAGGAGATGTTCTCCTCCATGCTCGGCACTATGAAGGCGGTCAGGAGATTCAAGCGGTCTCGGTGGGTGGAGATGCCAAAATAGAAGGAGATGTTCCCCAAGAGAAGAAAAAAGAAGTTAAAACAGGGCCGAAATTCGCAGGAAAAAAAATCTTTTCCCTATTAAAAATGTTCGAAAGATTTCCTTTTCATGGAAGAAATGAAGGGGCGCAAGTCGAAGTGGAGAAAAAGGATGATGAGGAGGAGATGAATGTAGGGACTGTATTGAAAATGCTGGAAGAGGGGCGGATTACGGCAGAGCAGGCTGAGAAACTGATAAAAGCTCTAAAGGAGTGATTATGGCTGGGTTGATATTTTTTATATTGTATATTCCGTTTTATTTTACAAAAGGGATTATTCTCAAAAGGAATGGCCTTCAGGCCGTTATGACAATCACCGTTTTGATTCTGGGTTATCTATTGTGGACGGTCGCCCTTTCTTTTTCAGGCTGGGTTGAAATGGGGTTTAAACTCTTTCTCATCCTGGAGTTATTATTATACGCACTTCGCCTTTTTGGGATAACGGCTCCGCTGCCGGTTTTCTTCTCGAGATTTTCTTTTGAGCAGGATGAAGTCCGTATTCAGTATACTTTGTTCAAGCCCTTATTCCTTTTAATAGCGGATGTGGTGTTGCTGATTAAAAGACTTCCGGTGATCCATCTTGATGATGTGGTTGAGATCGATGTGAAGGTCAACGATAAACAAATGGTTTTAATTAAACTTTAAGGAGGGATAACATGGATGAAAAGAAAAAAATCCTGGAAATGCTCAAAAAGGGGAAAATCACAGTGGAAGAAGCAGAAAGGCTGCTCAATGCTTTGGGCTTGGATTCTGAAAAATCTGTGAAGAAAGTGACTCCTGCGCCGGGAAAAGGAGTAAGAGGAAAATTGCGTATTGAAATCGATTCCAACGATGGTGATAAAGTACGCATTGCCGTCCCGCTCAGGATGGCCGCCATGATCAAGGGGATGATCCCCAACCAGGCAAAAGAGCAGATGTCTGCGGAGGGTGTTGATATTAACACTATTTTGGAAGGCCTGAATGAGGGACTGGACTTTGTCGATGAGGATATTGTGAATATACAGAGCAGCGACGGAGATACCGTTCGCATTTTCGTTGAGAAACAATAAACGGCTCAACACAGAAATAAGAGAAATCGTGTGGATCAGGCAGGCGGTGTTTTCTGCCTGATCCCGTTCAAATAGACGTTGAATTTTCCCATTTCCCCCTTATAATACAGAAAAAAAGAAGCGGAGGGATTGTCTATGGGTGTTTTTCCCTTTAAAGAGATCGAGAAAAAATGGCAGAATAAGTGGGAAGAAAAAGGGCTTTATAAAGTCGATATCAAAAAGACGGAAAAAAAGCTTTACAACCTTGTCATGTTCAGTTATCCGTCGGGAGCGACACTGCATATCGGTCATTGGTACAATTACGGACCTAACGACTCCTGGGCCAGGATGAAGCGGATGCAGGGCTACAATGTTTTTGAACCCATGGGCTTTGATGCTTTCGGCCTCCCGGCTGAGAATTATGCCGTGAAAACAGGAAAACATCCCCAGGATTCCACCTTGATCAACATAAAGACGATGGAAACCCAGCTTAAACGGATCGGCGCCATGTATGACTGGGACTATGAAGTGGTCACATGTGATCCCGATTACTATAAATGGACTCAGTGGATTTTTTTGCAGCTTTACCGTCAGGGACTGGCCTATCGCAAAAATGCTCCGGTGAACTGGTGCCCCTCCTGTCAGACTGTTTTGGCCAATGAACAGGTACTGGATGGTACCTGTGAGCGTTGCGGTGCCGGAATCATAAGAAAAAACCTTACCCAATGGTTCTTTAAAATAACCGCTTATGCAGACCGGCTACTGGAAAATATTGACGGGCTGGATTGGCCTGAGCGGACAAAACATGCACAAAAGAACTGGATCGGGCGCTCCCATGGAGCGGAGATCCGTTTTGAGATTAAAAACCACAACGAATCTTTTACTGTTTTTACCACCCGCCCGGATACGTTGTTCGGGGTGACTTATCTGGTTATGGCTCCTGAACACCCGCTTCTTGATGAAATTGTTCCCGAAAACCGCCGCCATGAGGTGAAGGCTTATCAGGAGTGGGCTGTAAACCAGTCTGAGATCGACCGCCTTTCCGTAACAAAAGAAAAGACCGGTGTTTTTACAGGGGCTTATGCCGTAAATCCCGTGAACGGCGAGACAATTCCCATTTGGGTTTCTGATTATGTTTTGGTGACCTACGGGACAGGGCTTGTCATGGCTGTCCCGGCTCATGATCAAAGAGATTATGAGTTTGCGACTCAGTTTGCCCTTCCTGTTCGACAGGTGATCACTCCCCTGCAAGGAGAAGAGAGGCCCCTTACTGAGGCTTATACCGAGCCGGGGCGGATGATCAATTCAGGAGAATTCGACGGCATGGAGAGTGAAGAATTTAAGGAAAGGATCATTGAGTTGGCCGAAGAGAAGGGGTTTGGGCAAAAAAAGACAAATTACCGCTTACGGGATTGGCTGATTTCCCGTCAGCGCTATTGGGGGGCTCCTATCCCGATTATTCATTGTCCGGTATGCGGGGAAGTTCCCGTTCCGGAAGAGAAGTTGCCCGTCAAGTTGCCTTATGATGTCGTTTTTGAGCCTACCGGTGAATCGCCGCTGGTGAAACATCCGACATTCCGTTTGACATCTTGTCCGGTATGCGGTGCCGAGGCTGAGCGTGAAGTGGACACCATGGATACATTTGTGGATTCCTCATGGTACTTTTTGCGTTATCCCGATCCTCAAAACAAAGAACAACCTTTTGATAAGGATCTGATCAATCAATGGCTGCCTGTGGACAAATATGTAGGAGGGCCTGAACATGCCGTTATGCATCTCCTTTATGCCCGCTTTATGACCATGGCGTTGAAAGACATGGGATATCTTGATTTTGAGGAACCCTTTAAGAGTCTCCGCCATCAGGGGATTGTCCTAGGCCGGGACGGCAATAAAATGTCAAAATCAAAAGGGAATACAGTTATTCCCGATGATTATATTACAGAATACGGAACCGATGTCTTCCGTATGTACCTGATGTTTGCCTATGATTATGCTGTGGGAGGCCCCTGGGATGATTCGACGATCAAAGCCATAGACCGTTTTATTGACAGGGTCTGGCGCCTGGCGACAGAAGAAGAGTGGTGCGGGCTTCTGTTTGAAAAAAAGGAATTGATATCCTCTCCTTTCGGGGAAGCAGAGAAATCTTTGGAGCGTAAACTGCATCTGACGATCAAAGGAGTGACCGAAGATACCGAAGATTTTCATTTTAATACGGCGATTGCTAAAATTATGGAGCTTAATAATGAGATTTACAAATATGTCCGGGAAAAGAAGCGGGACACTCAAAACGAACTGTTTTTAAAAGAGGTTATTCAATCGATGATCCTTTTGCTTGCCCCCTTTGCTCCACATGTAGCCGAAGAGCTTTGGGAGCGGTCCGGGAAAAAAGATTCGGCTTTTAATGAACCCTGGCCCCGATATGATGAAGATAAGATGGCTTCTGAAACAGTGACCATGGCCGTACAGATCAACGGAAAAGTCCGGGGAGAAATCCGGGTGTCTGCAGAAGCGGGAAAAGAAGAGATCGAAAAGGCGGCTTTAACGGCAGAAAATGTGACGCGATACATCTCCGGAAAAACGATTGTGAAAAAGATCATCGTTCCCGGGCGTTTGGTCAACATCGTGGTGAAAGACAAATGAAACAAAAAGTCCTGATCTTAACGGAAGGGGCCGTGGCCATAGCTTTGGCGGTGGTCTTTTCCTACATCAAGATCTGGCATATGCCCCAGGGGGGATCCGTGACTTTGGAAAATGTCCCCCTTTTGGTTTTTGCTTTCAGAAGAGGCGGGCGTCCGGGGATCATGGCCGGAATACTCGCCGGTGCCCTTCAGCTGCTTTTAGGAGGCTATGTGGTCCATCCGCTGCAGGCTCTTTTCGATTATCCTCTGGCCTTTGGAAGCTTGGGCTTAGCCGGATTTTTCCGTGTCAAGAGTCTTGTCCCCGGGACCATCGTTTCGGGAGTGGTCAGGCTCCTCTGTCATGTTTTATCCGGAGTCATCTTTTTTTCTTCTTATGCCCCGGAAGGGACACCCGCATGGCTCTATTCTCTTCTTTACAACGGGACGTTTTTGTTGCCCAGTTTTATTCTGGCTTTTGTCATCCTTATGACCCTGAAAAAACAATTGATCTTTAAAGGAGATATCATACAGCCATGATCTCCTTTTCTGTGAATACCGGTGAGCGGAACCGGATGATCGATATCACAGAAATGATTGACTCAAGGCTGGGTTCTTTAGAAAACACGTCGGGCTTTGTTTTTATATTTGTTCCCCATACAACCTGTGCATTGACTGTTAATGAGAATTATGATCCCGATGTATCCGCGGATATTATTGAATTTCTTCAAAAAAAGATTCCTGAAAAGGGTGGATACAGACATAGAGAAGGGAATTCGGATGCTCATATCAAGGCTGCATTGATCGGAACCACATTGCTTCTGCCCTATGATGAAAACAAACTCTCCCTGGGGCGGTGGCAGGGTGTGTTTCTTTGTGAATTCGACGGGCCTCGGAAAAGAACGATTTATTTAGGGCAAATTTCTTAATCAACGGAGGTTTTTGTGAAACACTATTCGCTTTTTGTCGCTTTGACCCTGTTTTCTCTTTTTACGGCCGGCTGCCGTTCCACCGAAAATCTGTTGCCTTCTCCTCCACGGGCGGTACGGGAGGCCCATATCACAGAAGTCCATGGTTATACGCTGACGGATCATTATTACTGGATGCGTCAAAAAGGGGATCCTCGTGTCAAGGCCTACATTGAAGATGAAAATCGCTACACCGAACGCGTTATGGCCGGGACGAAATCTCTTCAAAAAAAATTATACAAAGAGATGGCTGCCCGTATCACAGAGAACGACAGGAGTGTTCCTGAAAGAGAAGGCCGGTATGATTATTATTCAAAAAATGAAAAAGGCAAAGAGTACCCGATCTATTGCCGGAAAAAGGCAGAAGAAGGAGCCCGGGAAGAAATCCTGATTGACGTCAATGAATTGGCCCGCGGCCTGGATTATTTCAGTATCGGCCTGATGAGTGTCAGCCCCGATGAAATGAAATTGGCCTACACGTATGACATCAACGGCGCCGAGGAGTATCGGCTGGCCGTTAAAGATCTCCGAAACGGTGCTATCATAGAAGAAAGGGATATTTCTGTACCGGACTTTCAGTGGATGAAGGACAGTAAAACCTACCTTTACACAGTCAATGATGAAACCTGGCGTCCCTCGCAGCTTTACCGTCATTCTATAGGAGAGGATGAAGATGAGCTCTTGTATGAGGAAAACGACGGACGCTTCTGGATGTGGATTTCTGAATCGTCTGACAAATCAATCCTTTTTATGGGTTTGGGAAGTAAGACGTCTACCGAGATTCATTTTCTCTCTGCCGACGATTTACAGGGGCATTTGACCTGTTTTTCTCCGCGGAAACAAGACGTGGAGTACTATTTGAATGCTCATGACGGTTATTTTTATATTTTTACCAATGAGCAGGCTCCCAACTTTAAATTGGAACGCACCGCTATGAAAGAGTTCGGCCGAAGCGATTCCAGAGAAGCTGTTATCCCACACAGTGACGCTACATTGACGGATTACTATCTCTTTAGAAACTATTTAGCTTATTTTATCCGAGAAGAGGGGGTGAGCGCACTTGTGATCCGAAGTCTGGGTGATCAAGGGGAATACCGGGCTGTTTTCCCTGATCTATATAATTCTTTTTATCCCGGAAGAAATAAAAATTACGACTCGGATTTACTGCGGGTATCGGTTTCTTCAATGATCACCCCCACTGTCGTATATGATCTTGATATGAAAAGCGGGGACCTTATTGCGCGCAAAGAACAAAAAGTGAAGGGATATGACCGCAATGAGTACGTCACGGAGCGTGTATTGGTGTCTGCCCGTGACGGGTCCGAGATCCCTGTCATCTGGGTTGCGAAAAAAGGCTTTTCAGGACCCCGCCCATTGTATCTTTATGCTTACGGGGCTTATGGTGATTATAATGACCCCTATTTTTCTTCCACCCGGCTCAGCCTTTTAGACAGGGGGTTTATTTTTGCCATGGCGCAGGTCCGGGGAGGAGGAGAAAAGGGGATCGATTGGTATAAAGAGGGCAAATTGCTTCATAAAAAAAATACGTTTTATGATGTCATCGATTGTGCAGAGTTTCTGATTCATTCTGAATACACGACTTCTGAAAAACTGATCCTCTCCGGCGGGAGTGCAGGGGGGCTTCTTGTCGGGGCAACGGTGAATATGCGTCCTGATCTGTTTTTCGCCGCTGTCGCCTCGGTCCCCTTTGTCGACGTCGTTAATACGATGCTGGATTCGACTCTGCCACTGACTGTAGCGGAGTATGAAGAGTGGGGGGATCCTATGAACCGCGAATATTTCGACTATATCCGCTCTTATTCTCCATACGAAAATATCCATAATGTTTCTTACCCTCATATGCTGATCATCGGCGGGCTGAATGACCCCCGTGTTCAATATTGGGAGCCTTTAAAATGGACAGCCCGGCTTCGTGAAGAAACCGGCGGTGATTCGGTCATTCTTTTGCGCATGAATACCGATTCGGGCCATATGGGGACTTCCGGACGTTATGCCTGGCTGAAGGAGTCGGCTTTTGAATATGCGTTTATTCTAAGCCGTCTCGGAATGTATTAAAGGCGCTCTTTTGATGCCAGGATCCGGGCCTCAATGATGGTGTCTCCCGGCTCGATTCTGTATACGGTATCCATTCCCTTAATGATCTTGGCAAAGAGTGTGTAACGGCCGTCCAGGTGAGGGCGGGGAGCAAGGGTAATGAAAAATTGAGAGCTTCCTGTATCTTTTCCTCTGTCGGCTATGCCGACCATCCCGGGCTCACGGTAAGAGAGAGGGGAGTATTCGGCCTTGATGAGGGGGAAACTGCCGCCCCATCCGTCCCCATGGGGGTCTCCGGCTTGTATAACATGATTCAAAGCCACACGGTGAAAAGAGATCCCTGAGTAGAATCCGCCTTTGACCAGGCGGATAATGTTTTCAACAGTATGGGGGGCTTCATCTCCGAAGCATTCCATTATGATATCTCCTTTTGCTGTCCTGAAGAGGATAACCCAGTTTCTGTTCCTGTATTTGGGAAAAGAAGGCGGGGTATCCTGCTTCATCAGGGAGAGAAGTTCCGGGTCTTTTTCCAGGGCAAGCAGTTTGTCCGTCAGCTCTTTTTCTCCTTCTTGGCGAATAAGATCAAAAAGAAAATAACGGAGATCCCTGACGGGTTCTTCAGGGTACCGGTTCAGAAGGGTCTTCTGGAAAAGAGCCGGTTCGTCCTGCAGAAGAAGATAGCCGGTAAGGCGCACGGTAAAGTCGGGGTCCTCAAGCGCAGCTTGGGCAAATTCTTTTTTGCGGCCGGGGTGGAGACGGCTTAAGGCGTCATAGGTGTTTCTTCGGGTGATATGATCATTTTGCCCCAAAAGCCTCTGCTCCCATTCCGGGGTCAGAAGAAAGAAATAGTTATCCGGGTTCCGGGAAAAGGCGCGGAGAAAAAGAGCGTCATCTTTAAATGTATTGATCAGATCAAGCCCGGCTTTGTTTCGGAAAAGCATGCCGTAAAAGGACGTTTCTCTCAGATAAGAAGGGTAAGAGGGTGAAGCATATTCTTTTAAGAGAGAAAGGCGGTTTTCATTTTCAAGGAGGGGGAGAAGCTCCAACGAAGAGAGGGAGCGCTGATATAAAAAATCCCGTAAAGCAGGATAGCGGGCGCATTGGGTCAGATAGCGGAATTTCAGCAGTGCGGGAAAACGGTCAAAATCGTGCAACAGCGCTTTCAGACTATTTTCGTCATGAAGAAGAGACATGTAATAATAATCCCGCAGGATATCTTCAAGCGTGATCAGACCCGGCAGGTCTTTTTCACGAGACGGCGGGATTCCCCATTGGGAGAGGGCATAAGCATAAGCCCGGGATAGTTCCGGCCCCAATAGGGACAAAAGGGCGGAGCGGGCCTCTTCTTTGTCTTCAGCAGAAAAGTCCAGCGAATGGGCCATATTCCCCAGGGCTGTAAAAAGAACATCATCGGTCCTTTCATCTGTTCCGAGAAGTTCAAAAAGAAGAGAGATGTCTTTCGGGCCGGCCATAAAAAAAAAGGTCTCATAGAAGAGGCTGATATTTTCAGGCGGTTCTTCGGAAAGCAGTTGAAAAAGCTTTGGCTTCAGGGCGGGAAAGTAACGCAGGCCGAAAAGGGCTTCGTTTTTGATATAAGGGTCTTTTTCTTCCAAAAAGGCCGCCCAATAGCGGGAGGCCCCGTGTGCATGGCCGATCCTGTAAAAGGCCCTGAAAGCCGCTTTACGGATAAAAGGGATAGGGTGATCCAAAAAAGCGCTGAGTCGGGGTGTTATACGGCGCTGCAATTCGAGTTTTTTAATAATACGATACTCATTCGCACTGTCTTTAAAAAGGAAGGCTAAGGCTAAAAAAAGAATAAGAGCAGAAAATAAAAGAGTTCGGCGCCGGATCACTTCTTAAGTTTCTTTTTATAACTGTTGTAGACTTTGGCTAATAAATTCAGGGATTGCTCCATGGAGAGGTTTTTTCTGGATATCTTGATCTTCCCGTCAATAATGTCGATATGAAGCTGTTTTGCATTATCCGGAACCGTTTTGACGGGTTGAGGAGGAGTCTGCCCTTTTTTCTGTTCAGCGGTCATCTGCGGGGAATCCTGGTGTCTGTCGGTCGGCGGGCTGATTTGAGAAGGATCGGCCGGGCCGATATCAAAGGGAGCCATAGACGATTCATCCCAATCCGGGCTTTGAGCCTGCGCAGCGGGACGAGCCGGTTGAGAAGAAGGTGCAGGAGCTGATTGCTGAAGAGGTTTTTCTTCTGTTTTGTCGAGGAAATCATTCAGAGGGCCGGAGGAAGTGTCAGCTGATGATTGACCGGCAGCGTTGTCAGGTCCTTTCCCGATCTTGCCGATCTTCAGCCTATCTTCCCACTGCTGCATCTTCAACTGATTCCGTCTTTTGATTTCTTCGACTATTTTCGGATCCATTCACGTCCTCCTTAAAACTCCGGAACAAGGACTTATCAAGTCCTTAAATGTAGTATAGCATAAAAAAAAGAGTTTTCCAGTAAAACCCAAAGATACGGGCAAAAAATGTACGGGAAAAGAAGGGAAAGTGAGAATTATGTTGAAAAAAAACTTAGATTGTGGTAAAATTCCGCCAAAGCGGGTTTGGCGGTGATGCCGAGGACGAGACTTGAACTCGTACAGGATAAGCTCCCACATGGCCCTCAACCATGCGCGTCTACCAATTCCGCCACCCCGGCTTGAAGAAAGTTTTAACATAGTTTAAATATTATGTCAACAAAAAAAGAGATCGAAAGGAGGAGCGTTGGTCAATCTAAGACGCTTATCAAAGTTTGAGGGAGAGCTGGACGGCCTGATCGAGGACTATTGCAGCCTTTTCTATGCGAAGTATAAATATTCTATTCGTTATCAGATCAATAACATCTTTACGGATCTTAACGATTCCCGCAAAGAAGGGTTTGTGTTGTTGGATGACGGTGATCCTGTGGGCATCATCATCTATCATGTGGACCACAGTATCGGTGTCATCCATTTTTTTCATCTGATGCAGCGGTATGCACAGATCACGGCCTTCAGAACCATTTTTCAACATACATTACGCAAGATCAAACAAAATTTGCCGAAAATCGTCTTTTTAACGGAGATCTTTAATTTCGGCCCTAAACAGCGCCGGACCCTCATGGCCCAATTTGATTTTGAAGAAAAGCACAGGGACCTTTATCTTCTGGACATCCACAAATACAGACAAAACCGTGAGCCTCAGGAGGGCTTGGTCTTTCGGGGTGTTGAATATGAAAATCTGGAAAAACTCTCCGAAATCACCTATTTTTCTTTTGCCGGGAGCATGGAACTGGAAGTCTATCCCGTAGGCTTTGAAAAAGATGATTTTGTCCAGCAGCTCCAAAATACCATCAATGGCCTTTACGGACGCTTTCTGCCCGACTATTCCATGGAGATCTATCATGAAGACGAACTGGTGGGGATGCTTTTTTCCGTCAACGGAGGGGAGGGCGTTGAACTTCATCAATTTCTGTTGGCGCCGCGAAGCTGGGGCAAAGGCTACGGACATGCCATGTTGGACAAGTTCATTCAATTGATCGATGAGAGACAGGAATACTATAAAGTAACGACCATGGTCTCTCATGATAATCTAAAGGTCAGAAGGTTGCTGGAGAATATGGGATTTAAGAAAATTGTGGAGATCCCTGTTTTTACGCGGATTTTGAAATAGTCCTTAAGTGTATCTCATCGGGCAGATCGGATCAGCATTCTTTATTGATCTTTCTTTACAGAATTCGGGAACCGGGAGACAGGAAAGGTTGTTGTAAGGTTAAATGGACACAGCTGTACTCATGGAAAAGATGAAAAAGGGGGATATGTCGGCTTTGGGTGAATTGGCCGAGGTGTATCAGCAACCCCTCTACTATTATATTGTACGGATGGTCCGTGATCGGGATACTGCTGAAGACCTGACCCAGGAAGTATTTCTAAAGGTCTGGAGATATCGTAAAAATTATAGTGAAAGCGGCAAACTGAATGCCTGGATTTATCGTATTGCCCATAATCTGGTCCGCAATTATGTTAAAAAAAGAAACAGAAATACAGAGCTTCCTGAACATCTGGCCCATTTCGACGAAGTGCAGGAAGATATCGAATATGAAGAAAAACTTTCGGCTGTGCGGGAGGCTTTGGAAACGCTTCCCGAACTTTTTAAAGAGGCAGTTGTTTACAGAGATGTAGAGGGAAGATCCTATCAGGATATCGCTGCTCTTCTGGATATTTCGGAAGGGACAGTGAAATCCCGGATCAGCCGCGGACGCGAAATGATACGGGAAACAATAAAAAAGGAGTGGGGAGAATTGTATGACATGTAACGGCCAACCGGAAAAGGTAAGTCTTTATCTGGACGGGATCATGGAAAACAGCGAAAAGCGCTCTTTTGAACAGCATTTAAAACAATGTTCCGTCTGCCGGTCCCTTCTGCGGGACTACCGTCATATCGGAGCCTTGCTTCAAGAGGCTCACGGTAAAGGGCCCGCTGAAATGGGCTTTAAGGTCATGAGCCGCTTGTACGCACGAAGACAGCGTACCAAGACAGCCCTCTTCGCCGCATCCATGGTTATTCTTCTGGGCGCCGGCTTTGTTTTGGGAAATAATAGCGGACGGGCTTTAGTCGCTTCAAGGGACGAGATTCTGAAAGAAGCTTTGGAACGCGGGAAAACGGATCGTATTCCGGTTTACAGCGGAGCGAATGTGGAGGATATCCGAGTCCGGTATGAAGAAGTTAATTTTTAGTTTTTTCCTGATTCTTCAAATGATTGCCATAGCGGCCGCTTCTGATGCCGGTCAGCTTCATATTCTGTGTAAAGATAAAAAGATTGCTTCAGGCGTATTTCTTTCCCCCGACCTGGCCGTGACAACGGATACCATTCTCCTTTATCATAATATTCGTTTTGAGGCTGCCGGAAAAACCCTTTATAATTACCGAATTGAATTTATCGACCCTGTGACGAAGTTAGTTTTTCTGCGTCTTAAAGGGGCTGATGCCCGGCCGGTTGTTATCCCCGATGATAATATTCTTATTGAGACCGAGCCGCTTTTTATTTTATCCGGCGGTAAACGGGTCAATGTCGGTTTTTTTACGCGCAAGCTTAATGGTTACGGAGCTTTTTTCAGTGAAAATACATCTCTTTATGAAGGAACAGCTCTTTACGACATCGAGGGGCATTTGGCCGGGGTTCTTATCGGCAATTTGGATCAGCATCTTTTCCTTTTTATTTATGCCGATATGTTGGCCTTTTACCGGGACCATCTCAAAATGATCATTCAAAAGGGGCGCCCTGTCCTGAATATCGTTGTGACGGAATTATGGGAATACTCCGGTATTCAGGTCAAAGAAAGCCGCAACAGTCTCGTCAAAAAGGGTGATATCATCGTCGGGGTAGGCTCTTTTGAAATCAATAATGTCCTTGATTTCAACCGGGCTCTTTATTTAGTGAATGCAGAAAAAAAGCTGCTTTTAAAGATGATTCGTGACGGCCACTTAAAAGTAATAACAATTGACGGAGGTAAATAGTATGAAAAGAACAACGCGTGTACAGATTATCATTTTCGGTGTCATTGCTATGACACTGGGCTATTTTATCGCTATTGTGGGAGATAATAACCTGGCGGCTGAGGATTATTTCCGCGAATCGGATAAGTCTCTGGAACATTCGCAGTTTAATAAAATCTTTCGTGAAGTCATGCCGGCCGTTGTCAATATCTCGACGGAGCGTGTTGTGAAATACAGGATGAACGACCCTTTCTTTGACTTCTTCCGTGATTTTTTCGGCGAACAGCCAAACCGCCCCTACAGGGAAGATAAATCCACCAGTATCGGCTCGGGTTTTATTATCAGTAAAGAAGGATATATTGTGACAAACAGCCATGTCGTGGCCCGTGCCGACTCGATTATCGTCCGTCTCTCTGACGGGGAGAAGTACGATGCAGATCTGGTGGCTTCAGATCCTGAAACGGATGTCGCAGTTATTAAAATCAAACCGAACAAAGATTTCCCCACTGTGATCTTGGGGGATTCTGATAAAATCGATGTCGGGGACTGGGCTATTGCTATCGGAAACCCTTTCGGGTTGGACCGCACTTTGACAGTGGGAGTCGTCAGCGCAAAGTCCCGGGAAATGGGTGCCGGAAGGTTTGATAATTTTATTCAGACCGATGCGGCTATCAATCCGGGAAATTCAGGAGGGCCGCTGCTCAATATCAATGGTGAGGTCGTGGGGATCAATACGATGATCCTCGGAGGACAGGCCCAAAACCTGGGGTTTGCTATTCCCATAAATATGGCGAAGGATATTATTATTCAGCTCATTGAGAACAAAAGCGTCCAACGCCAGCAGCTGGGTGTCACAGTTCAGGAAATCAATGAACAGGTGAAAAAGGATTTAGATCTGGACCTGGATTATGGCCTTCTTGTGGTCAAAGTGGAAGAAAAATCCCCTGCTGTTAAAGCCGGAATCAAGGTCAATGATATTATTACGCATCTCAACGGTGAAAAAGTGGAGACTTTCAATATGTTTGCCCGGGTCATTGCTTTTGCAAAACCGGGGGAAGAGGTAACGCTCAGACTCTTGAGAGACGGCAAAAAGAGGGATGTCAGAGCTAAGCTTGAAGCCCAGAAAATCGTCGATGCAAAAGAGACGTCCCATTTGGGGATGACTCTGGCAAATACCGATGAAGGCGTTAAAATCGTGGAGATCGAAAGGACATCCCCTGTTTATCGGGCCCTCAGCGCGGATGACATTATTGTGGCTGTCAACAGGCAGCCTGTGAAATCAGTTAAAGATTTTGAAAAGCTTATGGACTCGTTTAAAGAACGAAACCGTATCTACTTCACCATAATCCGTGACGGACAGACGCAGACGATTATTATTACCACCCGAAATCCCGGATTTACCTTTCCCTGAGACAGACCGATCCAAGCCGGCTTTTTGATGAGGGAGGAGCTGAGCTCCTCCCTTTTTTTTTATTGAGATACAGAGAAAAAACAGAAAGTCGAGGGAAAAGCCTTTTATTTTGACAAATCGTCTAATGTCTTTTTTGCTTCCGGCACCATTTCAAAAAAGGATTGAAGCTGTTCACAGGGATAATCCCGGCATTGGGCACAGGTGGGGATCTTTTTTCCATGGGAACAGTTTCTGTAATAGCATTCATAACAATGGGCGAAAAGCGCATCGCTGGATGAGGCGCAGCCTGTGCAGTGAATATCTTCAGGTTTAATATCCGTTTGATAAAGACGGGACCAGGCAGCAGCAGTTTCTTTCTGCAGTTCAGGATCTTTTTTCTTAAGGGCCAAATAGGCGGGGCATTCGTGACAGAGGAGCCCGCAGGCCCCGATCATTGTCACGGCAGCTCCTTTTGAGGCGCCGGTAGGTTGACAGGCGGTGTGTTGACGATGAGGGGAAGGCCTGTTCCGTCGCTGGTGGTAGGCATAATGACAAACGTCGTATTCGGGGATTTGGCCAATTCACGGTAAGCCTGTATCGCTTCATGCTGAAGGTATTGAGGGCTCAATGTCCTTCGGATAATATCCTGGGCTTTGGCCAGGCCTTCGGCTTCGATCTGCTTGATCTCGGCGTCTTTTTGGGCGATCATTTTTTTTGCCTCCATCGCCTCGGCTTCCTGTTGGATTCTCATTTTGTTGCGGATGGAGCCTTCGACATCTTCAGGAAGCTTGATGTTACGCAGAAGGATGTTTTCAATGATCAGTCCTTTGGAATCCAGAATCCTTTCCAGCCGCTCTTTGATTTTATTTCCCAAAAGCTCTCTTTCTTTGGAATAAAGGTCATTCAGGCGAATGGTGGAGACGACGTTCCTGATCTCTGTGCGGAAGGTCGGGCGGACGACTTTTTCTTCCAGTTCTGCAGTATTTTTTGCTGTGCTCCGGTAAATATCGTGGATCTTTTCCGGATTAATGGTCCACCACACAGTGGCGTCAATAAAGACTTCCAAACCGTCAAAGGTGCGCACAGAAATACTGTCATCTTTGGCCCGGCTGCCTTCACCGGAATCAGCGCTCATCGTGTATTCTCTGAGACGGGTGGGGTATTTGACGACTTCTACAAGAGGCAGTTTGAAATTGATCCCGGAATAAAGCGGTTTGGCGATGACTTTGCCGAAAAAAACCTGGACACCCGCTTCTCCGGCATCGATGATGACAAAGGATTGCGAGGCAAAGACTCCCAGGGCAATAAGCAGTAGAATAAAGAGTAATCCCCGGGACAGATGCAGAAGCTTTGCAAAGGGGAAAAGAAGAATGGCTAAAACAGCCAAAATAAGCGACACGACAGCTAACATATGCCCTCCTCTATAGTTTTTTAATTGACAAAAAATAGAGCCTTCCTATAATTCAATCATAAATAAGGGAATAAGATTTGGCAATAGAAATCTGGAAAATATGAAAGGAGTGTTGTTATGATACCTGCTGAATTGAAGTATACCGAGACTCATGAATGGGCTATGGAGAAGGGGAACAACATTATCCGTGTGGGTGTGACAGATCATGCGCAGGCGGAGTTGGGGGATATCGTCTATGTGAATCTCCCGGAAATCGGTGCAGAGGCTCAAAAAGGGGAAGAGATCGTCGAGGTCGAATCGGTGAAAGCCGTGGCCCAGATCGTAGCTCCCGTTTCCGGAAAAGTCATTGCTGTCAATGAGGCTCTGGAAGATGACCCTGCCCTTCTGAATAGCGACTGCTACGGAGAAGGCTGGATCTTCGAAGTAGAGGTCAGCGATCCTTCTGAATTGAATGATCTTTTGGACGCCAAAAAATACGGCGAAATCGCAGAGTAGAGAACCGGCTTAAGCCGGGAGGAGGAGATCATGTCCTATACACCCCATACCGAGAAGGATATCAGGGAAATGCTTGATTTTCTCGGGTATGATTCTGTAGATAAGCTTTTTAAAGACATTCCCGCCAAGGCTCGTTTTAAAAAGGAACGCCTTTTAAGTGACGGAATGTCTGAGCTTGAAGTCACAGCCCTGATGAAAGAGCTGTCGGCTAAAAATAAGACAGTGGACGATTATATCTGCTTTATGGGAGGCGGCGCTTATGACCGCTTTATCCCTGCGGCGGTGGATCATATTCTGACAAGGCCTGAGTTCTATACGGCCTATACCCCTTATCAGCCTGAAGTAAGCCAGGGGACTTTGCAGCATATTTATGAATTCCAAACCATGGTTTCCCGTATCTACGGCATGGAGGTAGCTAACGCTTCCATGTATGACGGGGCATCAGCTTTGGCTGAAGCGGCTATCATGGCTCTTCACTCTTCCAAACGGAAAAAACTCCTTATTGCCTCGACGATCAATCCCTACTGGGTCCGTGTCGTGGAAAGTTACCTCTACGGATTTGACATCGAGATACAGCGTATTGGTGAAAAGAACGGCGAAACGGATTATGATGACCTGAAAAGGAAATTGGATGACAAGACAGCGGCTGTCCTGATGCAGTATCCCAATGCTTTAGGTATCGTGGAAGATTTGCAGCAGGCCCGGGGCCTTATCACCGACAGCAAAACAATGTTTGTGGTTATGGCCGACCCCGTTGCCTCTGTATTGATTAAAAAGCCCGGTGAATGCGGGGCTGATATCGTTGTGGGCGAAGGACAGCAGCTGGGGATTCCTCTTTCTTACGGCGGGCCGTATCTCGGGCTTTTTTCCTTCCGCAGTAAATATATACGTCAAGCCCCGGGCCGGATCATCGGAATGACAAAAGATACCAATCAAAACAGGGGATTTGTCATGACCTATCAGACACGGGAACAGCATATCCGCAGGGAGAAGGCGACGTCTAATATCTGTACAAACCAAGGCCTGATGACTGTGGCAGCAGCGGTTTATCTCAGCCTTATGGGGAAAAAGGGACTCAGAGAGGTGGCTGAACAATCGCACAGAAAAGCCTATTATCTTTTCAAAGCTCTGACAGCTTTACAGGGAATCAAACCGGCGTATCCGAATAAACCCTTTGTCAATGAATTTGCTGTAACCGTAGAAAGGGACGCCGGCGGGCTGAAGGCCTTTTTAAAGAAAAAGCATTATCTGCCCGGAATCCTTTTAGAACATCAATATCCACAAAAGAAAGATCAGCTTCTTATTGCTGTTACAGAGAAACGGACAAAACAGGAAATGGATGCCTTTGTCCGTGACACAGAAGCTTTTCTGAAAAAAGGGGGGCGATCATGATGGAACGGCTGATCTTTGATTACAGTGAGCCGGGAAGACGGGCGGCAGACCTTCCCCGTTGTGAAGAAGGAATGTCAGCAGACCCGCTTCTGGCCCCTTTTATTGACGAGCGCCTGACGCCTTTGCCTGAGGTCTCTGAGCAGGAAGTCATCCGTCATTATATTGCCTTATCGGGGTTGAATTATCATGTGGATAAGGGGATCTATCCTTTAGGCTCCTGTACAATGAAATACAATCCTAAACTCAATGAGACGGCAGCTCGGATGGAAGGATTCAGCCATGTCCATCCCTATAGTGCAGATGAAGATGTCCAGGGGCTTTTAGGACTTCTGTATGATCTGGAAAAAGAGCTGAAAGTCATTACGGGCATGGACTCTTTTACTTTTCAGCCCGCAGCAGGAGCCCAGGGAGAATTAGCCGGGATAAAGATCTTTAAGAAATATTTTGATTGTAAAAACGAAAAGAGAACGAAGATCATTGTCCCGGATTCAGCCCATGGAACCAACCCGGCGACTTCGGCCATGGCCGGCTTTGACGTCATCACTATCCCTTCCAATAAGCAGGGAGGAGTGGATCTGGCTGCCCTGGAAGAGGCTATGAATGAAGACGTAGCCGGGCTGATGCTGACAAACCCCAACACATTAGGGCTTTTTGATAAAAATATCTTAAAGATCGCGTCAATCGTTCATAAAAAAGGGGGGCTTCTCTATTATGACGGAGCGAACCTGAATGCCTGCATGGGTATTTCCCGGCCAGGAGATATGGGATTTGATATTGTCCATTTGAATCTTCACAAGACTTTTTCCACCCCCCATGGCGGCGGAGGCCCGGGATCGGGCCCCATCGGAGTTAAAAAACATCTGAGGGATTATCTTCCCGTTCCCCTTGTGGAAAAGAAGGGACGCCGGTTTTTCCTCGATTATGATCTGGCTCACAGCATAGGAAAACTTCACGGGTTTTACGGTAATTTCGGGGTGGTCGTCAAAGCCTATGTCTATGTCAAAAAGCTGGGCACAAAGGGGCTGCGCCATGCTTCACGGATGGCCTGTCTCAATGCCAATTATCTTCAGAAAAGATTAAGGAAAAAATACCGGTTGGCCTATGACCGTATATGCAAACATGAGTTTGTCCTTTCCGGAGATAAATTCAAGAAATACGGAGTGAGGACTTTGGATATTGCTAAGCGGATGTTAGATTACGGAGTGCATGCGCCTACCGTCTATTTCCCTCTTATCGTGGATGAAGCCTTGATGATCGAACCTACCGAGACAGAAAGCAAGCAGACTCTGGACCGGTTCGTTGAGATCATGTGCACAATCGCCGATGAAGCCAGGAAGAATCCTGAACTGCTTCATGAGGCCCCACTGAACACGCCGGTCTCCCGTCTTGATGAAGCAGGAGCCGTCAAAGAGCCTGATCTGGCTTATCAGGGCGATCTTTAAAGCCATTGAGGGGAGGAATTCTCCTTGACATTCCTCTCCTCACCCTGTATCTTTTTTTCGTTCTCTTTAATCGGGGTGTAGCGCAGCCCGGTAGCGCACATGCTTCGGGAGCATGGTGTCGGAGGTTCAAATCCTCTCACCCCGATTCCTTATCACTTTTTTCATTTTCTTGTCTGTTCGTTTTCAGAAAGCTTTTTATATGTCGTCTTTTCCCATGAAATATTTTTCTAGAGATAAAGGTTGACAAAGTCGTCAGGGTCAGATAATATCAATTAGATATATGTCAAATCAATAAACAAAGATAGGCGGTGATATATATGAAAACAAATAATTCTTTTGCGGAAACTTTTCTTCAACGCCTGGGGAAATTATCCGGAGACCGGATGCGCAGCAGTTATGATATGAAACAACGGGGTGAAGAGTGGGAATCCGTAAAAAAGCGCATAGAAGAAGGAGTGATAAGCGCTTGCTCCGAGGCTTTCCGGAAACGTTATAAGATGACTTACGGTGAAGAGAGGCCTTTAAGACATGACCGGGTCTTGAAACGGATCCCGGGCTGGGAAGCTATGGAACCGGAAACCTTTTTGGAAGTGTCGTACAGTCTCTATCTGGATTTGCTGGAGGAAGATTGGGACAGAGAAGAAGCGTTAACCGGAGCTCATAATGATATCGAGGAAAACGAAAAAGTGAGGATAAAAAAACACGCTTTAGCCCTTGTCAAAGATGTTTTTCAAAAACTCAAAAATGAATGGAATAAAGAAAAAGATGATCAAGCCCTCAGTTCAAATCCTTAAAGCATTGGCGGACAGTTCCCGTCTTATGATCGTCAATGTTCTGATGCGAAAAAGCGCCTATGTCGAAGAGATCGCTGAGATGGTCAGTTTGACACCCCCTACGGTGTCTTTTCATTTGAAGAAGATGGAAGAAGCCGGTTTGACTGTATCACATAAAGAGCAATATTATACTGTGTATACACTGAATGAGGAGCTCTTTGAAAAGAAGCTGATCGATTTGATCCGAATACCTGACGTGGAACAAGCCGGACAGAATATCAGGGAGGAACAGTACAGGCAAAAGGTGATCAATGCTTTTTTTAAATACGGAAAACTCAAAGCTATTCCCGTAGGACGAAAGAAAAGACGGGTTGTTTTGGATGAAATCGCGCAAGTCTTCCGGCCGGGAATGCTCTATCCCGAAAAAGAAGTCAACCTGATCATTGCTGAATACCATGATGACTTCTGTACCATAAGACGTGCTTTCATCGACGAAGGGATCATGACACGTGAAAAGGGTGTCTATCAATTGGCCCAAAAAGAAAAGAATGATTAACGTTCAAAAAATCCGCGTGCCAGAGGGGTGTTGTCCCGGACCAAAAGACGCCCTTTGGCAATAACGGTATTCAGTTTTAAGGTTTTGCTGTCAAAAAGAAGAATATCGGCATCCCGTCCTGTTGTGATCTGTCCTTTACGCGGAAGCCCCAGGATCGCCGCAGGGTTGGCTGTGAGAGGGAGCAGGGCCTCTTCCATGGAAAGACCCAAAGAAAGGGAATAGCGGAATTCCTCTAAGAGGGAAGATGCTTTTGCGACACCTATTTCTGTCAACCGGCCTTTGGCATCAAATCGGGGAAGGCTGCCCTGGGCGTCCGATGAGTAGGTGTAATGATATCTTGTATGAGGGTCAGAGAGGGCTTTTTGGAAAAGTCTGGCCGGACGGAGAGGGTTTTCCTCCGGCTTTTCCGATGATGCCGTGAAATCGGCGTATCCGCCTGACAATACCCACTCCCGGGAAGATTCTGCTAAAGGAGCATTACGGTTCATATGGGTCGGAAGAAATTGAGTGGGAGGGATCTCCGAATGTTTGATCAAATCAAAAAGAGGGCGTATCCCTTCATGCCCTCCTCCCACGTGGATGTTGACGATTCCGGCTTTGCCGGCAAGTAAGCCGCCCACACGGGCTGAGGAAGCCACCCGGATGAGTTCTTGTAGAGTGGGTTGTGATGAACGATGGTCCGAGATAGCGATCTCTCCCACGCCGATATATTTTTCAATAAGCAGAAGGTCTTCTTCAACAGAATCGAGAAGTGTCCGGGCAGGGATCTGATAAGACCCGGTATAGAGAAAGGTGGAGATACCCTCTTGTTCTAATGCATAACTTTTGGCAAGAAGTGCATGGGGGAAACGGGTAAAGCCGTCAGTTCCCAGACAGCCCACGGCTGTCGTGACACCGGCCAGGGTAAGGTCTGTCAACCGGATCTCCGGCGTGCGGGTCGTATAGCCGCCTTCGCCTCCACCGCCCAGGAAATGTGCATGGCTGTCGATGAATCCCGGAACAGCCAGGAGCCCTTTGCCGTCAATGAAAGTAAGTCCGGGGAGAGAACGGCCATTGATGATCTCTTCTGCAGCAATTATTTCGCGCCCTCCGCAAAGAAGGTCGACATGCCCCAGGGGAGCCGGCGAAAAGCATTCGCACCCTTTGATGAGTATCAAAACAGTCTCCTTTCTTTTTCAGTGTAAATCGGATTCTCTTGACATGCAAGCTCCTCCTTACTATAGTGCTCTTTTGAAAAGAGTGGTTTTCTTTTTTGATGAGAGTAAGATGATGTAAAGAAAGGGGATCCGATGGGAGTTCCTTCACTTCTCAATGTATTTAAAAAGGCGATGGGTCCCAGCTCATCACACACGCTGGGAGCCCTGAGGGCCGGTTTGGAGTTCAGAAGAATTCTGGAAGCTCTGATTAACGACAAGCTCTCGTCAGTGGATGTCACGGTCGAACTTCTCGGAAGTTTTGCTTACACGGGAAAGGGGCATTTGACTGACGTCGCTGCCGGCTGCGGACTGCTGGGTTATAAAATGGGGCCTGAGCAAAAAACGATGCAGGATTATCTGGATGAAAAGATAAAAGAGGGACTGATCATCAACGGAAAGAAGCTGGGTTTTCAATATCCCCGTAATGTTCTGTTTAATGTGGAAGAGCCGGTGCATGAACATCCTAATACGATCCGTTTTAAAGCTGCCGATTCTTCGGGCTCTCTTCTTTCACTTTCGTATATCTCCTATGGGGGCGGGAATATCAGGGGCCCCTTCATCGAGCAGACGAGTCCTCCTTTCCCTGCATCCACAGCCGGGATCTTTCAGCCTGCACAGGGAGGCGAAAAGGAGATACAGCCGGACAGCCGCTCACTGGAAAATATCAATAACATGGATGAGATCCTTGAATATTGCCAAAAGAAAAAACTGCGTTTTCATGAATTTGCCCTTCAAAATGAACACGAACTCGGGATTCCCCGGCTGGCTCTTTACCGGGACCTTAAAGAGTTATGGTCTATTATGGAGGGTACGATTGAAAAAGGGCTGACCGGAGAGGGAATCCTTCCGGGGCGTTTAGCGTTAAAACGCCGGGCCAGGGACATGTACAAAAATTTGATCAAGGGGATCCGTCACTGGCGTGTGATGTCTGAAGAGATCACATTGGCTGCTATTTATGCTATCGGTGTAGGGGAAGAGAACGCATCCGGAAGCTTGGTTGTGACAGCTCCCACTTGCGGTTCAGCCGGAGTGATCCCCGCAGTCTTCAAAGTCATTCAGGAGAAATATCATAAGAAAAACAGTGATATTGTGAATGCCTTGATCACCGCGGGGCTATTCGGTGCCGTTGCCTTGAAAAATGCTTCGGTTTCAGGCGCTTATGTCGGGTGTCAGGGCGAGATCGGGGTGGCATCTTCCATGGCGGCGGCCGGTGCAGCCTATCTTTTGGACGGGAATATCCATCAGATCGAATTTGCCGCTGAAGTGGCTTTGGAGCATCATCTGGGGTTGACCTGCGACCCTATTGACGGCCTGGTTCAGATTCCCTGTATTGAACGAAATGCGGCCGGAGCTGTGGCCGCATTGAACGCCGTCAACATGGCTCTGCTGACAGACGGGTCTCATAATATCAGCTATGACAGTGTTCTGGAGGTGATGATCCGCACAGGGCAGGATATGAATTCGAAATATAAGGAGACGTCCCAGGGAGGGTTGGCCACAGCGTTTGTCTCCTGTCCCAATATTCCCCTCAGCCGGATAAGGCAACACGCGGCAGAGCAAAACCGCCGCGTGGTGTCTTCTTTACCTTTTCCTTAATTCCAATAAAGGCTCATTGAGTTTTTCCAGGCCGTCAATGGCAAAAAGTCCGTCTTTTATAATGGGGGAGGCTGTCCCGTCAGGGAAAACGGCCGTAATGTGTTCTAAGCCTTCATAGGGCAATGTGATATCTGTATGACAGTTCGTGTAGGCCTTTTGGGGATCGGTTTTCCTCAGAGCGGAGACTTCATTATCGACGGCTGTTATCTTTTTCCCGTCGGGGTTAAAGGTCGTATGGTCCTCTTCATGGGAGAAGCAGGTGTCTCCGATGGCAAAATGCGGTCCCATCTTCTCAATAATAAGAATAGGAAGAAGAGGCATAATGTTGTATTGGACGGCGACTTTATAAGCCAAAGTATTCGTTCCGATGGCGAATTCCCCGATAGGAAGCTCTTCTCTGTGATTGAGAAGATTCTCTTCGATATATTTCCTGTTTTCCGCTTCAGATTGGAAATTTGAACAGGAATAGTCCGAGATCCGTCCGTCTTCAAAATGAAGAAGAAGGTTTTCATACTTCAAGCCGTTTAAAAAGGTCTCCTCCAGATGAAGGACTCCTTTTGTCCCTTTAAGCTGGGGAGAAGTAAAGACCTCTCCCACGGGGATATTGACATCAGCTGTGCAGTTGACAAAATTGGTCTCCGTTTCAGGGGCCCTCAGCGGCTGCATCATGACATTGATGTCTGTTTTATTGGCTCCCGTTCCCTTGACATGGATAAAGCGAGCCCGGTCCATAACATCTATTATTTTTTGCTGAAGTGTTTCCCATGTCTTATTGTCAAGCGAATTGATCTCTACCGTGGCATCAAAAAGAGTCTCAAAATGTTCCCCGATTTCCGGTGTAGGAAAAGCAATAATGCAGAAGCTGCTTTCGCTTCGCGGCATATACTCCTGACGGACAGCTTGCAGACGTCCCAAAAGCTCCCTGTATAAGGGCTGCTGTTCCTTTGAAAGGCGGGCGGCTTCGTCTTTCATCTGAGGAGAAAAGGGTTTCTCTCCGAATTTTTCAATGTAAATGATACCGGAATAAAACTGTGCAAGGGAACGGTTTTCTTCATAAGTCTTGCGGGCTTCTTTTTCACGTCTATGGATCTCTTCAGAAGTCAAGGTCAGGGAAAAATCAAATTTATGATCATATTGATATTGGCGATTGACCGGTGTTGAAACCGGAGAAGGGAAGACAAGGCTTAGCCCCGCATTTTCAAGAAGGGCCATGATCTCTTTCACCAGACGCTCCTGGCCGATATTATAGATCAGCATGACTGTCTTTTTCGAAGCAAGGTCTTTGTTGGAGGATTCAAACCCGCGGATATAACCTTGGACAATGGTTTCGGCTAAAGTGTGCAGCTTCTTTTTTTCCATCTGTGCGAAATGCCGGGAGATCCGGATCTCATATTCTCCGATAGAGGCATCATACAGATAGAGATAATCCTGAGAATGAAGGTCTTGATTGAGGATAATATCATGGTAAAAACGATAAGCGGGGTCATGTTGTCTTCGGAAATCGATACCGGAGAGCACATTGTTCATCTCTCTCTTCCATTGACAGTAAAAGGCCGGGATTTTTGTCCATGATTTTTGAGAGTCTGTCAGAAGCAGGGAAGACAAACCCTCGATTCCTTCATAAAGCCGTGCCAGTGCAAATTCCATGCCGTGAAAAGCAAATGCACGTGCCCGGCGTATATCGGAGTAAAAGGCGCTTAGCAGGGAGCCGTTATCCTTTCCCAAACGGGCGGATGCATAGGCGGGATTTGCGAAACTTTCTTCATAGTTTTCCGGAGAGATCTCCCGGTTGTAACGTTCGTTTAACTTTTTCAAGCCGGCATAATCGTTCTTTTCCCTTTGGGCTGAAGCGTCCATGGCCTTCTGCATTGTCTGTATACAGGTTTCCAGAAAGGCCTTTTTTGCCGGAGAGCTGCCGGCCGCTTTTTTCATAAGATCGTCTAAGCGTTTTTTTATTTCATCGAAATCCAATGCTTCCTTTTGATTTTCATTATCGAAGTAGTTTTTGGGGTTAAACATAATACCTCCTTTATATTTGGCCGGACAACAATCAGAGGATACAGGAAAAGGACAGGACTCACAATGAGAAAAGGGACGTTGAAATAGTTGACAAGGTGTGGTATCCTTAAAGGGATCGGGGGTGTATATGAAACGATGGACGGTCCTTGTTTTTCTTTGTTTTTCCCTTTTTTTGTTCTTACGCGGGCAGGGCGATGAGGCTTTGCGCCAGGATGCCTCTTTTTCTCAAGAGAAAATTGATGTGAGATCCCGTTATTCACCCTGTCCTGCATTTTTCACCTTCTCAGCATCGGACGGAATCAGGCTTTTTTATCCGTTGGGGCAGAACTTGGGGCTTTTAGGAGGGCTTTCTTTTTCCGGGCAGAACACTTTCTTTTTGAATGATATCAGAGAAGCGGGCCTTTCCCCCCGGAAGAGAAGACGTCTCGAGGTTCCCCTTCTCTTATCCTATTCGGCAGGGCAGGATATTTTTCTCATAGCCGGCCCTGTGGCGGGATATTCTCTGCAGCATCAGGCGAGGACTTTTCATCTGTGGAACAGGAATGCATCAGCTGAGGTTTTCGATATCGGACTGCTTCTCGGAGCCCGGTACATGATCTTTCCGCATCTTTTTTCTGACATTGATTTTCGCTATGCCCTGTTCAACGGTCCCTTTGCAGATGAGAAGAAGGATTTTCATGAGCTTCCTGAAGTGCGGGCCAGGAAGATCTCATTATCCCTGGAATATGAATTTTAGCTTTCTTTGAAGATTATTTTGTCAACGGTACTTCTTTTAAAAAAAGGCGCGGTGTTTTTGAAGATGTCTTCCATCGGGATGCTCCCATGATAATAAATCAGGGGCCGGTAGTGCGCTTATTTGTTTTTATGGACAACGACCCTGTTCCGTCCGTATTTTTTCCCCTGATAAAGGGCCTCATCAGCCTCTTTAATGCATTGATCGACTGAAGGGCTTCGGTCGTAGACAGAGACGCCGATAGTGACTGTGATAAAGATCTTGTTTCCGCAGGACGCAACAGGAGCTTCCTCAATAACCGAGCGGATCTTTTCTGCCAGTTTTGCGGCTCCGTCCTTACCGGTCCTGGGAAGAAGGATGAGAAACTCCTCACCGCCCCAACGGCTGATGATATCGATTTTTCTCAAATGTTTTGTTAAAAGGCCTGCAACAGAGACGAGGACCCTGTCACCGCAGTCATGTCCATATGTATCGTTAATGACTTTGAAATGATCGATATCGATAAGCAGAAAAGAGAAAGGTTCGTTGCTTCGTTGTGCCCTGTAATGCTCCAGTTTGATCTTTTCCATAATGTTACGCCGATTTGAAAGTCCCGTTAGCGGGTCTGTTTGAGCCAGCTGTTCCATCCGGAGATAGGCCGTCTGCAGCTCTTCATTTTGACTTTTGATGATACTGTTTGCCTTCTCCAGATCAATGTTTTTCAACCGGTAGATCTCCAGTTCCTTTTCCTTTTTGTCGATCTCATGACGAGCTTCGATATCGGTGATTTTTTTAGAAAGGGTCTGGCTGAAGATCATATCCCGTAAATGATAAGCCTGGATAAGCCTGGAATAGGCTTCCTGAAAATGTTGCCGCTGGGCATGAAGCTCTGAAAGATTGATGAGGTATTTGAGTTCTGTCAGACGGGAGGAGGATTGCTTGGCATGTTCAAACCCATCTTGCAGAAAAGTCTCGGCTTCCTCGTAAAGGCCTTCTTTCATAAAGACTTCTCCGATATTATTCATGACGGTGATAATACCTTCGGGATAATCCAAATAATTATAGATCTGCATGGCTTCAAAAAAATACTTCAACGCGTCTTCAAAGTTAAAGAGCTTGGAGTGGATTTCTCCCAGTTTGTTATTGACATCGCCGATCAGGATCTGATAATGCCGCTTATCGGATTCTGTTTTCCGTTCATCGGCTTTCAGAAGGGATTCCAGGGCCCTGTGAAGATCCCCGTTATTAAAATACATAGATCCCGCATAATAAGAACATAAAGCGACGCCGTTGGAGTCACGGGCCTCTTCAAACAGTTGTCCGGCCCGGAGAAAATGGGATTCAGCGTTAGAATAATCCATGATCGCTTCATAAAGTTTGCCGATCTTGATAAGAATAGTTGCGGCTCGGGGTTGTTTTCCGCGGCTGAGAAAAATATTGAGAGCGTTTTGCCAATGATCCAGGGCATAGTTAAAGTTTTCGATTTCAAAGAAGGCATCTCCTGCGGTTTCAAAAAGTTCCGCTTGAGTCAGATCGTCCTCGCAGGGGAGCGTCAAGCCCAGGTTACAGTACTCAATGGCTTTTTGAGGAGAGTTTTCCTTTTCGTAAAGGGCCATTTTCAGGAAATTCTGGGGCGTATTGACTTTGTTTTTACTTTTTTCTCCGTTATCAGTCATAAGAATCACCTTTTCTTCGATACTATACCCGTAAATCAGAAAAATCTATAAAAAAAAAGCCGTCAACGATGCGGAATACGAAATATGTCTTTTCACTGCTTCTATTTTTGCTAAAATGGTGAAAAGGAGGGGATATGAAAAAAAAAGTCATTTTAATAGTCATCTCTGTTTTTTTGACGACCGGGATTCTTTGCGCCCTTGAGGAGGCTCCGGGGGATCAGTGGATCCGTCATCAGGTCGAGCTCCAATACTCTTCGAAAGTCGCTGCCCCGGGTCGGGCCCCGGCGGATTTTTCCTTTTGTCTGGATGAGATCAGGGCTTTCGAAAAGGAGAAAGGTTCTCTTTTTGAATTTCTTTTAAAAGGACAGGAGGCCGTCTCGATTTTGTCCCTTTATGAAAAGGGATATATCCATCCTGAAGTGATAATGGAGCATCTTTCGAACATGAATTTCAGAATAATTTCTGCCGGATTACCCAGAGAGACGTTGTCTGTGCGGGATGTCGTCCTTTATTATTTGTGGCAGATGAAACGCTCACAGGACAAGGGAATGAATATCATACTTACTGTCAATGCCGAGGTCCTTAAAGAAGCAGAATATTGGGATAATTTGCGCAAAGAGATGGATATGTATCCTCTTTACGGCCTTCCTGTGGCGCTTAAAGCAAATATCGGAACCGCTGACGGACAACCGACTTCGGCCGGGGCCAAAGCTCTGGAGCATTGTTTCGCTGTACAGGACGCGACCCTTGTCCGCAAAATAAAGGAGGCCGGAGGATTAATCATTGCTAAGACGAATCTCAGCGAGTGGGCCAATTATATGGCGGAAAACTCTGCTAACGGATTTTCGGCTTTGGGAGGGCAGACCCGGAATCCTTATGGGGCCTTTGATGTCGGCGGTTCCAGCTCAGGATCTGCTGCAGCCGTGGCTCAAGGACTTGTTCCGCTTGCTGTCGGAACAGAGACATCCGGATCCATTGTCTATCCTTCCAGCCAGAATTCTGTTGTGGGCTTAAAACCCACAGTGGGGTTGATCAGCCGGAACAGTATTATTCCTATTGCCGAAGCCCAGGATACAGCAGGGCCCATAACGGCCACTGTCCGTGATGCGGCTTTGCTTCTTGATGTCATGGCCGGCGAAGATCCCCTGGATCCGGCTACAGATATTTGTCGGAAGATACAGAAGGATTATAGATTCAGCGGAGAAAAGAGGGCTTCCCTTCAAGGGCTGCGCTTCGGCTTTGTGAGTAATCCTTCCATGCGGCATTATTATTACAGACAGGAAGAAGGGGCTATTCAGCTGCGTATTATCGGGGAATTGATCAGAGCCGGCGCTGAAGTCGTTTTTATCGAAATGGATGAAACTATTTACACCCGCCTGGATGTGGGGAGCGTTTTTCAATACCAGTTTCATCAGGGTTTGAACGAATATTTGAAGAAGTGGGCCCGAGGCGAAGGACCGCTTACTCTTGATGAGATCATTGCATTTAACAGAAAAAACCCCGCTGAAAGGATGCCTTTAGGACAAGAACTTCTTGTGGCCGCCCGGGACAATGAACACACCGAAGAAGAAATCGCGGCTCTTGTCTTATCAAATGCCCGGGAAGCCGGCGGAATGATAGACGCCTTGCTTAAAGAACATCATGTCCACCTCCTTTTTACATTATCAAATCATCTGTCATACATTTATGCCGCTGCCGGTTATCCTGCTCTCTGCGTTCCCGCCGGGTATAAAAGAAGCGGAGAACCTGTCGGAGTGACCTTTGTCGGATCACGGGGAGATGAAATGATTCTTTTAAAAGCGGGTTCTGGATATGAGCAGGCGGCCCGTCATCGAAAAATCCCCGAATAGGGAATGAATGAAAGAAAAGCTGTTCGAAGAGATCATGCGATCAAAACGAAGAGGTAAAGGAGGAGTATATGATAAAAAGGGCCGCGGTGATCATTGTCTTTGTGACACTTTTGATCATTCTTCCGCTCAAAGGGGAAGTCGTTTTAGAAAGCCTGGATATCGGCGATTCAGCGGAAGGGTTAAGTGTCGAAGCTCTCTATATGGGG
>DSCS01000012.1 GCA_011048995.1 Bacillota bacterium
ATAATATACATTGTATATTATGTCAAGGTTGCCTCTTAAAAAAAACAGGATATACTGTGTCTATGCCGCAAGTATTTCTTTTTGATTTGGATGGGACATTGATCCGGGTCAACAAGGCAGGACGGGAAGCCTTTCAAAAAACTCTTTCCGTTCTTTTCCCTTGTGAAACCGTTGAATCTTTCTCATTTACATTAAGAGGAGTGACTGACTCCGGGGTTTTTAAAGAGTTTTGCCGGCATGCAGGGGTTCCTTTCACCATCGAACTCTGGGCGCGGTTCCTTTTCCTTTTTAAGGATCATTTGGCCCGCATCGCCCCTTCTTTTCATTGGGAAATCATCCCCGGTGTTAAAAGACTTTTAGAATATTGTTTAAAGTACAATATTGCAGCAGCCCTTGTGACAGGCAATACCATTGAAGGAGCACGTATTAAGCTGACACGAGCCGGGCTTCCCCTTTCAATACTCAAAGGCGGTTTCGGAGACGATGCCGATACAAAAAAAGATTCGGCTAAAGAGGCATTACATCTTTTTCCCCATATCTCTGCAGAAGAGTTTCTCTTTTTTGGTGATACAATGAGCGATTATGAAGCGGCTTCCTTTTTTGAAGTTCCTTTTATCGGCCTGGAAAGCCCTGATTTTTCAAAAGAAACATCGGCTTATCCTTTTCCGGTCATCACAAGTTATGATGAGATTTTACAGGAAGATTCATCAGGCTTACTGCCCTATGATGAAATGATCCGGAAGATCCCCGGTAAAGAGAAGCATACGCCCCTTTGAGAAGTAAACAACTGTCTCCCCTTCACTGATATTGCTGAGCGAATGTGTATCAGCTATGAGAGTCGCATTATCCAGCGGATAGCGGGCCCCGCTAATAGAGACCCCTTCAGAGCGTTCTAAAGGAAGAAGGGAAAAAAGAGATCCCTTCTTTAGTGCAAGAGAACAGGCCTTGCCGGGAAGAAGCTTGGATACCGTCCCGTGGCGGCTGATAAGCCGGACATGGGGGCCGAAAAGGTCAACGGCTCTGAGGTTGAAATAAAAGTGGTCGGGTCTCCCGCTATCGGCATTAAAAAGGTAAATATTCTGATACAGCTGTTTTTTTTCCAAATGCCGGCAGGCATAGTAAAGGTCCGAGATGTCTTTATCCAGAGGAAGCCGTATGACAGTGCGGGAATCATCAGTCAAAAGAGTGCGTTCCTGCAGAGAATCAAAATCCCCGATAAGAGCTTGAGGAGTGATATCCAAGGCCCTGCAGATATCGGCTCCGTGATCTACGGCAAACACATCAAAAAGTCCCCAGTTTATCCGGGCGAGAAAATCGATATCTGCCTGTGCGTTTCCGCCTATGATTGCAGCATTTTCTTTTATGTGTCTCATCCTCCTGATTTCAGAAAAAAGGACTGCTTTCTTAAGAAATCCGTAGTATTGCGGACAGGTTTCTCTTTAGTGTTTAAACCCGCAAAACAGTACACCCCGAATCAAGAGTCTCTCCTCTCGATATCGGCGCCTAAAGCCTGAAGACGTCTGTCGATATTCTCATATCCTCTATCGATCTGCATAATATTATGGATAACGGATTCTCCCTCGGCCCCCAATGCAGCGATGAGAAGTGAAATTCCGGCCCGGATATCAGGGCTCACGACTTCGTTTCCGAATAAAGATGACGGCCCGACGACGACGACTCTGTGCGGGTCGCAAAGGACGATTTGAGCCCCCATGTATTTGAGTTTATCAACAAAAAACATACGGCTCTCAAACATTTTTTCATGGACGATAATGCTTCCTCTGGCTTGTGTGGCAGCTACAATGATGACAGATGTCAGATCGGCCGGGAAAAGAGGCCAGGGGCCGTCACTTATCGTGGGAATAGCCCCCTTAAAATCGCTTTTGACATGCATATGCTGCTTTCCCGGAATATGCAGGTCTTTCCCTTTTCGGTTCATTTCAAGCCCCAGTCGATGAAATCCCGAAGAAATGACACTGAAGTATTCATTTTCCCGGGTAAAAACGTCCGTAATGGTGATGTCTCCCCCGGTGACGGCGGCCAGAGATATAAAACTTCCTACTTCAATATAGTCGTATTGAATACGATAGCGGCCCCCTTTCAAAGATGTGACCCCGTCAATAATGATTTTGTTTGTCCCGGCTCCGCTGATTTGGGCTCCCAATCCGCTGAGAAAGGCGCATAAACCCTGAACATGGGGTTCACAGGCCGCATTATAAATAACAGTACGGCCGGATGCCAAAACAGCGGCCATAACAGCATTTTCTGTTGCCGTCACAGAAGGCTCATCTAAAAGGATAGAGGCTCCTGTCATTTGGCCCTTGTTCAAAGAAAAATGGATCTTCTCTTCCCTGGAATTATGATCAATGGTCGCGCCCATTTTTTCCATGACCAAAAGATGGGTATCTATTCGACGTCTGCCGATCTTATCGCCTCCCGGCAACGGACAGGTGACTTCTCCCATTCGGGACAGCATAGGCCCGATCAACGTCAGAGAAGCTCTGACTTGCTTAAAAAGGCTTTCATCAAGCTCTGTTGTTGTGATCTTATCGGCCGTAATGGACCATTCATTCTTTCCAAGCTGCCTGACAGAGACACCCAGAGATGCCATCAGCTCTAAAATAACGCGGACATCTTTAATATCAGGAACATTTTCCAGAATAATCTCATGTTCTGTCAGCAATGCAGCCGCAATAAGCGGCAAAGCTTCATTTTTGCTCCCGGCCGGGACTATTGTTCCGTTTAACGGGCGGCCGCCCCTTACTTTGAAAGAGGACATATCATCATCTCCTGTTACTTGCTTCTTGTGACTTTCTCGATCTCGCCTGTGAGTTGGACAACACTGTCTTTAATATCGGTCAGATTACGAAGAAGAAGGTTCATGTCCCGCTTTAAGTATTCCATTCGTTCTCTTAAATGGGCGGTCATTTCTTCAAAATATTCTGAATCCTTTTCACGTATCATTACCATCCTCCTTTGATACTTCCGGGGAAAAATCAACCATATTGACATTTTTCAAATATTCCGTGATTTTATATTTTCTCTTCAAGTTTTCAAGATTCAAAACGATCCCTGATATTGAAGAAGCGGCTTCTTCAATCCTTTTCATATTTTTTATGAGAGACTCTTTATGACACTCTTGGAGCTCTTTTTTCATCAAAAAAAGGGCTCCTTTGATGACTGCCAGCGGATTATTGATCTCGTGGTTCAATCCGACGGCAAACTGACTCATCAGAATAAGATTTTCATTTTTTTTTGTTCTTTCATGTTCCTCTTGTAACTGTTCTTTCATTTGTATGCTTTTGGGAGATCGGCTTATGAGGTCCGTTGAACGCGCTTTTGCCAATGCAGCTGAAGCAAAAAAGGAAAAGAGCGAAGCCAGTCTTGACGACAAAGGAGTGTCAAAACAATCTCCCTTCCCCTCAAGCAGCAGCATATCAGTATAATGGCCTTTTTCCGGAAAGATAAAAACCAAAAAAGCATTCCCGTTTTTGTCCCTGTAAGAACAGTAGCCTTTGGAATGAAGCGATGGCTCTGCAATTTCACAGGGGATTTTCCCCTGGAGCTTGGGAAAACGGCATTTTTGGTCGTCCTCATCTTCGGACAAATAAAAGCATGAAGACTGAGCCGGAAAGATCTCAGCGGCCTTTTTTCTGACTTTTTCAGCCGTCTCATGGAACCCGGCCCCCTCCATGGGAGGAATAAGCTCATGTAAGGATTGCAAAATGCGGTAGGTCTTTCCAAAATCACGGTTTTTTTCAAGTGTATCGATGAGATAAGATAAAAGCTCTTCTTCTGAATATTCATTTTTTCGGGGTAAAGGAGGTATGATCCCCTGTTCCGAAAGGATTGCAAAAAGCTTTTCTACAGAAGCCCCCGGCATATTCACCTCTTCTTTGAGTAATAGTCCGCTATGAAAGCAGCTAAACGGGCTCCGATTTCATGTTTTGTCATCCGGCTTAATTCGATATTGTTCTCCTTTGTGATGAAGTAGCACCGGTTGTAATCAGAACGAAAGCCCCCGTCTGTTTGAGTAATATCATTGGCGACAACCATTAAAAGCCCCTTATTTTTAAGTTTCATGCGCGCATTTTCCTCAATATTTTCCGATTCTGCGGCAAAACCGATAATCGGAACCGAATATTCATTGCGGATCGATTCAATAATATCAGGAGTCCTTTTCAGTTTCAGGGTCATGTCCCCGGCCTCTTTTTTAATTTTTTGAGGTTCATACCGGGCCGGTGTATAGTCCGAAACGGCAGCGGACATGATCACAAGGTCAGTATCTCTTTTTTTTAAAGTCTTAAGAACAGCTTCTTTCATCTCCCCTACACTTTCTACAAATTGTTGCGGGACCATCAAACTGGGAACACTTTCTTTTCCGCTGATGAGACTGACTTCAGCTCCGGCTTTCCACAGCTCTTCAGCCACAGCGACACCCATCTTCCCTGAAGAGTGATTGGTAATATAACGGACGGGGTCCAGAGATTCCATTGTCGCCCCCCCTGTAACGAGGAAGCGTTTCCCATTCAGCGGTTTTTCTGATATTTCACGAAGTGTCTGGGCAAAAATGACCTCTTCTTTAGGGAGTCTTCCTTTTCCTTCTACTCCGCAGGCTAATTCTCCGGCTTCGGGCTCCAAAAGAAAAAATCCCCTTTTCTTCAAAAGAGCCATATTGTCTTGCGTTGCGGGGTTTTCATACATCCGCACATTCATAGCGGGGCATATTATTTTAGGAGTCTCTTTTTTTAAAGCGAGTATCGTCGTCGAAAGAATATCATCTGCGATTCCTCCGGCGATTTTAGCGATAATATTGGCTGTCGCAGGAGCGCAGACAAAAGCGTCCACAGTATCTGCAAGGGTGATATGCTCCATCGTCCCGTAAAGAGGTGTCGTCCGGTTAAATGTATCGGTTATAACGGGATTTCCCGAAAGCGTCTCAAAGGTCAGCGGCGTGACGAATTCCATGGCATTTTGAGTCATAGCTACAAGAACATTCCAGTTGTTTTTTTTAAACAGACGTGTCAGGGCAGCGGCCTTATAGGCGGCAATTCCTCCGGTGACACCGATGAGAACACTTTTTCCTCTCGTCATAATGGCTCCTCCTTAGCGGACAGGATAATAAAGAATGTCCGTAACAAAGCTGCCGTCTTCGAAGACGGCCTGAACAGAGAGATAATTCCGCAGCAATCTTGTATTACTATAACGATAAGGGAGATAGATTTCAAGGGTTCCTTGAGGGGGAATGATTGCATCGTAAAGAAGGAACGATTTCCATAGGTCGGGGAAAATGTCCGTTTTTTTTATGAGCACAGGTTTCTCTGTCTTGTTTTGAAGTATCCACACAAATTGACTTCCCCTATTGATGAGGCGGGACTCCACAGAGGATTTCTGTTGTATTTCCAAAAAGCGCTGCCGGACTGCTCCCGCTGCAAAAAGCCACTCTTCAGAATAATGGGGCAGAATACGCCCGTTAAATGTACGGACAAGATCATGGAGAAAGAATCCCTTAAGGGAACCTGACGGATGGAGAACACGGAGGTTCTCTTCATAACGGCGAAGCATTTCTTCGGGCCCCTGACGAGCCGGGTCAGAAGCATCATTCAAAACGACATCCACATCCTGTCCGGCTAAAAGCTGAAGCGGGCCGGACCTCTTTAAATACTCTTCCCAGCTGGTCATCATCATGTCATGCTCTTCATGAGTCGCTTCATAAAACATGACCATAATCAGGTCGGCGCCTGCATCGGAGAACATGACCGGGTCCTGGCCGTGTGAATGGCCCTGTTCCCATCCCAAAGTGAAGACAAACAATGGTTTTTCTATGGTATTTTTAACAGTTCGGATAAAACCGGCAGTTTTATAAGCTCTGAAATAGCGCCATTTTTCACGCATATACGGAACAGTGCCCAAACGCACATGAGAAGCGATGAAAGAGGCTTGGGCGCGTTCAGAACCGGAAGGGAGGTCAATATCGAAGATCTTCGAAAACTCTTTAAAATGTTCAAATCCGCCGGGCCCCATACGGACATAATCCAGCCCGACAAAATCCACCGAATTTTCCTTGTCCAGGTCCCGGGCCAGGGCAAGGATGTCCTTTATCCTGTTCTCATCCGTTATTGAGACGAATTTGTTACGGAAAAGGGTCTTCTTTTCCGGATCAAAGTCAAAGGAAAAAAAATAGTCAGGTAATTTTGAATGGCCGTTTCCGAAAGCGAGAAAACAGCCGATATAACCTCCCTTATATGGGGCCGGCCTTTCACGTGAAAAATCTTTCCATGTGGTCAGAGGGCCTTTCAGCCAGGGATGAGTCTGGTCGACATCCGAATCTGAAGAATCAGTCTGGCCGATCATAAAATGAAGAGCGTTCAGGCCGACGCGATTCATCCAGCGCTCAATGTTTCCTTTTGAAAACTCTTTCTCTCTGAGAAAATCTCCTTTTAGGCGGTCATACCACCCGCCATTTTCCACTGTCCACATAAAGAGATCACCGGGGAGAGGATCGGGAAGACGTCTTGTGACGATGAAATGATATTTTTTTTGGGGGTCACCGTCGATGAGAACCGTATAGGCCCCGCAAGGCGCATTAAAACCCAGGGGGATATAGGCCTGTTTTAAAGCTGTATCATCATCCGGTAGTGGCCTGAGGCGGATAATGCCGCTGTCTGGAAAGGGTTTGAAAGGCTTCTCCTGATAAAAGATCTGTATAAAGTCCCCGCTTTCAGCAACAAAACGCGGAATCTCATCTCTGGTGTAATAGGGCTTGTCAAAAAAAGCTGCCGATACCCCTTGAAATAAGATGATCAGGAAAAAAAGAAGGGCTGCAAATTTAAGAAAGCGGCTTCGATGGGCTGTCAGGAGCATCTTTTATCTTTTTGGCTTCCGGTGCAGGTGAGGCGATGGACTGCTGTACATTTTTTAATTCCTGTTCTAAAGCGTCCAAATCATGGCCGATATTGATCACGTCTTTTTCTATCATATTGATGTCGCGGATCAGATATTCCAAACGTTCCTGAAAATCGCCCTTTGAGATCTCGATCTTGCGTCTTAATTCTTCTTTCATCTTCTCCCCCTTTTACAGCAAAGATTGAAGGGCTTTATTCAGCTTTTTCCCGTTCAGCCTCTCAACGTTGATTATCATATCATAGAGGCTTACAGAGTCAACCTTCTTTCCGTAAAAGTAATCAATGTAATCGCGGCGTTTTTTATCTATTTTTTTAATGAGGTCTTCCGCTTCGTCTTCATTCCTTTTTTCGTTGTTCATAACCTGCGTGATCCGGTATTCGATTGACGCATCGAAGCGAAGATGTGTGACATGGGGATAGTTTTCCAGGATGACCTGCGATCCCCGGCCGATGATGATGACATTATCTTTTCTGTAAAGGTCTTCGATGACCTTTTTCATGAGGTCCGTGTAGGATTTCCTGTTTTCGATCTTTTTTTCTTCTTCTTTTACTTTGTAGGTGGGGAAAAAAAGAGGAAAATAGACGGGAGCATCGATCTGAGAGCCTGTGACCATCATTGATGAGGAATCAGCCATAGATTGAAGCATTTCAGCCAAAAAGATCTTAAAGGAATTAAAAGAATCCATTGAGTAAAGGTCTTCGATCTTTTCGACAGGCTGCTGAATTTTCTTCGCGACTTCGATAAGCAGTTCATGAGAAAAGATGTCCATTTTGTTCTTTTCGGCAAAATCATGCAAAATATCTTCCATGTAAAGTCCGTAGGATCGTGAAACGGTAAAAACAGCCATTAGAGGACCTCCTTTGTATGCCGCCCGGCTAATTGTCCGCAGGCAGCGTCAATATCTTTGCCTTTACTTTCCCGCAATGTCGTAATAACTCCCTCCTTCTGAAGGATATCTGAAAAAAGCTCGATTGTCTCCTTTTCGCTGCGGTAAAAGTCAGCATAGGGATGGGGATTGTAAGGGATCAGATTGACTTTTGCTCCGATCTCAAGGGCGATCCCCGCCGTTTTTAAGGCAGCCGAAGAACTGTCGTTTACTCCTTTGATCAAAATGTATTCCACCGTAAGGTTTCCCCCTGTTGTTTTTTTGTAATATTTAAAGGCATTCATGACTTTCCGAATCGGATAAGCTTTGTTTATCGGCATAAGAAAAGAACGCAGCTCATCATCAGGTGCATGAAGGGACCATGAAAGCCCGAATTGACGGTTTTGATTAGCCAGTTCTCGTATTTTGTCCGGAATGCCCACAGTCGAGATCGTGACTCGCCGCGCACCGAAATTCATTTTGTCAGAATCGTTAAGCAGGTGTAAAACCGAAGTCAGGGAATCAAAATTATCCAGAGGTTCTCCCATTCCCATAAAAACGATATTTGTCAGGGGGGAAGCATAAAGGATCTGTCCTATGATCTCGCCGGCGGTCAAATCCCTTTGAAAACCCATAGCTCCTGTTGCGCAAAAGCGGCATCCGTTACGGCATCCGGCCTGTGTAGAGACACAGAGCGTCCTGCGTTCCCGGGATGTCATCAAAACCGATTCTGTCAAAATATGGTCTCCGGCCTGAAAAAGGAACTTAACCGTACCATCTTCTTTTGATTGCTGCCTTGAAAGTTCCGTCAAAGGGATAATATCCCATTCTGAAGCGAGTTTTTGACGCAGCGGTAAAGGAAGGTCAGTCATCAGTGAAAAATCAAAAACATATTTTGAAAACACCCATTCCAAGATCTGTCTCGTGCGGTAAGGCTTTTCAACAGCATGATCAAATTCATCAGAATGATCAAAAAAAGATTTTTTACTCATAGGCCTTTTTCATTTTCTTGATTTCCTGATCGAGTTTTTCCAAAATTTCATCCTGAGTCTCTCCGGAATAAGACAAAGCGCCGACCAGAAGATTGACCCGATGGTAATTTCCCGATTCTTCACTCAGCATTGTGTTTTCGAACTTATCAAGTATTCTTTGCGCAACGATACGAAGATGGTCTTCAGGCGTATCTTCCAGAAGAACAATAAAATTGTCGTCTCCGAAGCGGAAGATCATGTCCGTGGGGCGCAGGGTCTGTTCCAGGATATCAGCTGTTTTCCTGAGGATCTCATCTCCGGTCAAAGCTCCGAATAACTCTATGATCTTTTGAAAATCTTCGACCTGTATCATCAGAGCCGAAAACATCCTTTTTTTCCGCTTATAGCGGCTTATAAAGCTTTCTAATGTAGCCGTCAGATAGTTCCTGTTGTAGGCTCCGGTGAGATAGTCGGTAATAGAGAGCATTTTCAAATTGCGGCTTTGGTTAAAGATATATTCACGGGTCTCTTTAAGCTTCATCAGGTTGTTCACCCTTTTGATCATCTCTTCAGGGAAGAAAGGTGTTTTAATGAAATCATCGGCGAATACGGTCAGACCGTGAAGCAGTTCTTCCATATCCCCCGGGCCCGCCAGAAGCACGATGGGGATCCACTGCCCTTTTTCCCGGGTCATAGCATACCGCTCAAGCATCGGAAATGATTTCGGGCTGGTTCCGATGTCGCAGAGGATGATATCGATTTTCCCTTCGTTGATATAGTTTTCGGCTTCAGTGCATTGCGATGTGTCATAAACACGGTATCCCTCTTTGCTCAAAATATAATCCACCGTATGAACCATAATGGGGAAATTTGAAAAGTGGAGAGCTGATTTGTACTTTTTTTCTGTTGTTTTATGGACAACGTCCGTAATAAACCATAAAAAGGCGCTGCTTTTTTCTTCTTCCACATAAAAGTCGACAATACCGGCCATCAGGCTTTTTCTTTTTAATTCGGCAGAAAGAGTACGGGTCAGAAGAATGAGAGGGATATGGCTCGTGATGCGATTGGATTTCAGTGCACGGCTGATCTCAAAACAATCCTTATCGGCGAGGCTGTCACTTAATACGATATAATCGGGCCTTTCGGATTCAGCTATCATAACCCCTTTTCGCCCTTCTCCTGTCTCCCAGGCCGTAAAATTCCCCCCTGTGAGTTCAAAATAGTGCCGTTCCCGACGCAAAGGGTTTTCATCGATTAAAAGGACAGAAGCCGGCTTGGGTTCGCTCCACAGAAGATCGAAGAGTTTGATATAGCGGATAAGGTCAGCCTCTTTGATCTTTTCAGGAAGAAAGATATTGATCCCCGACTCCTTTGCTTTTCTCAACAGGTCTCGTTTGATCTCGGGAGCCAAAGCAATAATCGGAGCTGTTACGCCCATTTCTTTGCGCAGGGTCTGAGCTATGGACGGAGGGTCGTCTCCCTCTTTCACAGAATCTCCGATAATCACAAGATCAATACTTTCGCGGTATTCACTTAAAAAGTCGCGGGTCTCCTTTAAAGTGTCAAATCCTGAAACGAAAAGATCATGCCGCAAAAGAATATTTGAGAGTGCTTTCACAAAGTATTCATTTTCATGAATACATAGAATATTTTTTATCATAGACCCCCCTTTAACTCTCAGTATACCATTTTTTGAGATACAATTCAATAATTAGTTAAAGAGAGATGTCCGTTTCAATGACCCTGGAGCGGTTAAGTCCTTTTATCTTATTTTGAATCTCCTGGAAATAGCGGTTGTCTTTCAAATAAATCGTCTGATAACGGACAAAAAGTTCAGGCTCATAAGCTTTGAGCATGTCGAAAAGCTTTCTTTTTACTCTCGTTGCTTTCCAATTGGGCCCTGCAACGCGGAAAAAGGAGACGTCGTCAGTGAAAAGGTCGATAAGGCGGAAAAGCGGCGTGATTTCCGGCAAGAAAGGATCAATATTCAGAAAAGTCCGGATTCCGCTGTCAGAAAGAGCATACAGTGTTTCAATGCGCTCATCGGATGTGGGGAGATTCTTTTCGATAAGCTTTGCATGAAACTCATTTGTCGTCGTCAGGGAAATGCCGACAGAGACATCTTTCATCTGCGATAAAATGTCAATATCGCGGATCACTAAAGGAGAATGCGTGATAACCCGGACAGAACAATCGCATGAAGCAAGCGCTTCAAGAAGCGCCCGTGTCAGTTTGTATTTGTTTTCCGCCGGCTGATAGGGATCCCCCAGGGATGAAAGGTAGATATTTCTTCCTGCCCACCGAGAGCTGTTTTTGCGGACATAGCCGACAATATCATTGCGCACTTCGACAATTCCGCCCCACTTTTTCATGGGGTACGCTGTGCAAAGAGGAATCTGTGCCGTGCAATGAGGACACCCGTACTGACATCCTTTATAAGGATTGAGGACATAATAGGAATCCCCGTTGAATGCTTTTTTTGTAAGCGGAGTTATGCCTTCGACCGGGACAAACTCCGTCATCTTATCCTCGTATTCGAATTAGAAAACCGGGCAATATGTTTTCCTTCAATAAAGACGATGTCGGGGTCGTTGAGGTCCAGGGCGATCTCTTCACTCCCCTCTTCTGTTTCAATGATAAAGATCCACACAGAGGAAAGATCATAAAGCGAAAGCAATTTGACCTCGTGGACGGTGTCCTGCTCCCCGGAATATTTTCTGAATCCGTGAACAGGGTAGATGACGACAGGGTCGACATCGATATGGTTGGGAAGCCAATAGATAAACTGAAGCCCGACAACATTTTCTATCTCAACGACCTCTTCTTCATCATCTTCCGGAGATTCGTCGCCGGCCGGAAGCTTGACCTTAAAGGCGATTTCTGCTTCCTGTTTTTCTCCGGTCAGATAATTCTGAATACGTTGTTCTGTGACATGCTCATAAATTGATGCAGACAATTCCAACAACTCTCCTTCATCTCCGCTTATCTTAAATGTATCCCCGTTGAGGATTATATCAAGCTTTTCCTGCCCTTTTTTGAATATTTTTTTTAAATCGATCCAATCCGCGCGGCACAAATGGCCGTGCTCCATCAGGACACGGAAGAATTCGACCATCACTTTTTTTGTTTCTTCTGTGTCCTGAACGCGCTGATCGATAATCATGTATTGATACAGCCATTTTACAGCCAAAAGAAGCGTCTTGTATCGTTCTTTGTCTGTATAAGAATTCTCGCGAAGTAAAATCCGCATCAATCCGTCACGAAAAGGCTTCATTGCCCTCCCTTGAGATAATCGCGATAGCCGATTTCCTGTAGCCTGTCGTTCTTCTTCAAGACATCATTTTTCATCTCTTCCTGATAAACACGCATCTTGTCTCTTATGTTTTCATCAGCGACAGAAAGAATACGCAGGGCCAGCAAAGCCGCGTTTTTTGCTCCGGTATCTCCTATGGCGACTGTGGCAACAGGAATCCCCGTCGGCATCTGGACAATGGAATACAGGGAATCGACCCCGCCCAGATCCGATGTCTTCATAGGGATGCCAATGACAGGTAATGTCGTCTTGGAAGCCAGCACACCGGGAAGATGCGCGGCTTTGCCCGCTCCCGCGATGATGACTTTGACGCCTCTTTGGATTGCCGTAGAGACTTTTTCCAATGCGGCTTCGGTGGTTCGGTGAGCCGAAAGGATATACATTCGATGAGAGACATCGAATTTTTCTAAAATTTCGGCGCATTTAGCCATACTGGGTAGGTCGGAATCGCTTCCCATAAAGATCTCAACATCAATGTTCAGCATAACGTTTCTCCTTGTCTTTTATAAAAATATAATACATTGCTACCGATAAAAGGATGACAAAAAGACTGAGTATCTGGCCCATGGTAACCCATCCCCATAGAAGGTACCCGATATGGGCATCAGGCTCTCTGTAAAACTCCACAAAAAAGCGGAACACCCCGTATACGGCTCCAAAAAGAGGGCCTGAAAGGCGAATGTTTCGAGTCTTTTTTAAAACAAAGAGCAGAATAAGGAAAAGCAGTATCCCTTCCAAAAAAGCTTCATAAAGCTGAGTCGGATGGCGGGGAGTAATGCCGGCCAGGGGAAAAATAACGCCCCAACTGCCGTCTGTGGGCTTCCCCCACAGTTCCCCGTTGATAAAATTGGCAATGCGGCCGAAAAAAAGCCCGGCAGGAGCCAAAAAGGCCAGGCTGCCCAGGACTGTCCAGAAATCATAATGTTTCCGTTTTGAAAACAGAAACGCGGCCACCATAACACCCAAAAGTCCGCCGTGAAAAGACATCCCTCCTTCATTGACTTTAAATAGAAAAAGAGGAGATGCTAAAAAATCGCTTAAACCGTAAAAGAGGACGTAGCCGAGGCGTCCGCCGATAATAACACCTAAGGCCGCATCAAAAATCAGGTCATCGACTGTTTTACGGTCAAAAGGAATGATCCCTTTTCCCGAGAGAATACGCAAACCTAAATATCCCACGGCAAATCCCAGAATATAAGCGACCGGATACCATCTCAGAGCCAAAGGGCCCCAGATCTGCAAAATTACAGGGTTGATACTATGTTCCCATATCATGTCGTCTCCCCCTCTTTCAACTCATAAAGAAGCAGCCGGAATTCTTCCGGTGTCAATTCCTGAGCCCGGGCATCTTCGCTTTTCCCGAGAGATCGGAGAAAACCTTCCACCCTTTCCCGGTCAAATTCTTTTTTTAAATTGTTCACAAGGGTTTTTCTCCGCTCCCGAAAGGCTCTAAAAATTATATCAGTTATCCTCTCTTTGTCAAACATCTCTTCTTGGTCATGGATGTCGATCCGGATGAGAGAAGAATCAACACCGGGAACAGGACGGAATTCTCCTTTTTTGACCTGCTTTAATACTTTGATACGGGCAAAAAGGCGGAGAAATACACTGTAAGCGTTATAGTTTTCTGCTCCTACAGGAGCTGTTATAGCTTCGGCGACCTCTTTTTGCACCATAAAAATCCCCCCTGCCACATTTTCCCGATAGTGTAGAATATGATTCAAGATGGGCTTTGTAATATAATACGGGAGATTGCCTGCGATCACTTGCTTATGGCCGAAATTCAGAGGGATATCAAGAATATTGCCCTGAATGATACGGGCCTTTGGTGCTGAATTTTTGAGGAGGGGGATAAGTTCCCTGTCGATTTCCACAACAACAAAATCCGAAAAAGGAAGATCAGCGAGCCTCTTGGTGAGATTCCCTGTCCCGCCTCCGATCTCAATAAGCACGTCTCCTTCAAAGGAAGCGGCTGTTTGCGTTATAAAATCCAACAAAAACGGATTAATGAGAAAGTTTTGGCCGAAGCGTTTTTTAGCTCTCAACGATTTCCTCGGAAATCAACTCATAGAGAGAAGAGGCTCTTTGTTTCGATACATTTTTTGTCAAAGGAATCTCTGTAACCCGAATCAACTTGACCCGGTTGAAAGCTTCTATGCGGAGAACGGTCCCTTCAAAGACATCCGAAGAAGCTTTCAAAGGACGTTCATCACCGTTTTCGCTTATAATCCGGACATTCCCGGCTTCACAGACCTCTTTGGCTGTTGAACGCTGTTTCAATATGCGGGACAACTGAAGGTACTTATCAAGTCTCATAACATAATCTCTATATAATATTTATCTTTTAACTTATCATACAATTCATCAATTTCTTGTTGAAGTTTTTTCCCATATACGTAATTTTTTACATAGTTACGTACTTCGTCAAAGGACATTTCCCTTGCTTCTTTCTTATCCTCCAGATAGATAAAGGCCAACCCGTTATTGAGGTAATGCGTCTGTGAGACACTTCCCGGGGCTGTGTCATCCAGAATCGATAAAATCAACGGATTGATCTCTCGTTTTCTTGCTTCTTTAAAAGGAATCCATTGTATTCCCGCTTCTGATGCCCACGCCCGGAGATTTTCTATTCCCCCCTCTTCGAAGTAACTTTTAACATTTTTGTTAAAAACTGCGACCTTCTTTTCGTCGATGGACGGAAGCAGGATAATGTGGCTCATTTCACGGCCCTTCTCCGTAATGTTGCGGCATAATGCAATATGAAACCCGAATGATGTCTCAAAGGGACGGGAGATCTCTCCTTTTTTCAGCTGGAAAGCGACCGTTTCAAATTCCGGGACCATTTTCCCGGGCTCAACAAGACCGAGGTCTCCCCCTTTCGGGCCTGTGGGTCCCTGAGAATAGAGACGCGCGGCCTCTTCAAAAGTCATCTCATGATTTAGGATGGTGCGCCGTATTGCATTCAGCTTGGAAATGAGAGCTTTCTTATCATTTTCTGTCATTGCCACAGGTTTATAACCGATGACATAAGAGTAAGTTTCAGGGCTTTTGAACATCTCTGTGTTTTCTTCATAAGCCTTTCGGACTTCTTCATCACTGATGGATATTCCCGGGCGTATGACTGTGGAGACATATGATTGGACAAAGATCTCTTCTTTTATCTGTCGACGATAGATCGAGCGAAGGATATTTTCGTCAAGTCCCTCTTCTTTCAGAGCCATTTTAAATTTTTCTTCACCGCCGAGATTGTCCATGATCTTTTCGATGGTCTCGTCCAGACGTTGCTCGATTTCATCGGAATTAATGCTCAATTCCTGGTTTTCCTGAGCTTCCATATAAAGGACTTTGTTTTTGATCATCTCTTCAAGGACTTTTCGTTGTTGTTCAAGGCTTTGATCGGGGCTTCCCATCAAGGCTTCTTTGATTTCGCTTTTCAAAATGATCGTGTCGTTGACACGCCCGGCAACACCGTCTGAATAGACGCTTTGTTGTCCTGCGGCTCCGCTGACAGTCGTTATAAAGATCGACAGAATGAAAAAGATGCGTTTCATGGATAACACTCCTTACTTTTTAAAATAGTTTTCGTTTATTGTGATGTCATAACTGCGTTTTTTCAGCGAATTGATCCATTGGCTGTAACGCAGCTCTCTTTTTTTCAAAAGGATGATCTGCTTGATGGTAGCTTCCACTTCAGAGAGGCTTATTTTTTTTGCATAAACACGTTTTTCGACTTTAAAAATGTGATAGATCCCGTATTCGTCTTCCAGGATCTGGGATACGGCCCCTGTCCTTAATGCGAAAAGCTCTTTCGCATAATTTTCAGGAAGATCTTCTTTTGTATAGATCCGGGTGCCGCTGTTGTCTAATTTTCCGGTAAGGGTAATATAAATATCATCGAATTTTTCGCCGCTTTTCAATCTGTCAACAACAGTATTGGCTTCCTCCAGTGAAGAAAAATGAAGTTCTTTGACTTCGATAGATTCAGAGTGGGTGTACTCATCCTGATTATCAGAATAATATTTCAGGATCTCCTTGTTAGTCACATTGATGTTGTTGTATATCTTTTGCTCTTCGACAAGGCGTATCAGCCAAAAACGTCGGAGCAAGCTTCTAAAACGGTCTCGCGTCAGTCCTGATTTTTTCAAATATTCAAGAAAATGCGCTTCTCCGTACTGTTCAATAATATTTTTCATCTCTTCTTCAAGCTGATAATCGTTGACTTCTATCTTCTCGCGCCGGGCGACATCCAAAATAGTCTCTTCGTCGATATAATCATTAAAGACAGTGTATTTCAGCTGATTCAGATCAGCCTCTTTAAGCCCTTGCGTCACAGTACCTAACCGGTAAGAGAAAAAGTCTTCGAATTCGCCCACGGTTATTATTTTGTCGTTTATCTTTGCAAGGATAGCGCTCCTCTTGATCTCTTCGCTGCTTTTTGAACAGGCAGCTGCTAAAATCAAAACGGCCACTGTCAACAATACGATTTTGATTCTTTGCAAGGTCATAACAGTCCTTCATCCCCTTTTACTTTATATTTAACCATCAAATGCTTCAGAAGTTCCTCTACAGAATCCTTCCCTTTAACACGAGTGATCTTTTCGCGGATCTCGGGCGTCACGGCTTCTATCTTTAAAAAATCATTTTTCCATACTTTGTCTTTGACAATAAAAACATAGTAAAAGACACGTCCCTCCTCTTCATACCGCACAGGGCGCAAGGCTCGTCCTGCAGGAGAGGCCAAAATATCATTTTTGATCTCATCGCCCAGGTCGCTGACAGGCATGTATCCCAGATCAGAGAACCCGGATCCCTCAGAAGAGGCAAGCTTTTCCGGGTCTTGATTTTTTTTATTTATCGCTCCTGCAAGCTCAAGGGCCTTGTCACGTTCTGTGGTAAAGAGAACCGCAAGCCATGCCAGAGGTTCCTGTGCACGGAACTCTTCTTTTTTTCTGTTATCGTAATAGCGGGTTATCTCGTCTTCTGTGACAGTCACTTCATTTTGAACATATCGGCGCAATGCCTCAGAAACGACCAAGTTTTCCCGGAAAGCCTGCACTTTTCTTTCTATAGATTTGTAGGCTTCTCCGGACTTATCCAGCCCCATCTGAGATGATTCCAAGTAGAGAAGGCTGTTGCGAAGCCATCCTTTCAGAATTTCGTCACGTTGCGAATCGCTTAGAGATGTTTCGTCGATATTTCTGTCTTTTAAATAAAGGGAAAATTTTTGCGGCGTTAGTTTAAAGCCGCGCCCCTTGAGAAGAAAGTGTTCTTTTCGGGGCACAAAAACAAAAAGAACTGCGGCTGTGATAATGGCCAATACCGCTACGAAAAGAATGGTCGAATTTTTCCGGCTCACCGAAACCCCCATTTCCCTTTATTCAGGATTTTTGATTCATCGTCAACTGTATGCGGGAGAAGTCTCCCCCTCCCGCAAACATATCTTTATGCTCCCAAAGTGGCTGTCATCACGGCTTTTATCGTATGCATGCGATTTTCAGCCTGGTCGAAGACCTTTGAGTGCTTGCTTTCGAAGACTTCATCAGTGACTTCCTGAATATCAGGATAAGTCTTTGAGAGCTCTGTGTCTTCATTATGGAAAGAAGGCAGACAATGAAGAAAGATCATCTCCTCTTTTCCGGTTTTCCGGACCATATCCATGGTAATACGATAGGGTTTCAGCATGTTAATGCGCTCCTGGATCTTGTCTTCTTCACCCATGGAAGCCCAGACGTCCGTATAAAGGACATCACAGTCTTTGACCCCTTTGGCGACATCATCGGTCAGGGTTATAGAGGCCCCGGTCTCTTTGGCAATTCCTTGTGCATATTCCACTAATGAGTTTTCCGGGAACAAAGAACGGGGAGCGACGATCCTGAAATCCATACCCATTTTAGCGGCTCCGATCATCAATGAATTGGCCATATTATTCCGTCCGTCTCCGATATAGGCGAAGACGATGCCCTTCAAACGGCCGAAGCTTTCTTTTACAGTGAGAAAATCAGCTAAAATCTGTGTGGGGTGATACTGATCAGTCAAGCCGTTCCATACAGGAACACCGGCCCACTTGGCCAGTTCTTCTACTGTTTCATGTTTGAATCCCCTGAATTCAATCCCGTCAAACATACGTCCCAAAACACGCGCAGTATCTTTGACTGTCTCCTTTTTGCCCAGCTGAATATCGTTTTTTCCGAGATATTCGGGGTGCGCTCCTTCATCCACACAGGCGACAGTAAAAGCAGCTCGTGTCCTTGTGGAAGGTTTTTCAAAGATAAGGGCGATGTTTTTGCCCTCAAGGCTTTTTGTCCTGACACCGGCATACTTATTCTTTTTCAGCGTCTCGGCCAGTTCAATCATAAAATTGATCTCTTCGGGTGTAAAATCCTTTAACGCCAGCAGGTGTCTTCCTTTCAAATTGAAAGCCATAAAGTCCTCCTTTAAGTTTTTTATTCAATAACAGTTCCTGTTCGTCCTTCCAAAGCTTCTTCAATGGTCTCCGGCAAAGTGATGATGACCTTTTTGCCGCCACGTTCAATAAAATCCACAGCGGCTTTGATCTTTGGCCCCATACTTCCCTTTGGAAAATGGCCTTCTGCCACATATTTTTTGCATTCCTCAACAGTCATCCGGTCCAGGACTCTTTCTTCAGGTGTGCCGAATCCCAAAGCGACTTTTTCCACTCCGGTTGATATGACTAAAATCTCGGCTCCGATTTCCAGCGCCAAGACAGCGCTGGCCAGGTCTTTATCGATAACAGCATCAACCCCTTCCAGGTTGCCGTCCTTTTCATAATACACAGGGATACCTCCCCCTCCAACTGTAATAACAATAACACCTTGCTCGATAAGGGCCTTGATGATATTTTTTTCAATCACGGTCTGCGGTACGGGAGACGGGACGACACGGCGCCATCCGCGCCCTGAATCTTCTACCATAGTCCATGATTTTTCTTTGATCAATGTTTTAGCCTGTTCTTCTGAATAAAACGGCCCGACAGGTTTTGACGGGTTTTGCATCTGCCGGTCCCGGGGATCCACAACGACCTGTGAGAGGATCGCAACGACTTCGCGACTGATCTTTTCACGAGCCAATCTGTTCTGTAAGGACTGCTCGATCATATAACCCATTCCCCCCTCAGTGTCAGCTACAATGACACCCAAGGGCCTGTCCGGGACGTTCTTCGAAAGCCCTGCTTCCACACGCAGCATCATGTTCCCGGCCTGGGGGCCGTTTCCGTGGGTAATAGCTACGTTATAACCGTGCTTTATGACTTTAATAATACCGTCTAATGAAGCACGTGTATTAGCAAACTCCTCAGCGACTGTCCCCTTTTGCCCTTTTCTGATTATCGCATTGCCGCCCAGGGCAATAACGACTTTTTTCTTCTCTGTCATCTCAAACCTCCGTTAATAATATTTTGTCTGTTGCCCCATCATTATAGTGAAAACCTCGTCTTTAACAAGAGAAATAAAGAGAGCCGGGAGGAGTTTTCCCCCCGGCGTGAGATATTATTTTATTCTTTTTTTGAGGATCTCGGCCAACGTCGGCTCGCCGATCTCCTGTAGCTCATACTGAACGCGTACAGCAGGCAATTTGATATCGATTACGCGGCGCAGATCAATAGGTGTTCCGATAATGACCATCTCAGCATCACTTTTATTGATTGTCTTTTCCAGGTCTTTCATCTGCTTTTCACCGTATCCCATAGCCGGAAGAAGAATACCGATTTCAGGATAAGCCTCATAAGTCTCCTGAATAGAACCAACAGCGAATTCTCTGGGATCCACAAGTTCCGCCGCACCGTATTTCATGGCTGCGATAACACCGGCTCCGTACTGCATCTCGCCATGTGTCAATGTGGGACCGTCTTCGATGACAAGAACACGTTTTCCCGCGATATCATGGCCGTTTTCCACAAAAATGGGAGAAGCGCCGTCCACGACGATGGCGTTGGGATTGTGAAGGCGGATATTTTCACGGACTTCTTCGATGCCTTCCAGGTCGGCGGTATCGATTTTGTTGATGACGATGACATCAGCCATGCGCATATTAGCTTCTCCGGGATAATAACTGACTTCAGCTCCGGGCCTGTGGGGGTCGGCAACGACTATGGACAGGTCCGGCTGATAAAAGGGAAAATCGTTGTTCCCGCCGTCCCAGATAATCACATCGGCTTCTTTTTCAGCTTCACGAAGAATCGCTTCATAGTCGACGCCGGCGTAGATGACACTGCCCATGGCGATATGAGGCTCATATTCTTCCATCTCTTCAATAGTGCAGTCATGCTTTTTCAAATCGTCAATAGATGCAAAACGCTGAACTTTTTGTTTGACAAGATCCCCGTAAGGCATAGGGTGACGGATAGAAACAACCTTTTTCCCCATAGCCTGAAGAGTTTTGACCACGCGGCGGGTCGTCTGGCTTTTCCCGCATCCTGTCCGTGTCGCGCAGATGGAGATTACGGGTTTTGATGATTTCAGCATGGTAGTTTTGCCTCCCATAAGCCAAAAGTCAGCTCCTGCCGCATTAGCAATGGAAGATTTGTGCATAACGTCAATATGTTTTTTGTCCGAATAGGCGAAGACCACCACGTCGATGTCATGTTCTTTGATCAATTCAACCATTTTCTCTTCCGGATAAATGGGAATCCCCTGAGGGTACAATTTTCCGGCCAACTCAGCCGGGTACTTTTTATCATCAATTCCGGGAATCTGGGTCGCTGTAAATGCAACGACTTCATACGCGTCATTGTCCCGAAAAAAGACATTAAAGTTGTGGAAATCTCTTCCGGCGGCTCCAAGAATTAATACTTTTCGTTTTGCCATAGGCACCTCCTGTTTATGGTTAATTTTCATCCGATAATTACAATATATCCTTAAAAGGTTTTGTCAAATCTTTTTTTCAGGGAAAATAATCTCTAAAAGACGCAGGATGAGCGAATTTGAAACAAAAAAAAGCTCCGGGCGGATCTTCAGGGTCTTCCCCTCAAGTAGGAAAAAAGGACGCATCTCTTCTGTTGCAGAATGAACCGCTTTCAGTTCTTTGTCCTTCAGAATGACCCCTTTTTCCAGGCGTAATCCCATCATGATCTGAATTTCTCTTTCCTCTCCGGAAGTCAGAAGGCGGCGGCTTTTCCCCTTCCCTTTCCGGTACAGGCTCAAATCAGAGCTGTTCTGCATCATCAACCCGGCTGCGAATCCGGCCGCAGAAGCGCCGCATCCGATGTATGGAGTAAAATGCCAGTATTTGAGATTATGATTTGATTCAAAACCGCTCCGGGCAAAATTCGATATCTCATACCGCAGCCATCCGCGCCTTCTTAATCCCTCACAGATCAATGCATAGCTGTCAGCCTGCTCATCATCATCAGGAAGCCGTTTCTTTCCGGCGGAAAGATCCCTGTAAAGGGGTGTTCCCTTTTCAATTTTAAGATTATACCATGAAACGTGATCAGGAGAGACCTTGTCAAGATGTTCCCATTCGGCATCAAATGATTCCCCCGGAACTCCGAATATCAGGTCAAGTGAGAGATTCTCAAAAACCTCTCTGGCTTTGAGAAGTCGCACAATGAGATGATCGGGAGAACGGCGTCCCAAAAAATTTTTTTTCTTTTCGTCAAAAGACTGTACTCCCACAGAAAGACGGTTAAACCCTGCTTTTCGGAAGGCAATGAGACTCTCTTCCGTCAAGTCTTCGGGGTTTGCCTCAAGAGTCGCTTCAACCCATTCTTTTCCGAAGCATCTCCGTACATGCTCAGTCAGGGACAGAAGCTGATCAGGGCTCAGAAGAGAGGGTGTGCCTCCCCCGACATAAAGCGTGTCTATCTGAATCCCTTCATACTCTTTCATTTCCAGAGACAATTTTTCTAAATACCAGGAAGGCACATGAGCGCTCTTGATGGAGCAAAAGTCGCAGTAATCGCATTTTGCCCGGCAAAAAGGGATATGGATGTAAAGCCCGTGCTTAGGGCTCATAAGGAGACACCGCGTAGAGATGGTGGCTGTCGGCTCCAAAGATCAGATATTTTTTCCCCATAACCGGAATTGTACGGTCAATATGATGCTGAATTGCGAATTTGAAGATTCTCTTTAATGAGCGGATATCATATCCGTAAAGGGCGTAATCATAGGAGCCGAAGTAAAGAATGCCGTTATGAAGCAAAAAGCCGCCGTTCACAGCTCCGCCGCGGCGGAACTTCAGGTTGAAATCCATCCAGCGATGGTCAGTTTTTAGTATAGTCTTCAAATTTCGGCTTTCCTTGTCAAAGACCAGCACTCCCTCAGGCGAACCTGCTATAAGTGAAGTTTCGTATATCAGAGGACGCGCCCCTGTCATCCCGGAAGCATAAAAACGCTGAAGGCTTTCCCATTTCTCCACATCGAAAAGATGCAGATACTCGCCCTGTGTCACAAAAGCGGCCTGTTTACCGTCATAAAAGAGCGCAGACACGACAGGTGCATTTTTTTTCTCAAAACCGTCATAATCGGTATACTTGTCAGAAGATTGCCATTTATTCAGAAACTCTCCCCGGGTACTGTAAAGGAAAAGCGTATTTCCCGCTGCTCCGAAAAGACGGTTTCCGTCGATGATCCAGGGGAAATCCACAGAACCGGGCAGTTCTTTTTGAAAAAGAAGTTCTTTGTTCTCTCTGGCCCAGCAGAAAAGCGTCCCGTTTTCATTTCCTGCAACGATATATTCGCGGCTTACGGTCGGAGAAGCGTAGATCCATCCTTCGGTTTTATATGACCAGAGGATCTCTCCGCTGCCCGCATCGATCTCATAGAGAAAACCGTTATCCGATCCGACATAGATCTTGTCGTCAAAAGCAACCGGTGAAGAGAGGTTTTGGTCGGATTCCCCCAGTGGAGGAGAAACCCATCGCTCTTCACCGCTCTCTTCGTCCAGCCCCACCAGGGCGGCCTGAAATCTTTTCTTTTCAAGCTCCAAAGCGATTCCCGGCTTAACAGTCCTGACCCGCGGGATGACATAACGCCCTTCAGCCTCATCATCGGCGGTGATAATAATTTTCCATGTCACCACAAGGCCTTTTTCGGGAAGAGCCAACGGAATGGTCTGGACTTTAAGTGTTTCTCCGAGGTCATAGCGCCAGATTTCTCTCTCTTTGGAGCATCCGGAAAAGAAAAAAGCTGAAATGATAAAACTTATAAAAAGAAAAGAAACTCTATTTTTCATCCTCGACCTGCAATACGGAGAGGAAGGCCTCCTGGGGGATCTCCACCTTCCCGACACGTTTCATCCGTTTTTTCCCTTCTTTCTGCTTGTCCAGCAGTTTTCTTTTGCGGCTCACATCTCCTCCGTAACACTTGGCTGTTACATTTTTGCGCAAAGGTTTTACCGTGGAACGGGTAAGGATCTTTGATCCTAAAGCAGCCTGAATGATCACTTCAAACATCTGACGCGGAATGTTTTCCTTCAATTTGCGCACAACTCCTGTGCTGCGGTGATAGGCCTGGTCTTTATGGACGATGACAGTCAATGCATCCACCGGCTCTCCGTTGATGAGTATGGAAAGTTTGGAAAGTTCCCCTTTTCGGTGGCCACAATACTGATAATCGAAAGAGGCATAACCTGATGTCATTGATTTCAAACGGTCGAAAAACTCGAAAATAATTTCGCTAAGGGGCATATCATATTTCAACATGACCCGTTCTTCTGTTAAATAGGTCATCCCCTTATGAACCCCCCTTTTATCAATACAAAGTTTCATCACAGAACCGATATATTCCGACGGCAGAAGGATCTCCACATTGACATACGGCTCTTCCAGATAATCTAACCGCGTCTCATCGACCTGGGAAGGATTATGTATCTCCTGATGCGATCCGTCTTTCATGTAGGCTTTATAGACCACGCTGGGAGTGGTTATGACCAGATTCATGTTAAATTCCCGCTCCAAGCGCTCCTGAGTCACCTCCATATGCAAAAGGCCCAGAAAACCCACGCGGAAACCAAAACCTAAAGCCTGAGAAGTCTCGGGCTCGAAAAAAAGCGCAGCATCATTGAGCTGAAGTTTTTCCAGGGCTTCTCTGAGCTCGGGATATTTATCATTGTCGGCAGGATACATCCCGCAGTAGACCATGGGAAGGATCTCGCGATACCCGGGAAGTGCTTTTTCGGCGGGATGAGCTGCTGATGTAATCGTGTCGCCGACTTTGGCATCTGTGATGGTTTTGATGCCGGCGATAATGTAGCCGACATCGCCCGCTTCCAGTTCGCCGATATTATGCATCACAGGCTGAAAAATGCCTGTTTCAAGCACATCATGGGTAATGCCGGTACTCATCAGTTTGATCTTATCCCCTTTTTTTACGGTCCCGTCGAAAATACGCACATAGAGGATGACCCCTTTATAACTGTCATAATGAGAATCGAAGATCAGGGCTTTAAGGGGTTTGTCCGGATCTCCGGAAGGAGCAGGGATACGTTCGATGATAGCATCCAGGACTTCCTCAATGCCTCTCCCCTCTTTCGCGCTGGCCGGGATCACACTGTCCGGGTCAAATCCGATCTGCCCCACCAATTCTTCTGTCGTCTTATCAATATCAGCGCCCGGAAGATCGATCTTGTTCAAGACCGGGATCAGAACAAGATCATGATCCACTGCAAGATAGGCATTAGCCAAAGTCTGGGCCTGTATCCCCTGAGAGGCATCCACCACAAGAAGAGCTCCCTCACAGGCGGTTAAAGCCCGGGATACCTCATAGGAAAAATCCACATGCCCCGGAGTATCGATAAGATGAAGCCGATGCCCTTTGTAATTGATCCGTACCGCTTGTGATTTGATGGTGATACCGCGCTCTCTTTCAATATCCATGGAATCCAGATATTGTTCTTTCATATCTCTTTTGGATACCGTCTGTGTAAATTCAAGCATACGATCCGCCAAAGTCGATTTGCCGTGATCGATATGGGCAATAATAGAAAAATTTCTTATCTTATCAATTTTCATCTTCTTTCACCTCAAAATTCATAACTCAAGGAGAAAAGATTTGCCATCAGATCCCCGTCATTCAGTTGTAAAGCATATTCCAGGATAAAGGGAGTGGACGACAAGGCCATTCCCGCTGTCCATGCTCCGTCATTCCACCCGCTCATAAGGGTGAAGAATTCAGCGGCTTTCCAGGACAGCCCGCCATGAAAAGAAGAACCCGCCGGAACGGACTCCCAGCGCAGTGTCGCGCCGAAATCGCCGCGGAAGCCTCCTCCGTAGAGATTAAAACGCTTCTTCCCGTCCATCATATTAAGAGAAGCTCCACCGCAAAGGCCGTTTTCGGCCCACCCTGCTGAAAGGGATGGGATAAGAAAGTTTGTGCGTTCAGGCCCGGCCACTCTTCCCAGATAACGCAGGCTTCCAAAAAGCCTGAAGGCTCCCCACTCTCTCCTGTAACCGGCGGAGACCGCTGTATCATATGCCCGGTACTCCCCTGTCAGATTTCCCCATTCATCGCGCCCTTCGATGCTCCCCCAATGATAAGAGATAAGATCGGTGATGAAGTTTCCGTAAGAAAGGGAAAAATAATGGACATGGATTCCCTCGGGGAGAAAAGAAGAAGAAAAGGTGGCGTAATTCATTTCTGATCCAAAGGGATTCCCTGTAAATGTTCTCCCCTGAGGGTCGAATGTATGCCCCGCGGCCAGAGCGCGTACGGAATAGGGAAAAGAGAGTACGGAAATATCATGGCTGCGAGCGGCAGAAACCGCTGTAGCTCCAAAAATCATCAGGAAAAGGACTATTTTTTTCATAGGACTTAGAGTACTTAAAATTAAAGGAAGCGTCAACCCCTTTCTCACAGCCTGAAAAAGGCCGATAAGGCCGTAATTAAAAGGTAACTGACTGTTATTCAAATAAATAACGAGTCAGTCTCCGGATAACCAAATAAGGGTCATCCCCTGTTTTCAATTGGATATCGGCATCTGTAAAAAGGGTCAGAGTCTGCAACAGCGCTCTCCGGGAATGCCGGAGAGAGGTAAGTTTGTAGTTTTTCAATTCGAAGAGATAGGGATGCATCCCCAAACGTCCCGCCAAGATTTTGTTTGTTTCCTTTTGGTAAGCATGCACGAGAAGCATTTTTTTTACTTCGTTGAAAAGCAATGAAAGAAAAGCCAGGATCTCTCCGGTGTCCATGCTTTTTAAAATATGAGTCAGGTAGGTAAAAAAATCACTTTTTCTCTTATCCCGTAATTTATCCAAACAGTCGAAAATCGTCCATTTCGCAAAAGAGCCTGAAAAATGATCCAGATCCACAGTTGCCGCTTTCTTCTGATCCCCCAGATAAAGCATGAATTTATCGGCTTCCTGCATTAATATGGTCACAGAATTCTCATTGATCTCTATAAACCGTTGAAGGGCATCAGGCGTTATGTCAAAGCCTTTTTGACGGAAACGCTCTTTTAAGATGGCTGAAATCTGTTTCTCATAAAGGCGCGGGCCTTTGACGATCTGTTCCTGGGGAATAAGGGAAAAGGGTTTTTTTCGCCCCGCCGATTCCGATTCTGTGTAAAAAATAACAGCGGTGCCCCCCTCTTTTGCCTGCTGTACGGCCGTTTCCAGACACTTTTCTCCGGCATACAGTTCCGCTTTGGTTATAACAAAAATTTTACCGTCTGAAAACATATCCCTGGATGAAAGCTCCTGACTGAGCGTTTCAGCAGCCATGCTGTCCGCAGCGAAAAATTCTAGACGTTCATCATCCTGCCCATGTTGAAGTTTTTCCCGAAGCTTTTCTCCGTAATAAGGTGAGCCTGAAAGGACAAGGTAGGCCCCGGCAGACAATCTCCCCTTTTCCAATGCCGATGTCATTTCATCAAATGTCATGGGATCAAAACCCCTCCAAAATGCGTTCTTTTAAATCATCAGCCAGGCTTTTTACAATCTTTTCTACCAAAATATCTTCTTCGACAGAAATATCGTATTCAAAATAGGAGTCGAAATAGTAATTTTCTTTTTTTTCCAACACCTCATCTCCCTGAAAAAACTCATAATCCACTTTGATCGTCATTTTAATGGATGTCGGATTGCCTGCGCTGTCAATGGAACCGGTCTCTTTGACGAAATCGTTTACAGTGACCTTCAGACGGCTGTCGGCGTTTTCTTCGCGGGCCGAGGAAAGAGAGCCGGAATTAATAAAAGAGTCATTCAAATAACGGCTTAAAAGATCAGACAACTCATATTTAAGCGTGAGATTCTCCACCGGGTAGATGAAAAGGGTCTTGACATCTTCCAGACGAGTATTTTTAAAAGTGTACGTGCAGGAAAAACTAAAAAAAAGAAATCCTGCCAATATTATAAAACGTATGATCCTCATTCCAGCTCCTTTTTTGTCAAATCCGAATAATGGTTTTTATAATGATCCGATTTTTCGGGATAATCCATCATATAATGGATTCCGCGGGATTCTTTTCTCCATTGGGCCGCTTTTACGGTGATCAGGGCATTGATAATAATATTGCGCAATTCGATCAGGTTGACTGATAAAGGGTTGGCATAATAAAAATCACGGATCTCTTCGCGAATCATCATAATGCGTTTTAAAGCGGCTTCAAGCCGTTTATCCGATCGGACGATACCCACGAAATTCCACATGGTCCGGCGCAGCTCGTCCCAGTTGTGATTGATAAAGACATTTTCATGACGCGGTGTTGTAGGTGATTTCCAGGGATCAATATCAGGAATAGAGTCTGTGAGTTCTTCGTTGACAATTTTTTGAGCCGCTAAAAGGGCCATGCCCGCGCCTTCCAAAAGTGAATTGCTGGCTAAACGGTTTGCTCCGTGAAACCCTGTACAAGCTGTCTCCCCCAAAGCATAAAGGTTTTCAATCCCTGTTGTCCCGTTGAGATCCGCCTTTATTCCCCCGCAAGTGTAATGCGCCGCCGGGACAACGGGGATCATTTCCCGGGTGATATCAATGTTGAAAGAGAGGCATTTTTCATAGATATTAGGAAACCGTTCTTTGATAAAAGCACGGGGTTTCATTGAAATATCAAGATACAGATGATCGTCTCCTGAGCGTTTCATCTCATTATCCATAGCCCGTGCCACAATATCGCGGGGGGCCAGTGATTTCAATTCATGATATTTCTCCATAAAGGGGCGCCCTTGTCCGTCTTTGAGAATAGCTCCTTCTCCGCGGACGGCTTCCGATATCAAAAAGTTTTTGGCATAGGGATGATAAAGGGTCGTGGGATGAAACTGCATAAATTCCATGCTTCGTATTACGGCCCCGGCACGGTAGGCCATGGCAATGCCGTCTCCGGTTGCGGTGTCAGGGTTGGAAGTATAAAGATAGATCTTCCCTGCTCCTCCCGAAGCCAGAAATGTTTTCTTGGCTCCGATGGCAAAGACTTCATTATTCGTTTTATTGTAGACATAGGCTCCCCAACATCTTTTTACTTCTGATGGCGTAGAACTCATTTTCCGCTCCATCAACAGGTCGATAGCAAAATGATACGGCAGAAAAAGAATATTGGGATGAGCCTTGACACGGCTCAGAAGTTTGCTTTGGATCTCTTTGCCTGTCATATCTTTGTAAAAAAGAATACGTTTCTCCGAATGGGCTCCTTCACGTCCCAACTTAAAGTGACAGTTTGACTTTTCAAAGACAACTCCGTATTTGAGAAGGGTTTCTATGATCTGAGGGGCTGACTGGACCATTTTGGCAACGGTGTTTTTATCGCATAACCCGTCTCCGGCCATGAGGGTATCGGCCAAATGTTTTTCAGCAGTGTCATCATTTCCGGGAAGAACGGCGGCAATCCCCCCTTGTGCATAATACGTATTGTTTCCTTCCTGAGGATCATCTTTACACAAAAGGATGACTTGGCCGTGAGAAGCGATTTCCAAGGCCAAAAGAGAGCCGGCGATGCCGTTTCCGATAATAAGAAAATCTGTTTTAAAGATCATATCCCGCCCTTTTCGTGGATTTTATTCTCCCTCAGAAAAAAGTCAACTGTCAATCAGCTTCTGAATGGTTTTCATCTCTGAATCGATGCGCCGCGCCATTTCATCGGGGTGTAAAAGGTCAGAAAGGAGCACAGCATCAGACAGCGAAAAATAGACAGGAAGCCGCTCCTCATAGCGTTTTTTCACACTATCGATTGATTTTCCCTGTATCAGCGGCCGATTTTGGCCCCTTTCCGCGGCCTTTTCAGGAGTGTTCCACAGGAAAAACACAGAAACCCCTGCCGGGATAATATTGTGCAGATCGGAGTCCATCCATAATCCTCCACCGGAATCGATGACATCAAAGCCGAAAAGAGCCCCTTCCCCGACGATCTCGGCTTCCATGCGGCGGAATTTCCCTTCTCCTAAAGCCCTGAAAGCCTCATGGACAGAAGATCCGGCCCGTTTAGACAATTCATTATCTGTGCTGTAAAGACTCATCCCTTTTTTTTTCAAGTGATACCCCGTAGCTGTCTTACCGGAGCCCATAAAACCACACAGAATAACAGGCAGTCCCGGAAGGGAAATACTTTTCAGGCGTCCGGAGCTTATGTCTTCTTCAGAAGGCTGAAAACCCGTCATAATCGCATAGGAGGCTTTCCCCTGCTCGATGAGCCATTCCTCTCCCGAAAGGACGTACAACCCCCTTTTCGAGGCTTCTCGGGTTGTTTTTGACGAAGGGTACGCCGCATCGATGATTATTCCATCGAATTCCTTATGGTCCGATAAGGCATCAGCCTGTCCCGGAAGAGCCGTGATCATAAGGGGAAATGCTTTTCTCGACTCATCCCATGGCTGAAAACGGATTCCCAGTTCGGAAGCGGTTCTGCGCCCTTTCTCCTCCGTCCTGTTTGTCAACGTCACTGAAAAATTCAAATCCCGGGCCGCAAGGGCCGCGGCACGCGCTGCTCCCCCTGCCCCTGCAATCAAAACAGAACTCCCTGCGCTGACGCCTGTTTTGCCTATAAGCAGACGAAGAGCCGTGTAGTCCGTGTTATAAGCTCTCCAACCCTTTTCTTCTCTTACCAGTAAATTGGCGGCTCCTATGATTTTTGCTTCTTTTTCACAGGTGTCGGCACAGCCCAGTGCCTTCTCTTTCAACGGGCTGGTAATATTCAGCCCCTGCAAGGGGAAATGCGACAGTAAATAGCGGAGTTCTTCCTCTGTTTTGATGAGAAAACGCCCGTAATGTCCGAGAGAAGCCCTCTCATTGGAAAAAAGAGAGAAAAGCTGCGGGCTTTTTGAGTGCAGAATAGGAGAACCGGCTACGCCGTAAAACAAAATATTCTCTGAAGATCTTTTCATAGCTCATTCTACCATAGGATTGATTATTTCAAAAAAGAATTTTAAAAAAAAGGGCCGCACGAAGCGGCCCCGAAGGATTAATTCAAGATCGTCTTGAGTTTTTTGATAGCCATGATCGCTTTTCGTCCGGGCACTTTTTCGTCGATTCCGAAATTTCCTGAAATATCAGTATCTAAAATACCACGGCTGGTGCAGATCATAATGGCATTAAATGCAAAATGGCTCCCGGGCACATCTGCAAAAGGAGAAGGTGTGCCGATAAACTGAGTCGCCATTTTCGGGTCATCAGCGATCTTCATCAGAACTCGGGAGATAAAAACAGCAAAATCAGCCTTTGTAATGGCGCGTTCAGGGTGGTAATTGCCGTCGGGATAAACATCAATGATCCCGCCTTCGACAACTTTTGAAATAAAGGAATACGCCCAGAAATCGGGAGCCACATCCGGAAGGTTCAAATCTTCCTGAGGCTCATTTCCTGCACCGTACTCCTGAAATCCCTTGTTCTCTTCCTTTTTGAAAAGATTTTCCACATTGATCTCGTCTACAAAGAGAGCGGCAGCATCAGCGCGTGTGATCGCCGGACTCATGGCAATACGACGCGCGGCTTTACCCATTCCGGCCACGGCCATCTGCATCTCGTTCAGTTCATCAAGGTATTTCATAGTCGCTGTGTCATTGCTTTTGAGCTGCAAGGCGTTGGTATACCAGCTGCGGGCGTCTTCATATTCACCCAGCCGATAATGGGCATAACCGACCATGCGAGTCGTTACTTCAGATCGTTCATTGAGTTTGTGAGCCCTGGTAAAGGATTTCAACGCGTCTTTCGGCTCATCCATGGCCAAATAAACCTTCCCCATGACAATATGGCCTTTCCAATACTTCGAATCCTTGGAAATACACTCTTTGGCCATTTTTAAAGCTGAATCGTTTTTCCCTTCGCCCAGATAAGCATAAGCCATGCCTTCATAAGCCGGGGCGTACTTAGCATCCAGCGTCTTAGCCAGGGTGAACTCGTTAAAAGCCTTATCCCATTGCTGTACTTCGATATATTTCATTCCTTCTTTATAATGGGATTCCGGAGTATCCATAATGCTTTCCTGTTTTCTTTCAGGGCCGCAACCGGCCATAAAGACAACAGCCAGTAAAATGATGACAGCGTACAAACGTTTCATATTATTCCTCCGTCCTTGCTATTGAAGCAAAAGAATCACTTTACAGCGTTTGATTTGATCCAACAGGTTGGGGTCATTCGTAATTTTGGCTGCATCGTCGCCTGAGATATAGAGGTCCATGCTGTTGTCGGCAACTCCTGTGGCCTTAATAACCAGAGGGTTGGATTTCACACGGTCATCTTCTTTGGCAGCATCAGGATTTTTGGCATAACCCACAACACCCATTTTTACGGCATAATCAGGATCCACATAGGAGGCATCATAAATCGTTGTATTATCCTGAGTATAAATCCGCGGAGACATACAGGGCAGCAGGGTGTAATCGCGCGCATCGACGATAATACCGGTATATGCCAAGTCTGAGGGTTTTGATACGCCTTCTCCCACTTTGGGGACATCTTTGGGCACATCATAAAGGGGAAGCATCAATTTGGCCAGATCACCGGTAATGGCGATGCTCAACACGACTTCAATAGTCCCGTCTGACATGTATTTGATCTTCTCTTCTTTGTAACCCCTCAAGATCCCTTCTACTTTTGATTTGATGACATCATCTTTGAGCATAAAATTCTCAACAGTTGTTTCTGATGTCACATGGACGCCCTGCATGACTTCAAGCAGGTTTCTCTGAGCATCCTGAAGGGCTGCTCGTTTTGCCGCAGGACGCTGAGCCGCAGCAGGCAGATTGGGATTGGGTGCACCAATTCCTACAGACCTGATCACAAGCTCCGTCCAATCTATTTCGCCCTTGTCCATCTGTTGTATCATGTTGTTTTCCTGGGCAGGAAGCAACGCCACGGCGCACATAAGCACAAGCGTTATAATCAATCCTTTTCTCATATCGACCTCCTTGGTTCCACTAATTTGTTACAAGTATAGCAAGACTCTTGTTTTTATCAAGCCCGTATTATGCAAAATTTATCCCCCATTTTATAAGAAAAATCAAAGCTCCGGCCATAACCGCGGCAGCCACGTCATCCATCATAATCCCGGTCCCGTTTTTCATTTTGTCAAACCATCGCACGGGAAAAGGCTTCCAGATATCGAAGACTCTGAACAGAATAAAAGAAGCGGCTGCAAGAGCCGGACTTCTCCCGGCCAGAAAAAGCGGAATAAACTGAGCCACAAACTCATCCATGACAATAGGCGAAGCATCATCCTGCCCGAAAAGCGTCTTTGATCGGTTGGAAAGGACAAGTCCGAGAATAAACATTACCGGCAATATCCACGTCAGAAGAGAGATGTGGGCAAACCCCCAGTAAAACCATATAATGACGGCAGCCAGACTTCCCCATGTCCCCGGCGCTTTTTTTATATGTCCGATATAAAAGAGCGTGAGGAAAAAGCGGCTGACCTGGTCCCAAAATTCCTGTCCGGTGACGACACCGCGGTTTTTGATATAATAATCAATGCCCGAGTAGACGGTCATCAACAACGCCCCCCATAAGAGGGCCATATCAGTCTGTTCGAGGCTGTCAAAGGTCAGAATATTGATCATGGCGGCAATAATGGCAAAGAGCTGAAAGTTCGTCTTCACTTTCCCGCTCCAGACCGCTGCGATAACCACGTGTTTCCTCAGGGCAGCGTCCCGATGCAACGTCACATAGATCTCCCGGATCAAAAGGATCAGGACCATCCAAAGGGGAAAACGTTTCAGCCAGACCAGCAGAAAAAGAGCTGAGTAGACCAAAAGCTTATCGGCAAAGGGATCCCATATTTTTCCGAAATCGCTTATCCATTGGTATTTTCGAGCTATATAGCCGTCAAAGAAATCAGTCAGAGACATAAAAATGAAAAGCCCGAGCCCGATATATCCATATGTCCTATTCTCATGAACCTGGGCAAAAAACCATATAAAGGCGGGAACAAGCACAATACGCAAAATTGTCAAAATATTGGGAAGCCTTCTCATACATCAACCTCTCCTTCCAGATCATATTCATAACTTCCGGTAATAGTGACCGGATAAAATTCTCCTTCAAGGGCTTCGGGATTATCAAGAAAAACAACCCCGTCCACATCCGGAGCATCTCTCCATATCCGCCCCTCTTCTCCGGTAAAATCCACAAGACAATCGAAGGACTGCTCCGTCAACGCTGCCAGTTTATCAGTGCTGATCTCCCTTTGAGCTGTCATCAGCTTTTCTACACGCTCTTCTTTCACATGAGCACACACAGGGTCTCCCAACCCTGCTCCGGGGCTTTTTTCCTGAAACGAATAGGCAAAGGCCCCCATTTTATCAAAATAACCCCTTCTCACAAAGGAAAGAAGGTCCTGAAAGGCCTCCTCTGTCTCCCCGGGAAATCCCGTAATAAAAGTCGTGCGCAAGACCGCGTCGTCAAAAGTGTTTTTGATCATATCCAGGGTATCGAGGATATTTCTTTGTGTATATCCCCTTTTCATGGCGTGCAAAACACCGTCATGAGCATGCTGAAGGGGAACATCAAAATAAGGCAGAATACCGTTATCCCCCACGGCTTTAAGAAAATCTGCGTCAATACGGCGGACATCCAGATAGAGAAGACGTTTCCATGGAAAAGAGTAGCGCCCCCAGAGATCCAGGAGGCTGTTTAAGGATGAGCCGTTGTCTGTCCCGTAAAAGGATGTGCTCTGAGAGACCAGGATCACTTCTTTTATTCTTTCGTCCTCAGAAAGCCTGTCCATTTCCCGCTTGACCTCATCAAGAGAGCGGCTTCTGAGCCCGCCTCTTATTTTTGGAATCGTGCAGTAACTGCAGGGCAGGTCGCAGCCGTCGGAGATCTTCAGATAGCGGTAATGGGCTTTGTCCAGAGGAATGCGGCAGTCAAACGGCCCGATAAAACCCTGCACATGCTCCCCGCTTTTGCCGGGAGCGGCTGATTCGAGAAGAGCCTCGATATTCTGATACTGTGAAGGAATGACCCAATCGTCCACTTCAGGGATCTCCTTTGCCAGCTCCTCTTTATGGATTTCGGGAAGGCAGCCGATCACAGCAATGCGCATTTTCGCCCCGGACACTTCGCGCAGGCGCGCATACTCAAGAATCGTCTCAATACTCTCTTCTTTAGCGGCGTCAATGAAGGCGCAGGTATTGATCAGAAGCAGATCGGCTTCGCTCCACTGAGAAACAAGCCGGGCTCCTTTCTGTATGAGCCGTCCCGCAATCTCTTCGGAATCTACCAGGTTTTTGTCACAACCCAACGTTACAATATGAAATGACTTCATAGGCCTGAAAAAAAGGTTGAATACTCAGAGAGGTCAAAATACGAAGGGTTGTAAGAGATCTTTCTAAAGCTCTTAAATGTGTAGAAGACCATATTACCGCTGTGAAAATCCACATTGAGCTTGCTCGGAAAACCATCGGCGCCGAAAGTGATGGAAATCTTTTCAATGTCCCCGGTCTCTTCTCCCCTGGAACTCAACACAAAATTGCGTTCGGATTTCTTCTCAACGTCAAAATAAGTGCGGGCTTCTTTAAGCATCGCAAAGGGAGAGACAAATATGAAATCTTCCAGACCGCCTTGAATCAGCTCATCATCTTCCGGGATATAATTGACATAACCGCTGTCATTGGTCAGGATGACCTCTTTGACCGGATAGGTATACTCTACCCGGAATTCTTTTTCAGGCCGGAACCATAAGACACCTTTTGTCTCGTCCTGTGCCTCTCCGAGATAGGAATACGTCCTTTGTGAAAATGTCCCGCGCATGGTCGGGTTCTGGTTCAGAAGAGTAATAAAGCTGTCAAGAGAGTCACCGCAAACGAAAAGCACAGCAAAAAAAACAGATAAAATAAGAATCAGGAATTTTTTCATAATCATCTCTTTCATTGAAAATCTTTTAAAGCTTCCACATCCACCAGGATCAGCCGCCCCTTCGAGCCCCCTTCTTCATCGATGATCCCCGCTTCCGCCAGGGAATCGATAATACGAGCGGCCCTGTTGTATCCGATACTGAACTTTCTCTGAATATAAGAGGTGGAGATGGTATTCTGGTCATCCATGAGATTGTTGTAGATCAAGCGGATCACTTCGGGGAAAAGCTCGTCTTTGTCGTCCATTTCCAAAGTGATCTCCTTATCCTTTTCAAACATCTCTTTGTATTCATCCTCTCCTCTTTTGATACGGCGCAAATACTGCACGGTGCGGCTGATCTCTTCCACGGTAACCAGAGAAGCCTGTCCGCGGACGATCTCACCGCTCATCTTATGGTAGAGAAAGTCTCCTTTTCCTAACAATGTTTCGGCACCGTTGGTTCCCAGGATGATCCGGGAGTTAGAGCTTGAAGATGTCTTGAAAGCGATCGTTGCGGGAAAATTGGCCTTGATCGTACCGGTGATCACGTCGACTGAAGGGCGCTGAGTGGCCAAGATCAAATTGATGCCGATAGCCCGGGCCTTTTGTCCGAGCCGGATAATGGATTGCTCCACATCCTGGCCGGCGGTCACCAGAAGATCAGCCAGCTCATCGATGACGATAAGAATGAAGGGAAGTTTCTCATTGGGGTTGGCTTCATTAAAAGATTGAATGTCCCGATAGCCGTGATGGGCCAGGAACTTGTAACGGCGCTCCATCTCATAGAGAGCCCATTTGAGCACATTAACGGCTTCGTGTGTCTCAACGATGACATCACTCAAAAGATGGGGAATCCCATTGTAATAAGGAAATTCAAGCCGTTTCGGGTCGATAAGAAGCATCCGCACATCTTCATAGGTCGCTTTGTAGAGAATACTCATAATAATCGTGTGAATACCAATGCTCTTACCGGACATGGTCGCCCCGGCTATCAGAAGATGCGGTAATTCATCGATCCGGATGATTACCGGCTCTCCGTTTGTTCCTTTGCCGAATCCCACAGTCAAAGGAGACGGAGAATTCTTAAACTCGTTTCTCTCTATATTTTCCCGCAAGGAAATAAAATTTCTGTTTTTGTTAGGGATTTCAAATCCCACAGTCCCCCGCCCCGGAAGAGGCGCGATGATACGGATATTTGTTTTGCTCAGAAAAAGAGACAACTCTCTGTCAAGCGAGACGATCTTATTGAGTTTTATCCCTTTTTCCACGTCCACTTCATACAAAGAGACCATGGGTCCCTTTTCAACATTGACCACACGGCCCTGGATGCTGTATTCGGCCAGAGCGTCTTCCAGCAACATAGCGACTTTGACTGTATCTTCTTCTTCCTGCTTTTGGACCAAATAGGACAACAGCTCCGTAGGAGGAATCGGCCCGCTATCGGGGATTTCAGAAAGACTTTGTTCAAAACCTAAAAGTTGGGGTTCATCGGCTTTTGCATGGCCCGGGACAATATCCTTTTCTTTTGTGTCTGTCTTGTCCATCACCGCTTTAAAATAGCGGACATGGTAGACGAATTCTTCCCCCGGAGTCCGTTGAGGGGGCTTTTCTTTTTTTATTCTTTCCTTCTTTTCAGTCTTTTCTCTTTTGGGAAGCCGTTTTTGGTGAAGATCCCGTTTCGGCGTTTTTTTACGGGGTACTTTACGGGCAAAGGAAAAAAGTCCCGCAGCCAGGTCCCATCCTTTTTTCAAGATCAGAAGAGGGATAAAAGCAGGAAGAATCAAAAACATCAAAACAGCCAGGATAATATATGTTCCAACTTTCCCTGCAAAACGTAGCATAAAAGCCCCGGCCGCTTCAGGAAACATCCCTCCCCATTCTAAGGGAGTGAAGAGCTGCACATTATTGATCTGCAGTAAAATGATAAAAGCGGCGGCAGCCAGGACAAAAAGAACCCCTTTACGCCCGGCCAGAATTTTTTGGTCCATAAAAGCATTGATTCCGCCGATAAAAAACAAAATAGGGATAATAAAAGCCAAATCGCCCAAAAAAAGGAGGAAAAAATGAGAAGCATAAGCCCCCATCAAACCGATAAAATTGTGGATCTTTTCTCCTGTTGCTCCCTGTGGGGGGTCTAAAGGGGAGTAAGTGACCAAGGCAAGAAAAACCAATACGGCCAACCCGACAAAAATGACCCCTTTAATATCACTCTGTGGATTCTCTTCTCTTTTTTTGGAGCGTTTCTTACTTACCATAGCGTGTTAATTATAAAAGAGGAGCACTAAAAAGGCAAGGATAAACAAGTAGAGAGAAAAATAGCGGAGAGTCCCTTTTCGGGTAGCCGCTACCAGGATTTTGATGGCAAAATAGCCGACGATCCCGGCTATCAGGGCGCCGAAAATCAACTGAGGAAGGACAACGCTCTCTTCTATGGATATCCCCTCTTTGAAAGAGAAAAGCGCTCCTCCGGCGATGGCCGGAATAGAGATGAAAAAGATATATTGCAAAGCCTCTTTTCTTTTCAGTCCCAATAACAGGGCTGCGGCTAAAGTAATCCCCGACCGGGAGATACCCGGAAAAATTGCGGCGGCCTGAGCCATTCCGATAAAAAGGGCGATCATCGGAGTAAGGGGACGGACTCCTTCTTCCCTTTTATCCGTCAGAAAAAGGATAACGGCGGTAATAAGCCACATTACGGAAACAAACCTCAGAGAGCTGAAGGCTTCTTCTGCCCGGGACGCAAAAAGAAACCCGAATAGACCCGTTACGGCAGTGGAAAGAGCCAGGCAGAGAAAATAAAACCAGCTCTCTTTTTTCCCCCGGAAGAGGCCTTCTAAAAATACCCGGATCTCCTTCCGATAATAGGCGATGACAGCACACAGCGTTCCCAAATGGAGAATCGCCCCTGTCATTAATGTCATTCCCCCGTGCCCGAAAAGGGCGTCGACAAGAACCAGATGTCCTGAGGAGCTTACCGGAAGAAACTCGGTCAGCCCCTGGATAACAGCTTCCGGAAGGATCCTGAAAAACTCACTCATGTCCCCACTCCGGGAAATGAGAAATCACCACCGGCTCTTTAGAGCGTTTTTTCTTGAGAAAACGTTTCATACGGCGACTGACAGCCTCTTTGACATATTCCTTGTTTTTACGCTCTTTTTCATCCATGGAATAAAGAATATCCTGAAGGCGCTGACCGATCTCTGTTATGTGGTCTTCATTGAGAAGAAGGCCGGCGCTGGCCACTTCCGGCCCCATAATGATATCACCGGTTTCCGCCATATAATCATAGATCAGGAACAAGACCCCTTCCTGTCCGATGATCTTGCGTTGTGTGATCAGCTCTTCGTCTGCGGTGATCTCATCGTAATTCTCCACAAATCGTTTACCGCTGGGCACCTTATGATTGCCTGCATATGCCTTTTTCCCGGCCAAATAGACAGGAGTGCCGATTTCTGCAAGAATAATCTGCTCTTCTTTATAGCCCATTTCGGTGAAGACATGCTTCAACATGGCCATATTCTTATACTCGCCATGAAACGGAACAATCGCCTTCGGATTGACCATAGCGGCAATCATCTTGATGTCTTCACGGGCCGCATGTCCGGAGACATGGATCTCTGAAACATTCTCATAATAGACTCTGGCGCCGCTCTTGAAGAGCTGATTCACCATTTTGTTGATATGTATTTCGTTTCCGGGGATCATTTTCGCTGAGATCATGACCGTATCGCCCCTTTTCAATTTGAGCTTGGGATGCATATTCAAAGATAGGCGCTGCAGCACCGACATGGGTTCCCCCTGGCTTCCTGTTACCAGCACAAGAAGCTGGTCATCGGGGGTCTTTTCGGCTTCTTTAATGTTCAGGATATCTCCTTTTTTCACTTTGATATACCCCAGGCGGCCTGCGATCTCAATAATCGATTTCAGGCTGCGCCCTTCCACCACGACTTTCCGGTTATATTTCTTTGCAATATCCAGTATCTGTATCAAGCGGCTGATATTGGAGGCAAACGTGGCTACAAAAATACGTCCTTTGACATTCTGGACGATCTTTTCCATTTCAAAACCCACAGCCGTCTCTGAGCCGGTCATTCCGGGAGTCTCGATATTAGTGGAATCCACAATCATCAAGTCCACACCCTTCTCGCCGATCTTGGAGATCTGCTTTAAATCGATAAGGTCTTCGTTCACCGGGGTATAATCGATTTTGAAGTCCCCGGAGAAGTAGATCCTCTTGCTCCCGCTCTCAATAAAGAGGGCCGAAGAATCAGGGATGCTATGGTTCACATGAATAAACTGAACAGAAAAATCTCCTGCTTTTACAGGCTCTTTTCCATCTACAAGGACAAATTTATTATACTCGATTCCGTGTTCATCAAACTTCTTTTTAATCAGTTCCCTGGCCAGTTTTTTGGTATAGATCGTCGGATATCCCAACTCTTCTATGATATAGGGCAAAGCCCCGATATGATCTTCATGGCCATGGGTGATAAAGATCCCCTTTAAATTCTCTTTTCTTTCCGTCACATAAGAAATATCGGGAATAATATATTCCACTCCTGGAAAGTAAGACGAAGGGAATGATATCCCCGCATCGATGATGATCATGGATTTGTTGTTCTCCATAACCGTCATATTTTTTCCGATTTCTCCGTACCCTCCCAGAGGGGTGACTGTTAATTTACTTTTCATTGTACTCCTTTAGTATTGGTTTTGTCACTTGAAGATATATTAAGAAAATATTTTTTTGATAATATAACCGACAATTTTTTTCAAAAACCTTTATTTTTACACTCATCCGACATCCGGCTCACTATACACCCCTTTAAATAATTGTTCAAGGTTAAAGTGAAAAGACATCGATTTGAAAAAAAGCCTTCCATAAGCCTTTCTCTGTCCTCGTCTGTCACTTGTCAATCGTGATAGCGCTTTCGGCACTTTTCAGGGCTTCGTTGTCCCGGGTATAATCCAGGGGTGTGTAGCCGTAGGTATCCTCAGCCCATCGGTCAGCCCCCAGGTCAACGAGTGTTATGAAAACGGTAAGTGTTTTGCTCTCAACAGCTGCCGCATGGAGAGGCGTCCAGTTGTTGACATCACGAGCATTGACATCAGCGCCCCCCCTCACCAGGGCAATGATGATCTCAGGGTGTTTATTGGAGGCCGCTGCAGTATGCAGGGGCGTCCAGCTGTAGTCGTTCTCTTCATTAACCTTGGCCCCGTTTTTCAGAAGAAGCGTTATGATCTTCGGATTATCCTGGCTTTCCGCTGCCAGATGAAGCGGCGTCTCCCCGTATTGTGTCCGGGCGTGGATATCAGATCCGCTCAAAAGAAGGACATTCACGACTTCAAGGCTGGAATTGAACCCGCAGGCTTCATGGAGAGGCGTCCAGCCGTATCGGTTGACCGCCTTCACATCGGCCCCGGCCCGGAGAAGCGCCGATACCAC
>DSCS01000053.1 GCA_011048995.1 Bacillota bacterium
ATCCAATCAAACCTTATCCTTTAACTTTCTTTCTATCGGCAAAGTATCAATAATATGCTATTTTCATTTTTTCCCGAAAGCTGAATCACTCGACACGCTTTTTTATTTGACGGAAGTAAAGGGGTGACGACTCTTGCTTTTATTGATCCCGTTGTAAAACCGATCTTATCTTTTGAAGAAGCTCTGCCTTGGTGAAAGGTTTTGGGATCACTCCTGCTATCTGGCTGTTCTTCCTGATCTTTTCCAATACGTCTTCACCATGTCCGGTAATGATCAGAAAGGGGATCTCGATTTTTGCTGCTTTGATCTCATCGGCCAGTTTTGCCCCGTTGATCTTCGGCATGGTCAGATCAGAAATGACAAGATCAATGGAACCGCTGTTGACTTTTATATAATCCAAGGCCTCTAAACCATCCTTCATCGCCGTCACGTAATACCCCGATTCCTCAAGATTCTGCTTGATCAATTCAATGACAGGCTCATTATCTTCAACAAGCAGAATAGACTCTTCCCCCTGTATAAAATATTCATCATCTTTATGCTGTTCATTGTCCCGGATCTCATAGACAGGCAAATAGACAGTGAATTCCGAACCGCGAGAAATATCGCTTTGTACGTCAATCCCCCCCTGAAGGGATCTCACAATATTAAGAGCCATGGCCAACCCCATTCCCGTACCTTTCCCGGGAGCCTTCGTTGTGTAAAACGGTTCAAATATGTGGGGCAGTTCCTCTACGGCGATTCCTTCTCCGGTATCCTTAATCCGCAAACGCACATAATCACCCGGATTCAAAACATTGCCGAATTCTGTCATTTTCTCCTGATCAAAACGGATTTCATCCAGTCTGACCAGTATATCCCCTTTTTCATCCTTTAAGGACTGGCCGGCATTAATACACATATTCATAACGATTTGATGAAGTTGTGTCGGTTCACCCAAAACCAACGAAGAAGCGGAAATTTCCGTATTGATAGTAACCGAACGAGGGAGAGAGGCTTTCAAAAGCTTTAGGGCTTCCCGGACCACTGATTTCATTTCAACGGGCTGCAATTCATCCTTTGTTTTGCGGCTGAACGTCAAAATCTGTTTGACCAGATTCCTGGCATGCATCCCGGCTTTATAGACTTCTTCCAATTTGTCGTAAATCAACTTGTTTGTCTTTGTCTTTTCCATGACCACTTCTGTATAACCGATAATGGCTGTCAGTATATTATTGAAATCATGGGCTATGCCTCCGGCCAAAACGCCCAGGGCCTCCATTTTTTGTGTTCTGATCAATTGCTCTTCCAAGACTTTCCTGTCAGAAATATCAATAGCCATGGCCCGAACCTCTGTCAGATTATGACCTGTATCATAGACACCTGTTACTGAAAGATTGGCCCAAATCATTTCACCGTCCTTTCTAACCATCTGGACTTCTCTGTTCATCGTCTTTTTATCCCGCATAAATTCATCGAACACAGCTCTGGCGCGGGGTTTCCCTCCCGGGGTATCGGGGAAAAGGGAGTTAAATATCAATCCTCTGATATCATCTCCCGAATAACCCAAAAGCGCCTTTGCAGCTGTGTTCAGACTTTCGATATGTCCTTTTTCGGGAGTTATCATAAAATAGGCGACAGGCGAGTTTTCAAAAAGCTCATTAAACTTTTTTTCGCTTTCTTTTCGGACTTCAATTTCACTTTGAAGAGATTCATTAACCTGAATAATATGTTCTGTTCTTTTACGGACTTCTTTTTTAAGAATATACGCAGCGCTCATTGTCAGGATTCCCACGGCCGAAAGCAAAAGAATAAGAACCCAGACCCATGAAGGAACAACTGTCTGATTCGTCTCACCGAACCACCGGCTAATTGCTTTGAAATAAAAGGAGTCAGTGTCGGAGGACATTTTTTTTAATTCTTCATCAATAGCCTCAAGCACAGCAGGGTCGACGGCGAAGGAGGCTGCAAAATGAAGGCGGGTCGGATGGAAGATGATCGCAGTTTCACTGACATCGAAATCGCTGAGGTATTCCATGCCGTAAAACCGGTTTACAATAACGGCATCCACCTGTTTTCGATGCAGCATTCTGAATGATTCCGTATAAGACTCAAAGGGTATCAATTCACATTGAAACCCGAATTCCTTCACATGCTTTGAAAAAGCTTCCTCCTGAACAGATTGGGTCAACACAGCAACCCTCTTCCCGCGCAGATCCACAACGGAATAGATATCAGAACCTACGTGGACATAGACTTGAAACCAGTCGGAAAGAACCGGGACAGAATGGTAGCGCCACTTCTCAGCCCGTTTTTCCGTGTAGGCCACATCGGCCATCAAATCGATTTCACCTGTAGTCAAACGAGAAAGGCCTTCAGACCACGTGCCATAACAATACTGGATCTCCCATCCTTTTTTCCCGGCGATCTCATTCATAAGGTCAACAAAAAAACCTGAAGGTTCCCCATTATCATCAATGAAAACCTTGGGGGGATTATCATAAATCCCGACCCGAAGCCTTTCGGCCTGAAGAGTTCCAAAGCAAACAATAAAAAGGAGAAAAGAGACGGCACTTCTTTTAAAGAAAAAAAAAGGCTTTTTCGAAAAATCATCCATATTCTAATTATACGCACAAATAAAAAACTATCAAGATATACTCTTAAGAAATATGGAATAATTCCAAACTTATCAAATGAGCTCACATATCAGGCTTCGCCCTTTTCCTTTGTTTTGAAAGGAGAAATCCCAAGCAACAGACGCACGCTCCGGTGAAACCGAAGCCATAACAGGGCCATGATCAGAATAAAAAGAAGCCCGCCGAAGGGAGCAAACGCTGCAATCGTATTAAAAGCGGCATGGGCCAAAATCGATGCTCCGAGATAAAGAGAAAGAGCCGGCCGCCGTGGCGTTGTATTAACAAACTGCAGGGCCAATCCTAAAGCCCAGATCGTGGAAAACAGGAAATGTCCCGGAACACTCAACAAAGCCCTGAGAAAGGCGACCTGGGGCAGATTGCCCCGAACAGCCGCTGTCAGGAGGTATCCCAGATTCTCAATTGTAGCAAACCCCAAGGCAACGGCTGTCGCATAAATCAATATGTCAAGTGGCTCATTCACTTCTTTGTTTTTGAGAAAGAAAAAAACAACGACAAAACATTTTATGCACTCTTCTACAACCGGAGCGACGACGATAAGGGAAAAAGTCCCGTCAAAGCCAAAGATGATCTCAAGAACAAGCGCAGGAATTGTGCTGAGCGCTCCGCAAAAAAAGGCTTTAGTCACAAGCGAGAGAGGCTCCGGCTCGAAAACATCCTTTTTGTAGACATACCACATCCAAAAAAGCCCCGGGGCGGCCCCGGCCGTCAGAATCACCAATAAGGCAAACATTTTTTCCTTTCTTTACAAAGAGTCATCCCCTGTTTCTTTCCCGGAGAGGCTGACAGGAAAGATATCTCCCAAAATCACCGGGACGGTATCAGGCCCTTCAAAACCCGGAATCTGATGAGTAAAAAGGGCCATCAATGTTTTGTCAAAGACAATGACCTGTCGGAGCTCATAATTGAATTTAAATTCATGGACCTCCTGAGCCGCCGTATGGGCATAAACTAAACGCTCCTTGCCTTCAAGCCCCGTAAAAAGCTTAAAGCTTGACGGAGTAAACATATCATAAAAAGAAATTTCTCCCGGATATTCTTCAAAGCGGAGAGATATCCTTTTCTCTTTCACTTTGAACTCCAGCCCTGTGACCGGAAAGTCGCTTTCTTCTCTTTGATAGATGATCAAACCCCGATTCAAACGATAAATACAGTATTTTTGAAGGATACTCTCTATTTCACCGTGATAGAGTTCACGCATATGGCCATAAGCAGCCTCTTCGCCGAGATCATCCCGAGATTGATCCATTTTAAAAAACAACGGCTCAGGGAAGACATTGTCCTGAAAATCAAAAATCATAAGAGCGATATACGGAAATCCTGAACCGTCAGCGACCCCCCAATACTCTAATGCAGCATAACGACCGTCTGATGAAAAGCCTGTGAATTGATACTGCGAAGCCAGATTGGCCTGTACTCGGGGAATGCAGAAACCGGAAAAAAGAAAAAGGAATAACAATATTTTTTTCATTTAAGCCTCCATTTTTCACCAGTATATCGCGCACAGAAAAAAAACACAAGAAGTTGAGTCAACCGTTTTTTTTCTTTTCTCCCGAAAAAAGATTATTTTTTCTCAAGGAACGACCTCCTCTTCAGCGAATCCAGAAAAATCCCCAGATATCCTATCACGGTTTTAATTTTTAACGGGTCATGCCGGGAGGCTTTTCGAAAATACAGGCAAGCAGCACGCGTATTCTTTTGAAAATAATAACGGCGGCATAAATCCATATAATGAGCGTAAGCCACTTTCTTCATAAGAGGGTAACGATCCGGCGGAAACGTTTTTTTCTTGAGATGAAAAAGGATCTTTTCTCCCATGATCTTGCGACTGCCGGTGGTAATTCTTTTCCCCATGTGATAATACATATTCACAAGAGGTTCTTCATTGTAATCAACATCATATCCGGCGGCTAATATGCGCATGATCAATTCATATTCATGGCCTGTGAGAAGGTCCCGGAACCCGCCGACATCTTCCAAAACCTCTTTTTTGATCATAAGACCTGAAGTGGGAGCTAAATTCCTGACCAAATGCTTTTCCAGTGCTATTTTGTTCCCTGAAGCATGCATGGGGGCTCTCATTTTACGAAACCGTCCCCCACTATCCATAAAATTGATCTGGCAATAGACCATGCCCGTTTTTTCAGAGGGGCTTTGTTCAAATTTTTCCACCTGTTTTTCAATCTTTTCAGGAAGATATTCATCATCATCATCCAGAAAGGTAATATAAGCTCCTGAGGCTTCTTTGATACCGCTGTTCCGGGCCATAGCACCGCCTGCATTTGCAAGCATTTTGACGTATTTCAGAGGAAGCGCGGAAACGTATTTTTTCATAAAAAGTTCTGTTTTTTTTCTGTAGCTGTTTTCAGGGTTGTTATCGTCCACAACGATGATTTCAATATTTCTGTAGGTCTGAGCATTGACACTGTCCAGTGCCCGTTTCAGTTTATCGGCACGTTGATATGTCGGAATGATCACACTCACAAGCCCGCCCATCTCTCTCCTTAATTTTTTATCACTCAAAAGGATTCCTAAGAAAGATTACAGGATTTTTTTTCTAAGAGGAAGGAGAAAAGACAGCCGCGGCATAAACCGGAGCCCCGTCGGACTTTTGATAGAGAAGAGGAAATGCGCTGAAGGAGAAACGTCTCCCTCTCAGCCTGTCAAGGCCGGCAAGGTTTTCCACAAGGAGAAAGCCCTTTCCCAACAGAATATGGTGAATGCGCTGAGGGCCCTTTACAGGGTCGAAGGAAGGTGCATCCAGCCCGATACCTTTAAGGGGGAGAGAAGCCAGCCAGAGGGCTGTTTTCGGGCTTAATACGGGGTAATTTTCAAAGTATCCGGGTCTCCCCCACAAACGATCCCAGCTCGTATGGATGAGAAGATAGTCGCTCTTTCGGATCTCTTCCTCTTTTTGCATCATGATATCAAGGGGGATCTCCTTCCCTCCGAAAGCGGTAGCATCAACAAGAACACCCGCCCCTGTAAAAGAGCCGGGGTTGTAGTGATCAAGCGTCTTTCCTCCGGGAATCATATGAGCCGGAGCATCCATATGGGTCCCTGTGTGTGAAGAAAAGGAGAGACGCGTTTCGGCGAAATGATCCTTTTCCACTGAAAAGATCCTCTTCACAGAGGGCTGTTCTGTCCCCGGAAAGAGGGGCATCTCCTCTTCAATGAGATGAGAGAGACAAAGGGTCTCCATGGGTCCCTTTCTCTTCTAAAAGACCTTATAACCCAGAATGAGATATAGATCAGTCCCCCATACCCTCCGCTCATCATCCTGGACCAATTCTTTCTCTTCTCTATGACTCAATCTCGCTTGGCTCTCAAGCGTAAGACGCGTCGTCAGAGCATAATATGCACGTGCTCCGAACCGATGCACCCTGCTACGCTGCAATTCAATCTCACCTTCATCCTTTTTGGAAAAATAATATTCATAAAATAACCGGAAAGAGCTCCGTGTGTCAGGAAAATACTGCAGTCCGGTTTCTAACATCACCCTTTCTTCCCGGGCGTTTTGAGAGGCTATGTTCATCCCCGTGTGATCATAATCAGCAGATCTCCATTCTGCTCCTGCTGCAAAGGACAGAAAACGATTGATGATCTTATAGTAAAAGGCCGAAGCACTGAAAAAGGGTCCGTTTTCCGTTTCTTTGGACTGCACTCCATCCATCCAACGCCTATAGACATGGCTTTTCTGATAGCCGAAAGCCGATGAGAGCCTGGATCCGTTGAATCTTTCCGCCTCAAATTTATAAAGCATCATATCCTGAAGAATGGCAAAATATTCAATATTCTCTTCCCGAAGCAGGTTTCTTTCCCTTAAGAAAGCATCAATGCGTTTAAAGTCTTCCATGCGTTTAAGACGGCTATCCAAGACCCGTCCCTCTTCTAACTCACAGACCAGGTCCCCCAAAGCCCGGAGATCCTTATCTGCGGGATAACGGGTCAGTAAATCGTTATGATAAAGCTCATCGACGATAATAAGAGCTCTGACCATAGCGCTCATATCAAAGACCCTTCCGTACCCTATTCCCCCTTGAAGCCGGTTTTCAGTTTTATAATAACGTTTATCCGTCTCCCGATAATTGGTATACTTCTCCTCATAACGAAATTCTTCGCCGGCAAGAACAAAAAAGCGCCCGCCGATATAATAACGTCCGTCAAAAGAGGCCGCTAATCCATAAAGTTTTTCATGCCGGGAGTCGTTATTATCCTTGAAGAGTGTGTAGCCGATATCGCCGCGCAGATGATAATCCGTTTCCCATTTTTCTCTATAGAAATATCCGAAATAATGTCCTCCCAAAGATGTTGAAAAATAAGTGCGATAAGCTTCCTCTCCGTCTGTTTCACTGCTTTCCGCTGAAAAGATCAGGCCCGGAAAGGTAAATTCCAAACCCTGCCTGTGAAAATCCGGCAAGGTATAAGAGGAAAAGTCAAAATTCGGTTGTTCTCCATAAACAGAGGCCGTCAAAATCAACAACATAAAAAAATATATCCCTTTTTTCATAATCATCACCTTCAAAATATTTTATAGGCCAGCTGGGCCTGAACTGTTCCGGAAACAATCTCACGTTTATGGCTGTAAAAAGAATCATTGGTATTGATTCTTTTCCGCAATTGAGACTCTGCTGAAAAGGTCAGCCGAGACGAAAGATAATAGGAGAAATTAATCCCCAAAAAATAATCCCATTGGGACATCTGGTCTTCAATATAATAGGAATAACTTCCTTTTCTTTTCCCGTACATCCCGCCGATCTCAGCTTCTAAAACAGTCCGTGTATCCGGGTGCCAGGCTATTCCGGAGCGAAGCAGATAGGCATTTTCCGTCCGGTTTATCATTTCACTAAAAGAACCCGGGTAATCGATGTCACCTGTTTCTTTCTTCCCCTGCCATCGGGCAGAAGCGGAAAAGACCCAATAACGGTTTAATATTTCCCGGTAAAGGAGTTGTGCAGAATAAATATCACTTTTGTAGTTCTCTTTTATCAGAAAAAATGAATCCCACTCGTCATAGCGATGCCCTTGCCCTTTCCCCAGGCCAAAGGACATCTCATATCCCCGGCTCCAGCCGGATGGAGAAGAGTAGAAAAGCATATCATTCAAGAGAGAAAAATAGTCGATGTTTTCCGAAACAAGAAGCCCATGCTTTGCGAAGAAGGCGTCGATTCGCTTCAAGTCCTCGATTCTTTTGATGCGGCTGTCATAGACACGGGTGTAACTCAAATCATATAAAAGGTCTGCCAAAGCATGCAGAACCTTTGTTTCCGGGTATTGGACGAGTAAGCCGGCCTCATAGAGTTCATCCACAATATAGAGGGCCCGACGCATATCATTCATCGGATTCATGCGTCCGTAACCGACCCCGGCTATGACATCGCCCCTATAAGAATGATAGTCACGCAAGTCCCCGGAGTCTTCATAATAATTCAGATAATAATCCCCCTGAAGAAAGAAAGGTTTCAGAATATAGTACCGCAAATGACCCTGAGAGTCCGCATACATTTGATTCGTTTTGAATTTGACTGAACTTTCCTTTTCCCTGTTCAAAAATCCTGAAAGGCTTCCATAAAACTCTCCCTCCCATTGGTCAAGCCGGAATGTGCGCTCATAGAAGCCGTCAGCTCCAGCTCTGAAACGAGAATTCATAAAAGATTCTCCATTCTCTTTGATGCTTTGTGAATGATAATAAATCGGACACATAGACAAGGTCAGCTGATGAAGCCTGTGATCCGGGACAGTATAAGCTGAAAAGTCAAAGTCAGGCAACTCTGCCATGACAGCAGGCGCCAGGGCCAGAATCAAAAGTCCCAAAAAAAATGTCTTACGCATAGATCCTCCTTTATACTGATGATTCAGTATAACAATGAATTTTGGTTAGTCAAGAATTAAACCAATTGAATTGTGAAACATTCTCCTGCCCTCGGGTGTCCAAGTTGCAAAATCCATGGATCAACCTATCAAGGAGGTTTTTAATGAAACGTTTCCCTCTCTGTTTTACCGTCCTTGTTCTTCTGCATGTGTCACTCTGGGGCCTCTCCAAAGAGGATGTCATTATCCCCATCTCAGACGGCCGCTCCATCCAGGCAACTGTCTACAAGCCGGAAGTCATTTCAAGCCCATGTCCGGTGGTGATCATCGCCCCCGGCAGCGGATATCACCGCGGGCTTCCCTTATTGGCTGGATTTGCGCAACGCTGCGCCGAGAAGGACATGATCGCCGTGACTTTCGACTGGCACTACTATTCTCAAAAGGAAAAGATCTCTGAAGGCCGGGTGCGGGAAAAAGAGGATCTCGCTGCGGCAATGGCTTATGTCCGTTCTCTGAAAGAAGCCGACAAGGAAAGTCTCGTCCTCGTGGGCAAATCCTTCGGCTCTGTCATCGCCTGGGACCATTTCCGCCGGGATACAGCATTGAGAGCGCTTATTCTCCTCACTCCCGTGATCCCCGATGAGGAGTATGAAGCCAAGCTCTACCCCGGTCTTTGAGAGGAAAACCGGCCTGTAGTCATGGGGCTGGGAGCGTCAGACAACGACAACGGGCCTCTGGAACAGATCTACAGGACCCTAAGCAGGTGTGAAAAGAAGATCCCTGTATTTATCCTTCCCGGTGACCACGGCATGAATGTGGGTTCCCGGGATGAACCCCTGTTCGAAATGATCAATGCGCGCAACATCCGCCTGACCATCGAAATCACATCACATTGGATCACTGTTCTTTTGGGGAAATATTAATCGAAGACTTTCTTGGTTGGACGTTGATTCATCTGTAAAACAAATGCTCTCTCTCTTTCAAAAAAGAGAGAGAGCATTTCATCAACAGGAGCAAAGGCCCATTTTCTTTTTGGCTGCATCTTCTGCAGCTTTAAGAAGCGGATAAGCAGCCGGTGAGGCCGTCAATAACGGATGTGTTCCGATTTGGGAAACAAGAACAGCATTGATGTCCATTCTGTTTTGAATAATAAATCCCAAAGCATTGGTTAATTCTCCTATGGAAAGGCCTCCGGTTATTTCTCCGCCGAGAATGATCCCCGCTTCCTTGCCGACGATAAGCTTGACCGTTTGCTTTTTCATCCCGGGTAATTTTCCCGGATGTTTGTCGGGGCCTTCAAATTCTCCGGTGATAATATCAAAACCCTCTTCCAGGGCCCGTGACTCTGTCAACCCGGCTACACCGAAGGCATCCTCACCAAGGGCTGTAGCAAAAATGGAAATAGTCCCGCTGAACGTCTTGACCAAAGATAACTTAAAAAGGTTCATTCCCGCGATACGGGCTTCGGCACAGGCAGTAGAAGCTAACATGGTCCCTATGCTCTTACGGGTCACAAAATCCTTCTTTTCAGCGCAGTCACCTACGGCAAAAATATTTTCATCTTCTGTGCGCAGATATTCATCTACTTTAACAGCACCGAATTCATTAAGAGGCAATCCGGCATCCGAAGCCAATCCCGTGTTAGGCCTGTATCCCATGGCCAAGACAACGGCATCTGCCTTGATGCTTTCTCCGTTATCAAGAAGAACCTCTTCCACTTTACCTGTTCCTTTTATCTCTTTTACTCCGGCACCGGTCATTACTTTAACGCCGGTATTTTTTAAGATCTCTTCAGCTTTAGAAGCTGTCTTTTCGTCAAATGCTTTCCCTAAAATATGAGGCAGCTTTTCCACCAGAGTCACGTCAAGGCCGCTTTTATTGAGCTCATCTGATAGTTCGACGCCGATAAAACCTGCTCCGATCGTAACAACAGAACGGCAATTCTTTAAAGTCTCCTGCATCTTGTCCAAGTAAGCCTTATCCTTGGGAACGGTGAAAACATTCTTTAAATCAGCCCCCTTAAGCCAGGAGGGTATAAACGGAACCGATCCCGTCGCCAAAACAAGACGCTCATATGTTATGGTTTCTCCGCTTTCCAATCGGCATTCTTTTTTTCCCCGGTCGATGGAGACAGCTTTATCTTCAAGAAGTGAAATGCCGAGTTTTTCAAACTGCCCTTCCACGGGGATCACATTATTATCTGTTTTCTCAACAGTGGAAAAGGCATAGGGAATCCCGCAAGGAACTAAGGTCTTTCCCTTCATGCGCAATACAGTCACGCTTTTTTGAGGATAGGATGTTTTTGCTGTAGCGGCGGCAACTAATCCCGCTGCAGAGCTTCCAATAATAAGAACATCTGTCTTTTGCATAGGCACGCTCCTTTGTTAGCTTTAGCTATCATTTTATGTGCATATTATAACATATCATATGGCCGTGACAATTATTTTTTCACCTTTTTTGATAAATCTCTCCATCCCGGATGCTATAGTCCTTCTTTTTGAGATAAGCCCCTAAAAGAATAGAGGAAAGAAGGATCAGAGGCAAAGAAACGGAAAAACGGATGGCGGTAAACTTCAGGCCCATAAAGGAGGCTTCAAAGACAGCCATAGGCACCCGAAATACTGCGGCGGCGCTGATGTAGGTAAAAATCACACTGAGTTTGGCCCCTTTTTTATAGAGGCTATGGGCAACGGGAAAGGCCACATAAAGCCCTCCCACCGTTGTCCCGGCTAAAAGAAGAGCCCAGATATAACCCATGGAGAGAGACCCTTCTCCCAAATGCTTCTCAACAGTCTCTTTTTTCACCCACACTTCAAAAAGCCCGATAAGAATAAAAGCACAGAGGAGGATTTTTATCATATCTAAAGTAAAAAGCCAAATTTTTCTTCCCATTTCTTCCCCCGGAGCAAAATTCATCAGGTAGGAAAGCCCCAAAAAAAGGATGAACCCTGCAGCGGCGATAATCCGGATTTTCTTTTTCATTGTCCCAGCTCCCCGAAAAAGAAGCCTGTGGCTAACGTGACAATAAGAGCCGTAAGAAAGCTGAAAGCATTTCTGATCAGCGTCACTCTTGTCCCGAAATAAGCTTTCTCCACAGGGAAGGTAATGACCCCGACCATCATCAATGTCGTGGTAAAGGCCGAAAGGACCATATAAGAGATCCCCTGTTTCAAAAGAAGACCGCATAAAGGGAAAACGATAAAGCCGGGCATCAATGTCACAGAACCGATCAATGCAGCAGTGGCCACTGAGATCCAAACCTGTCCGTTGCCCAAAACACGGGCGATGACATGCTCCGGTAGAGCTGTCAGAACAGCTGCCATAAGGATCAGAACCATAACAAACCCCGGGGCGATGTGGGCAAATTTCTTCCAGGCGATTTTTAAGGCTTGCCTTGTCTTCTGCTTATCTTTAAAAAATGAAAAAAGAAGGAGGAAAAGAGTCCCCGCGTAAAAATAAATCATCGCTGCTCCTCGGGTTAGTGCACGTTAACCTTTTCTCAAAGATACCCTCCCTCTTTTTCTTTGTCAAGGTGCAAAAGAAGAGGGAAACGATGTTTCCCTCTTTAAAGTTTATGCTTTTCCAGCTTTGCCACCAACGCAGTGTAGATCACCGGAATAATAACCAGGGTCAATATTGTGGAAGTTGTCAGCCCTCCTATGATCGTCACAGCCAGGGGCCGAGTCAATTCGCTGCCTTCACCGATCCCGATAGCTAACGGGACAAGGCCGAGGATCGTCGTTAACGATGTCATTAAGATCGGGCGGAAACGTAATTTGCCCCCTGTTTTAACAGCTTCAAGCAAACCGTAACCTTCTTCTTTTCTCAGCCTGTTGATAATATCGATTTTTACAATAGAGTCGTTGACCACGATACCCACAAGGACCACCATACCCATAAGGCTCATAATATTCAGCGAGGTGTTTGTCATCAGCAGAAGGAGCAAAACGCCTATAAACGCCAGGGGAACAGCCAGGATGATGACAAAAGGCTGGAAAAAAGATTCGAACTGAACACCCAGAATCATATAAACCAGAATAAGAGAAAGGATAAAGGCAAATCCCAAGCCTGAAAAAGATTCCCGCATGTTTTCGATTTTTCCTCCGAATTTGATTTTGATCTTTCCTGTATCAGATAGCTGATAGAAGCTGTCTCTCGCTTTTTGGATGGCTTCTTCCAAAGAAAGGCCCTTGATATTACACATTAAAGAGACTTTTCTCCGCTGGTCTTCGCGTTTCAACTCATTAGGCACTTTGACAACCGTCATATCGACAATGTCGCGAATTTTATAATCGAAGCCGTCAACCGTAATGATCTTTTCCAAAAACACATCATAATTTGGAGGACGTTCTTCATTCTTGACCCAGATATTGATCTCTTTATCCGTATCATAAATCGTTGTTGCCAAATCCCCTACTGTATATTTTTTTAATTGCTCGATGACAACATAGAGAGGAGTATTGATCGTGTCGATAAAATAGTCCTTAAACCGCATTTCAATGATCTCCCGCTCTAATTCCATGTCTTTGAGGACCAAGCGGAATCCATTGATCTTTTCGATTTCCGGTTTAAGCCGGTCGGCTACAGCATTCAGCTCTTCGATCTCCTCTCCCTCCAGAATAACTTCGATGTCATATTCTCCAAAATCAAAAAACTGATTGTAAATACTCCCTGCAGAATAGAATGATATGGAGCCTTCTAAAGCCCCCAGCCGGCTCAAAAGATACTGTTTAAACGGTTCCACCTGACGCTTCTTTTTCATGGCGAACATAAAATATCCGGTATTTAAACCCGAAATGCTGTTGCTGTATGTCTTCCCAAGGTTCACCACATAATAATCGATCTTGTCTTGTTCCTGTTGAATAACTGATTCTACAAAACTGACATACTTTTCATTGGCCGCCATAGTCGCCCCTGTAGAAAGCTTATACTCCATGAAGAATTTATTCTCTTTGACATCAGGAACGAACTCCCGCCTCAGAAAAAAGGAAAGCCCTGTGGTCAAAAGCAAGACTCCTAACGTGAGAAGCAAAGCTTTTCTTTTTTGGGCCAATGCTTTGTCCAGAACTTTCTCATAAAATTCCATGGCTTTTTCCAAAAAGGAGTCGAAAAAGTCAAACAGATTTTTGCCTTTCCGGACGACAAATCCATTTAAGTTCCGAATCATCCTTGAATCTTGAGCGAAGACCATGGGCACTAATGTCAAAGCGGCCAGGAGTGAAGCAAAGAGAGAAACCGTTATCACAAAGGCCTGCTGTTTGAAGAGGACAGCGATGACGCCTTTGAGATACAGGACCGGCAAAAAAACAGCAATGGTCGTCAAGGTCCCTGCAAGGATCGCCATGGCGACTTGAGATGCTCCTTTCACGGCGGCCTCTTTAGGCTGAAGCCCATACTTCAGGTAGCGGTCCATATTTTCTAAAACAACAATAGAATTATCCACCAGAAGGCCGATGCCTATAGCCAATCCCCCCAATGAAAGAATATTAACGCTGATCCCCGCTAAATAAAGGGCGATGAAAGTGGCAATTATGGAAAGCGGCATTGAAAGTCCGATAATAAATGGAGATTTAAAGTCATGTAAAAAGATGAAGAGGACGAAAAAGGCCAGTATGCCCCCGATGAGAATAGAGATGATCACATTATTAATAGCATTTTGTATGGTTTCCGAATCATCATACAGAATCTGAAGTCTCAGCTTGGGGTCTTCTTTGCGAAGATCTTCAATGAGGCTCCGGATCTCAGAAGAGACCTTGACAGTATTGGCTGTTGAAGATTTAACGATGAGAAGCCCTATGCCGCGTTTCCCGTTGAACCGGGAAAATTCATCTAAGTCGGCCGCTCCACGCCTGATCTCTGCCACATCTTTCAGCCGGACATCCCCTTTGACTTTCATATTTCCTATCTCTTCAACGGTATAACGGCTCTTTTCCAGAGAAAGAGAATAAGAAAAATTCTCGTCACCGATTTCTCCGGCAGCACTCACAAAATTGTTCCGGCTCAACACGGTGGCGATTTCATTAAAAGTGATCCCGTAAGAGATCATGTTGCGGTTCGAGATAAGGACAGTGATCTCTTCTTCATCAGCACCCACCACATCGCAAAGAGCAACCCCTTCCAGGCGTTCAAAACGCCGTTTCAAGCTGTCAGATGCGTAATTACTCAATGTGAGAAAATCATAATCCCCTTCTACCATGATCTGCATGATCGGAGACTGGGCGGGGTCAAAATAAAGAATATTGGGTTTTTCCGCATCTCCCAGCTGTCCCGAAAGATTATCCAGCTTCTCCCGGGCCTTGAGCATCGTGTACTCCATGTTGACGCCCCAATAGAATTCCACGGTGATCAGGGACTTGGATTCTGTCGAGATCGAAGTGATCTTTTTGACATTGGGAAGGGTCCCCAATTGCCTTTCTATCTTTTGAGTCACATTGGTATCGACCTCTTCGGGAGGCATGTTGGTCGCCTTTGTCTCTACAGTGATCTTGGGAATATCGATAGAAGGCAAAAGTTCGATATTGAGCATCTTAAAAGAAATGAGGCCCAGAAGAAGGACGGCCATAAAGATCATGGTCGTCGTTACCGGCCTGCGGACAGAAAACTGAGGTAAGCTCATTATTCCTCCGTACCGTCTTCCCCGCCGTTAAGCACAGTCACGGCGGCCTTATGGTTTAAGACATAATGTCCTTCCACAATAATGGTTTCTCCCGCTTTGAGTTTATCTTCAATGACAACAAACTCATAATTTTCAGGGCCCACATCCACATAAGTCCAGTAGCCCAGCCCTTCTTTAACGACAAAGACAAGCTTTTTTCCGTCCCTTTCCAAAACCGCTGCTTTAGGGACTAAAACCTTGTCTTTGATCAGATCCATTTGTAAAAGCACATCACAGAAAACTCCCGGATAAAGCTCTCTTTTTTCGTTAGAAAGTTCGACCACGGCATAGGTAGAATTATCGTCATAGATCAGGGGATTGACGGAAAAGACACGCCCGGTATATTTTTCATCAGACACTACAGGAAAAATAACAGCATTCGCCCCTTCTTTGACATGATGAATATCTTTGACCAGTATTTTTGCTTTAATACGTAAACGGCTGATATCAGCAATGCTCAAAACGGGCTTCCCCGCCTGAAGGTATTCTCCCTGTTTAACATCTATTTTGCCGATCACACCGGAAAAAGGCGCGCGTATCGAACATTTTTTGTAGTTTTCAAGGGCCTGCTTGAGAGCCAACTCCTGCTCGCCCAAGCGGTATTTGATGCGCTCTCGGGTAATCGTCCCTTCCTGAAGCCCCAAGACGACCTCCTGCTGGATCTTGGCCACTTCTTTATCATCAGAGTAGAGGTCTGTCTGCTCCACGGCAAATCCCTCAAATCCTTCCATATCTTCAGAAATGGCCAGATATTGAATATAGGATTTTTTATAATCCAAGAGGGCTTTTTCATAGTTGATCTGATAGGTGGGATTATCAATCGTAAAAAGCAGCGTTCCCTGGCTTACCACCTGCCCTTCTTTCACCTTGATGTTGATATTCCCGGCGACTTCAGCGATATAATCGTTGACACGAATTGCTTCCAGTTTCCCTGAAGACGAGACGTAAAGAGGAAGATCCCCCTGCCATGACTGAGTCACTTTGACAGGGACAGGAGCCGCCAAAGGCTTGCTGGTATCTTCTGCTTCAGCAGCTTTCCCTTTGAAAAAGAGAAACCAGGCTCCCAAAGCTGACAGAGCCAAAATTAAGACGATGATGAGTGTGACCAGAACCTTTTTTTTCATAACAATTCCTCCATGATCTCATTGCTATTACCGACATATGAGCTGATTTCCAGGGCGGTGAGATTATAATATTTTAACAGGTTTAAATACTCTAATTCCGAACTGATATACTCGTCTTCAATATCCATAAGCTCCTGCAAAGTGATCGCACCGATATGAAAACGGGAAAGGCTGGAGCGGTAATTCTCTGCCAAAGTCGGCAAAATCACCTGAAATAGCTCGATTTTTTCTTTGTATATGTCCAGCTGTGTCATCAGTTTTTCAAACGAGATCCCAACAATTTCTTTTTCATCTTCATAACGGTTTTTTTCCTGAAGATAATTGATCTTCTCCATCTTTAACCCTGCAACCTTGGATAAGTTGGCAAAAGGGATAGAGAGGACAAGAGATGCCGTATAACGGTCCCTTTCCAAAGGCCCGGGAGACGAGGCTCCCTCAGCTGAATAGGTCGCTTCCAATTCACCGAAAAGCGCAGGCTCATAGGCCCGCCGTTTGAGTTTGTAATTGCGCAGAGCATTGTCCAACAGGATCTTCTGACTATCTGTTTTTGCCTGCGGGCTGCATTCACGGAAAAGGTCATAACTGATATTGATGATCTTCTTTTCAGGATCTTCAAAAGGCTCGTTCAGATAAAGCTCCATCTTTTTATCGGCTTCTTTCAATTGCATTTCGGCTTCTTTTAGCGCCATTTCCAAAAAGACATGGCGCTTTTTTATTCTGTTGTAGGTGATGAGGTCCGTCAACCCCATTTTATAACTGTTTTCCGTAGCCTTAAATATATCACGGTAACGCTCTGTCTGGCCTTTGTTTAATTCATAATTCCGGAGAAGGGACAAATAATCCAGATAATTTTCATAAGCGCTTCTCAGGAAATTCAAAACGTTTTGATCCCGTTTGATCTCACTTTCACGGCGGCTGTTCAGCCAGCGTTTTAAACGGTGAAATCCGGCATTGCTCCCCCACAAATATTGCCGGACCGTCAATGTCAAACGTCCTGTTGCAAAACCGCCGTCAATTTCGGCATCGCCTGACTGATAGGTAGTATAATCACTGTAATGGAAAACAGTCTGTATTTCCGTATTCGTTGGGAGAACCTGATTGAGTATGGCACGCCCTCCGTAGAAAAGATATTCATTTTCATATTCGACGCCAAGGCCTTCATACCGCTCTATAGCATTACTGTATGACGGAAGGTAAAACTCAAAATCGATTTGAGGAAGAATTGCGGAAAAATCTGAGCGGTAAGACCACGCCGCATAGCGGTCTGCCAACTCCAGATCGCGCCCTCCGTCTCCTTTTTCATAGGCTTTCCTGAGATACTCTCTGAAATCCAATGCTGATCCCTGAAAAATCAACAAAGAAAAAAGAACGATAACAATAATCGTGCGCTTCATGAAGACCTCCGTCTGTTTTTTCGTTTTTTAAATTTCTCCTTTAAGGAGCCTATAAATTTCGCCGCATAGGCTGCATAACGGGGCAAATGCTTCACGTGGTGCGGAATCCGTTTTGTTTCCTTCCAAATAAGGGCCGGCATCTTCCTCCACCGAACAGCCCTGACCCATGAAAGAAATCCCGTCCCCGAATAAGGTTTTTCTCCCGGCGTTTTTTTACTGAAGAAGAAATAAAGGATCGGCATAAAAGTCAGCGTAAAGAAGGTCGAGGTGGTCAACCCCCCCACTGTAGCATAACTTAAATGCTTCCAAATATCCGCTGTAGAAGAATCATCGCTCTTATCTTTCAAAAGAATAATGGGAAGGAGTCCCATGATCGTGGTCAGTGACGTGATGAGAATAGGACGGATGCGGTCTGAAGCTCCCAGAATAATACCGAAGGCCCTCTTTACGCCTTTTTCGCGTCTGAGATGATTGATATGATTGACCATAATAATCGCATTATTGACAACGATCCCGGCCAGCAGCATCGAACCCATAATCGCATGCACCCCGAAATTGAGCTTGAATATCTTATAGAGCCAGATGACACCCACAAAAGCCAGAGGCAATGTCAACAGAATAATAAACGGCTCCGTATAACTTTCATATAAAGCGCCCAGTATCATATAAATCAGAATAATCGCAAACCCCAGAAGAATAAGGATCTTATTATAATCAGTCTCTTCATCCCACCAACGGTAGGCATCGTCTTCAATTTTCAGCGAAAAGCCCGGCGGATAGAGGATATTGTCTCTCAGCCCCTCTTTAAACTGCTTATCTGTCTGGTCTGAGCTCGAAAAGTCATAAGAGATGGGATAGGAGTAAACCTGGTCTTCTCTTTCGATGTAACGGGTACTGGCTTCTAAATCAATATCAGCCACATCAGTAAGCTTGACGCCATGCGCCAAATAAAGGTTTTTTAATTCATAAAGGCCGATCTTCTCTTCGGGAGCCAGAGTAAAATTAATATAATCGCGTCCTAACTTCACCGTATTCTCTATGGTATACTCCGAAACAAGACTACGCACTTTTGAAGCGACATCATTCAAAGAGAGCCCGTAAATATCCAATTTTTCAGAATCGATTTTTAAGACAGCTTTTTTTACCGAGGAGGTTGTCACTTCTCCCAGTTTGACATCAGAAATCTCCCTGAAGGAGAGAAGGATAGTCTTGAATTTTGCGGCCTCCTCTTTCAGCCGGGCATAATTATAGCCCTGAAGCCAGACAGTCGACTGATACCGGGTTCCCCCCATAAACCCGCCGCCGCCGAAATCAGGCCCTATTCCCCAAACCCGGACATTGACCTGTGACATGCGGTTGCCGTAAACTTTTAATTTTTCTCTTAAAGCATACGCTTCGGCACTTCCCTCGAAATCCTTTTTGAAGTATATAATGATCTGTCCACGGGTCTCGGAGATAGATGTCCTGTAATACTCTATGATCTCATTCCCTTCAACAAGTCCTTCAAACTGATTCACGGCAGCTTTCAATCGGAAATCGGGGACATTGGTCTCAGGGTAAAATATGCAGCTGAGCTCCGGAGGATACTCGAAACCTCCCCACGAAAAACTGCTTTTATCAACATCCTCAATAAAGACATAAAGGCTGTAGCCGATAATAAACGCCATAAGCGCTAAGGCCACCCATCGGATACGAAGAAGAAATCCGACATATTTTTGATAATACCCGATCGCCTTGCTTTTCGACTTTCTTATTTTTGATTCGATGTGAAAATAGCTGAAAGCAATGGGAATCAAAGAAAAAGAAATAAAAATAGAAGCAATCAGGGCCACAACAATTGTCTTGGCAAAAGGGATATAATAGACTTTCAGTTCTTCCTGAAGAAAGACAAAGGGAAGAAGAACACATACTGTTGTCACCGTTGAAGCGATAATCGGGATAAACATTTCCTTAAAAGAAAGAGCGATAGCTTCTTTGACCCGTTTCCCTGAATAGTAATGTTTATGAATGTTTTCATAGACCACAACAGCATTATCCACCAGAAGGCCGAAAGCCAGTGCTATACCGCTGAGAGTAAATTTATTCAGGCTCTCTCCGGCAAAAAAGAGATAATTGATTGCAAACGAGACAGAGAGGAAAATCGAAGACATCGTAATCAATGAAGGCTTGACATGGCGCATAAAAGAGAAGAGGACAAGGAAGATCGCCAACACAGAGACGAGGATCTTGACAAGGATAGTGCTGTACCCGTCCAAGACCTTTTCCCCCTCGTTATCGGCCACTTTACAGAGAATACTGGGATTGTCCCTTTGCATCGACTCCAGTTTTTTAAGGACAGCCTGTGAAACAAGGATGGCATTAGCATCTGCGGCTTTGGTCAAAAGGACATAGACTGCCGGCTTCCCGTTTATTTTATGAATCGTCTGGGGCTCTTCATCCCGAAAAGAGGCTTGAGCTACCTGAGATAGCCTGACACCGTTCCCCATGTCCCAGTTCCCTATATTTTGCAGATCCATATCGTTGATGAAGGAAATATAAAGCCTTTTGTCACGAAAGCGAACATGACCCATGGTAATCTTTTTATTCATGCTCATGACTTTTTCTACAATAGAATAAAAAGAGATATTGTACTGCTCAATAGCAGCTTGATCATAGGCGATTGAAAGTTCCCTTTCCATTCCCCCGTAAATTGAAATTCCTGAGACACCCGGGATTTCCGCCAACTCCCGTTGAAGGTCATCTTCTGCGAATTGCGTCAACGTATACCCGTCCAGAATATCGCTGGAGAGATAAAGACTGAAAAAAGTGTCCTCTCCGATTTCACGGGGAACATACGGGTGAACAGTGGGCCCGCTGACTTCCTGAGGTAATTTATCCTTTATCGATGAGATCTTTTCATTGACAAGAAACATGATGAAATCAGGGTCCGCTTTCCGTTCCAATTCCACAGTAATACGGCAGTACCCTGTTGATGTTACAGACGACACGTCGAGGACACCCCGTACAGCCGCTAATTCTTCCTCGATGACCGATGTCACATATTTAATGACATTTTCGGGAGATTGATTAGGAAGGCCCGCAGTGACAGTCAGCCGCGGATAATCCACGACGGGAAGGTCTTCTTTGGGGATTTGATAAAAGGCATAGATCCCCGTGATCAAAATCACAAGGAAGATGAGAATAAACCCTTTGGGCCTGTGAGTAACCAAGTCTGAATATGCCATGTGAGCAGTTTACCCCCATTGTTTTATTCGTCAATACTTCAAACAAGACAACTGACATTACAAAATTGTTTCATTATATCATACGGTTGACCTAGATATTTGTCCCGGCCGAAGATGGGATAAAATCCCCGGCCGGCAAGAACTATTCATAAAATCCGATAACAGACTGGAAAAGGCCCTCCTCTTTGCGGATCGCTGACTCACTTCCAATAACGCAAAACACCTGTTTCGATAGCACATCTCTCAACAGTCCTGACAATTCACGGATCTCTTCTTCTGTTACCTGAAGGACTTCCCGGCGCTCCTGTTGAAAATCGTGCTGATTCAACCCCTGCAACTCGCGAGACAAAATAATATCCCCCTTCATAGCAGGAGTCACAGGCTTATCAAGTTCACTGACGGTCCCGATAATATACTTCAAAATCTCTTCCGGCCCCAAATCCAATGAAGAGATAAAATCAGGGATCCGGCTGTAAACATCCAGGGTCTTTTTCAGCTGAGGGTCTCTGTAAGAGCAGAAAAGCATCAACCCGGAGCGGGTCAAACGGGGAAAAACCCCATAGGCTCCCCCTTGAACCCGTATTTGATTCCACAGATAATCATATTTCAAAATAGTCGCCATGACTAAAAGGGTTCCTTTATAACGGTAACCTAATTGATGATAGTTATAACCCTGAGCCACATACTGGACCTGCCCGGGGATGGTAATCCCTTCATTCAACTGTTTATGAGGCTTTAAAACAAGAGTTTTTTCTTTTTCAGGGAATGGTCCGGGAGGGATCAGGCTGAGAAGCCTCTCTTTAAGAGCATCAATCGGAATCAAGCCGTTTGTGGTCACAGAAAAAAGAGGCCGTGATTCCGCAAAAACAGTCCGGGCCGCTTTTTCAAGAGAACTTTTGATCTTTTCAAAATCATCGTCGAAGTTGTCGACGGTCTGTTTAATAAAACGGTAATATTCCAATCCTGAAACAGCTTCCGAGAAATTCCCTTCTGCTGAAAGTGAAGCGGAGAGACGTTTCATCGCCAATACATGGCCGGACATCATGGCCTGAGATTCCAGGCGGGCCCGGACGTTCTGCAAGATCTCATGAAGCCGTTCTTTATTCCCGAAATCCGTTTTATACAGAATCTCTTTCATCAAAGAAGCCACTGCATCAGATTTTTCATTTAAAAAACGAGCATGGACGACAATTCCGGCATTGATGGCTCCAGGGTTTTTTTCGGGGTTTGCATAAACGGTGATATCTGTGTTGAAATCGCCAAACAGCTTATCCATAGCCTTGGAAAGACTCTGATAATCATAGTTTTCCGTATCCATTCCCCCGAGAATTTCGGCCAGCAGCGCTGCTGACGGCCACTCTTCTCTGCCGAGCTCTGTCAAAGGGAAAAAAATGTGATCATAAGTAATTCCATTAGTCTCCGCTGTCGAATGAAGAAGAAGAGAGTCTCCGATATCGTAACGCGCTGCCGAGAATTCCTCAGCATCCGGTTTGATATCACTGATTTGCAGACGCGGCAGTGAAGCGGCGGCTTCAGGAGTATCCGGCGTATTTTGCCATTCTCTCAGCTGGCGTTGTTCTTCGATGATTTGAGATATTTCCTCAGGGCTCATCGTCTCTTTTTTCCGTTGAAGCTTTTCCGCAAGCTCTGTTTCCATTTCTTCGATCTTGCCGGGCTGGGGAGACATCGTAATGACTGTGGCATGCGAATTGTCCAAGATAAAGGTTTTGATCAACTCTTCAAAATATTTGTTTTGGGCTTTTTTCTTAATAGAAGCCAGGGGTTTTTCAAATGCTAAATGAAGAGCGGGATCTCCGTCAAAGAGCCATCCCTGGAAAGCGGCAATATTGTAGACAAGGCCTCGCGGGAATCCCTGGAAGTCCCCTTCCCGGAGCTCAAACTCTTTTCTGTTGACAGCTCCCTCCACAATGGAAGGGTCCAACCCTTCTTCGGCGCACTGCATAAGCGTTTGGCTGACCGTCTGAAGGAATTCATCTTTTTTCTCTGCCTCACTTCCCTTGACCATGACAGTCAAAAGAGGTTGGCGTATGCCGGATAAATACATGCCGTAAACTGATTTCCCGATTTTTTTCTCCATAAGAGACCTCCGGAGAGGCGAGGCGGGCGTGTCCAGCAGAATATATTTCAATATATCCATTCCCAATACTGTTTCCGGATCTAATGCATCTCCCGCAGCGACACTCCATGCGAGATAAGTCTTCCCTTCTGTCTCTTCTCCGCCGGATACCGGATATCGGTATGATTCTGTACGAAGAGAGTCAAAGGGGGTTTGTTTTTTAATAACCGAAGGACAGTCGATCTTTGAATACTCTTTCAAATAGCGGTTATGAAGAAATTCAAGGACTTCTTCTGTTTTGGCATCTCCGTAAAGGTAGAGATAGCTGTTTGAAGGGTGATAAAAAGTCCTGTGAAAATCCGAAAATGCCTCATAGCTCAATTCGGGAATAAACTCAGGATCCCCGCCTGAAACAAATCCGTAAGAGGTGTCCGGGAAGAGGCTGTTTAATATTTTTCTGAAAAAATAACTGTCCGGAGAGGAAAAGTCCCCTTTCATCTCACTGTAAACGACTCCGTTGCAGCGAAGAGGAGAATCTTTGTCTTTTAATTCGTAATGCCATCCTTCCTGCAAAAAAATATTTTTGTTCTTATAGATCAAGGGATGGAAAACAGCATCACAGTAAACATCCATCAAATTAAAAAAGTCTTTTTTATTCCTGCTGGCTACCGGATAAACTGTCTTATCGGGATAAGTCATCGCGTTGAGGAAGGTCTTAAGAGAGCTTTTGTTCAGTTCAATAAAAGGGTCTTTTGTGGGATACTTTTCTGAGCCGCAAAGGACAGAATGCTCCATAATATGGGAAACTCCGGTATGATCCGCCGGAGGTGTCCGGAACCCGACAGAGAAGACTTTGTTGTCATCCTCATTTTTAACATGGATAAATCTTGCTCCGGTCTGTTTATGATGGTAAACGAAAATTTCTGACGAGATCTCCGGAACAGACTCGCTTTTGACAAACTCAAATCCATGTGTTTCTTTCATAGGGCCCGCCATATTGCTCCTCTCAATTAAAACCATCCGCCTTCACCGATTTGCTCTGAAAACTCTCTGATCTGCTCATACTCTTTTTCCCGTTCCCGTGTGTAATCTTTTAGTCTTTTGTTTTTCAAAAAAACTTCAGCAGTCTGGGGGAAAAGGAGATAGAGAAGCCGTTCTTTAGGAGTCGAACATAAAGGCATCCCGCATTCATCACAAAAAGGGTCACCAAAATCGACATCTTCCTTCAGATAAAAAGACGGTTCTGATTTTCCCGTAATCATTTTTCGAAAATCAGTGTCAATGGGCGACGGAGTTTTGCCGTAAGCCCCCTGAACCAAAGCTTTAAAAGGAGCTGTGACCATTTTGTATTTGCCTTTGATCACATTCATCACGGCCTGGACTCCAACGATTTGGGATGTAGGCGTCACCAAAGGAGGATACCCGGCATCACGCCGGACTTCAACGATTTCCTTCATAACATCCTGAATACGATCTGTCGCGTTGAAGCTCTCCAACTGTAAAAGGAGATTGGTATACATTCCTCCGGGTATCTGCGCTTCTAAAACCAGGTAATCAGGAGGAGAAAAATTGAACATCTTCTCTAACTCATGCATCTCTTTCAACGCATGATTGAAATCCTTTTTGTCCACATAATCGATGATCCGTCCGATTTTCTCTTCCAACTGCCGTGGAAGGACAACAGGGAACGGCATCGGAGTATTCAATTTATCAAAGGGTTCCAGTTCTTTGCGTATAGCCCGCAACCTGTTATCGATCTCCGCAAAAAGCTTGGGGTCATACCCGACACTACGCCCCATTTTCTTTCCGAAAACACTTAAAATCTCAATAGACGGAAGAGACGAGCCTCCGCTCATGGACATAAAAGCCGTATCAACGGCATCAATGCCCAGGGCCATGGCGATCACACCGTTCAAATGCCCGTATCCCGGCGTTGTGTGCGTATGGAGGTGGAGAGGGAGAGAAATTTTGGCTTTGAGCTTTGTAATCAATTCATAAGTCATCTGGGGAGAAAGCAGTCCGGCCATGTCCTTTATCGTGATGATGTCAGCCCCCAGCTCCTCCAGCTTCAACGCGTAATCCACAAAATAGTCAGCATCAAAAACAGGGCCGGTTGTATAGGCGATAGCCCCGTCAAAGATCCCGTTCTCCTCTTTAACCGCCTTCACGGCTGTTTTAAGGTTTTCGGGGTCATTGAGGGCATCGAAGATCCTCATCACCGCCACCCCGCTCTGCACGGCCAGCCGGTTGAATTCATCGACGATCTCATCGGGATACGGATTGTAACCGAAGAGGTTCTGTCCTCTGCATAAGGCCCTTATAGGGACAGCGGGCCCGAGGGAGCTATATATCTTGTCCAGCCTCTCCCAGGGATCTTCATTCAGATAACGCATTGTGGCGTCCAAAGTCGCGCCTCCCCAGGCTTCTATACTGTTTAAGTCTGCTTTTTTTAACTCATCAAGAACATTTAATATCTGATCTGTGGTCATCCGTGTGGCCAAAAGGCTTTGATGGCCGTCTCGAAGTGAGACATCATTGAACCTGATACGCATGGATACCCCCTTTCGACCCGTTGACTATACCACACCGCTAATATCTTTCAATAAAAAAGGGGAAGCGGCTCCTCATAAAGATGTTGACAAAAAGACAGCAGCGCTTATGATAATCCCAAACTAAGGAGGCCGCGATGCAGCTCAAAGACTACTTGACTCCCCATTTGATTTTTTTCGAAGAGAAGCCTCTCTCTAAGGAAGAATCGATCAAGCTGTTGTGCCGGCGTGTCGCCGACGATCAACAACTGGATGCCCCGTCCCTTTTCGGGGAAGTCATGGAGCGCGAAAATAAAATGACCACGGGGATGGGCAGCCATATTGCTGTTCCTCACGCCCGGATTGATTCTCTTGACCGGTTTCAGACCGCCTGTCTCGTCAGCGAAAATGGAATCGACTTTGACGCGTTAGACGAAAAGCCCGTTCATATTGTCGTGCTTTTACTCTCTCCCAAAAGAATGGTCAAAGAGCATATTGCCCTTCTCTCCAAAATCTCCTATTTTCTTACTGACAAAGAAAATTTTAAAAAGATCATGGAGGCTTCTTCCATCGAAGAGATCCAAGAAATGGTCCGTTTATATTAAAGAAGCCCCCGGCTTCTCAAACTGACGTAATCATCAGCGCAAACAATAAGATGATCCAGGAGCTGAATATCCAGCTCCCTGCAAAGCCGGCTCAGTTTTTCCGTGAATGCGATATCAGCCCGGGACGGCTCATTGATTCCCGAAGGGTGATTATGAACAAGGATGATCCCTGTAGCTCCGGTGTTAAAGACATCCCGTACAATATTGCGGGGATAAAGATAAGAGTAATTGACGCTTCCCTCCTGATAATGGAAAAGGTTCAGCACATGGTTCTGCCCGTTCAGGCACAGCACGCAAAATATCTCATTTTCCTTCCCCCCGTACCAAGCCCGGAAATAATCAACGACTCCTTCCGGAGATTGAACCCGGACCTTTTCCTGTTTCATATTTTGCCCCAGGTAATAAACTAAAAGGCTCTTGACTACTTTCAGAAGATCCGCCGTCCGCTCACCGACTCCCCTGACACGGAGAAGCTCTGGCCGGGGGGCATCCAAAATATTCTTCACTGACCCAAACCGGGCCAACAGGTCTTTCGCCAGAGGTTTTGTGTCTTTACGGACGTTGACAGCCCCCAAAAGAAGCTCGACCACCTCATATTCGGCAAAACCGTCAAAATCCGAAAGGCGGAATCGCTCTCTCAATCGTTTTTTATGTCCTTTGTTCAACTCATGTGCCATACAAAATCAATAAGAAAACAACGGCTCGACTTTCATAATCACATTTTTTACAGCCGGAAAGGCTTGATTCAATTCTCGCAGCAAGGTTTCCCGCACAGCTTCCTCTTCTCTACGTGAGACAGCCCGCTTTGTGGAGAGATCCAACAGGACAGAGATCCTTTTCTTTCCGATTTTTCTCAAATCATGGAAAGAATCGACAAAATCAAACCGCTCCAGAAGCGGCGTTACAGTTGCATGGATCTCCCGAAGAAGAGAATCCGTTTTATCAACCGGGTCAATATGAACGACCGATTTCACATGAAAGGCCTCATCCAATTTTTCTTCGACCATCTCGCTGTAATAGTGAGCCTTCTCAAAAGTCAATCGGCTGTCTAACTCCACGTGGAGGCTTAAAATCTTTGTCCCCTCATAATTGTTGATAATAATATCGTGAAGCCCTTCCACAAAGTCAAAACTTTTGACAAATGTCTTTAATTCTTCGAGGAACTCCGAAGAAGGGTGCTCTCCTATAAGAACGCTGACGGCTTTCTTGGCAATTGTGATTCCTGACCAGAGGATAAAAAGAGCCACCGCTATACCAAGATATCCGTCAATACGCGGGATAAAAAAAGTGAACAGAACCAAAACAGAAGAGATGGCGTCACTGCGATGATGCCATCCGTCAGCTTTTAATGTTTCGGATCTTATTTTCTTTCCAAGAAAAAAAGAGACCCGGGACATGATTTCTTTAACAAAAATAGATGCGATGACAGCGCCAACAAAAAAGAGAGAGCGTTCTACCTCGCGTCCATCGGTAATGGCCTTGACAGAACTTCTAACAAACTCAATACCCGTGAGAAGAAGGAGAAAAGAGACTCCCAACGTGGCAATATGCTCCATCCGTCCATGACCGTAAGGATGTTCACAATCAGCCGGCCTGTAGGCCATTTTAAAGCCGAAAAAAACGCCCAGAGAGGAGCCGATATCCGACAAAGTATGAACCGCATCAGCCAGTACGGCGATACTACCGCTGAGAAGCCCCACAACACCTTTGATGATGAAAAGGACACCGTTAAGAATAATGCTTAAAACTCCTTCATAACGGCCCCAATACTCTCGGCAGTCGGGAGGATGCTTTTGAAAAGATTTTCTGTAAAGACGATCCAAAAAGGCGCTCACAACGGTCTGCCTCCATTACAGGCTTTTCATCGCTTCTTTCAGCTTGATCAGTTCTTCTTGTCTCTCGATAGAATATTCTTTGTCCCGGAAATAAAGAGTCTTCCCTTTTATATGAATAATATGGTCTTTATCAAAAACTTTCGCGTGCTCTTCAGAGCAGGCGCCTTTTCCGATAATCAGAAAAGCCCCCGGGGGAATCTCTGCAGGAAGCTCATCTGCGGGCTCAATACCGAAAAAATCTGAAATCGATTCCATCGATTTTGAGGGCGCACAGGAGCATGGTAAAAGAAAGACTTTCAGTTCTGCTCTCTCTGGGGGCTCGTAAGTACAAACGCCATCGATACAGACAGGTGCCCCCTGTATTATGCCGGTGAATAAAGAAAAAAAGATTAAAATAAGACAAAAAGGCCTCAGCATAATGATATCCCCCGTTCGCCTTTGATCACACGTCCGATCAGCATCGGATTTTCACCGTTATTCTTCAAGATGTCCATGGCTTTTTCTTTGTCAGCAGGGGCTACGGCTATCATCAACCCGATTCCCATGTTAAAGGTCGTAAACATCTCGTCTTCTTCTACCAGCCCCTTTTCGGCAATGCTCAGAAAGATCCCGGGGATGGGCCAGCTCCCCTTTTTGATCTCGGCGCGGCAGCCGTCAGGCAGCATCCGTGGAATATTTTCATAAAACCCGCCCCCGGTGATATGAACCATTCCGTGGACGCCAATCTCCTCCAAAAGAGGCAAAACAGCTTTGACATAGATCTTTGTCGGTGTTAAAAGCTCATTAAGAATCGATGGCTCCGGTTTTTTCTCGTTGATGAGCACCTTTCTCGCCAGGCTGTATCCGTTCGAATGAATTCCGCTTGAAGGAAGGCCTATAAGAAGATCACCTTCCCGGATTTTTTCTCCGGTAACGATTTTCTCCTTTTCACATACACCAACGGCAAAACCGGCCAGGTCATACTCTCCCGGGGCATAAAAATCAGGCAATTCAGCTGTCTCTCCGCCTAAGAGAGCACATCCCGAACGGCGGCAGCCTTCGACGACACCGTCGACGATCTCTTCAATTTGGGCGGGATCAACCGATGATGTCGCAATATAATCCAGAAAAAAAAGAGGGCGTGCTCCCTGGACAAGAATGTCATTCACACTCATAGCGACAAGGTCGATGCCCACTGTATGGTGCGTGTTCAGTAAAAAGGCGATCTTCAGTTTTGTCCCGACCCCGTCTGTCCCTGAAACCAGCACGGGTTCCCTGTACCCCTGTAAGGCATAAAGCCCCCCGAAGGAGCCAAGATCCGTCAGAACATGAGCATCAAAAGTCGTTTTGACTTTTTCTTTTATTCTGCGGACAGCTTCATTTCCCTTTTCAATATCAACACCGGCATCACGATATTTCATAATTCCTCCAAAATAATCCTTACTTTGATAATAACCGGATTTCCTCCTGCGTCAACTCCCTCCATTGATTGGGCTGAAGCCCTTCAACAGTCACCGGGCCTATCCGCACTCTCTTTAACGCTGTCACTGTCAATCCCACTTTAGAAGCCATGCGGCGCACCTGTCTGTTTTTTCCTTCTGTCAGAATAATAGCAAAAGAATGAGGAGAGCGCTTGGAGACATAAGCCTTCCGCAGAGCTTTCCCGTCGAGCATCATCCCCTGCCGCATTTTTTCAAGAGCGCCTTCATGAACCGTTTCCGCCACAGTGACTTCATACTCTTTTTCTTTTAATTTTTCCGGCGCGCGGACTGAAGCGATAAATAAACCGTCATCGGAGAGTATCATAAGTCCCTCGCTCTCCTTATCCAGCCTTCCGGCATAGGATAATGCTTGAAAGGTTAAGAAGATATCTCCCAGGGACTTTCCTTCTTTTTGAGCAAATGTACTGACGATCCCCTTAGGTTTGTAATAGGCAATATACTTTTTGTCTTTTAAATGATCATTTCCTGTTGATGTCAAAGCGATGATGTCTTTATCGAGATCCACATGATGCCAGGGCTCTTTGACAATAATCCCGTTTACGGTGACTTCTCCCTGACATATGAGTCTGTCTCCTTCTCTCCTTGAGGCCAGCCCTAATTCTTTTAAGGCTTTGTTCAACCGCAGAGGTCTTTCTGCCATAAATCGTTTCAGCGGTCAAGGTTCAGATGCCGAGCTAAGAAGCCGATGACCGGGAACTCAACAATTTCTTTCTGCCAATAGAGAACGATTCCGATGACAGATAAAGAAAATTGGAAAAGCATCCCCAAAAGGAAGAGGATCTCCCCGATTTTAGGAATAAAAAGCAGCAAAAAAAAGAGCAAAAAGAAAGCGAATTGAACAAGCCCCTGTTTAGCGTGATAATGAATAAATTTATTTTTTCCTGAAAAAAGGAACAGCGGCAGAAGGGATAAAGGCAGCCCGTAAGCAAAGATACCCCAGATCCAGGAAGCGCGTCTCAAGTCCCGGTCTTCAAAAGTATAATATTGGCGATGCTCCATTATCTCGCCAACTCCTTTCCCTTTTCAAACGCGTTCAGGTTTCCTGTGACATATTTGGGAGGGACCATGCTCTCTACGGCCTTTTTCATCGATGTGTCTGATATTTTCATCAAATGGGAAACCGTCCCTAACAACACGACATTGGCAAAGCGGACATTCCCCAGCTCTCGGGCGATATTGACAGCATCGATCAAGTAAAACTTTTTACCGAAGGCTGTCTTTAATGCTCCCGCCGGATCTTTCGGGTATTTGACCTGGCTGAAATAAACAGAGTTGGGGATGATCTTTTCGTTACTGCAAACGATAAAGCCCTCTTCTTTAAGGTATTTGGAAAATCTCAGGGCTTCGACTAACTCAAAAGAAAAAATGATGTCAGCTTTTCCTTCTTCAATCAGGGGAGAATAGACTTTACGGCCATAGCGTAGATGTGAATTTACACTGCCGCCCCGCTGGCTCATACCGTGGACCTCAGCCTTTTTGACATCGAACCCTTCCAGCATGAGCGCCTCACTGAGAATCTCGCTGGCTGTCAAAACGCCTTGTCCTCCAACGCCGACTAACAGAATATTTTTTATATCATTCATTCTTTTTCCTCCTTTTAAACCAGCTCAATGGCATCTTTAGGACAGACCTGGGCACACACTGAGCAACCGGTGCAAAGGGATTCCACTATATGGGATTTTGTTTCGTCCTCGTTCTTGACGACAGCAGGACACCCGACTTTCAGGCAAAGGCCGCAATTGATGCATTTATCCTCATTGACTTTATATTTCTTCTCGGCAAAATTCATCCTTCTGATCAGCATACACGGGTTATACGTGATGACCACAGAGACTTCCGGACGCTCCATTTCTTCTTTGATGACCTCTTTTAAAGCTTTGAGGTCATATGAGTCCACTTTACGGACATGTTCCACTCCGATAGCTTTCGCCAAGGCCTCCAGATCGACCTCTTTGGTCTCTTCACCCATGAGAGTGTAACCCGTTCCGGGATTCTCCTGGCGTCCGGTCATCGCCGTAATTCTGTTGTCCAATATGATGACGGTATTGGACCCTTTGTTGTAAACGGCATCCATCAAACCGGTTACTCCTGAATGCATGAAAGTCGAATCCCCGATCACAGCGACTGACTGACGGGAAAAATCGAGGCCCAGAGCCTTCTCCAGCCCGATGTTGACTCCGATAGAGGCTCCCATGGCAATCGTTGAATCCATTGCTGAAAGCGGAGGCTGAACTCCAAGGGTATAACAGCCTATATCTCCGGTGACCACCGCTTTTAGTTTGTTGAGTGTATAAAAGACTCCACGATGGGGACAGCCCGGACACAGCACAGGAGGCCGGACAGGCAATAATGCGGTATCAGCCTTCTCCTCTCCTTGGGGAGCATGGCTGATCTCTGAGAGGGCCTGCCGGACGATGTCCACATTCAACTCTCCGCAGCGCGGAACGATTGCTTTCCCCGTACAAGGGATGCCTGCCGCTTTGATCATCTCTTCAATAAAAGGCTCCAGCTCTTCGACAATGTAGAGTTTTTTGACCCGGGCGGCAAATTCGGCGATCATTTTCATGGGAAGAGGAAAACTCATTCCCAGTTTCAAAACAGAAGCTTCAGGGAAGGCCTCTTTGACATATTGATAGGCGATTCCCGAAGTAATGATCCCGATCTCGTTATTCTTCATCTCAATACGGTTGATCTCTGTTTTTTCTGCTTCTTCAGCCAGTCTCAACGTTCGTTCTTCGACGACAGGGTGGCGTTTTTTGGCATTGGCAGGAACCATTACATATTTTGAAGGGTTCCTTTCAAATCCGGTCAACCCCTCTTTCTCACTGCGCTCCTTTAATTGAACAACTGTTTTTGTATGGGAAATCCGGGTCGTCGTGCGAAGCATGACAGGCGTATCAAAGCGTTCACTGATCTCCAAAGCAAGGCCGACAAAATCTTTGCATTCCTGTGAATCAGAAGGTTCCAAAAGCGGCATTTTAGCGAATTTAGCATAATAACGGTTATCCTGTTCGTTTTGTGACGAATGCATTCCGGGATCATCAGCGGATATAAGCACAAAACCACCCTTAATACCGGAGTAAGTCACTGTCAAAAGAGGGTCTGCGGCCACATTGACGCCCACATGTTTCATGGCGACCAAAGTCCGCGCGCCTCCGAAAGAGGCTCCGATTCCCACTTCCAGGGCCACTTTTTCATTGGGAGACCATTGCGATTTAACCTTCTCTTTATATTGAACCATATTTTCCAATATTTCCGTGCTGGGCGTTCCCGGATAGGCCACAGCGACCTTTCCGCCGTATTCATAAAACCCGCGGGCAACAGCTTCATTTCCTGATAACATCTTTTTCATAGCACCTCCCTTATGGCTAACATCTTCGGATAAGGGGATTCTTTATATTCATCCCTGTTCAACTCATTAGCCGCTTTTTGAGCCAATGACTCATCCCGCGCGCCCTTACCGCATAAGTAAAGAAGATAAAGAACATTATCATAGAGCGGGCTTTCCTTGCTGATTTTGTATAAATATTCTTTGGCTTTGTCATATTCCCCGGTTTTCACGTAGATGCCGGACAAAGCCAAATGAGCAGGGTCTTTCTCATACAGCGAACTCGCAGCCAGAGAATAATACTTCACAGCCTTTTCCGTGTCTTCTTCGGCAAAATGCTGGCCTAATCGGAAAAGAAGCGCCGCTCCTCCAGGCGTATTTTTATATTTTTCTCCCATTTCCTCAAGAAGCGTCATCTTCTCTTCAGGAATCTTCTCCCATGAGCCTCCTAAATCCTGAAGCGTTTTAGTAATATTGACCCCTGCGGCCTTATTTCTTGTTTCTTTTTGATATCGGATAATCCAAAGAGCCACGACAAGAAGGATCAGGATTCCGACGACAGCGAGAATAGTGTTCAGCCGCGGAGTGACCCAATGGATTATACGGGACAATGCAGAAGCAAATTCATTTTCTTTTAATTTATGCCTTTCGGTAGACTTCATTCGATACCCCCTTTGAGTGTTATACGCCAGGAGGGATTCGAACCCCCGACCCTTGGTTTAGGAAACCAATGCTCTATCCTACTGAGCTACTGACGCTTGGATTTTGACACAGCCAGTATATCGGGAGAGCCCCGATTGTCAATAAATTTTTCCTCTTCGATTCTGCAGAGCCCAGGTGAGAATTGACAAAAGCTGCTCTCTGATATATATTAAAGAAAAGGAGGCTTTATGAGAAGATTTTTTTCAGGGCTTGTCCTTCTTTTCGGGTTTTTCAGTATTCTCCGGGGAGAGGCACTACTCAAGGATTTTAACATCAATGAATATAAAAATATGTACCAGATCACAGTCTCTTTTGACCATGTGCCGGTGTATAAAGAGATGACCTTAGAATCTCCTATGCGTATTGTGCTGGACTTTCAGGAAACGACGATGACACCTCCAAAGCGGACAGTGGCTATTCAGCGCCCTCCCTTCAGAGAGATCCGTGTTGCTCAATTCAGCCCGACAACAGTCCGTTTTGTCCTGGAACTTTCTGAAAAGCTGCTCTATACTGTCTCCAAAAACCAAAATTCTCTGATTATTTCTCTTCCCTATGCTAACGAGAATACAGTCGACACAGTAGAGCGCTTTGTGGATGTCAAAGTCGCTCCCCGAAAAGAAAGTGTCACATTGACCCGGGTCAAGATCGGAACCCCTGTTAAAGTCTTGAACGAAAGAGATAATTGGCTGATGATCATGCTCCCTGACGGTCAGGATGGCTGGGTTCGGAAGCAAAGTATCCGTCTTTAACGATGAAACACATAACGGCTCTTCTGCTCATTACATTAACTGCCGCATGGGCATGGGCCGGCCCGGGCGTTTCTATTTCATTCAAAAAATCCTACACCGTGTTGGATTTCCGGAACATCACCATCAAAGAAATCCGCCCCCATCCTGCCGAAAATAAGATTATTCTGACTGTCACCGCATCTCTCAAGGAAAAACACACGGTTGTTGATTACAGAGCCCTGAAAACTGTCTCTTTTTTCACTAACCGCATCGAAATCCTTTTATCCTATCAAAGAAATTATTTCCTGAACGCAAACACCCTTTACATCATGGATTCTTTTCCCCAAAAAGCCATAGCGCTAGAGCCACGGGTCCCCCTTTATGAAAAAAATGATATCTCCTCCACTTTGGAGACGGAGTTGATCCAGGGAGCTTTATGCCATATCATTAAAAACAAAAAAAACTGGCTTTTCGCTGAAATTCCGGATCAGGGGGATCATGCCGGCTGGCTCAAAGAAGAGCAGGTCAACCTTCTTCTTCCGGGAAACTTTCATTTTGATGCGGTTATTTCCCAAAAGGATGTTGTGATGACAACCCACGACGGATCCCGCCGAAATCTTCAGGGCGGAACACCTTATTCCATCCTCAAAGAAGGAGCCGACAGAACAGAGATCGAGTTAACAGACGGGACGCGTGGGTTTATCCCGCACAGATCTCCCCTTCTCTTTCAGGGATTACGTCACAGCCTTGTCGAAACAGCCAGAGAGTTTTTGGGTGTCCCTTATCTGTGGGGCGGCACAACAGGCCGGGGATTGGACTGTTCAGGACTCACATGGCTGGTTTACCGTATGAACGACATTAAGATCCCGCGTGACGGAACACCGCAGTTCAAATCAGGGAAAAGAATCAGTCAAAAAGACCTGCAACCCGGCGATTTAGTTTTTTTCTCCACGTTCAAACCCGGGCCTTCTCATGTCGGCCTTTATATAGGATCTGGTGAGTTCATTCATGCGGCCACAGAAGGAGTCCGCATTTCCTCTCTCAGCGAAAAATATTGGGCCAAGCGCCTTTACGGCTGTGTAACCCTCTTGAGTGAAACAGATTAATATTTCAAAACTTTGTCCAAAAAGACACGAAGACGCTTTTCTGCGGGATTCTCAAAGATCTCTGACGGCGTACCGGAACTTACTATTTTCCCTTCATCTAAAAAAAGGACATGATCAGCCACACTTTTAGCAAATCCCATTTCATGAGTCACAAGAATCAGATCCTTTCTTTCTTCACGGAGCTCTTCAATGACATCTAAAACTTCCGAGGTGTACTCAGGATCCAACGCCGATGTCGGTTCATCAAAAAGAAGAAAAGAGGGCCGGATGGCAACGGCCCGGGCAATGGCAATTCGCTGTTTCTGCCCCCCTGAGAGCAGAGCCGGTTTTTTATGGCCGTGAGCACTGAGTCCGAAGCGGTGTAAAAGGCGGCCTGACTGACTTAACGCCTCTTCACGACCCATATGATGAACGCGCTGCAGGGGCAGCACAATGTTTTCAAGAGCCGTCAAATGAGGAAATAGATTGTAGGACTGAAAAACCATGCCAATGGTCATTCGATACCGACGCAAATATTCTTCTTCAACAGGAATCTCCCTGCCGTTAATTGCGACTTTCCCGGTTTCCGGGACCAGAAGGCCCGCGATGATACGTAACAGTGTGGATTTCCCCCCGCCTGAAGGCCCGATAACAGCTAATGAATGGACATCACTTAATTCAAGAGATATATCGTCCAATACCGCTTTACCCTCGAAATATTTAGTCAACTGCCTGATGCTAAGTCTCATAGGCGAACGTCTTTTCAAGTTTTTTGGACCAATGGGATATAGGATATGTAATAACGAGATATCCCAAAGCCAGGGGGATATAGGATTCTAATGTGGAATAGGTGTAGGCATTGACTTCCTGAGCATTCAGCGTAAATTCACTTACAGAAATGATGGAAAGCAGCGATGAATCCTTGATAAGGGAGACTAATTGCCCGGCTAAAGGCGGGAGAATCCTTTTAAAGACCTGAGGAAAAATGATAAACCGATATAGCTGAAACCGTGTCAGTCCCAAAGAACGGCCTGTTTCCCATTGGGTCTGGCCGATGCTGTCGATCCCCGCTCTGATAATCTCCGAGATATAGGCTCCCGCAAAAAGCGAAAGGATCATCACCCCGGTGACATAACGGTTATGGACATGAAAAGCATTCGCAATAACATAAAAAAAGACTAAAATCTGAACCAGAAGAGGAGTTCCCCGAATAATTTCCACATAATAACGACTTAAAAAATACAGAGGAAGAATTCTTGACTTTTGTCCTAAAGCAAAAAGAAGGCCTAAAATAAAACTCACAAATAACGAAAAGAAAGAAATCACCAGAGTCATCCCAAGTCCCTGGAGAAACTTAGACCGATAGGCCCAGACACCATGCCAATGAAAATCATACTCAAGGCGGGAAAAGGCAAAAGCAAAAAGAGTAAGCAGCACTCCCCCTACTAAAAGCGCATTAAGCAAAGAAGCCGGACAGCGTGGCGGAGCTTCCCGGGTGTTTTCTCTCAAAAAACAATGATACCAATGCTTTCCCACAGGAAAAGCCTTTTACGGAGAAAAGAAAAAAGGAATTCCCAAGGACTCAAAGATCTCCTTCTCTTTAGACAAATATTTTTCAGCCAGGCGTTCAAAACCTCCGCTCTTTTTGAACTCCAGAAGAAAAGCATTCACTTGGCCATGAAGCTTAGGATCTCCTTTTCTCATTGCGATTCCCCAATATTCAAAATCATCCTGGAACGGTTCCAAAACAGCACGAGTCGTTTTGATATTTTTTTGCCATTGGGTGAAAATCGTCATTTGGTCATAAATAAAGGCATCTGCTTTTCCCTGTACAACTTCCAGTACGCAAGCGCTTTCTTTATCAAAGACATTGATCCGGGCCGAAGGTAATTTCTCCCGGGCATAAAGATGTCCGGTCGTTCCTTTTTTCACGGCAATAACCCGCCCTTTTTTATTCAAATCTTCGACTGATTCAACAGGAGAATCCCGGTTGAGAAGAAGGGCCAAATAGGCTTTTGAATAGGGGTTGGAAAAGGTGACAGAGCGGCTCCTTTCTTCAGTAATAGTCATCGATGAGATGATCATATCGATTTTCCCTGTTTTCAGCGAAGGAATCAGTCCGTCAAAGCTGATATTTGAGATTTGAACAGGGCGGCCTAAATACTCTCCTAATTCATAAGCCATATCGACACTGATTCCGGCCGGAGTCCCGTTTGTATCGGTCATTTCAAAGGGCGGATAAGCTAATTCCATGCCCACACGAAGCACATCTTTTTCCCCTGAAAGGCATCCGGAAAAGAAAAGTCCTGACAGGCCGATCCAAAATAGTATTTTTTTCATGGTTTTCTCCTATGTATTGCTAAAGACTTTCCGCAATATATCACTGGTTCTGGCCGCAGGGTCTTTTCTGATCTTAGCCTCTTCCCGGGCAAGAAGATGGAAGAGTCCGTCCAATGCCTTTCCCGTCACATAAGTCTCCAGGTCTTCATTCATAATTTGAACAGGCAACGTCTTAATCTTGTTTTCGATCTCCTGATATGCGGCAGTCACCCCGACTTCATTCATCGTGCTTCGGACCAAAGGCCGGAAAAGACCCTGCAGTTTGGAATAGGACCTGGATTTAAAATACTCCGTTGCGGCATGCTCATCCCCTTTCAGGATTCCCCATGCATCAGAAAAAGTCATCTCCTTAATAACTCCCCAAAAGACGTCAAGGGCCTGAGGAGCCGCTTTTTCCGCTGCACAATTCATTGAACGATGAAATTCATCGACTTTTTGTCCGAACCCGGCCATTCTCAAAACACTTTCTGCTTTTTGAATCATTCCCGGAAGAGGAATACGGATAGAACCGTTGGACCAATATCCTCCGTCTTCCGCAGCTTGAAGAACAGCCCTATGGGCTCCTGTCTTCAGAGCCGCAGTAAGGCCCTGTATGACCTCTTCTTCAGTCAATTCGCCGGATGCACCTCCTGTAATCAACGTCGTCATAAGCTGAACATCCGAAGTCGTGCAACTAAACGTCACCGTGATCAGTAACAAAAAAAGCATGATCCCGACCATCTTTTTGGCCATGACGCCTCCTTTAGTCTTTCCCTATCCATCGTGCGAAATTCGTCCTTCTCTATAAAACAACATTGTCTTTTCAAAAATCATCCGACCCATAAGCGTAGCAAATCTTTTATCCAGATGAACATCCAAAGACGAGTTCTGAGTATTATAGTAGAGCGCCGTTTCTATTCCCTCATAGGCCCCTCTAAATATTTCTACAAGGGTATCCGAAAGGTGAACAGGCAACTGGCTCAATTTAGAATAATCTTCCCTGTCAGGATAAAAATAAAGATTTTCATTTTCCTTGATTCCCAGGACAAAGCTTCCGTTAAAACAGCGGGACACAATATCATTGCCCGTATCAATAATATATTCGGGCGACATTATTTCCGAGCTGATCTGAGCCAAATCGAGAAGAGCGCGGATTTTTCCGCCTTCCCGCGACGGATTGGAAATAATCTCATCACTTTCTTTTCGTTTCCTTTCCTTTGTGCTGATGTTTTCCCAAAGCGAGACTCTGTTACGTCCGCTCTCTTTTGCGTTTAGCAGAGCAAAATCAGCCTTTTCAATTAATTCATCAAGCATGGATCCGTCATCAGGATAAAGAGAAAGGCCCAGACTCACTGTAATGTTTTTCCCCTCCATTATTTTTTTATTCTCCACAGCGGATCTGATTCTTTCAGCGATCATCTGCCCCTGTTTTTTGTTTTTGACCATCAAGGCAAAGACGAACTCTTCTCCGCCGTATCTCCCGACAATATCAATGCTTCGGGTGGACACCAAAAAGACATCGGCCACTTCTCTTAAAATACGGTCTCCTTCCTTATGGCCGTATTCATCGTTCACATTTTTAAAAAAATCGATATCAGCCATAAGAAAGACCAGATGCCCTTCACTCATCCTTTGTCGGTCCAAAAGGCCCTTAGCCAAAGAGATCCAACTGCTTCTTTTGTAAAGTCGGGTCAAAGGATCCATGAGGGTCTTTTCTTTGAGAAGGTTATAATACACAGTGGCATTCGCGTATTCCCGCATAAAAAAAAGGCGGTTGAGATCAGGCTGGAAAGGCTTGGTCACTACTTTTTTTGTATCAAAATAAAAACATCCTTTAATAGAGAGCACATTACTGAAAGAGGAACTCTCTGAAGATGTCGAAGAGCGCACAGTCGCAATATCGGTGACCGGAAAGGAAAAGGCCTGGGCAATACCCCGTGATTCTATAATATCCCGGGGTTCTATAAAATAAAGAATGTCTTCCGATAAAAAGAGTTGTTTGTTCAAAACTGATTCAATGATCGGCTCTTCAGGACTGTGGTACATCTTATCATAGATCTCGTTTTTTTTGACCCATTTTTTTACAGGATCGAATTCATAATAAATCCCGCGAGTCACTCCGTACATAGCCATGGTCTTTTTGATACACTCTTCGGCCATACCCTCTACTGTTACCATATGGGAATAAGCAGCTTTCTCATAAAACTTTTTGAGAAGGGTTTTATTTTCCCTTTTGACCCTGGGAGAAAGCTTCTTCACAAATTCTTCAGCTGACATGGTCAATGGCTGTAATCCTCTCTTTTTCAAAAGGCCTGTATGTATTTTCCAAAACGGAGTCTTTTCCATCAATGAAAAGGCCTCTTTTCCCAAACGCGCTTTCACTTTTTCCAGCATCAACAGATACAAGGCCGTATAATTATGATCCTGCAAAGAAAGTTCAGGGTGGGTGCTCAGATAGACATAGAGAAAAAGAGCTTTCGCCGAAAAGAAGTGGGCATCAGCCATGATAAGGTTTTCGGGAGCAGGGTGCTCCCCTGCCATAACCAGAAAGAGCTCGACCGCATACTGATATTGCGGTTCTGTATTGACTTTATACTCATTCATTTCGTTAAACATCTTCACGGCCAGCTTTTTGATAACCGGATACATTCGCGGATAATAGAAACAATAAAAGATCAGACAGGCATAGATATTATAGAGCGGGCCGGGGTTCTCTAAAAAATAGCTCTCCTTTTCAAGGCTGTTGATAAACGCTTCCGCTTTGTCATATTCTCCACGGTGGAGAGCCCTGATCACTTTCATGGCAAAATACTGGAAAAAA
>DSCS01000052.1 GCA_011048995.1 Bacillota bacterium
ATCATTATTCTGAAACTGCAGAACAGAGCCCTGAAGTCCGATATCGAAAAAATTCTTCAAATGGACAATATAAGGAAATGGGCCTATCAAAATAAATTGACTGAAAAATGGGAGGAGCGGCGCGTTGAATCCCCGTAAAGGAATTCATTACGGAAAAATCCTGTTTGCCCTGGCATGTGCCGGGTATTTGATTATTGCTGTCCGTCTCCTGAATATTCAAGTCTTCCAAAATAAGGAATCCCGGGCTTTGACAGAGACCCGCTATCAGAATGTGGTCGAAAATGCCTTGGCATCTGAGCGCCGGTTTCAGCCTTTAAGAGGGAACATCTATTCCAAAAACGGCCATCTCCTGGCTACGACACTTTACCGGTATCGAATTTTTGCCGACGGTTCTCTGATAGAGCCTCATGAAAAGGAAAGGACATTGCGTTTATTAAGCGAAGTGGCCGGAAAGGAGATAAAACGGATTTCAGCGGGAATTGAGAATAAATCGCGTTATATTCCCGTGATCCGGCGGCTGGACCCGGGAAAAGCAGAAAGTGTCAGGGAAAAAAATGAAAGCCGGGGCCTCTTTTTCAGAATGGATGATCCGGTACGTTTCTATCCTTCCGACACTTTGGGGGCCCATGTGTTAGGATATGTCAATTATGCCGGGCAATCAACAGGGGTTGAGAAAGCCTTTGACATGGTTTTAAGCGGAATCGATGTCACCGATATCCATGAGCTGCCTGCTGACGGGGCTGATGTCGTGTTGACAATAGATACAAATATTCAGTATTTCTTAGAAGAGGCTTTACGTTGGGGATATGAGCAATTCAGTCCGCTTTCTGTTTCCGGCGTGATCATGGATCCGGCAACAGGGGAGATTTTGGCCATGGGCAGTTATCCTTCTTTCGACCCTAACCGTTTTTATGATTACGCGGAAAGTGACAGGATCATAAACAGGGCTATCGCCCATTCTTTCGAACCGGGGTCGAGTTTCAAGCTTGTAGCCTTGGCGGCCTCTTTGGAGGAAAAGATCGTGACAGAAGAGAGTGTGATCGATTGTGAGGGAGGAGAGATCAATTATAAGGGTGAATTTATCAGAGACACCATGACCAATAAAAAATTGACATTCCCTGAAGTCTTTCAGCGCTCAAGCAATGTAGGTGTCATCAAACTGGCTGACAGGCTGGGAAAAGAAAAGCTCTATTATTACGCAAAATTATTCGGGTTTACCGAAAAAAAATCGTTGGAGCTGCCCAGTGAAGCTATGTGTCGGATCAAAGATGTCAGACAATGGGTTCCCGCCGAATTAGGCACATTTTCAATCGGCTATGGTATGTCCGTTAATTTATTAAGGCTGACAGCCGCCTATGCCGTGCCGGCAAACGGGGGTGTACTTCCCGAGCTCCATATTATTAGCCGTGTCGATTACCCATACAGTGATTCTTACCATATCAAGCCTGTTACCATCCGACGTGTTCTTGATAAAAAGACAGCTGAACGCGTCAGAGATATTCTGAGAAGTGTTGTTGAGAAAGGGCTGCAGGACAAAGCCAGCCCTCGGGGAGTGGCCGTTGCCGGGAAAACGGGGACGGCCACAAAATTCGATTCTGTTAAGAGAAAATATGACAGGAAAAGAGTTGTGGGGACCTTCGTGGGGTTTTTCCCGGCCGACAGGCCTCAATATGTGATGGGTATTATGGTCGATGAGCCTGCCGGAGGCGGGTATGCCTCGCAGTTTGTGGTTCCCGTCTTTAAGCGGGCGGCTGAGAATGTCGCCAGGTACAGTGGGTTATGACAACACGCTTTATTGATTATTCTGCTGTTTACCATACCGGACGTGTCGGGCGTTGGGACCGTTATCCTTCTTTTTCCGGGGCGGTCCTGGATTCAAGAAAAGTCTCTCCGGGCATGCTTTTTATTGCCCGCAAAGGAGCTCATACAGACGGGAATCTCTTTATTAATGATGCAGTGTCCCGGGGAGCCGCTTTTGTGATTGCCGAGAACATCTCCTTCACCGAAAAAGAATTATCCGTTCCCGTGCTTTTGACCGATGATCCGGTAAAGACATTATTGGACCTTGTCTCTTCTCTCCGGGGCCTGATCGCTCATCAGCGTATTGTCGCTGTTACGGGCTCATTCGGAAAAACAAGCACAAAAGATTATATACACGGGGCTCTCTCTCTCCTCTATAAGACAGGAAAGACAGAAGGCAATTTGAATACCGAGTGGGGGGTACCGCTGACCTATCTGAATAATATGGACAGGGAAGTCCTCGTAATGGAGATGGGGATGGACCGTTTCGGAGATATCGGGATCTTAGCTGAGGCCGTGAAGCCTGATATCGGCGTTATTACTAATATCGCCCCTGTGCATATGGAATTCATGAAGACCATCGACTTTGTTTATCGGGGGAAAACAGAATTATTTAAAAAAATGGATGAAAAATCTTTCAAATTAATATGCGGAGATGACCCTGTTCTGGCCAGGGCCCGGGATGAGTTCAGCCATATCTTTTCCTATGGGGAAACAAAGGGCAACGATTATCGTATTGCGCGTATTGAACCCGGGAAGGGACAGGTTGCCTTTTGTGTCAATGAAGAGTCATATACCGTTCCTGCCTGGTCTGTCCATTTTGCCCAAAATGCTGCAGCGGCTGTGGCTGTGGCCTTGAACATGGGAGCCTTACCCCGCGAGATCAAAGAGGGATTAAGCCGTTGTATGCTGAGCCCGGGGAGATTATCTGTAACGGAGACACCGGAAAGGGTTCTTATTGACGACACATACAACTCTTCTCCGGCGGCTTTAAAGGCGGTTATCACAGAGGCCGGAGAGCGGTATGGGAGCCTGCGTAAGCTTTTTTGCCTGGGAGACATGCTGGAATTAGGGGAGGAAAGCGGACGTTACCATAAAGAGGCCCTGGACCTTTGTTCTGGCCTGACCCGCGCCCACGCCTTGCTTCTGGGCCCTGAGTTCTACCGCTGGAAAGAAGAGTTTCCTCAATTTGAGTTTTTTATGGGGCGCAAGGATTATTCTGACCGGTTGAATGCAGTAAAAAAGCAATACCGGGTGATTGTCGTAAAGGGCTCACGCGGTTTGAAAATGGAAGAATTCTTAGAGGAGCTGAAGGGAGAATAATATGCTCTATCATATTTTTATGCCTTTGATCAAGTATTTCGCCGGCTTTAATGTATTCCGTTATATCACCTTCCGGTCGGCGTATGCATTGATTACGGCTCTTGTTATCAGTTTCTTTTTCGGCCCGCTGATCATCCGTTTTCTTAAAAAAATCAATTTTTCACATATCCGTGAATATGTTCCTGAAACGCATCAAAAAAAAGCGGGAACACCGACCATGGGCGGATTACTGATCCTGATTTCCATTATTGTTTCTACGCTTTTATGGGCGGATATAAAGAACCCTTATGTCCTTATTGCTTTGGGGACCGTTCTCTGGCTGGGAGCCCTTGGCTTTTTGGATGATTATCTGAAAATCACCAAAAAGAACCCCGAAGGCGTTATCGCCCGCTATAAACTGATCATTCAAGGGACTTTGGGCCTGGCTGTCGGTGCTGTTCTTTACTTCTTTCCCCAGGATGCCGCTTTGCGGGGTTCCATCGCTGTTCCCTTTGTAAAAGATGTTTTTTTGGATCTGGGACTGATCTATATTCCTTTTGTCATGCTGGTGATAATGGCAACATCGAACGCTGTCAACCTGACCGACGGGCTGGACGGACTGGCCATCGGAAATGTCGGGCTTGCTATTTCTGCTTTTGCCCTGATAGCTTATGTGACAGGGCATACACAATTTGCCGATTATCTGAATATTCCGTTTCTTCCGGGAACAGGGGAATTAACCGTCTTTGCCATGGCCATTGTCGGGGCAGCTTTAGGGTTTCTCTGGTTTAATGCTTATCCTGCCTCTGTTTTTATGGGTGATGTCGGATCTCTCCCTTTAGGAGGAGCCCTGGCGATTATTGCGATTCTTATCAAAAGGGAGATCCTCATCCTTATCATCGGCGGGGTTTTTGTGATGGAGGCGCTTTCTGTTCTGCTGCAGGTCGCCTATTTCAAAAAAACAGGGGGGAAGCGCCTCTTTTTGCGGGCGCCGATACATCATCATTTTGAGATTTTAGGGTGGAGTGAAAATAAGGTAACGGTTCGTTTTTGGATTATGGGTATAATGTTGGCGCTGTTGGGGTTAAGTACTCTTAAACTGCAATAGGAGTGTGCGGAGTGAATCGGGACGGAGTTTTAATCATCGGTTTGGGAGTCAGCGGTTTAGCCGCGGCTCGATTAGCCCGTAAAAAGAAAATGACTGTCTACGTGACCGAACACCGCAGGCATGCCGCCAATGAGGAGCGCTTTCGCGAGTTGGAACAGCTTGGTATTCCCTTTGAAACAGAGAATACGCAACGCTTTTTCCCTTTATGCCGCCAGGCTGTCTTGTCACCCGGAATCCCGGTTTCGTCTCCTTATATCCGTGAGGTGAAAGAGCATATGGCCCTGATCGGGGAATTAGAGTTTGCTTTTCAAAATATGGCTCCCGGCAAGACAATTATCGCAGTAACGGGGACAAACGGAAAATCAACGACAGTGCGCCTGATTCAGGCTCTTTTAGAGGGGCAGGGCTATACGGCTGCTTCTGTGGGAAACATCGGACTTCCGCTTTCCGACTACTTCGACGGGCCGGAAGAGTTTTTGGTTTGTGAAGTCTCTTCTTATCAGTTGGAGACCATTGTGACCTTTAAGCCGCAAACAGCGGTGATCACCAATATTACCCCCGATCATTTAGACCGTTATGAGAACTCGTTTGAGCGTTATTTCAAAACCAAGCTTAGGATTGCAGAAAACATGGATTCTTCAGGCCGGCTGGTTCTGAACGGCGAAGACGATCGACTGAAAAAGGCTGCATCCGATTATGCGCCTCGAACCTTCCTCTTCCGCCTTGAAGGACTGAAAGAACAGGGAACTACTGTCACAAAGGGTTATATCTGTTATCAGGACGGCAGTGCTCAAGAAAAAATTCTTCGTGTGAAAGATCTGGCTTTGCCGGGAAGACATAATTTAGAAAATGCTTTAGCTGCCGTAACGGCGGTCATGCCCTTTGTCCGATCGCAGAAACGGCTGTCTCAAAGTCTGGCGGATTTCCCGGGGATTGAACATCGCCTGGAACAGGTCTGTGAGATCAACGGCATCCTCTTTGTCAATGACTCTAAGGGGACGAATGTCGACTCGACACGGAAGGCCTTGACAGCTTTTCCGGGTAAAAAGGTGGTATTAATACTCGGCGGAGATGATGCCAAAAAAAGCGATTTTTCTCCTTTAATCCCTTTGATCAGGAAGAATTGCGCTTCCGTTATCCTCTTGGGAGAGACGACTCCGAGGATCGCGCCGCTTTTAGAGAAAGAAAAAGTGGCTTTTGTGAAAACCGGAAGCATGAAAGAGGCTGTGGACAGGGGTTTTAAAGCAGCCCGGAAGGGGGAGATCGTTTTGCTCTCCCCGGCGGCAGCCAGTTTTGATCTCTATAGCGATTTTGAAGAGCGGGGAAGAGATTTTAAGGAAAAAGTCTTTCAGCTGGGGGAATGTGTATGATGAAGAGGCCGAAAGCCGTTGTCATCGATATGAAGGTCATTCTTGCAGCGTTTTATGTCTTTTCTGTCCTGGCGATGTGGACGGCAAGTGTGACGCCGGCCATGCGGAATACCGGTAACCCTCTTTTCTTTTTCAAAAGACATTTGGTAGCGGCGGCTGTGGGGTTAGTGATCTATTTCCTCTGTTCCCGGCTTGTATTAAAACGGCTTTTGCCTTTGACTCCCTGGCTGCATTTATTCTCACTTCTTTTATTGTTTGCCGTTTTCCTGCCCCGATTGGGCGTTGAGATAAACGGGGCCCGGCGATGGATTGATATCGGCTTTTTGCGTTTTCAACCGTCAGAATGGGCCAAGTTGACGCTGATCCTCTATCTGACCGCTTCGTTCCACAAAGAAGCCGGAGGATACAGGAGGCTCGGAGATCACTTTTCGCTGAACAACTACCCTCTTCTGATGACAGCGGTGACGGCGCTGCTTATCTTTGCAGGGAATGACTTTTCGACGTCGATTGTGATTTTGGTTCTTTACGGGATCATTTATTTCGTATCGGGCCGTAATCCCAAAGCGGTGATGTTCTGGGCCTCCTCAGCTTTACTGACAGGCCTTCTTGTTGTTTTGCGGGGAGGCGGATTCCGGAGCGGACGGCTGGACTCCTGGCTTAATTATCTCTTTCACGGAGGCCCCCCGGCCTATCAGTTACGTCACTCCATCGCCGCTTTTCAGATGGGCGGCTATTTCGGACGGGGTTTCGGTTCCGGGGCCTATAAGAGCCTTTTGCCTGAAGCGCATACGGACTTTGTTTTTGCCGTTATCGGGGAGGAGATGGGTTTTGTCTTCATTTTGGGGCTCATTGCCCTCTATTTGATCATGTTTTATAAACTCATCCGGCTTTCGGATGAGTCAAAACATGACTATGAGCGTTATTTTCTGCTGTTAACGGGATCCCTTTTCGCTTTTCAATCGATTATTAATATGGGTGTTACGGTCGGGCTTTTCCCGGTCACCGGGATGACATTGCCGTTGATCAGCTATGGCCGGACTTCTTTTCTTATTTTTATGGCTCTTTTGGGCATGGTGCGCAGCATTGAAAAAGATATTATGCGGAGGATAGCATGAAAGTCCTTATTGTTGCGGGAGGAACAGGCGGGCATATTTATCCGGGAATGGCACTGGGTAAGACAATCACGGAAAAAAACGCCGAAGTGCTTTATGCTGGAACAATTCATCGCATGGAAGCCTCTCTTTTTGAGAAAGAGAAACTGCCGTTCCGGGGGTTCCCTCTTTACCGTCCCGGAGAAAAGGGGTTGAAGTTTTTATGCAATGGGTGGACCTTTTTCACAATCAGAAGATGGCTGCAGAAAGAGGGGTTTGATGCGGTGATCTGCGCAGGAGGATATATCAGTTTCTATTTCGGCCTTGCAGCGAGACTTTCAAAAATCCCCCTTTATCTTCTGGAACAGAATGTGATTCCCGGCCGGGTGACCCGGCTTTTGGCTCCTCACGCGGCCAAGGTCTTTGTTTCTTTTGAAGAGAGCCTCTCCTATTTCAAAAAGGAAAAAGCGCTTTGGACGGGAAACCCTGTCCGAAAGAAGATTCTCAATGTCTGTCCCCGGGGGAAAAGCCTTACAATACTCGGCGGAAGCCTCGGCGCAAGGGCTTTGAATGAAGCCGTATTGATTATGGAACAGAGCGGAGTTTTAAAGGCGTTCGATTATCCTGTTTTGTGGATAACGGGGGAGCGTGATTATGAAAAGATCGCTGCAGCGGTGCATGAGCGCCCCGGGCTTCATCTGATTCCCTATTGTCATCATATGGAAGAGATCTATGCCGAGACGGCCTGGGTTGTCTCCCGTGCGGGAGCCACTGTATTGGCAGAATTAAAGGCTTTACAATTACCGGGAGTATTGGTGCCGTATCCTTATGCCAAAGATAATCATCAAAAAGCTAATGCGGACGCTATGATGCAGAATGGATCCTATCGTGTTGTGGAAGAAGGGGAGTCTTTCGGTTGCCGTCTGGCCCGGGCCATGGAAGAAATAACTGCCGGCTTATCAAAACCAGGCCCCTTTTCTCCAATGCCGCGAAGCAGGGACGCTTCTGAGCGCATAGCGGAGGCCCTATTATGAAGATTCATTTTATCGGGATCGGAGGGATCGGAATGAGCGCCTTGGGCGATATTTGTCTGGAATTAGGCTATGAAGTCTCAGGCTCTGATCTGAAAGCCAATGAAAGGACAGAAGCGCTGCAGAGCCGCGGGGCGAAATTTTTTGCCGGGCATCAAGCCTCAAACATTCCTGCAGGCTGCCGTACGGTGGTCTTTTCCAATGCTGTAAAACCCGATAACCCTGAGATACGGGAAGCACTCAAAAAAGGAGCGTCTCTTTTATCAAGAGGAGCGTTTTTGAACCAGCTTTTCGAAATAAAAGAAACATTCGGTGTTGTGGGAAGTCATGGAAAAACCACAACAGCTTCTTTTGCCGCTTCGGCACTGATGTCCCTTGACGATACAGCTTCTTATTATATCGGGGGTATCTTAAAACAGACCGGCCGGAACGGCCATTGGGGAGAAGGGGCGTTGGCTGTGATAGAGTTGGATGAAAGTGACGGCTCCTTTTTGTCATTTCGAAAGGGGAAAGGGGCTTTAATCACAAATATTGAATGGGAACATGTGGATTATTACCCTTCTGAAAAGGATTATAAAGATGCTTTTGCAGAGTTTGCCCGCTCCTTTTCGGGCCCCCTCTTCATAGGAGAAAGCGCGTTTGAATCCCTCAAAACAGAGATGACTAAGGGAGAAGATGTGCTCACTGTGGGGCTTTCAAAAGGAGAGTGCCGTCCACAAACATGGGGGAATGACTTTTTTGTTGCAGACGGACACAGATGCAATCTCAAAAAGCAGGGCGCTCATATGGTCTTTGATGCTTTTTTAGCCTATACCGCTTTGACAGAGACAGGGTGCGACAAGAACGCCGTTATCCGGGGATTGGAAGCGTATGAAGGGACAGGACGGCGAATGGAACTGCTGGCCAGCGTTAAGGGAATTTCTCTTTATGATGATTATGGACATCATCCCGGAGAGATCGAAGCTGTGTTGAAATCATTTGGCAGAGATATGCAGACGATGGTTTTATTTCAGCCGCATCGGTATAGCCGTTTCGAGCGCTTTTACAAGCGCTTTGTGGATTTATTCTCTTCCTATGGGGATTATATTATTGTTTTGCCTGTCTATGCGGCGTCAGAACAGATGACCGGAGGACCGCAGAGTCCCGCCTTCGTCCATGAATTAGAGCAAACAAGGGAAAATGTCTTCTATGCCGGCTGTCCTGAGGAGGCATACCATCTCATGAAGGCATATCTTTCTTCGCCCATGAGGCTTATCTCCTTCGGCGCCGGAGACGGGAATGCTGTCGTAAAACGATTAGCTGCCGAATTAAGGGAGGGGACATGGCCTATGTAACAAGGAAAAAAAGGAAGGCAAGAACCCGATGGCTGTTGAGGTATCTTTTGCTGGGAGTTTTTCTTTGGGGGATGCTGCGGGGTGGCGCAGCTCTTCTGGGGTCATGGGATGTCCTGCGTATTCAAAATGTCGAAGTTTACGGCCTGACGCGTCGGCCTGTCCCGGACAGTGTTGAAGCTGCAAAAGGAGAAAACCTCTTAAAAGTCGACGCCGGTGAGATCAGAAAGGCCTTTTTGGACTTTCAGGACATCCGGAAAGTGGTGGTTCATAAACGTTACCCCGATACGCTGATCATCCGCCTGGAGGAGCGTATCCCGCTGGGGCTGATCAGCCGGGACAATAAGATTTTTTGCGTGGATAAAGAAGGGGCCTTCTTCCCTTCCAACGGACAGGAGGATCTCCCTGTGATCAAGGGGAAAGAGTCTTTGGCCGAAGGGCTGCGTTTGTTGGAGAGGGTCTCTCCTTCAGATCCTGTCCCGGTTGCCTCCCTGGACTGTACAAGCCCTTTTGAGGTCGTTATGACGGTTCAAAGGGAAACGGATGGTTTATTGGCCTGCAATTTCGGGCGGGGTGATATGGATGAAAAGTGGGGTGTTTTCATGGATTTAATGAAGGATGGCATTCAGGCAACTTATGTTGATTTACGTTTTATACCTTATGTAGTGGTAAGAAATGGCGGAGGTGACTGATGGAAAATGAAAAAATTCTCATGAGTCTCGATCTGGGTTCACAGAATATCAAAGCAATGATCGGGGCCATTGACCATTCAGGGACATTAGAAGTCAAAGGAATGGGCGTGGTGACATGCAGCATGGGAAATTGCGGGATCAGTGAGGGGATTATTAAAAATATCGAGATGACGGTTCGGAATATTTCTCAGGTCGTTAATGATGCTCAAACGCAATATGGCGAGAATATTCACGAAATGATCGTAGGCTTCAGCGGGCGTCATATTGAATCGCGGAATGAAGAGGGAAGCGTCGTCGTTTCGGGACGGGAACATGAAATCGATGAGGATGATATCGAGCGGGTCAAAGACCAGGCAAAAACGAAAGTCGAGCCGCTACCTGAATCCAAAGCTGTCGTCAAACAAATTCCCCGTTGGTATAGTATCGACGGGGAAGACAGGATCAAAGAGCCTCGGGGCATGTCAGGCATCAAATTGGGCGTTGACATGCATATTATTCTCAGCAATACCCAGCAGATCCGGAACATCGAAAAATGTGTGATGAAAGCTGATTTAGGCCTCAAAGACACTGTGCCCAATCTATTGGCTTCCAGTATGGCTGTTATGGATAAGGATGAATCCGAATTAGGATGTTTAGTTATGGATATGGGAGCCGGGACCACAGATATTGCTGTTTTCATGGACGATGCCCTCCATTACAGCGATGTGCTGGAAATCGGAGGGAATATTGTAACACGGGATCTGGCTACGGTGTTGAAAACGCCGAAAAATAAAGCCGAACAACTGAAAATCAAATACGGGACAACCTATGTGGATGAAAGCCTCGATCCTGACGAGTTGATCGAAGTCCCGGCCGTAGGCGGCCGCCCTCCCAGGCATATCAAACGTGAAAACCTGGAAGAGATCATCCGCCCCCGTCTTGAGGAGATCGGGGACCTGATTTTTGACCGGATCAGGCGAAACAATATTAATATTACCCGGGATCTTCCTGCAGGCATAATATTGACAGGCGGAATGGCCCGGCTTCACGGATTTGACCGGCTGCTGGAGCAGATGTTCGATGTCCAGGTCAAAATCGGTAAGCCGGGGATAACAGGCTCGCTGACCGGGCTGGATGTGAGCCAGCCTCAATTTGCAGCTGCCGTCGGTCTTTTATTATATGGAAAGAACCACTTGAATGAATATGAAGAGCGTTTTATAGGGGATTTACCTGCCGTATACAGGAAAATAACAGGTTACTTGAAAAGGCTTTTCAGTAACCGGTAAGGGAGGTCGTTATGATAAGCATTGAAAGAACAGAAGCGGAGAGGTTTAATGTCAAGATCAAAGTCTTTGGAATCGGAGGAGGCGGATGCAATGCTCTGAACAACATGGTCGGTTCCGGATTGCTGAAGGAACTTGATTTTGTCGCCGTCAACACGGACCTTCAGGTCCTGGACCAAAACAAGGCCCGGCACAAGCTGGCTATTGGAAGCAAGTTGACCGGAGGGCTGGGTGCCGGAGGGAATCCCGAAATCGGAGAAAAAGCAGCCACAGAAGACAAAGAAAAGATCCGTGAGATGATCGAAGGGTCCAGTCTCCTTTTTCTGACAACAGGTATGGGCGGAGGCACAGGGACCGGAGCAACTCCCGTCATCGCGTCATTAGCCCGTGAGATGGGGATTCTGACTGTAGCTGTTGTGACAAAACCGTTTGAATTCGAGGGAAAGCCCCGCATGGAGAACGCGGAAAAAGGGATAGAACAGGTAAAAGAGTCAGCTGATGCGGTCATAGTCATTTCGAATCAACGACTTGTGCTTCTGCAGGAGGGAAAAGTCTCTTTCTTACAGGCGTTTCGGATGGTCGATAATGTCCTTTTGGATTCTGTCCGTGGAATAACCGAATTGCTGGATACGACCGGTGTGATCAATGTAGACTTCAGCGACCTCTCAAAGGTCATGAAAACACCCGGAGATGTCTTCATCGGCATGGGCTTGGGCGTCGGAGAAAACAAAGCCGTAGAAGCGGCTCAAAAAGCCGTGGAGTGTCCTTTGATGGAAGATGTCACAATGGAAGGCGCCGATGAGATACTTGTCAATGTGACCACGGGACAGGATTTTGAAATGGGAGAAGTGGAGCGTATTGTCAAGGTCATCCAACAGAAAACAAACGGATACGGAAACCTCAAATACGGCGTCGTCTATGACAGAGATATGAGTGAGGAGATCAAGGTAACCGTAATCGCAAAAGGGTTCCGGGAAAACAAAAAACAGGGGATCAATAAGCTGAAAGAGATGGCAGGAACCGAAAACAATCTGGACCGCTTAGTTCTGACAAACCCTGATCTGCCGGAATTTGAAACCCCGGCCGTCTTCAGGCGTAAAGCCGATTAAGGAGTCTTATGGTCGATATGGTTTATGTGCTGGATTTTTTGCAGAAAATCGTTTCTGTCCCTTCACCTACCGGATCAACTGAGAAGGCCATGAAGCTTATCCGGGAGGAAGCGGAACGTATGATGCCGGGTGCCGAAATGAAGCTTTTGAAAAAAGGGGCTTTTGTCGTTAAAATCCCCGGGGAGAGCAAAGAAGCGTTGGTGATGGATGCGCATGTGGATACGTTAGGCGCTATGGTCAAGGAGATCAAGCAAAACGGCCGACTGGCATTTGTCCCCATCGGCGGGTATCTGATGTCTGCCGTGGAATGTGAAAATGTCTTGATTCATACCCGGAAAAACGGGGAGATCACAGGGACGATCCTCTCAAATTCCCAATCGGTACATGTCTATGAGGATGCCCGTAAATTAGAGAGAAAACCTGAAAATATGGAGATACGCCCTGATATCAGAGCTGTTTCTTCGGAAGAAACAATGAAAGCCGGTATTGCCGTAGGGGATTTTGTCTCCTTTGAACCCCGTTTTGTTATAACGGAGACGGGGTATGTCAAGAGCCGTTTTCTGGATGATAAGGCCGGAGTGGCGCTGCTCATGGGTGTTTTGAAAGCCGTTGCGGATGAAAAGTGGATCCCGCCCCGGACTCTTCTTTTTTATTTTAACAATACAGAAGAAGTCGGAGCCGGCGCAGCCAACGGGCTGGATCATCATTGCGCTGATTTTATTGCCGTTGATATGGGGGCTCCGGGAAGGGGGCAGGAGTCGGATGAGTTCAGCGTGAGCCTATGTGCCAAAGACAGCAGCGGCCCTTATGACCTCTCCTTGAGAAGAGAGCTGGAGGTTTTGGCCGAAGAGATGAAGATCCCTTTCAAAGTGGATATTTATCCTTTTTACGGTTCCGATGCTTCAGCGGCAAGGCGTACCAGGCTGGATTTAAGGACGATTGTCCTGGGTCCGGGGGTCGAAGCCTCCCATGCCTATGAAAGGACACATAAAGATTCCCTTGAAGCCACGGCTGCTTTATTGTATAATCTTGCGAAAAGCGAGCGATGAAATTTTTAGGCGGATTTACTATTGGGCAATACATCCCGCTGGATTCGGCGGTTCATAATCTCGACCCCCGGACCAAATTTATCGGATTGACGGGAGTGATGGCTTATATTTTCCTCTTTCCCTCCCTTGTTGTCTATCTGTTCCTTATGGTGTCTCTTCATCTGGTTTTGATGTTCTCATCTCTTCGTTACCGCTATATCTGGAGAGGGTTAAGGCCGGTTCTTTTTCTCATTCTCTTCTCCGCTTTTTTTAATCTCTTTTTCACTCCCGGAGAGACATTATGGTGGAAAATCACAAAAGAAGGGCTATATTTTGGCCTTTTGTATGCCATGAGAATCTATCTTTTGGTCTTCAGTTCCATCATTCTGACATTTACCACATCTCCGATCAGGCTGACAGATGCCATGGAATACTTTATGAAACCTTTAAAAATACTCAAAGTCCCTGTTGAAGATATTGCGCTGATGTTAGTGATCGCATTGCGTTTTATTCCTACTCTTTTAGAGGAGATCGATCGGCTGATAAAAGCTCAGATGTCGAGGGGTGTCGATTTTGACAGGGGGAACCTGTTTAAAAGAATTAAACGGCTTCTTCCCGTCTTTGTCCCTCTCTTTGTCTCGTGCTTTAAAAGAGCTGAGGAGCTGGCTGATGCCATGGAAAGTCGCTGTTACCGGGGAGGTGAGCTGAGGACGAAGCGCGAAAAATTGTCGTATCGGGCAGCAGACCGTTTAGCCATGGTTTTTTTGATCATTGCCGGCATACTATGCGCTTATCTGTTCTATGCTTTGTCACCGGCCCTTTTTATATAGGATTTTTTATTTTTTAGCCTTGTTATTGTTCTTGTTTACGGCCGTTTTGTATACGGCAAGGCATGTCTCATTCAAAGCGGGGCCGGAAACGAAAGAGAGTCTCTCGGGTAACGATGGTTTCGGGAAAGCGGAAGATTCCTTTTCCTTTCCTTTGGAATTGAATACCGCAGGAGAAGATGAGCTTACGCATGTCAAAGGTATCGGGCCTGTTTTGGCAGAGCGCATTGTAGATTACCGCCGGAAGAGGGGGATGTTTCGGTCAACCGATGAACTTCTCCGCGTCAAGGGTATCGGGCCGGCGACTTATGAGAAAATTAAACCCTTTTTAACTGTGGAAGGCAGGTCGGAATGAAAATACGGGGACCTCTTCTTTTTCTCTTATGGTTTTGCCTTGTATTTCCGGCACGGGCCCATGTCACTTTCAACTATCAGATACATGTCTACCCGACAGGGAAAATAAAGGAAAGCATGACAAAGAACTCCTATTGGGGAGTGGCTCTTAGCGGAGGAGGAGCACTGGGTTTTGCCCACCTGGGGGGGTTAAAAGCGCTCTTCGAAGAAGGCTTGATCCCCGACATGCTTTCCGGGACCTCCATGGGAGCCATAATCGGGGGATTTCTGGCCGCAGGATATGATATAGACGAAATCATCGCTTTGATAGAACAGACAGATTTTTTCGAGATGTTTTTGGACGTCCCGGACAGGAGTAATGTCAGAATGACACAAAAGGAGCAGTATGATGTCTTCATGGGAAGAATCAGTTTTTCTTCCCGGGGGCCGCAGATCCCGGAGGGCATCTTACCCGGGTATGAGCTTCAGAAACTTTTTCTGACCCGTTTGTCCACGGTATCGGCGGCGGAAGGGTTAAATGATTTTAATCTGCTTTACTACCCTTTCAGGGCCGTCTCTGCTGATTTGATCACGGGCCAAGGGTATATCTGGCAGAAAGGCGATCTGGGATTGGCGGTCCGAGCCAGTATGAATATCCCCGGTGTCTTCCCCCCTCTCAAATATCAGGGAACGGCCCTTGTAGACGGAGGAATCTATCATAATCTCCCGGTTCAGGAATTAGAAGAGCTGGGGGCTGACATGCTGATCGCTTTTGATTTTCCCCCTGCAGATGAGGACTTGGATTCAGCACTGTCATCTTTAAAGAAGATGGCTTCGAATCTGGTGGAGAGTGGAGAAAAGGAGGCTAAAAAGAGAGCCGATTATATTTTGACCTTTCCTGTCGAAAAGTTTAACAGTAGCCATTTTAATAAAGCTGAAGAACTTTATGATTTAGGGTATAAGCATGCGAAGAGACATCTGGGAGAGATACGGGGAAAAATCGGGATGTCGCAAGTGAAGTATTATGTGGAAAAAGTCCGAATGGAAGGCCGGGAGCAATTTGTCGGAAAGTACATCGCTGAGGAAGAAATCTACAGAACTTGTCTGGAGTTCCTCTTGCCCGCTCAGCCCTGGGCTTTTGAAGCGGAGCTCGAAGGCCACGGGCTTCGCATTACTCGTTTTGTCCCCATGAAGGAGATACGGATATCAGGCCCTGAGGGCAAAGTCACTTATATGACCGAAAGTTTGGCGGAAGTCCGTCATTTGCTTAAAGTGATCAAAAATGTTGAAGAAGGGCAGGGTTTTTACGGCGTCCATATTGAAGGTTGGGACTTTGACGGGGGGATCCTGACTCTGAACACGTCCAGGCTGAAGATAGAAAATATTGAAATCGAAGGCAGCCGTTTTGTCTCTGTGGATAAAGTCAGGCAGATCATGGGGTTCAACCAAGGCCAGTTCTTTGGGCCGGACCTTCTTCGTGGCCTGGACAGGCTTTATTCCACCGGGTTGTTTTCGATCCTGATACCCTATCTGGAAAGAGACGGAGAAGAAGTCACCCTGAAATTACATGTCAAAGAGAGAGAAAACAATGTTATCAGCATGACAGGGAATTACCGCTCTGATAAAGGTTTTATGAGTTATCTTCGTTTTGACCGGAACCGGATCTTTCGATGGGGTGATTTCGCCGGAATTGATATTTCCATCAGTAGAGATTTTTCTATGAGCCTCTTCGCGGGAACCACTTCTTTTTTAAAGACGCCTCTTGCCGTGACCTATTCTTTCTCTTATGAAGAAGGAAGCTATTTTCCTTCGGTGTCCTATACGGAGTTTTTGAAAGCGGTACGGCTGGAAATTTCCGATAACGGATATTATTTGAAGAGAAGTGCACGCCTCCTGTATCGCTCCTTTAACCGCTATGAAGACGGGGAAGAAGAAAAACAATGGCTTCTGGAAGGAGCTTTCAGGGCGGATACCTTGAACGATCTCAATCTGCCCACACGGGGTGTTTTTCTCAAAGGGCTTTATGAGTATCCTCTGAGCGGTTCCCGGTACCATAAATACCAGCTTCAGGGAGAGGGGTACTGGGAAATCCTGCCATTGAATTTTTCTTTTTATACGGTTTTCTTTTTGGGAAAAATAAGCAATGAGCAGGGATTGAACCTCAAAGTCCGTCATGAAAACTTCTTTGACCATGACAGGGATGCCAGGTATAATAGTATAAGTCATATTCGAATGGGGGGAAAAGCACAGGGACTCTCTTCCTGGGCCGTTCCTTTCTTTTCGGCGGGTTGGGTTTCCCGGGACGGGGAAAAGGGAGCGTTTTATTTTAGGGCCGGCGTTGAACAAAGGATACTTCTTCTCAAGTATGTTCGATGGGAATATATTTGGGGAGCAGGAGAAGATACCATTGAATTTTCTGTAGGAGCGCGGATACGATGAAGATTATTGCGGGACATACGAACATGGATTTTGACTGTTTGGCCTCTTTGGTTGCTGCCGGGCTGCTTTATCCCGATCATATCCCTGTGCTTCCGGACAATGCTGAGCGGGGTGTCCGCGACTACATCAGCAATGAGGATCTGGGTGTGAAATTTCTTTTTTCCTCCCAATTGGATGCTCCCTGTAAAGAAATGATCTTAGTGGACAATAATGACATCAACCGTACAGGAATCAACGGGGACTATCTGAAAGATTGTTCTGTTACCCTGATCTATGACCATCACCCTGAAACAGAAGAGTTTTTAAGGAACAGTGAAATAAAAGGGGTCTATAAACCTTACGGAGCTAATATCACCCTTCTTATGGAAGAGATCAAAAAAAATGACATTCCCTTGAATGAGGCCCATGTCCGTCTTTTTTTGTTGGGGCTGTATGAAGATACGGGCTTTTTCAGTTATGTTTCGCTTCAGGAGGCTGATGTCAGGAATTTTTATGATTTATTTCAGCGGCTCAGTAATAAAGATATGTCCTATATCTCCCGTTATTTAGTGACGGACTTGACAGCTGAACAGCTCTCCGTGATGGACGATTTGGCGAAACAGAGTCTTTATATGGATACCCCGCGCGGAAAAATCGCTTTTTGCACTGCAGAAAGAGAAGAGTATATTTCAAATATCTCTTTTGTGGCTCAGCGCCTCCTTGTCATTCTCTCTGTGGAAGCCGTCTTTGTCCTGACCCGTTTAGGTAAAAGTGTTTATTTTATGGCCCGGAGCCGAAACAAAGAGATCGACGTACGAAAATGCGTGGCTCCTTTGGGAGGAGGCGGGCATCCCTCTGCTGCCTATGTGGCGTTGAAAGAGACATCTTTTATTGATGCGCGGGAACGTGTTTTTGACATTATTTTACGCTGTTACCAAAAGACGCGCGCTTTAAAAGAAATAATGAATGCCCATGTCGTCACCGCATCGGAAGAGGAGTCCATAGCGGAGGTGCGGGAGAAGATGCTGGCGTATAATCACTCAAAGATCCCTGTGCTCAGCTGCTCCGGGAAGATTGAGGGGCTGGTAACTCAAAAAGAGATCAACAGGCTTTATCAGCATGGGTTCGGCCATCTTCCTGTCAGGGATTATACGGACAGGGAGATCCCCGTTCTGACAGAAGAAGATGATCTGTCTCAAGCCCGCAAGGAGATATTGGAAAACAGAAAATCAATTGTTTTGGTGTCATCACAAGGCGCCCTTTCGGGGATCATCACAAAAAATGATTTGCTTCTTTTAGATTTTCTGGGGGAAGGCCCTCAAAAAAACATCATCAATCTTTCCTCTGAAATCCGATACGGGCTTAAGGGTAAATATTTCAGCCGTGTTCGATCAGCAGGGGAAATGGCGGATAAAAGGGGTTATCGGGCCTATGTCGTCGGAGGTTTTGTTCGGGATCTTCTCCTGAAACGTCCCACCTTTGACATTGACCTGGTCGTCGAGGGGAGCGGTATTGACGTGGCACGTGATCTGGCGGAGTGTGAAGGAGGCAAAGTCATTGCCCATAAAAAATTCCAGACAGCGACAGTCATATTCGATGATGGTTTTAAGATGGATATTGCCACAGCCCGCTCAGAGACCTACGAACGGCCCGGGGCTCTCCCTGTGGTCATGCGCTCGCCATTGAAATATGATCTCTACCGCCGTGATTTTACCATCAATGCCATGGCGATCTCGCTTTCCGAAGAGAGTTTCGGTGATCTTTATGACTATTTCGGAGGCTACGAAGATTTAAAAAAGGGGATATTGAAAGTCCTGCATACGATCAGCTTTATTGAGGATCCCACAAGGGTTTTAAGGGGAATACGTTTTGCCGCCCGTTTTGACTTTTCTTTCGGGAAACAGACATTGAGCCTTTTAAAAAATGCATTGGAGATGAAGGCGCTTCACTATCTTTCCGGACGCAGGATCAAAGATGAACTCTTTCTGATCTTTCAGGAAGATTATCCGGAAAATGTCTTTTCTTTGATGGAATCGCTGGAAATCTTCCCGGAGCTGATGGAAGGCACTCATTTTACTCAGGAAAAGGTGAAGGTGTTCAGGGAAATTCGCCATATTCATCATTGGTTCCGTCTGCTCTATTTAAAAAAGAAAGTGAGGGAGCGTTTTCTCTACTTGATGGCTCTTTTCAGCGGAATGGAACCCCGTTTAAAAAAAAGCTGTATTGAGCGTTTTGAATTAACTAAAAAATTTCAACAGCTTTCCGATCAAGTCGAAGAGTTTATTCAGGAGCAGTACAAAACTGTTCATGCGAAAAAGTTTCTGAAAAAAAGCCAGATCTATGACCTGTTCCGCCGCCTGGATGTCGAGGCCTTGCTTTATCTCATGGCGGCGTATTCTCATAATGAGCGCTTTCAACAATACGCTTCGCTGTTTATTATCGAGATTTCACGAAAAAAGCAATTGATCAACGGAAATGATATACAGAAGGCCGGATTAAAAAGGGGGGAAGACTTACGGAAAATTATCGATACGATCCACAGGATGCATATCGACGGGGAGATCAAAACAAGGGAAGAGGCTCTGGCCTGTTTAAAGAAGTGGGTTCCTTCTTAGAAAATGTTCTTTTTCCCCAATATTGCCCTTTGTGCGGGGCTAAGACATCAACAGAAAGCGGGCTGTGCTCTTCTTGCTGTGACAGGCTTCCTTTTATCGGGGAGAGATCCTGTATACGCTGCGGCCGGCCGCTGGGATATGAAGGTTATTGCGTTTCCTGTGTTTCCTCTTCCCGCAGTGAAGGCTGGTCGATCAGGCGTTTTCTCTTCAGGTATGACGATATCATGGCTCACTTGATTCATTTGATGAAATACAAAGGCGACAGGGCCTTGCTGCGTTTTTTTGCGCGGGAGCTGGGGGCGTTTTTCGAGCGGGTTTATGCTGTTTCCCCTCCGGCGGCGGTTGTCCCTGTTCCTCTCTCTGTCAAGAGAGAACGGCAGAGAGGTTTTAATCAGGCCCGGGAGCTCTCCCGGTTTCTGCCGCTTCCTGTTGAACAGAACTATTTGAAACGTGTTAAAAATACAAAGCCTCAGTCTGTTTTTTCTGAGACAGCTCATCGAAGAAAAAACGTGCAGGAAGCTTTTCGGGCGTCTGGGGATGTCAAGGGGCGCTATCTTCTGCTTGTGGATGATATTGTGACATCGGGTGCTACGGCGGAAGAGGCGGCGAAGACATTGAAAAGGGCAGGAGCCAAGCGTGTGGATGTTATGGCTCTTTGTCTGGCCAGGAGTTAAGATGAGTTTTAATGTAAGGCCCGTGATAAAAGAGGATAAAGCCCCTCTTGCGAACATGGTGCGCAGCCTTTGGGAAGGCACAGATTATCTTCCGGGTCTTTTCGATGATTGGGTCCGTGATAATGCCGGAGAGTTTTGTGCTGTTGAATGGGATGGGCGTTTAGTGGGCTGCGGCAAACTGACATGGCTTACTGAAAAAGATGCCTGGCTTGAAGGGCTTCGGTCGGACACTACCTTTAAACATCGGGGGATCGGAAAGGCTTTTTTAGAATATATGCTGCCCCGGGTGGCCCGGGAGAACCCGGAAACCGTCCGGTTTGCGACTTATTGGGGGAATATCGGGTCTGTTAAAAATGCTGAGCGCTTCGGTTTTCTGAAAGAAAAAGAACTGAATGTAAAGTCAAGGGAGATCGCGTCCGGTTCCATTGAATCTCCTGATGGCCGTTACCGCCCGGCAGACAGGGCAGAAAAGCGTCTCTTTTTAAACCGAACTTCTTTTTTTTCTCAATGCGGCGAGTATATTCTTGACGGCTGGCGGGCCTATCCTGTAAAAAAGGAAATCCTTGAAGTTTTGACAGATGAAAGCCGATTTTTCCGTATTTTGGATGAAGAGAGCCCTGCATGGCTCGCTTTTGCCATGGAAAACCCTCCTGCAGAAGTGAAACTCACTCTTTTTGAATGTTCTTCCCCGGGATCCGGACGCAGACTGCTCCGTTCTTTTTTGTACGAAATGCAGAAAGAGGGAATCCGCTATGTGGAAACTGTCCTTCCTGATGACCTGATACTGCGGCATGTTTTTGCCGCCGAAGGCTTTTTCAGCTGGGAGAGGGAGCATGATTATTGGATTTACGGCTTGCCCCTTTCTCTGCTGAGCGAGCGTTACGGAGGTTAAGATGTTTTATCCGCCGTTGAGAGAGCCCGAGGAATGGGAACTGATTTCTACAGGAAACCCTCGGCCGGCGTCGGCTGTCCTTATTCCTTTTATCAGAGAAGAAGGGGAGTGGTTTATTGCTTTGGAAAAAAGAACAACGGGGATCTCTCACCCGGGCCAATTCGCTTTTCCAGGCGGACATCGGGAAAGTACGGATGGGTCATTTCTTCAAACAGCCCTCCGGGAAACAACCGAGGAGATGGGAATCCCTACGGAGAGGATCACTCCCGTAGGGAAAATCGGAATCGTTGTCAATCCGGGGGGACGGGTCATCCACGGGTATGGGGGGGTTTTTAATATTTTATCACGGAAGGAACTGACTCCTTCACCGCTTGAGGTGGAGTCGATTCACTTTATTTCCCTGAAGAGCTTGCTGGTGCCTGAGGCGTTCAAGACATGCACTTTGGAGTGGAACAGGAACCCGCAGAAGGATGAGGGCCCGGTTTCCGGGTGTTTTACTCCAAAAGCTCTTGAAGAAGTATCCCGTCCGTTGAAACATGAGATTCTTTTCTTTAAGGCCCCGTTCGGCATGATCTGGGGGATTACAGGCCGTTTTCTTTTCATGGTGCGTTCTTTGGCTGCTAAAGACTCCCTGATGTCCAATTTTTCTTGACTTTCACGCCCCTTTCTTTACAATGCAACAAAAGGGTGAAGGAGAATTGTTAATGGGGAAATTTAAAGATATCATGATATGGATTATTCTCTTTTTTGTCTTTATGCTGGCCTTCAGCTGGCTGAACAAGTGGCAAAACAGAGTGAAAACAGTGGAAATCACTTACAGTGAGTTTATTGCTCAAGTGGAGACAGGAAATGTGGAGTCTGTGGATATTCAGGAAATGGATGTTTCCGGCTCTTTTAAGGAGCCTTATCCGGATCAGGCCAAAGAGTTTAAAACCGTTATCCCCCTGGATCAGGCCAATACCATTGAGCGTCTTTTAGAGCGTGAATCGGACATCAATATAAAAAAACCCTCATCGGGGGATTTGAAGCTTTTTTTGATCTATGTCCTTCCGACACTGATATTTGTCGTCTTTTTTGTCATGTTCCTGCGCAATATGCAGGGGGGCAATAATAAAGCGTTTTCCTTCGGGAAAAGCAAGGCCCGCATGATCGCCAAAGGGGATGTGGGGGTTACTTTTGCCGATGTCGCAGGATGTGAGGAAGCAAAAGAAGAATTGGAAGAGATCATTGATTATTTAAAAGCCCCCTCTCGTTTCCAACGCCTGGGGGGGAAGATCCCCAAAGGGGTTCTTTTGGTCGGGGCTCCGGGAACGGGAAAGACATTGCTGGCCAAAGCTGTGGCCGGAGAAGCCAATGTCCCGTTTCTCTCTCTCAGCGGGTCGGATTTTGTGGAAATGTTTGTCGGTGTCGGAGCAGCTCGTGTGCGGGACCTCTTTGAACAGGCGAAGCGCGGCGCTCCGGCCATTATCTTTATTGATGAAATCGATGCCGTAGGACGTTCCAGGGGCTCCGGATTGGGTGGGGGGCATGATGAAAGGGAACAGACGCTGAATCAACTCCTGGTGGAGATGGACGGATTTGAGACCAAATTAGGGGTTATTCTCATTGCGGCGACTAACCGTCCTGACGTTTTAGACCCGGCACTGCTGCGTCCGGGGCGTTTTGACCGTCAAGTCGTCGTCGATCTACCGGATGTGAAAGGACGCGAGGAGATCTTAAAAGTACACACACGCTCTATTCCGGTAAGCCCGGATGTCCGTCTTGATATCTTAGCCAAAGCAACGCCTGGTATGAGCGGGGCGGATTTAGCCAATATGACCAATGAAGCCGCTCTTCTGGCTGCCAGGGAAAATAAAGAGCAGGTCGAGATGGAGGATTTTGAAGAAGCAAAGGACAAAGTCCTTATGGGGAAGGCCAGAAAAAGCCTTGTCATCACCGATGAAGAAAAGAAACGCATCGCCTATCATGAATCGGGGCATGTGCTGATCGGTAAACTGACCAAAAACGGAGACCCTATCCATAAGGTCACCATTGTTCCCCGCGGCCGGGCACTGGGAGTGACTCATTTCCTTCCCCTGGACCAAAAACATCTCTACACCAAAGATTATCTCACCGGATTGATGGAGCGGATCCTCGGAGGGCGTGCAGCCGAAGAGATCGTCTTCGATGAATACAGCAGTGGAGCTGCTGACGATTTAGAGCGGGTCACCGATATTGCCAGGAAGATGGTGACAAATTGGGGAATGAGTGAAGAGATTGGCCCGGTGACTTTCGGAAAAAAAGAGGAGCATATTTTCCTGGGCCGGGACCTCGGAAGCAGCCGTGACTTTAGTGAGAATACAGCTGAGAGGATTGACAGGGCTGTGGGAAAGATCGTCTTTGAAGCCTATAAAAAAGCCAAGACCATTTTGGAGAAGAATAAAGATACGCTGATCCGCTTAGCTGAGGCCCTTCTTGACAGGGAAGTTTTGGAAGCACCTGAAATCGATGCACTGATAGAAGAAGGGCAGGGGCGAAATGGATAAGGAAAAAATCAAAAAAGCCGTACGATCCCTGTTAGAAGCTATCGGAGAAGACCCGGACAGGGAAGGCCTTTCAGCGACTCCGTCAAGGGTTGCCGACATGTATGAAGAGATCTTCAGCGGCCTGGAAAAAAGAGAAGAGGAATTAACGAAGATCGTTGTGACCTTTCATGCTAATTTTGATGAAGATGAAATGGTCATTGTCAAAGACATTCCTTTTTATTCTATGTGTGAGCATCATCTCCTTCCCTTTTTCGGAAAAGCTCATGTGGCCTATATTCCGAAAGAGAACCGCGTGACCGGACTCAGCAAGATCGCCCGGGCGGTGGACCTGATTTCACGGGCGCCCCAACTTCAAGAACGCCTTACAACGCAAATTGCCGATACATTGATGACCCTGGTTCAACCTTTAGGTGTTTTTGTTATTGTTGAAGCAGAACATCTCTGTATGATTATGAGAGGAATAAAAAAACCGGGGTCCAAAACCGTGACTTCGGCCATGAGAGGGGCCTTTAAACGCAAATCGACACGCGAAGAAGCATTATTCCTGATCAAGGGAGGTCACTGATATTAATTTTTTGATCTATCTTCAAAACATCACAATCCTTGATATTCTGGATATTTTAATCGTCACAACGATTGTTTACTATCTTCTTATGACATTCCGAGGGATCAAAGCTCTTCAGATGACAATACTGTTGCTGATCATCCTTTTCCTTTTCTTTGCTGCTCAATGGCTGCAATTGAACCTTCTTCATTATCTGAGCAGTGTTTTGTTGGTGATCTGGGGGGTCTTTTTCCTTTTGATCTTTCAGCCTGAGTTCCGTAATATTTTGACGAAGGTCTCTAAACTTCCGCTTTTTTCCTTCATATTGCGTAAAGCTGTTTCAGAGGAAGAGGCCTATATCAATGAGATCATTGAAGCGGTTATGGAGATGTCTTCTAAAAGAATCGGAGCTCTCATTGTATTTGAGCAGAATACGGATATACGAAATTACATCGATAATGCGGTTATTTTAGATGCTGCCGTCACAAAAGAGCTTTTGGTTACGATCTTCTCTCTCAATACACCCCTTCACGACGGAGCCGTTATTATTCGAAACGGTCGTGTTTACGCAGCACGCTGTGTCCTTCCTTTGCCTGAGGGGGCCAATATTCCCCGTGAATTCGGGACAAGGCATCGGGCTGCCGTCGGGCTGAGCGAGTTGACGGATGCGGGTGTCATCGTCATTTCTGAAGAGACTAAGCGCATCTCTTTTGCCCACAGAGGACAGTTCCTGACACGGGGGATGAATCGAAATGAAGTGAAAGATATTCTTTATGATCTTCTGATTGAAAAGGAAAAATTGGGACAGGAAACTGCCGGCCCGGAAAAGAGAGAGGAGAACGATGCAAAAGAAACCCCGTAAGTTCCCCTCAGAGTTTTTTTTGAGAAATACCCTCTATAAGATCCTGGCTTTGGTTATCGCTCTGCTCTTGTGGTTTTCATTGGTCCGTCACCGGGTCGTGACAGAGACCCTTTATTTGCCGATCCGGTTTTCAGGATTAAAAGAAAACCTGGTCATTGCCTCCTTCGAACCGTCTGAGGTGGCTGTCTTTATCCGGGCCAAGGGGGTAGAGATCATGCAGATGAAAAAAAAGGAACTTTATTACGATGTTCATCTGGCAGGATTTGAAAAAGGGAAATATGAATTAGAGATGGATAAACGCCATATCATGGGAACAGAGAATCTCAGCCTTTTCGAGTTGACGGAGAGATATCATGCTGTCCAGGTCGTTATCGATGAAAAAGAAGAGAAGTATGTTCCCATAAATATTGTTTCAAAAGGGGCTCCCCCCCGGGGCTATAAGCTTTTGGAGCCTATTATTCTGATGCCCTCTGTCGTCAAAGTCCGCGGCCCTAAAAGTGTCCGGGCCTTGGAGACTTCCCCTGTGGACATTGAAGGGAAAACAGAATCTTTTCAAAAAGAAGTGACATTAAATATCCCTGAACATACAACCTTGCTTCGCAACGAAGATGACAAGGTCTTTGCTCAGATCGAGATCGTGAAGTTGAAAACTGTTGAGATTCAGGAGATTCCTCTTCGGATCAAGGGGAGCTATTCACTTGTTTATCCGAAAGTCGTAACACTGAAGATGGAGGTCCCCGTTTCGATGGAAGGAGAGGCGCTTCGCAGAAGCGTCGATGTTGAGTTGGATTTGCAGGGATATGAAAAGGGGAACTATAACCTTGTCCCCTCCATCACACATCCGGAAGGTGTCAGTTTAATCGATCTACATCCCAGCAGCATTCAAGTCATCATTGAATAAGGCCGGTTGAAAAAGACAGGCCTTTATGATATGATAAAGGAAATACTCCCATTGAAAGGGGTTTTATGGAAAAATTGATCAAAGAGATCAAAGAAGCCGGTAAAGATAATAAGGTCACAGTGATGGCGCTGCAGGGGTACCTTGATTCAGGGACTTCCAATATTCTTGTCCAGCGTTTTACCCGTTTGCTGGCGGAAGACAAGCTTTACTTCGTTTTAGATATGGCTGAAGTGGAGTTCGTGGCCGCTGTAGGGTGGAATACGATTATCGGCGTTTTGAACAATATCAAATCGGGCGGAGGGGATATTCACATCACAGCATTGAGACGAGACCCTGAAAAGGCTTTTCATCTTCTGGAATATGACCGGGTCCTCTCATATTACAAGGAATCTGCAGATGCGATCCTCTCTTTTTATGATTCCCGGATACCGGTTACAGAGATTGAGAATATCAACCTTGATACGGTAGAGGATTTTACAGGAGTCCGCTACCTTACATTAAAAGAAAAAATATCACGGATACTGGAGACTTATCCCGATATCAGCATTTTCAAAATGAAACAGCTGCTGAAGACTCCTGCTTATGATTATACGAAAGTCTCTCTCTTATCATTGATAATGACAAAAGGCAAAATAACCGGCCGTAAAGGCCGTTAGGAGTTAAGATATGGCTGACCCGAAACGTTACAAAAATGTCTACTCAAGGGTAGGGGAGCTTCTGATAAGCAAAGGCCTGATCACCGGGGAACAGCTCAATGCCGCTTTGGATTATCAAAAAAAAGAAGGCATAAAGCTGGGAAAGGCCATTGTCGAATTAGGCTTAGTGGACAAAGACGATTTTTTGGGGGTCTTGGCCGAGCAGTTAAACGTCGACCTTGTCACAAAGGACATGTTTTTCAATGTCAGTCCTGATGCCGTCTATAAGATTCCCAGAGAAGTCGCTCAAAAATATAATGTTCTTCCCATCCGCTATGATCAGCGTACAGATAAGCTTTATGTGGCCACAGAGCATCCTGAGGATATTATCCTTCTGGAAAACTTAAAAAGCATCGTCTCAATGAATATTGTGACCATGCTGGCTGATGCCGAAGATATCAGTTCCAGCATCGAAAGGCTTTATTCTGAGATCCAAAAAGTCAAAGAGATCCAGATGGAAACCGAAGGAGAGATCTCTTTCGGCCAGGAGGAGGAGCGGGAACCGGAAATGGTGGTCTCAGAAGAGGATGAGGCTCCGGCCATACGTCTTGTCAATTATATTCTCATCGAAGCCATCAATAAGAATGCTACGGATATTCATATCGAGCCCTTTGAATATATGCTGAAGATCCGTTTCCGTATCGACGGCAAGCTTTTGGAGATCGTCACGCCGCCCAAAAAACTTCAGCCTGCTATTATTTCCCGGATCAAGATCATTGCCAATATTAATATTGCGGAGAAACGTATTCCTCAGGATGGCCGATTTTCATTTAAACATAAAAACTATAATGTGGATATCCGCGTTTCGACTCTACCCACCAGCTATGGAGAAAAGATCGTCATGCGGATTTTGAACAAATCCATGGGTTTGCTGGATGTCGAAAGCCTTGGGATATCTCCCCGGGTCTTGCCCCAGTTCATTGATAATTTCAAAAAACCTTATGGCATTATTCTTGTTTCCGGCCCCACCGGAAGCGGTAAAACAACGACCATGTATGCGATTTTACAAGAATTGGTGACTCCTGATAAAAATATCATTACTATCGAAGACCCCATCGAGTACAATATGGATAATGTCAACCAGGTTCAGGTGAATGAGAAAGCCGGATTGACTTTTGCAGCCGGATTGCGCTCCATGCTTCGCCAGGATCCTGATGTCATCATGGTCGGGGAGATCAGAGACAGGCAGACAGCTGAGATCGCTATCAGGGCAGCTTTGACAGGGCACATGGTCCTTTCTACGATACATGCCAATGACGCCCCGGCTACTGTAGCCCGTCTTTTAGATATGGGGATTCCTCCCTACCTGGTCGGCTCATCTTTGAATATGGTCGTTGCTCAGCGCCTTGTCAGGCGCATCTGTGACAGTTGTAAAGAGGCGTATGTGGCTGACAGTGAGGCATTAGAGAAATACGGGCTGAAAAAAGACACGGTGCTTCACAGGGGGCAGGGGTGTTTATCCTGTAACAACACCGGCTATTCAGGGCGCCTGGGTATATTCGAAATCCTCTCAGTAAGCAAGCCGTTACGGAAGATGATCTACCGCAATGCAGACTCCGATGAATTAAGGGGGGAAGCCTTAAGTGAAGGGATGTTCTTGATGCGCGATGATGGGATGGAGAAGGTCGAACGGGGGATCACGACTGTAGACGAAGTCTTCGCTGCGACTTTCGGAGAGGACTAGAATGCCCGAATATCGCGTCACTTATTTTGAGACCAACGGAAGTAAAGTGAAACAGGATATTTTTGCCGTCAATAAGGAAGAGCTTGTTTCCATGCTCCGGGATAAGGATAAGACAATCCTGGATATCCGTGAAAAAGGAGCCGTTTCGAAATACTCCTTTTCTGATTTTATCAAGGCTTTAAACCGCATCAATATTTCCGGGACATCGGTCGACAGCACCACATTGATCATGTTCTCTCGCCAACTGGGGTCAATGATCTCAGCCGGCCTTCCCATTATGCAGTCATTGGAGACATTGGCCCGGGATGAGAAGAATGATGAGTTTAAAACCATTCTGGGGCGCGTGATAGATGACATCCGCGGAGGAGTCGCCTTTTCAGACTCTATAGCAAAGTACCCTAAAGTCTTTGACCGGCTTTTCGTCAATATGATTAAAAGCGCAGAGGCCTCCGGAGGGCTGGATGTGACTCTTATCAGCATCAGTGAATATATGGAGCGGCTCAAAGATATTCGCGATAAAATTAAGTCAGCGACACGTTATCCGCTTTTTGTCTTCTCTTTTATCCTTTTAGCCACATTAGGTGTGATGCTTTTTGTCATTCCGAAATTTAAAAAGATCTATACCGACATGGGGGCGGATCTTCCTTCTATTACGCTGATGATTATGAATGCCGCTGAATTTATGCGGAAAAATTTCTTTTTCCTGTTCATTTTCATCACAGGCCTGATTCTGCTGATGAAATATCTTATCCGCAGCAATGAATCTGTGAGATACCATTATCATAATTTTTTGCTGAAATTCCCGAATCTGGGCCCGATTTATCAGATGGGCATTTTGGTCAATTTTTCCAAGACCTTCGGCCTGCTTATCTCATCGGGTATCAATATTCTGGAGTCGTTGGAGCTTTCCCGGAATATTATTAATAATGAGATCTATCGCCGCTCGCTGGAGCGTGTCCGTAAAAAGATTCAGCAGGGATATACCATTTACGGCAGTATGCAGGAGGAAGGCTCCATTTACCCCTCTATTATGGTTCAAATGGTAGGCACAGGAGAAGAGACAGGCTCTCTGGATGAAATGCTTCTAAAGTTCAATCAATTCTATGATAATGAGATTAATAAAAAGGTGGATAGGATCAGTCAGATCATTGAACCCATGCTGATTGTCTTCATGGCTGTTGTGGTTATGATCCTGACCTTAGCCATTTATATGCCGATTTTTTCCATGGGAAAAGCTATGCAGGGATATTAAGGCTGAAAATATTTGATTTGAAGACGAGACCCCTGTATACTCGCTTCAAAAAAGGGGGAATATGAAAGTCATCCTTGCGGGCATGAACATCGATGCCTCTCTTCTTTCGCTTATACGCTCTGCATTGCTTGATGAAGAACCCCGGGCCCGGGAAGAGTTGATCCGTCTGTTAAAAGCCGGAGCTTTGACACCCGAGACTCTTTCTGCAGCCTATGCCCGGATCAGCCGCTCTCCGGTTTCCGTAGAAGATCTGAGAAAGGCCGCTGTAGAGGAAGTGGAGAAGGCCCGCCGCTCCAATGAAAAAATCATTTATGGGATGGGGCACGGTTCTATTGCAGAGCATGCCGTCTTTAATTTTGATATTTTAGGAATATCCCGATTGGCATCAGAATGGCTTCAGGAGCATCGGCTTGTCTCTTTTACGGAAAAGTCTCAGCGGTATATCAAATTAGATAAAGACTATATTGTCCCGGACGAGATCAAAGATGATAAAGAGCTCACAAGAGAATTTAATGAGCGGTTGAGCCGGGGAGCCTTTCTCTACAATAAATATTATACTGCAATAATGAATTATCTGAAAGAGCATGAGCCTCATTTGTCTGAACGTGACCGCTCGGGAAAAGCTAAGGAAGATGCCCGTTATATTCTTTCTCTGGCCACGACATCACAGATGGGAATGACTGTGAATGCCCGCAATCTGGAATATATCCTTCGAAAGCTGGCCGCTTCTCCCCGTTTTGAATTGCAAAAACTGGGGGAGATGCTTTACAGGCTTGTCAGGGACATTGTTCCTTCCCTGGTTGTCTTTCATGAACCCGGCGAGTATGATCTGAAACCCTGGAAAGGACGTTTTTCAGTGAAGGCGGAGCGGCTCGAGCCGGGGCCGGAAACAGTTCGTCTGATATCCAGGACCAATGACGGAGAAGATAAGGTGATTGCCGGCCTGATTTTCCAGGATTCTCCGTATGATTATCAGTCCGTTTTGGATCATTTGACATCTGTCGATAAGAAGGGAATCGTCAAAGAAGTTATGAAGGGGATCAATTTTTATGACAGTGTTGACCGGGCCTTTGAATTAGCATCCGCTACCTTTGAAGTCCTTGTCTCTGCGTCCTGTTATGCCCAGCTGAAGCGTCATCGGATGATGTCCCGGTTGGCGGGAAGTTACGCGCCTGATCTTGGGGTCACTGTTCCGGATTCCATTAAAGCCATAGGGGAGGAAGAAAGCTTTCTGGAAGAGGTGGAAAAAGTCAACGAGTTTTATGATAAAGTGAAAATATATGACAGAAACGGAGCTGATTATGTTCTTACCAATGCCCATCGCCGGAAAGTGACGGTGAAAGCAAATCTGCGGGAATGGTATCATTTTGTCAGGCTCAGAAGCGATATTCATGCCCAATGGGAGATCCGGGCTTTGTCCGAAAGGATAAGATCAAAGCTGAATGAGGCGTACCCTCTTTTAACAGGCCTTCTTCTGGGGAAGGATGATTTTATGAGATTAAAAACTGAGAAAAAGGGAGAATAATATGAGATTATCAATTTACGGGGCAGCCCGGACGGTAACAGGGTCAAAACATCTTTTGGAAACAGCCGGGAAACAGCTTCTCGTCGATTGCGGTCTCTTCCAGGGCAAGAGAAAAGAGGCTTTCGAAATGAACAAAAAGCTGGAGGGCATCGAACCGGAGGCCGTAGACGCCGTTCTTTTGACGCACGCCCATATAGATCATTCGGGAAGCATCCCCACATTGGTCAGCCGTGGTTTTGAAGGGGATATTGTTTGTACCCATGCGACCCGGGATTTGGCCAATATTATGCTCAGGGATTCTGCGCATATCCAGGAATTCGATGTGGCTTATGTGAACAAGAAAAGGGCCAGGCAGGGGAAAAACCTGTTTGAGCCGCTTTACGTCATGGATGATGCCATTAAAGCCCTTGAATATTTCGTCAGTTATAATTATAACCGGATATTTTCTCTGAACGACGATGTCAACCTGAAATTTTATGATGCCGGCCATATTTTAGGCTCTGCTATGATCATGGTTCAATCGGAAGGGAAGAATATTCTCTTTTCCGGAGATCTGGGACGGAATCATCTCCCGATTCTGAAAGACCCTGATGCTGTCGATATCCCGACAGATTATCTGGTGATCGAAAGCACATACGGGGACCGCCTTCATGATAATATTGAAAACATGGAAAAAGACTTGGGCCGGATTATCAGCAAAACCGTTAACCGGGGAGGAAAAGTCATTATTCCTTCTTTCTCCGTAGGGCGGACACAGGAAGTCGTCTACGCTTTGCACCGGCTCTTTCTCCGTAAAGAGATCCCCGATGTCCCTGTCTTTGTGGACAGCCCCCTCAGTGTCAATGCGACATCAGTGTTCCGCCTTCATGCGGAATGCTTTGACAGGGAGACACAAGATTTCCTCATCAAAGAGGGGGACCCGTTCGGCTTTGATTCTTTACGTTATATTCAGCACGTGGAAGATTCGAAAAAGCTGAATGATTCTGATGAGCCTATGGTGATTATTTCGGCTTCGGGCATGGCGGAAGCCGGACGCATTCTTCACCATTTGAAAAATAACATTGAAGATGAGCGCAATACTGTTCTTTTTGTGGGTTTTCAGGCTCAAAATACTTTGGGTAGGAAAATATTGACAGGGGAGAGCCCTGTGAAGATATTCGGAGAGCCTTATGAAGTCCATGCCGGAATCGAGCGCATTGAGTCTTTTTCTGCTCATGCGGATCGGGATGAATTATTGGGCTTTGTCAGAAACTTAAAAACACAGCCTAAAAAAATCTTTGTGGTTCACGGAGAAGAAGATTCCGCCTTGGCGTTTGCTGAATCCCTTAGACAAATAACGCCTGCAGAGGTCTTTGTCCCTGAGATGGGAGAATCCTTCGAGCTTTAGTTCCTTCGCGCGTGCTTATCTGTCTTGACAAAGGAAGAAGGGCCATTATAATACTGCTCGTACGTGCCCGTAGCTCAATGGATAGAGCGACAGACTCCGGATCTGTAGGCTGAAGGTTCGACTCCTTTCGGGCACATTGCTTTTGGCAGGGAAAACAATGAAAAAAAAAATCTCAAAGGGCATTATCGCCCTCATTTTTCTTATCCTCTTCATCATCGGGGCATACTATTATTTCAATCGTGGCCAGGCTCCTGATTATTTCCCCGATGACACAGTGGCTTTTGCAAAAATCCGATCTTTTAAATCTTTTCTTCATTTAGATTCCCCTGTTATCGACCAATATATCGGTGATTTTAAAGATAAAGCATGGATCCGCTGGCTTCCCGATAAGGATTTTTATGTGGCGGTGGATAAAGAGAAGAATTATTATATTTTTATCGAACTTTCTTTTCTGGCTCCGCTTTTAAAATCATTGGGAACCGTTGAGGGGAATATTCTATGTATTTCCAGCAATCCCGGCTATATTCTGAAACCGGGTTCTGTTCATCCCCGGCAAAAAGAACGAATGAAGGGCGGCGGAGATCTGCGCTTTGTTCTGAACAAATCCGATGAGTTTTTTCCTGAGATCGAGGCCGGTGACAGCATATGGGGAAGGGCCGATGTCTTAAAAAAGCATAATGCTGTGAAGATATCCTATTCTTTTGAGAACCCTCTGAGAGGGGAAGCAGGGCAGGCGGCAGCAGAGAAAAGCCTGAAATATGTTCCTGCAGATGCTAATTTTCTCCTAAAAGTCAACATGTCTGATTTTGAGAAACATTACGCTCGTTTGCGTAAAATGGTTTTTTCCACACAGTTGTTTCAAAATTTTTTAAAAACCCGTAAAAATGTTTTTGAAAAAACAGGAATCGACATTGAAAAGCAGATCATGCCCCTTTTGGAAAAGGGGATGCTCATCGGGGCCCGCAACGGAGATGATTATTTTGCTGTCATGGGAAAAGAAGAGGGCTCCCGTGAAATGGCCGCCATGGCCCGTGAACTGGAAAAACGTTACCCCGTAGCCTTCAGGGAGAGGGATTTTGACGGCATCAAAGCCACCACAGTCGAGATAACGGGAATTACAGGGGTTTTGGCCAGAAGTTTTTTTAAAAAGAAAATAGAAGGGGTGAAAAAGCCTTATTATCTTCCGATGGATGACTATCTTCTTTTTTTTGACAGTCTACCGGCTGTGAAGATCTATCATAACAAAAGGTTGACCATCGGTATACGCCCTTCTTCCCGCCCCGGGGAGTTCATCAAAGGCCTTATGGCGCGGCCGTCTCATCTCAGTCTCTATATGGACAGTCTCTATCTCAATGCTGTTTACCCCGATGAGAGTGTATTTAATAATTTTTCCAGGATTTTTATTTCAGCAGACTTTGCTGAAAGAGAGATCCAGGGCGATGTTGTCATTAAATTGAAGCGAAACATTCAAACGGAGGATGATGTATGAAAATTTTAGTGCTTAATTCAGGGAGTTCTTCCATCAAATTTCAAATGTTGGATATGGCCACGAAAGAGACTCTCATCAAAGGGCTTGTGGAACGCATCGGGTTGGAAGAATCTTTGATTTCCTGGAAATCAGGCGGGGAGAAGTATAAAAAAACAATGCATTTCCCCGGGCATAAGGAGGGATTAGCCGCAGTGTTGGATATATTAAAGGATCGTGATCACGGGGTCATCTCAGATTTTAATGAGATCGATGCTGTGGGACATCGCTATGTCCATGGTGGAGAGATCTATAAGGATTCCGCTGTTGTCACAGAAGAGGATATTGCGGCGTTGGAAGGGCTGAATCACCTGGCTCCCCTTCATAATCCGCACAATTTAGTGGGTGTCAGGGCTATGCTGGAACTGATTCCCCGTGTTCCCAATGTGATCGTCTTTGACACCTCTTTTCATTCGAGGATGCCCGAGAAAGCCTATATGTTTGCGTTACCGTATGAGCTTTATGAAAAGTACGGTATTCGCCGTTACGGTTTTCACGGGACTTCTCATCACTATGTGGCTTTGGAAGCAGCTTCAATGATCAATAAACCTTTTGAGAAATCCAAAATCATCACCTGTCATATGGGGAACGGGACCTCTTTCAGCGCTGTTCAGAACGGCCATTCCGTAGACACCTCGTTAGGCTTCAGTACAATGTGCGGTATTCCCATGGGAACACGAGCCGGAGATTTCGACCCGGGGATTTTGACTCATCTGCTCAATACCGGAGATTTCACTTCTGATGACTTACATGACTTGATCTACAAAAAAAGCGGAATGCTGGGAGTTTCCGGTATCTCCAGCGATATGAGGGATATCGAACAAAAGGCATGGAATGAAAAAGATAAAAGGGCACAGCTGGCCCTTGATCTTGTCCATTATCATGCAAAAAAATATATCGGGGCGTATTTATCTGTGATGAACGGCGCCGATGCTTTGGTTTTCACCGCAGGCATCGGAGAGAACGGATGGGAGACCCGCGAAGAGATCTGCAGTGACATGGAATTTTTAGGGATTCAGATCGACAGGGAGAAAAACAAGGTCCGGGGAAAAAGAGTTGATATATCAGCTCCCGGAAGCCGTGTTAAAGTCCTTGTTATCCCTACCAATGAAGAGCTTATGATTGCCGAAGAGACGTTGTCCTTGACTCAAAACAGGTAAGGAGGCTATTGTGGAGGAATTCAAAAAAATAAAGAAAGCTCATGACCAATGGGAAGAGACGACAGTCAAAAAGGTTACCAGCCGCTTTCCCGAAAGAAAAGAGACCTTTGTCACAGGCTCAGATATTCCCGTAGAAAGGGCTTATTACCCCGCTTCCTTTGATGAGGAAAAATGGAATGAAGAAATCGGGTTCCCCGGCGAGTATCCTTTTACTCGGGGTGTTCAGCCTACGATGTATAGAGGACGCTTTTGGACCATGCGTCAATATGCCGGGTTCGGGACGGCAGAGGAGTCCAATAAACGTTATAAATACCTTTTGGAGCAGGGTCAGACAGGGCTTTCTGTGGCTTTTGATTTACCTACACAGATAGGGTATGATTCCGACGACAATATGAGTATCGGAGAAGTGGGGAAGGTCGGTGTCGCTATTGATACGTTAAAAGATATGGAGATCCTTTTCGACGGGATTCCCCTGGATAAGGTCTCCACATCGATGACGATCAATGCCCCGGCATCAGTCCTTTTGGCGATGTACATTGCCGTAGGTGAAAAACAGGGAGTTTCCCGGGATCAATTGAGAGGCACCATTCAGAATGATATTCTCAAAGAGTATATTGCCCGCGGGACATATATTTTTCCTCCCGAGCCTTCAATGCGGTTGATTACCGATATTTTTGAGTTTTGTTCTCAGGAAGTCCCTAAATGGAACACCATCAGTATTTCCGGATATCATATCAGAGAGGCTGGCTCAACAGCCGTTCAGGAAGTGGCTTTTACCATCGCCGACGGCATGGAATATGTCAATGCAGCTGTTAAAGCGGGGTTGGATGTGGATCAATTCGCCGACAGACTCTCCTTCTTTTTTAATGCCCACAATGACCTTTTGGAAGAAGTGGCCAAATACAGAGCCGCTCGTCGGATCTGGGCTGTCATTATGAAAGAAAGATTCAAAGCGCGCTCGTCGAAATCTCAGATGCTGCGTTTTCATACCCAGACCGGCGGCTCTACGCTCACAGCTCAACAGCCGGACAATAATATTGTCAGGGTGGCGATTCAGACTTTGGCTGCCGTGCTGGGTGGTACACAAAGCCTGCACACCAATTCCAAAGATGAAGCTTTGGCCTTGCCGACAGAGGACTCTGTGCGCATTGCATTAAGAACCCAGCAGATCGTAGCTCATGAGTCCGGAGTGGCCAATACGGTGGATCCTTTAGCCGGGTCTTACTATGTTGAGGAATTGACCAATAAGATCTATCATGAGGCCATGGCTTATATTGAAAAGATTCAGGAGATGGGCGGCATGGTCAAAGCAATAGAGAAGGGTTATGTGCAAAAAGAGATTCAGGATGCCGCTTACCGTTATCAGAAAGATGTTGAAAAAGGAGAGCGTATTGTCGTCGGAGTGAATAAATTTGCCGTAAAAGAAGAAGCCCCGAAGGATCTTTTAAAAATGGATCCTACGCTGCGTGAAATTCAAATCAAAAAACTGGCCCATATCAAACAAGAGCGTGATAACGAGGCCGTCCGCCGCTCTTTGCAAAACTTGGAGGAAGCGGCGAAACGGAGCGATGTAAATCTGATGCCTTTGATCATAGAAGCCGTCAAAGGTTACGCCTCATTAGGGGAGATCTGTAATGTGCTCCGCGATGTTTACGGTGAGTATCGCGAGTCCATTGTTCTTTAGAGGAAGGGGACGTCATGAAAGAAAAAAAATTGAGAATACTGATTGCCAAGCCCGGACTGGACGGACATGACCGCGGGGCTAAATATGTCGCCAGAGCTTTAAAAGATGAAGGCTATGAAGTGATCTATACCGGAATCCGTCAGACAGCGGAGAGTATTGTCAAGACGGCGATTCAGGAAGATGTCGATTTTGTGGGGTTAAGCCTTTTGTCCGGAGCCCATAATGAACTCTTTCCAAAAATCGTGGAACTGCTGAAAGAAAACGATGCCGAAGATATTGTAGTCTTTGGGGGCGGTGTCATCCCGGAGGAAGATATTCCTTTCCTCCGGGAGAAGGGGATTCAGGCTGTTTTTACGCCGGGGACTCCTATTAAGACGATCGTTGATTTTATTGAATCCCAAAGGAATGATTGAGTAGATGAGAGACTTAGCCCGTGATATTGTCCTGGGGAAGACCCGGGCTATTGCCCGGGGTATTTCTCTGGCCGAAAATGACAGCCTGGGACGTGAAGAACTCATTGACCTGCTTCATCCCCATACGGGGAAAGCAAGGATTTTGGGGATCACAGGCCCTCCGGGAGCAGGAAAAAGCACATTGGCTGATCTTTTGATTGCCGGAGAGCGCCGCAAGGGCCATAAAGTGGCTGTCGTGGCTGTAGATCCCAGTTCGCCCTTTACCGGAGGGGCTCTTCTCGGTGACCGGTTGAGAATGCAATCCCATGCAGAGGATGAGCATGTCTTTATCCGGTCCATGGCTTCACGGGGTCATCTCGGCGGAGTTTCACGGGCTACGGTCGATGCTATTAAAGTTTTGGATGCGGCCGGCTTTGATACTGTGATCGTCGAGACGATCGGCGTGGGACAGACAGAAGTCGATATCATCGAACTGACAGACCTTGTCCTGTTGGTTCTGGTCCCCGGAATGGGAGATGAAATACAGGCGATGAAAGCCGGAGTCATGGAGATCGGCGATATTTTCGTCATCAATAAAAGCGATAAAGAGGGGGCCGATAAGCTTCGGACGGAAGTGGAGTATGTCCTGGGGTTTAAATATGCCCATGAAATGGAGAAGATGAATCCTGTCTGTATGGTTTCGGCCAAAATGAAGCAAGGCTTGGAGGCGTTGGAAGAGGAAGCCGAAGAATGGTTTCAGCATCTCAGCCTTTCCGGACTTTTGGAGCAAAAAAGAAAAGAACGGATACAGAAAGAGCTAAAACGCATCTTTTCGGCAAAAATCCATGAATTGCTTGACAAAAAAATGGATTTTTATAATAATGTGGAGGAATGGGCGGAGATGATCTATCAGAAAAAGGTTCAACCTTACCGTTTTATAAATGAAAGTTTGCACGATTTTTTAAAAAAGGAGAGTGAATGACTATGATCAGAAAGATCAACCATGTCGGAATCGCCGTCTCGTCTTTGGATGAGCATATTCCTTTTTACCGTGATGTCTTAGGTTTGACGTTCGCCGGTACAGAGGAAGTGCCCGGGCAGAAAGTGCGGGTAGCGATGTTTCAAGTGGGTGAGGTCAAAATCGAACTTTTGGAGCCCCTTTCAGAAGAGAGTCCCATAGCCAAATTTATTGAAAAAAAGGGGGAAGGGATTCATCATCTTGCTTATGAGACCGATGATATTGAAAACGAACTGGAGGGAATGAAAGCTAAAGAAATACGCTTGATCGATGAAGAGCCTCGACACGGGGCTCATGGGAGCCGTATTGCTTTTCTTCATCCCAGATCATCTGCCAAAGTATTAACAGAATTATGCCAATCCGGAGAGGAGTAGGATTATGTCCATCGACCGCAAAATTTTGGATTTGAAAGAAAAAATGGAAAAGTCCCGTTTCGGGGGCGGAGCACCCGCTATCGAAAAACAGCATGCCCGGGGGAAAATGACTGCACGGGAACGTATTGAACTGCTTATGGATCAGGGGAGTTTTGAAGAGATCGATGCGTTGAGGACTCATAACTGTAATGAATTTGGTATGGAAAAGAAAAAATATTACGGAGACGGAATGGTGACAGGATACGGTACCGTTGAAGGGCGCCTGGTCTTTGTCTATTCCTTTGATTTTACGGTGATCGGGGGGTCTCTTTCTGAAACTGTAGCGGCGAAAATCGTAAAAATCATGGAGATGGCTGCCAAAACCGGGGCTCCGATGGTGGGGATCAATGATTCTGGCGGAGCACGCATTCAGGAAGGTGTCGGAGCATTGGCCGGATATGCGTCCATTTTTTACCGCAATGTCATGTATTCGGGCGTTGTGCCCCAGATCACGGCTATAGTGGGGCCCGCTGCAGGCGGGGCTGTCTATTCTCCTGCAGTGACGGATTTTATCTTCATGGTGAAAGAGACGTCTCAAATGTTTGTCACCGGCCCGAAGGTGGTAAAGGCCGTTACACATGAAGATGTGACCAAAGAGGAGTTGGGCGGAGCGATGGTCCATGCGACAAAAAGCGGTGTGACCCATATGACTTATGATAATGAAAAGGACCTTTTTGAAGGAATTCGTGCTCTCCTCTCTTATCTGCCGCAAAACAATACCGAAGAGCCGCCTGCGTCCAACACGGAAGACCCGGTGGACCGTGTTGATGAGGAGCTGAATTATATTATTCCTGATAACCCCAATAAGCCCTATGATGTCAAAGATATCATTACCCGAATCGTAGATGACGGAAAGTTTTTTGAAGTGCAGGAGTATTATGCTCCCAATATTGTGATCGGTTATGGGCGTTTAAACGGAAAAAG